>NZ_CP034413.3:2400000-3000000 GCF_005121165.3 Dysosmobacter welbionis | reverse complement strand
CGGTTGAATGGACTTTAGATCTGGCAGGAAATGTCCTTGGGCGGCCCACTCCTGAAAAACACGATTTGGGGCCTGCGCATCCATATTGATCAGCAAGGCCCCTTTCTCCACGGCGATAAGGTCATACGCTGTCTTTCTCGCAGAATTTGCGGCCTTTTCCAGATAGACCGCTGCTCCCGGCACCAGCAACTCCCGGCAGCGTCCGGTGTTTTTTACATGGCAGATCTGCAGCCCGTCTTCTGTCTCCACATGAGCGATAAAACGGTTGGGCCGCCGTAGAAATCTTCCTTTGACCACTTGATGATATTGCAAAACGATGCCTCCCATGCGACGAAAAAAGGCCACATCAAACGATGTGGCCTCTCAGTGTTGGCGCTACCTATCTTCCCGGGCCGTCGCCAGCCAAGTATTGTCAGCAGGAACGAGCTTAACTGCCGTGTTCGGAATGGGAACGGGTGGACCCTCGCCCTAATCAGCACCAACTCTATGTCATCCGGTCTTGCCGGAGAACAAACTGTATTATATTGTATTTCGCTTCCCTTGTCAAGAACTTTCGCCCTTGAAAAGTCTGGTGACCCGTACCGGATTCGAACCGATGTTAACGGCGTGAGAGGCCGCTGTCTTAACCACTTGACCAACGGGCCATGGTGCACCTTCACGGACTCGAACCGGGGACCCACTGATTAAGAGTCAGTTGCTCTACCAACTGAGCTAAAGGTGCAAATCCCTTGAGCATGCTTCCCTGCACCCTCAAAACCGAACAATGTGACGCTGCTTTCAGGCTCGCCTGCTTTCTCGTAGGTCAAGCCCTCGGGCTATTAGTACCGGTCAGCTCCATACATTACTGCACTTCCACCTCCGGCCTATCTACCAGGTAGTCTTCCTGGGCCCTTACCCTCTTTCGAGGTGAGAGATCTCATCTTAGGGGGAGTTTCACGCTTAGATGCTTTCAGCGTTTATCTCGTCCGTACTTAGCTACCCAGCTATGCCCTTGGCAGGACAACTGGTGCACCAGAGGTACGTCCATCCCGGTCCTCTCGTACTAAGGACAGCTCCCTTCAAATCTCTTCCGCCCGCAACAGATAGGGACCGAACTGTCTCACGACGTTCTGAACCCAGCTCGCGTGCCACTTTAATCGGCGAACAGCCGAACCCTTGGGACCGAATTCAGCCCCAGGATGTGACGAGCCGACATCGAGGTGCCAAACCTCCCCGTCGCTGTGGACGCTTGGGGGAGATCAGCCTGTTATCCCCAGGGTAGCTTTTATCCGTTGAGCGATGGCATTTCCACTCACATACCACCGGATCACTAACTCCAACTTTCGTTACTGCTCGACCCGTCGGTCTCGCAGTTAGGCTGGCTTCTACGTTTACACTCACTGCACGATTTCCGTCCGTGCTGAGCCAACCTTTGAGCGCCTCCGTTACTCTTTAGGAGGCGACCGCCCCAGTCAAACTGCCCGCCTAACAGTGTCCCCCGACCGGATTCACGGCCGCAGGTTAGAAATTCAGCAATCCAAGAGTGGTATCCCACCGGCGGCTCCACAAGAGCTGACGCCCCTGCTTCCAAGCCTCCCACCTATCCTGTACATGGGTTACCGAATTCCAGTATTAAGCTGCAGTAAAGCTCCATGGGGTCTTTCCGTCTAGTTGCGGGTAACTGGTATCTTCACCAGTACTACAATTTCGCCGGGCGGGCTGTTGAGACAGTGCCCAAATCATTACGCCTTTCGTGCGGGTCAGAACTTACCTGACAAGGAATTTCGCTACCTTAGGACCGTTATAGTTACGGCCGCCGTTTACCGGGGCTTCAATTCAATGCTTCGCTTGCGCTGACATCTCCTCTTAACCTTCCGGCACCGGGCAGGCGTCAGCCCATATACGTCATCTTTCGATTTAGCATAGACCTGTGTTTTTGGTAAACAGTTGCTTGGGCCTTTTCACTGCGGCCTCTTGCGAGGCTCCCCTTATTCCGAAGTTACGGGGTCAACTTGCCGAGTTCCTTAACAACCCTTCTCCCGTTGGCCTTAGGATTCTCTCCTCATCTACCTGTGTCGGTTTGCGGTACGGGCACCTTAGTATCCATCAGAGCTTTTCTCGCCTCTCAGCATCGCGGACTTCGCTACTATATTTTCGCTCCCTTTCGCCCGGGTCAACCAACGCCCGGGTTCCGCTATCCAAAAGTGTCCCTCTGACTTAAAGTTCGGTGGCTACGGAATTTCTACCGTATGTGCATCGACTACGCCTTTCGGCCTCGCCTTAGCTCCCGGCTTACCTTGGGCGGACGAACCTTCCCCAAGAAACCTTAGATTTTCGGCCATTATGATTCCCACATAATTCTCGCTACTCATTCCGGCATTCTCACTTCCATGCAGTCCACCGCTGCTTCCGCTGCGACTTCACCCCACATGGAACGCTCCCCTACCACTGTCTTACGACAATCCTAAGCTTCGGTTAGATGCTTAGCCCCGTTACATTTTCCGCGCAGAGTCACTCGACCAGTGAGCTATTACGCACTCTTTTAATGAGTGGCTGCTTCTAAGCCAACATCCTGGTTGTTTTCGCAACTCCACATCGTTTTCCACTTAGCATCTATTCGGGACCTTAGCTGTAGGTCTGGGCTGTTTCCCTTTTGACAATGAAACTTATCTCACACTGTCTGACTGCTATGCATCAATTAGCCGGCATTCTTAGTTTGATAGGCGTTGGTAACCTTATCGGCCCCGCTACCATTCAGTGCTTTACCTCCGGTAATCTAACATAACGCTAGCCCTAAAGCTATTTCGGGGAGAACCAGCTATCTCCGAGTTCGATTGGAATTTCACCGCTACCCACAAGTCATCCGCCACCATTGCAACGGGGGTCGGTTCGGTCCTCCATGGGGTTTCACCCCCACTTCAACCTGCTCATGGGTAGGTCACCCGGTTTCGGGTCTATGGCAACGAACTTTACGCCCTATTCAGACTCGCTCTCGCTTCGCCTCCGGCACTGAATGCCTTAAGCTCGCTCGTTACTATAACTCGCCGGACCGTTCTACAAAAAGTACGCCATCACACGTTAACGTGCTTTGACAGCTTGTAAGCACAAGGTTTCAGGTTCTCTTTCACTCCCCTCCCGGGGTCCTTTTCACCTTTCCCTCACGGTACTGCTCCTCTATCGGTCATCAGGTAGTATTTAGGCTTGGAGGGTGGTCCCCCCTGTTTCCCACGGGGTTTCACGTGTCCCGCGGTACTCTGGATTCAGTCGCACGGCCTTCTCTTTCGGATACGGGGCTCTCACCCTCTATGGCGGGCCTTCCCAGACCCTTCTCCTAGATAACTTCCGCTAAATGACTGTCCGCAACCCCGAGGAATAAATCCCTCGGTTTGGCCTCTTCCGCGTTCGCTCGCCACTACTTGCGGAATCTCGGTTGATGTCTCTTCCTCGCCCTACTTAGATGTTTCAGTTCAGGCGGTTCCCTTCCTACGCCTATTTTGTTCAACGCAGGATGACTGGATATTGTCCAGCCGGGTTGCCCCATTCGGATATCCCGGATCAATGGATATTTGCTCCTCCCCGAGGCTTTTCGCAGCTTGTCACGTCCTTCTTCGGCTCCTGATGCCAAGGCATTCCCCTTGCGCTCTTTCCAGCTTGACCTATCGCCGTTCTCACAGCGACTTGTCAGAGAATTCTTGGTTCTCTTTGAGAATTATGCAGGCTTTACAAAGATCGAAATTGTATGTCACCCTGCATCCTTTCGGATGCTGTTCCACAATCAATTTGTTTCCTCTGTGTCTCCACAGAGAAACCTCTCTGTTGCCTTACTTGCTTTTGTCACATTGTTCAGTTTTCAAGGTGCAGATCGCCGTCCGCAAGCTTTCGCTTGTCTCCGGCACAGCTTCCAACCGCTTTTGCAGTCAGATTTGAAGATCCGATCTTTCGATCAGGTCTTCAAATCCAAAGGCAAATCGCCTGGTGGGCCCGAGTGGGCTCGAACCACCGACCTTACGATTATCAGTCGTACGCTCTAGCCAGCTGAGCTACGGGCCCTCGTCTTGGACGAGGTGACGCTTTATTCTCTTGGTGGAGATAGTCGGGTTCGAACCGGCGACCTCCTGCTTGCAAGGCAGGCGCTCTCCCAGCTGAGCTATATCCCCTTCTATCTCCCGGCGTACGCCCTCTAAATTAAACAACGTAACTCTTTTTCCGCTCCAGCTGACCAGGAATTCCAGGCAGAGCTTGCTCTGCCCAGGTCTCCTTAGAAAGGAGGTGATCCAGCCGCACCTTCCGATACGGCTACCTTGTTACGACTTCACCCCAATTATCGAACCCACCTTCGGCCGCGCCCTCCTTGCGGTTAGGCTACGGACTTCGGGTGTTCCCGACTCTCATGGTGTGACGGGCGGTGTGTACAAGGCCCGGGAACGTATTCACCGCGGCATGCTGATCCGCGATTACTAGCGATTCCGACTTCACGCAGGCGGGTTGCAGCCTGCGATCCGAACTGGGACGGCTTTTGGGGGTTTGCTCTGCCTCGCGGCTTTGCCTCCCTCTGTTGACCGCCATTGTATTACGTGTGTAGCCCAGGACATAAGGGGCATGATGATTTGACGTCGTCCCCACCTTCCTCCGTTTTGTCAACGGCAGTCTCGCTAGAGTGCTCTTGCGTAGCAACTAACAATAGGGGTTGCGCTCGTTGCGGGACTTAACCCAACATCTCACGACACGAGCTGACGACAACCATGCACCACCTGTCTCTACTTTCCCCGAAGGGCACCTGATGTATCTCTACTTCGTTAGTAGGATGTCAAGCCCTGGTAAGGTTCTTCGCGTTGCTTCGAATTAAACCACATAATCCACCGCTTGTGCGGGCCCCCGTCAATTCCTTTGAGTTTCAACCTTGCGATCGTACTCCCCAGGTGGGATACTTATTGTGTTAACTGCGGCACGCAGGGGGTCAGTCCCCGCACACCTAGTATCCATCGTTTACAGCGTGGACTACCAGGGTATCTAATCCTGTTTGCTCCCCACGCTTTCGCGCCTCACCGTCAGTTGCCGTCCAGTTATCCGCCTTCGCCACTGGTGTTCTTCCTTATATCTACGCATTTCACCGCTACACAAGGAATTCCGATAACCTCTCCGGTACTCAAGACCTACAGTTTCAAATGCAGTTTGGAGGTTAAGCCTCCAGATTTCACATCTGACTTGCCGGCCCGGCTGCACGCCCTTTACACCCAGTAAATCCGGACAACGCTTGCCACCTACGTATTACCGCGGCTGCTGGCACGTAGTTAGCCGTGGCTTATTCGTCAGGTACCGTCTTCTACTCTTCCCTGACAAAAGAAGTTTACAACCCGAAAGCCTTCTTCCTTCACGCGGCGTTGCTGGGTCAGACTTGCGTCCATTGCCCAATATTCCCCACTGCTGCCTCCCGTAGGAGTCTGGGCCGTATCTCAGTCCCAATGTGGCCGGTCAACCTCTCAGTCCGGCTACTGATCGTCGCCATGGTGGGCCGTTACCCCACCATCTAGCTAATCAGACGCGAGGCCATCTTCCAGCGATAAAATCTTTGACATGCCCGGGATGCCCCGGTCATGCGTCATGCGGTATTAGCAGTCGTTTCCAACTGTTGTCCCCCTCTGGAAGGCAGGTTCCTCACGCGTTACTCACCAGTCCGCCACTAAGCATTCCTATCATTTGGCCGAAACCTCAGTCAAGGGTGCTCCGTTCGACTTGCATGTGTTAAGCACGCCGCCAGCGTTCGTCCTGAGCCAGGATCAAACTCTCTATAAAATGGTATCTAAACGAACCGTAGTCCGTTCAAACCTTCATAGAGCTATTTGTCATAGCTTCATTTCTCCATCCCACCGGTAATTGACTCAACCCAGTGAGACGGCTTTGTCCTTTGGCAAACTCATCTAAATGAGCTCGCCTTCTGGTGCTTCCTTTTCGTTACGTTGTTTAATTTACAAGGTGCACGCCGTTCCCGGCGGAACATTGCTATTATACTCGATTTCATTTCGTTTGTCAAGAACTTTTTTCAGAAGTTTTTTGACATCCGATCCATCTCGTATCAGCAGCAACCTGTTTAGGTTACCACATCTCAGCCTTGCTGTCAAGAACTTTTTTCATTTCTTCCCGGCCCGGCTCATCACCGCGCCGACAGCTTTGTTAGAATACCAAATCCTTCCCCTTTTGTCAATACCTTTTTCCTCTTTTCTCGATTTTTTTCGACCGTCTTCCCACTGACGTGGATTTCGCAGGTTCTGCATGGTTTTCCGCACATTCTCTGCTTTTCATTCTCAGTTCTCGCTGTTATAATAATGTATATACAAGAAGGAGGTGGAAACTTGAGATTTTGGAAAATGAACGGCGCGGGAAATGACTTTGTGATTCTGAACAACCTGGAGGAGCACCTCCCCCTGGAGCAGCTGCCACAAATCGCCCGGACGCTGTGTGAACGGCACATGTCCATCGGGGCGGACGGGTTGATGGTTGTGGATGCCCCCTCCCAGGGCGGAGATTATCGGATGCTGTTCTATAATTCTGATGGCAGCGTAGGTGAGATGTGTGGGAACGGTGCCCGCTGCATCTGCCGGTATGGCTACGAAAACGGGCTGGCCGGAGAGACGCAGACTGTGGAGACCACGGCAGGCATCGTCACCGGCCGGCGGATCGACCAGCGGCTGTACCGCATCCGGCTGAACGACCCCACCACCGTACGACTGGATAGCCCGGTGGAGGCAGACGGCGTGACATACGTCTGCTCCTATGTGGAGCTGGGAAATCCCGGCATCCCCCACGCCGTGGTGCCATACGCCGGACTGCGCCAGGCGGACGAAAACGAGCTGCGGGAGCTGGGCCGGGCTATTCGCTGGAACAAGGTCTTTCCCAAGGGTGCCAATGTGAACTTCTACGAGATCACCGGTGAAGATCTGATTTTCGAGCGGACATTTGAACGCGGCGTGGAGGACTTCACCTATGCCTGCGGCACTGGCACCGGATCTGTGGTGACCGTGCTGACTCTGCAGGGCAAAGTCTCCGGCCACGGCGTACAGGTGGATATGACCGGCGGCCGCTTGGTGATCGATGCGGAGCGGGTCCACTCCCATATCGCCAGCCTTTATCTGACAGGCCCCACCAACGTGGTGTGCAGGGGTGAAGTTACGGATGAGGACCTTATTATAATGTAAGGCCGGAAGGCCATATAGGTCAGCAGCTATTTCAATATGTATTGGAGGAGAGAGAATGAGTACACAGCTGAGCAAAAAGTCTGTTGCCCGGAACTACGCATTTCTGGCCGTCATGCTGGGGGCCATGATCCTGGGCTCCATCGTGGGCTGGATCTTCCCCCAGGAGCTGGATGCGGAGGGCAACGTCATCAGCGCCGGCGCCACGGTGCTGGAACCTCTGGGCACCCTGTTCCTGAATATGATGTTCTGCATCGTGGTGCCCATGGTGTTTTCGTCCATTGCCGGGTCTGTGGCTACCATGAAGAGCCGCAAACGGGCCGGCAAGATCATGGGCACCACCGTGCTGACCTTCGTCATCACCGGCGCCATCGCTGCGGTCATCATGATCGTCATTATGAAGATCTTCCCCCCGGTTCTGGAGCCCTGGACCAACCTGACTGAGGGCGTGGTGGAGGATCCCATCTCCATCCCGGACCTGATCGTGAACTTCTTCACGGTGAGCGACTTCTCCGGCCTGCTCAGCCGCAGCGCCATGCTGCCCCTGATCGTCTTCTCCATTCTGTTCGGCTTCGGCGTAAATCTGGGGCCGGGTCCTGACAGCCTGATTGCAAGATTCCTCACCAGCCTGTCCGAAGCTATGATGAAGGTCGTTCAGCTAGTCACCTACTACGCCCCCATCGCCTTCTTCGGCTTCTTCGCCAACCTGGTGGCCACCTACGGCTCCCAGATCGCTACGGACTATGCCCGGGCTCTGGTGGTGTACTATCCCCTCTGCTTCATTTATATTTTTGTGGCCTTCCCCTTGTTCGCCTGGTTCGGCGGCGGCAAGGGAGCGGTCAAGGAAATGTTCCGGCACATCGCCAAACCTGCCATCACTTCCCTGGGCACCTGCTCCTCCGTGGCCACCATCCCCACCAACATGGAAGAGGCGGAGGCCACCGGTATCTCCAAGGATGTCAGCGAGATCGTGGTTCCTCTGGGCGCCACCATGCACATGGATGGCTCCTGCTTCTCTTGCATTCTGAAGATCACGTTCCTCTTCGGCGTGTTCGGCCGGCCCTTTGACAGCATCGGCGACATGGCACTGATGGTGATTGTGGCCGTGCTGTCCTCCGTGGGCATGTCCGGCGTCCCCGGCGGCGGCTACATCGGCGAGTTCATCATGTGCTCCGTGTTCTTCCCGGACCAGCTGGCCATCGCCTATCCCATCGCCATCACCATCGGAAACCTGGTGGATCCCCCCGCTACCATGATCAACTCCGCCGGCGACTATGTGGTGAGCTTTTTGGTCTCCCGCTTTGTAGACGGCAAGGACTGGTTCCAGAAAGTCCTGGCCAGCCGGAACGCCTGATCTTCCCTTTCGCAAAAAGAAGGACCTGCCGCAGGGCAGGTCCTTCTTTCGTCCTCACAGCTCCTGTTCCTGGGAGCGGCGCTCTTCCCGCTTTGCCTTCACGCTCTGTCCGAATGGTGTGGCGGCGAGACCGCCCAGAGCGGTCTCCCGCAGCTCTACCGGCAGCCGGCGGCCCACGTCGCCCATGCAGTCGATCACCTGGTCCACAGGCACCCGGCTCTCAATGCCCGCCAGGGCCATGTCCGCCGCGCTGACGGCATTCACCGCGCCGATGACGTTTCGCTTGACGCAGGGGACCTCCACCAGTCCCGCCACCGGATCGCACACCAGGCCCATCAGGTTCTTCAGCGCCATCGCCACGGCGTGGCCGATCTGCTCCGGCCCGCCGCCCCGCAGGTCCACCAGGGCCCCCGCCGCCATGGCCGCAGCCGTGCCTACCTCCGCCTGGCAGCCGCCGGAGGCGCCGGAGATGGACGCCCGGTAGCCAACCACCGCGCCGATACCGGCAGCCACATACAGCGCCCGGACGATGGCCTCCTCATCTACAGCGCCCCGGCGGTACAGCGGCACCAGCACAGCCGGCAGCACGCCGCAGGCCCCCGCCGTGGGTGCCGCCACGATCCGGTGCATGCAGGCGTTGGACTCCGCCACGCACAGGGCCGTAGCGATCACCTCCTGCAGATAGGGGCCGCAGAGCGTCTCCTGCTGGGCGGCGTAGTCCCACATCCTCTGGGCGTCGCCCCCCACCAGGCCGCTGACGCTGCGCCGGTCCGCCCGGTAGGTGTCCACGGACTCCACCATGGCCCGCCAGGTGGCGTGCATCTTCTCAAAGGAGGCCTCCGCCGTCACCTGCCGCTCCTCCACGTCCGTATCCCGCACCACCTGCCAGAAGGGCTTCCGCCCCGCCTGGATCTTGTCGAAGATCTCCTGCATGGAATCCAGAGCCATTTCAGTCTTCCTCCTTCTCGTAGTAGGTGGCGCCCAAGACGCCGTAGAGCGCCTGGATACGCTCCAGGGCATCCGCCGGGATCTTCTGGTCCGTCTCCACCACCGTCAGGGCAGCGCCGCCCCGGCGGTCCCGGTTCAGGCTCATGTTGGCGATGTTCACCCCGCTGACGGAGAGCTCATTGAGAATCCGGGACAGCTCTCCGGCCACGTCCTGGTGGCGGACCACCAGGGTGTTGAAGATGCCGGTGAAGCTCACCTCCACTCCATCCAGCCGATCCACCCGGATGCGGCCGCCGCCGGTGGAGGCCGCCTGCAGCTCCAGCTTCCGCCCGTCGGCACTCTCCACCGTCAGCACCGCCGTGTTGGGGTGGGCATCCCGCAGACGGGCCGTGTGGAAGTGGAATTCCAACCCCTGGTTGGCGGCGATCTCAAAGCTCTGAGGAATGCCCAGATCGTCCGGCTTCATCCCCAGGAGGCCCGCCACCAGCGCCCGGTCCGTGCCGTGGCCTCGGCCGGTATCGGCAAAGGAGCCGTGGAGGCCGATGTCCGCCCGCGCCACTTCCGCCCCCAGCAGGGTCCTGGCCATGCGGCCGATCCGCACCGCCCCCGCTGTATGGGAGCTGGAGGGGCCCACCATCACAGGGCCCAGAATATCAAAGATGTCCAGCATAACCGTGTTCCTCCCGGTGATCCGAAATTGCTCTCAGCGTATCACATCCTCCCCGTTTCCGCAAGAAGTTTTCCCGGGAAAGTTGACCTTTCTCCCGCCGTCCTTTATACTGGGAGCAGAAAGGAGCGTGACCGCCATGTCCTCTTTGCTGCTGCGCAATCTGCGGACCATCCTCACCTGTGATGACGGCGACGCCGTGCTGGAGCACGCCGACCTCTATTGCGAAAACGGCATCATCCGCGGTCTGGGCCCAGACCTGCCCCAGACCGCAGACACTGTGATCGACGGGTCCCATTACTGGTGCTATCCCGGCCTCATCAACACCCACCACCACCTGTATCAGGTGTTCTCCCGGAACCTGCCCCAGGTGCAGAATCTGGAGCTGTTCGACTGGCTCACCGCCCTGTATGAGATCTGGAAGGGCCTGGACGAGCAGGTGGTGCGCCTCAGCTCCCTCACCGGCATGGGGGAGCTGCTGAAGCACGGCTGCACCACCTGCTTTGACCACCACTATGTCTTTCCCGCCGGATGCGGAGACCTGATCGGCGCCCAGTTCGCCGCCGCGGAGGAGCTGGGGATGCGGATGTTCGCCTCCCGGGGCAGCATGGACCTCTCCCGCAAGGACGGCGGCCTGCCGCCGGACAGCGTGGTCCAGACGGTGGACGCCATCATGAAGGACTCCGCCCGGGTGATCGAGGCGTACCATGACCCGTCCTTCGGATCCATGCGGCAGGTGGCCCTGGCCCCCTGCTCCCCCTTCTCCGTCAGCGGAGAGCTGCTGCGGCAGAGCGCCATCCTGGCCCGGCAGTACGGCGTCCGGCTCCACACCCACCTGTGTGAGACGAGGGACGAGGAGCACTACACCCTGGAGCACTACGGCGTCCGGCCGCTGGAGTACATGGCATCTCTGGGCTGGACAGGCCCGGATGTGTGGTACGCCCACGGCATCCACTTCAACGACGAGGAGCTGCGGGAGCTGGCCCGCACCGGCACCGGCGTGGCCCACTGCCCCATCAGCAACATGAAGTTGGCCTCCGGCGTCGCCCGGGTGCCGGAGATGCTGGCGCTGGACGTCCCGGTGGGATTGGCGGTGGACGGCTCCGCCAGCAACGACGGGTCGTCCCTGATGGAAGAGCTGCGGGTGTGCTACCTGCTCCACCGGCTGACCTCCAGCGAGAAGGCCCCCTCCGGGTATCAGGTGCTGAAGATGGCCACCCGGGGCAGCGCCCGGCTGCTGGGCCGGGAGGACATCGGGCAGCTGGCCGTGGGCAAGTGCGCGGACTTCTTCCTGGTGGATTCCCGCCGACTGGAGCTGGTGGGCGGCGCGTACAGTCCCGCCGACGTGCTGGCCACGGTAGGCCTCCGCGGCCCGGTGGACTACACGGTGGTGAACGGCCGGGTCGTGGTGAAGGAGGGGCATCTCGTCACCATCGACGAGGAAAAAACCGCCGCCGATGCCCGGAATGCCTGCGGGGCGTATCTGGCAAAGGCGTAAAAAGAGCCGCTGCATCGGTTGATGCAGCGGCTCTTTTCTATTTATAAATTATAAAGGAGCGGTTGTTCAATTCCGGATTTCAGTCTCGTCCGCCCGCATCAACTGGATATACCGCAGCAGATGGCCACACTCCGCCTCTTGCAGACGTCTGACCTCGTGGAGCAGCGCCGTCCGATTCTCTCCCGCTTCTCCCTTCCGCCGGTTGTATTCCAGACTCTCCCCCAACATATAATCCACGCTGGCGTGGTAGAGATTCGCCATGCCCAGCAGGACAACAGTAGAACAGATATCTCGTCCCGTCTCAATATTGGACACATAATTTGGGCTGATTCCCAGAGTCTCCGCCGCTTGCTCCTGGGTCATACCAGCCGCCCTGCGGAGTGCCTGAATCCGTTTTCCGATAGCTTTTGTATCAATCATCACCATACCCCATTTCAGGTACAGTGTATAGTATGAGTTATTCCAGTTTGAACATCCTATATTTCATATAAATATTGACTATATTCTGGAATTTTAGTATGATAGAACCGCAAATTGTCGAAAAAGGAGGATGTCAGATATGAAAAACGTGGGAATACCGAGAAGGCTGGACGAGCTGGGACGGATTGTGATCCCGATAGATGTGCGCCGGGCTCTGTCTCTAAATGAGCGGGACACCGTAATGTTTTTTCTGGATGAAAAATCCCGCACGGTAATCCTGAAGAAAGAATTCCCCTCCTGCATCTGCTGCCATGCTGCGGATTCTCTCAGGCAGCTCCCCCATGGGATCTATGTGTGCGAAAGCTGTCTTGCGCAGCTGTCCTGAAAAAATCCAGGCGCCGGACCGCGGGTTTCCGCAGTCCGGCGCCTGTGTCAGTTCTCTTTCCACCGCCCCAGTGTGGGCAGAAGGCTCCGCATATAGGCGCGGCACGCCTCCGGATCCGTCCGGCCCAGGGGCATGTGGGGCAGGCAGTGCTCCACCATCTCCTCCATGGTGCAGTCCTGGGCAAAGCCCTCTCCATCCCAGCACCACATGCAGTACTGCTCATTGAAGCTGCCGTCTGTGTTTTTGGCCAGGATGTCATCGTTCAGCGGCATTCCACAGCTCTGGCAGACCAGGGTCCGGGGACTGCCCAGCAGGGTGTTGATGGACACGCCGAACAGCCTTGACAGCGCCTGAAGCGTCTCCACCTCCGGGATCGTCTCTCCCCGTTCCCAGCGGCTCACTGCCTGCCGGGTGACAAACAGCCGCTCCGCCACCTCGCTCTGGGACAGACCCGTCCGCTGCCGCAGCTGGGCGAACACCTCTTGAAACTCCATTCCCATCACCTCGGGACCAGTCTATCACAGCAGGGCAGCGGCGTAAAGCAACCGTCGGTTGCCTGCCGCTCATGCGGCGGCGGGCGCCGTCTCCGCAGGCAGGGGCGGCACCTGGAAGCGGAAGTAGTCGTAATTATAGGTGCGGTTGGGCTCCACCTCGTCCCCAAAGCGCAGCTGGATCAGCTCGCTGACCGTCACCAGCTGGTAGCCCTGCTCCAGCAGCCAGGGCACCAGGACCTCCGTGGCCGCCACCGTGCTCTCGTAGATGCTGTGGAGCAGGATCACCTGTCCGTCCAGATTCCCGGCGTTCTCCACGCCGGCCACCACCTTCTCCGCGTCCTTGGAGCGCCAGTCCTCCGTGTCGATGGACCAAGTGACGATGCTCCGGCCGGAGGTGGTCTTCAGCGTCTTGTTCATGGAGCCATAGGGCGGCCGCAGCAGCGCGGGCGTGGTCCCCAGCACCTCCTGAAACAGCGCGTCCGCCGCGGCCTGATCCGCCTGCTGGGCGGCCTGATCCATCTTGCCCAGGTTTGCGTGGCGGTAAGAGTGGCTGCCGATCTCGCAGCCCATGTCCGCCGCCCGGCGGACTGCCTCCGGCGCCTTGGGGAGATTCCGCGCCACTTCGAAGAAGGTAGCCACCGCGCCGTGCTCCTCCAGAATATCCAAAATCTGGTCCGTGTAGACCGCGTGGGGACCATCGTCAAAGGTCAGGGCCACCATGGGGCGGGTGGGATCCACCACCCGCTGGGGCTCCGGCAGCGTCTCCACGGGAGTTCCGCCACCCTCTTCCAGGGAGGGCTCCGAAGCATTCTCCCCGCCTGCCTCCTGGCTGTCCGGGAGGAGCTCCGGCATCTCGCCGGGAGCGGGGAGAACCTGAGCCGGGGGCGCCTCTGACACCAAATGCTCCGGCGGGGTCTTGGCGGGGGTCACAATGGTGCCGCAGGAGCTCAGCAGCAGGCAGGACAGCAGAAGGGAAACCAGTCGTTTCATGATGGGATACCTTTCTTTCATCTCTTATTTGAGTCTATCATACGGAATGCCCCGGGAAAAATCGGGTCAAAACGGATACAAAAAGGTCAAAAAGAGTGACAAAAGAAACGAAGAGTGACAAACGCCGGAGCGGGAAAGGTCCCGCTCCGGCGTTCTTTACATCCGCTGGTCCTTGCCCTCCGCGTACCAGAGGTTCCAGGTCCGGCGGTAGACCTCTGCCGCCTGCTCCGAATGGCAGACCATCCGCACCCGCTCCGGCAGGGCATGGTCCGCCAGGAAGTCCATGATGGCCCGCAGGGCCACGGTGGCCGCCAGCGGCAACGGATACCCGTAGACTCCCGTGGATATGGAGCAGAAGTCTAGGGTGCGGATGCTGTGGGCCTCCGCCAAAAGCAGGCAGCTGCGGTAGCAGGAGGCCAGCAGGGCCGCCTCCCCCTGCTCCCCGCCCTGCCAGACGGGACCCGGCGTGTGGATCACATACCGGGCCCGCAGGCGGTAGCCCGCCGTCAGCTTGGCCCGCCCCCGCTCGCAGCCCCCCAGCGTCCGGCACTCCGCCAGCAGCTCCGGCCCCGCCGCCGCGTGGATGGCCCCGTCCACCCCGGCGCCGCCCAGCAGCGTGGGATTGGCCGCGTTGACAATGGCCTCCGCGTCCGAACGGGTGATATCTCCCACCAGAATGGAAAAGCGATCCATAGCCGTCCTCCTGTTCCCCTGTGCCGTCCCGACACATCTCGTCTCTTAACAGTATATCTCCCGCCGGAAAAAAAGCAAGCCCGGATCCGGGCTTGTCCCGCGTGGCTTCCTGCGGTATAATTTGCCTGTGAACAACCACCTGTGCCCGGCGGTCTGCCGCCAGGAGAAAGGAGTCCCTATGGCAAAACAGGTCCCCTCCTACACTGGGACGCTGCGCAATCACTCCCTGACCATCCCCGCCTGCGTCAGCGAGTGCAGCGGCATCCGCATTTTCGGCCGGCGCATCAAGTCCCTGGCCTTTTCCACCGATGTAGCCATCATCAAGAACATCAACGCGGACGCCATCATCGCCGTCTATCCCTTCACGCCCCAGCCGGTGATCTCCCAGGCCATCATCAGCGTGTCCGACGTGCCGGTATTCGTGGGCGTGGGCGGCGGAATCACCACCGGCTCCCGCTCCGTCCGGCTGGCCATCCAGTCCGAGCACCAGGGTGCCTACGGCGTGGTGCTGAATGCCCCCACCTCCGACGATGTCATCCGCCAGATCAAAAAGGTGGTGGACATTCCCGTGGTCATCACGGTGGTCTCCGCTCACACGGACATCGGCAGCCGCCTGGAGGCGGGAGCCGACTTTCTCAATGTCTCCGGCGCCGCCGCCACGCCGGAGATCGTGGCGGAGATCCGCCGGGACTTCCCGGAGGTTCCCATCATCGCCACCGGCGGCCCCACAGAGGAGTCGATCCTCCGCACCATCCAGGCCGGAGCCAATGCCATTACATACACCCCGCCCTCCAACGGCGTGCTGTTCGCCCGTATCATGAACCAGCACCGGAAGGCGCTGTGAGGCCATGGCGAAAAATTTTTTGAGGCGACGGGGTTGACAAACGTCCGTCCAGGCGGTTATAATGACGGCGAATCGGTAGGTGAGGCTACCACGGGGATTCGGAATCATCCAAAGACTGCTGCCGCACAGTTGTGGAGACACAACCAGCTGGTCAACAGGCCGCGTCGACAACAAGGCGCCGCTTAACGCAGTTGCTACGCCCCGTGAAGCTAAAGCTTGGACGAAGACGCCCATTGTGTGCAGCTCTCCCTGCCGGATTTCCGGCAGGGATTTTTTTGCTGCGGAAAAGCACGGCCAAAAATTCAAACGCGCCATTTCCCCGTCCCTTCGGGGCAGCTGGAAAGGATGCGCAAAACCTCACACAGCCGATGTTCCTAACGCGCGAGCGCGCATAGAGTTTTATGCAGAAAGGAGGTGCGGACCATGGAAAGTGCCAGTCAGCCACCCAGACAATACAGACGAAAGCGAGGTAACGACTATGACCATGTTCAACAAGGATCAGATCTTTCAGCTTTTGGAGAGCCGGGACGGCGAGGCGCTCCGCGCCCTTTGGCAGGGCCGCGGTGCCGTGGACATCGCCGCCCTCCTGGACTCCGTGGAGGACGGTGCCCGGCAGGCGGCGGTGTTCCGCACGCTGCCCAAGGACCTGGCGGCAGATGTGTTCTCCTATCTCCCCGGTCCCACTCAGGCCACCCTGGCCCGCTCTTTCGCGGACGGGGAGCTGCAGCAGATTTTTGACGCCCTGCATCTGGACGACGCGGCGGATTTTCTGGAGGAGCTTCCCGCTAACCTGGTGACCCGCATCCTCCGCTCCGCCAGCCCTCAGCGCCGTATGGCGGTAAATGCCCTGCTGCGCTATCCGGCGGACAGTGCCGGCAGCGTCATGACGCCGGAGTTTGTCTCCCTCCGGCCGGGCGATACGGTCCGGCAGGCGCTGGATACCATCCGCCGCACCGGAATCCACAAGGAGACGGTCTACACCTGCTATGTGCTGGAGCACCGGCAGCTGCTGGGCGTGGTGTCGGCCAAGGACCTGCTGACAGCCGCGGAGGATGCCGCTGTGGCGGACCTGATGGTCACGGATGTGGTATCTGTGGGTACGCTCACAGACCGGGAAGAGGCCGCCCGGCTCCTGGCGAAATATGACCTGCTGGCCTTGCCGGTGCTGGATGGAGAGGAGCGGATGGTGGGCATCGTCACCGTGGATGATGCCATGGATGTCCTGACGGAGGCCGCCGCAGAGGATCTCTCCATCATGGCGGCGGTGACGCCGGACGAGAAGCCCTACTTCGCCGCCTCCGCCTGGGAGCACGCCCGCCATCGGGTAGTGTGGCTGCTGATTTTGATGCTGTCCGCCGCCATCACCGGCTCTATCATCACCCGGTACGAGGACGCCATCTCCGCCGTGCCCCTGCTGGTGGCCTTTCTACCCATGCTGATGGACACCGGCGGAAACTGCGGCTCCCAGAGCGCCACGCTGGTGATCCGGGGGCTGGCTCTGGAAGAGATCCGCCCCCGGGACGCGCTGCGGGTGATCCGCAAGGAGCTGGCGGTAGCCGCCATCGTCAGCGCCGTCCTAGCCGCGGCCAACGGCCTGCGGATCTACCTTCAGTACCATGACAGCGCCATCGCCCTGGTGATCTCCCTGTCCCTGGCGGCCACGGTGGTGCTGGCCAAGCTGGTGGGCTGTATGCTGCCCATTGCCGCCAAGCAGCTCCACATGGATCCGGCCATCATGGCCTCCCCCCTCATCACTACCATTGTGGATGCCGGGGCGGTGCTGATCTACTTCCAGGCCGCCGCCGCGCTCCTGCGCCTGCCCGTTTAAGGGTTCCGCCCGGTACGGGCGCAAAACAGGTGCCTGCCAGAAATCCGGCAGGCACCTGTTTCCCATTTTCGACTTTCACCGCAGGAAGATGCGTTTCCCGCCTCGGTAGGCCTTCACGACGCCGATCCGCTGGGCACTGGGGACGCAGCCCTGCAGCTCCCGATACAGCGCCTCCGCGTCCGCCGGGTCCACGGCCATGAGGAGGCCCCCAGCGGTCTGGGGATCATAGAGCAGGTCCTGTCTGCACAGCGCGGTCTCCCCTGCATCCACGCCCGCCTCCGCAAAGGCGCGGTTACGGTACATCCCCGCCGGCAGCAGACCCATGTTTGCAAACTCCAGCGCCTCCGGAATCAGGTCGATGGCGTCCACCTCCAGCTCCAGCTCCACATCGCTGCCCTGGGCCATCTCATAGCTGTGGCCCAGCAGGCCAAAGCCCGTTACATCCGTGCAGGCGTGGACGCGGTACTTCACCATGGCGTCCCGGGCGGACTTGTTCAGGGTGGTCATCAGTTCCTCTGCCAAAGCCCGCCCCTCGACCGACAGCATCTCCGCCTTCTGTGCAGTGGTGAGGACGCCAATGCCGATGGGCTTCGTCAGCAACAGCACGTCCCCCGGCCGGGCGCCGGAGTTGGTCAGCACCCGGTCCGGATGGACGAAGCCGGTGACCGCCAGGCCGTACTTGGGCTCGTCGTCCAGGATGCTGTGGCCGCCGGTGATGAGCGCCCCCGCCTCATACACCTTGTCATAGCCGCCTCGCAACAGCTGGTGCACCGCCTCTTTCGGCATGGACTCCGGCACGGCCATGATGTTCAGGCACAGCTTGGGCTCGCCGCCCATGGCGTACACATCGGAGAGGGCGTTGGTGGCCGCGATCTGTCCGAACAGGTACGGGTCGTCGGCAATGGGCGGGAAGAAATCCACCGTCTGCACCAGGGCCAGATCGTCGCTGACCTTATAGACCGAGGCGTCGTCGCTCTTGTCGAACCCCACCAGCAGATTGGGGTCCCGATGCACCTGGATGCCGTCCAGCAGCTGGGCCAGCACACCGGCCCCCACTTTGGCGCCGCACCCGGCACACTTGGCCAGCTTCGTCAGCTTGACATCATTTTCAGGCATGATTCTTCCTCCCGTTTCCTCAGTTTGATCGTCCCCGACAGGCTGCACCTAACCGGAATACCCACCTGCGCGGTCTTTCAGCGCTCCCGTCAGGTCCAAAATCGCCTCCAGCACACCGCCGCCAATGGCCAGGGCCTTGTCGCTGGCGGTATAGCAGTGCTCCACCTTGCAGCGGGGGTCGATGTCCCCGGCCTTCATCCCTTTGTGCACCGGGGTATCATCCGGCAGGATACCCCGCAGGACGCCGTCCAGGGTGCAGGTCATGGGCACGCCGTTCACCGTGGCGGCCACATCCCCCTGCCGCACCTGGGCGCCAATGTCCAGCAGCTGGTGAAACACGCCGTCCGCCGGGGCCCGCAGCACTCGTTCCCCGGCAAAGCCGCCGATGAGCCCCGGGATCCCGGTATTGGGCAGCGCGCTGCCTGCATGGATCACCCGGCCCAGGCTGTGGCCCCGCATGGTCTCCACCACCGCGTGACAGTCCACCCCGGCAGTGAAGCCCGGCCCCACGCCGATGACCACCGGGGCATCGGTGATCCGGGTGCCCAGATTCCGCTTGGCCAGGATGGCGTCCACCACCACGTCCGGCTTCAAAACTGGGATACAGATCCCCTCCGGGTCCGCCAGCACCGGGACTACATTCTCTTGCAAAAGGGCCATAGCCGCCTCCGGTGTCTCCGCCCGGCGGGCGGTGACATCCTCCACCTTTGTCTCTCCCAACACGATGGCCTGGGAGAAGGCTACGGTCCGCCGGATGGCAGTTGGGGCCGGTATATCGGTCATAATCACCGATATATGCGCCTTTTTCAGCCGCAGAGCAATACCGGTGGCCAAATCACCGGCGCCTCGGATGATTACCAGCATGGAAAATACTCCCTCCTCCACAGACTGCCGGCCAGAACCGGACAGTCCATCAGGCGCGCCAGAACCCTGGCATCTGCCAGATTCCACAGCGTCTCCACCTGATTGACATAAACTTTCGTGTGCAGATCTTCGGATCGAAGCACCCTCGCCTCGGCCTCCGGCGTGGCCTCCGCCGCCTCCGGCACACCCGCAAGAAGCGCGTACCGCTCCGGCCGGTGAGCGGCCGCAGCGATGGGACGGCCGAAGCCGGAGGCCCCCACCACGCAGATGGTCTGATTGGCCTCAGTTGGGATCACCGGCTCGTGGGGGGCGTGCGCCTTCAGGGGACGGCGGGCAGCGCCGTCCGCCTCCACCAGAATGTAGTCGAATTGCTCCGCCAGCACCGCCATGGGCGTCTCTGGGGCCGTCAGCTTACCCGTTCCCGGTACGTCTGTCCCGGCACACAGCAGCTGATGCGCCCTGCGCAGTTCGTCCAGCTCCGCCGCTGTCCGGGCGCAGGGCAGGTCCGAAAACGGGAGAATCTTGGTGGTGGTGCACAGCAGAACCGGATGCTGTCCGGCCAGCTCCTCGCCCAGGGTCCGCAGGAGAGTGGTCTTTCCCCCGCCGCCGATGACGGCAGTGACACCGGGACGGATGTCAAGCAACTCCGCCAGCTTCAAAGCAATCCCTCCCGTCGTTCTTCTTTTATTAGAATAGCACCTCCTCTGTTTCTCGTCAAGCAAGGCCGACGGGACTGCCTGTTTTTCGGGCTTTTGGCAATGTGCAACTGGCAGTTGCCAAATTTTCAGGTCCCCTTGGTGGACTTTTGCCCACCCTCCCGCTATACTGGAACCACAAAGGAGGGCGCGGTATGAGCCTTGGAACCAACATCAGCCGCCTGCGGGCGGAGAAACGCCTGTCTCAGGGGGACCTGGCGGAAGTGCTGGAGGTGAGCCGCCAGTCCGTCAGTAAGTGGGAGACGGATTCCAGTGTGCCGGACCTGAACAGGCTGATGAAGCTGAGCCAGCTCTTCGGTGTGACGCTGGATGAACTGGTGACGGGAGCAGAGCCCCCAGTGAAGGTGGAGACGCCTCCGGTCATGGTGTCTCCGTCAATGCCGGGTCGGAAGATCGCCGGGATCATCCTCTTCTGCATGGCCTTTCTGGCGTTTCTGATCCCCACGGGGCTGGGGGGATCCTCATCGGCCTGATCCTGGCCGTTCCGTTTCTGGTGTGCGGGATCATCTGCTTTCTCGTCCGAAAGCGGCCGGGGCTGTGGTGCGCCTGGGCAGCGTACTTGACGGCTTACATCTTCTTGTGTCAAGTAGGGACTAAAAAAATTTTGAGAATTTACAAGCCGTTCATAGGTGGACAACCACCCATGAACGGCTTGAGTTTTCTCTACGCTCTTGTGCCGTTCTTTGTGCGACGCTTCTTATACGCCGCCGCAAATGCCTCCAACATCGGAGTGACCGGAAGCTCGTTGTCAGGCTTGGACAGATACTCGAACCGGATGCCGTTCTCCCGGAACTTTCGCTCAAACCTCATGAAAGAGGAAGTGTCCCGGCTGATTCGCGAGGTGTCGCGGGTGAGGATCGTACCGATGTCCTGACGCTTGGCTTCGTTCAGCAGGAAGTTCATGATACCTTCCGTATGGACGGCGGAGATGCCGTCTGCCGCCACAGCAGCAGCCACCTCATAGCCTTTGTCCTTCGCATAGCGTTCCAGCTCTTCCCACTGGTCTGCTGCCGCAAGCTGATCCGCACAGGCAACGCGGATATAAAGAAATACTTTCATTTGGCTTCTCCTTCTGATGTAGTGAGGAAGTCCTTGAACTTCCAGACGATTTCTATGTTGTCAAGATCGTAAATGTAGACCGCAGAAATGAATGCGTGGGTCAGCTCATAGGTCAGAGCTTTGCAGTCGGCGTACTGTTCGCAGACCGCATCCAGCTTTTCATCTGAACAGGCGGTCTCGGAGTCAAGCTCCTTCATCCGCTCGTGACCGCGCTGGATTGCTCCATCGTTTTCAGCAATCTTCACATCCGCTGCCGCCTTCTGCTGAATGTACGCCTCCTTCGTGATGCTTCCGGCTGCATACTTCTCGTAGAGCCTCAGCTTGGACGCCTTGTTCTGCTCGTTCTGCTTTTGCAGAGTGCGGATTTTATCAGCACATTCCTTGATGGCAGATTTCCGCAGATCACCGACTTCGCGGTTCTGTATTGCTTCCTTCTGTGCCAAAGCAAGAAACTGAGTAAGGGCATGGAAGACAACCTTCTCAATATCCATTTCCGGAAAGCTCCTGCCAACCGGACAGTCTGTGTTTCCGTTGTTGACCGAGTGAATGCACTGGAAGTACCGAATGCCAGCCTTGTTCTTTCGGCGTGTCATAGCACGTTTACAGTTACCGCAGCGGACGAGTCCCTTGAGCGGATAGTCATGCTGCTTGCGCGTGGGATTCCGTCCTCCGCCTCGAATGACCTTCTGAGCAAGCTCAAAGTCTTCCTTGCTGATAATAGCTTCATGCGTTCCTTCTACGATAATCGGCTCATTGACAACACGCTTTTTTGAGCCGACACCGCAGGACTTCATTTTGCGGCTGACCAGTGTTCCGGTGTAAACAAGGTTTTTGAGGATGTTATAGACCATCACGGTTTCCCAACTGATTTTCTCGCTCATGTTACTGAACTTCTTCTTGTCGGGATGCTTGCTCTTGAAGTATTGCCCCGGCGTCGGGATGCCGTCATCATTCAGGCTGCGGGCGATCTGAGAGGTGTTGCTGCCTTCCAGCGCCTCGCGGAAAATACGACGGATCACATCAGCCGCCTCCGGGTCTACGGCAAGTTTGTTCCGAATGGTGGGATGCAGGACGTAGCCGTATGGGGCGTAGCCACCGACATACTTGCCCTGCTTCATCATCTGGATTTTTGCCGATGTGGTCTTTACGGAAAGGTCTTTGCTGTATGCGGCGTAGATGATGCTGCGCATAACCACTTCCAGGCCGCCCGTTGTGCCTTTGTAATCGTCACTGTCATAGCCGTCGTTGATGGAAATAAAGCGGACGCCCATGAATGGAAAAGTGCATTCCAGATAGTTTCCCGTTTCAATGTAGTCACGAGAAAAGCGGGAAAAGTCTTTGACGCAGATCAGATTGATTTCGCCGCGCTTGACCTTCTCCATCATCTGCGTGAACTGAGGACGGTGAAAGTTCGTGCCGGTATAACCGTCATCCGCAAACTCAGACCGCTGACAGTGAGACAACTCCGGATGATTGTCGAGAAAGCGATTGATGAGCATACGCTGGTTGCCGATGCTGTCACTTTCCGCCTTGCTGCCATAACCGGTATCTTCATCAGCCATTGAGAGGCGGATGTAGATGCCGATGTTGTATTCCTTGCTCATTTACATCGCCTCCTGCACTTCCTTGATACTCTGAATGGTCAGAGCGTAAATATCGCCGTATTTCATGACCAGCTCGATTGAGCCGTCCTCATGGACTTTCACAAGCTCTACGGACTCGTCAACCAACTCCTGAGAGAGCTTTTCTGCACCGCTGACGGATTTCATCAGCGTGAGCCACTTGTTGTCCTCGGACATTGCCTCGGCAAACTTCACCTTCCGCTGAACCGCTTCATCCAACCGCCGGGAAAGATCGGCATACTGCTCATCGTAGGCTTTCTTGGCAAAGGCGTATTCCTCTTCATCGAGAACGCCTTCCGTGAAGTCCTCATAGAGACGGGTACGCTTCTTGGAAATACCGCTGAGTTTCAGATTCAGGCTTGTAATGAGCGCATTCTGCTGATTTCGGATGCTGCGTTCACCTTCGCTGTTTCTCAGTTTGGCAAGCAGCTTGTCGTAATTGAGAGCCGCCTTGACTTGAAGCTGGATCGCCGCAAGCACATCGGCTTCGAGTTTGTCCTGCCGCGTATAGTGTGGCGTACAGAGATTGCCGCGCTTGACGGATGAGCTGCACTCATAGAAGGCGTACCATGCGCCGTCCTTACGCTTGTCAACGCGCTTTCGATGGAAATAGAGTTTCCTGCCGCAATCTGCACAGATGATTTTGTCTTCAAAGAGATTGATCAGTGTAGCACGGATTTTCTCCGTGCGCTCCATCTTCTCAATCCTTGTCCTTGCAGCAGCGTCGCGCAGCTCTTGTACCTTTTGGAAGTCCTCGCGGGAAATAATCGCCTCGTGAGTATTGGGAAAAACAATCCATTCCTCGCGGTCGATATGCTGATTCTTGACGCCCTTATAGATGGCGTTCAGCGTCCGTCCGAGAACGGTATCTCCGACGTAATGGGGATTATCCAGAATGGTAGTCAGTGAAGACTTGTTCCAAATCTTCTTTGCCGTAGCATTGCCTGTGCGGACGCCGACCTGATACTTCTGAAACTCCGGATTGGGCGCGTTCATTGCATCAAGCCGGTCTGCAATCGCAGGAAGGGACAGCCCTTCAATCTTCCATTGGAAAATCTTCCGGACAATCGGTGCGGTTTCCTCATCGAAGACCATATTGCTGTGTTCTTCATCCCAGCGATAACCATACGGGAGATTGCGCTTCTTGAACTCTCCGCTTTCCATCTGTGCCTTGAGCGCGGTAGAAACCTTGCGGGAGATGTCCTTCGAGTAAAGGGTGTTGATCATGTTTTGCAGAGGGATGATGAGGCTTTCGCCGGAGCCGTCCGTATCAAAGTTGTCGTAGTTCTCTTTGATGGCGATAAACCGAAGCCCGATCTGCGGAAAGACCCGTTCCAGATAGGTTCCAGCCTCGATGTAGTCACGCCCGAACCGGCTGAGATCACGAACTACAAGGCACTTGATCCTGCCGGTGCGGATGTCGTTCATCAGCCGGTTGAACTCCGGTCTATCAAAAACCGTTCCTGTTCGTCCGTTGTCCACATAGGTATCTATCAGATTCAGGTAGGGACGCTCTGCAATGTAGGACTTGCAAATCTCAACCTGATTTGCGATGACATCCACCTTTTCGGACTTGCCGCTGTTTTCAACGGAAAGACGGGCATAGATGGCTGTTGAGAAGACCTCGGAAGAGCCAGATTCGATAACCGGCTCTTCAACTGCAATTTGCTTTCTGCTTTTTCTTGCCATTTGCTCATTCCTCCTTTATACGGCAATATCCAGTTCGTCGGCATAACCGAGAACGTATTCAAGTGTCTGCTGGTATTCGTCCTTGTATTTGAAGACGATTTCGATTGCATGGTTTTCGTGAATCAGAATGCGGTCAACAAGGGACATCAGCACACGGCGGTTCAGCTCTTCGACGTTTTCATACTGCTTAAAAAGCGTTACCCAGTTCCGTTCAGTCGTGCCGGTTGTCACCGTCTGCTTCATTTCTTTTTTAACCCGCAGAAGCGCGTCCTGCTTGCCCTCAATGGTTTTGGTGTAGCTGTTGCGGAACTCGAAGTATTCCGTTTTATCAATGACGCCGCCGATGAAGTTCTCGTAAAGCCCCAGCTTGAGCTTTTGGTACCGTTCAATCTCTTCCTCGATTTTGGCGATCTGAGCTTCGTAATTGAAAGCCTTACGGCTCTGAGACGGAAGCCGTTCTATCATCGCAAGCGCGTGTTCCAGATTGATGACAAGCTCAATCTGGTCATGAATGGCACGGAAGACCTTCTCTTCAACCTCTTTTGCGGCGATGCTATGCGGGCTGCACGTCCGGCTGTGCTTATTGGTGGAGCAGACGTAGTAGATATACTTTTTCGTCTTCGACGGGACGGTCTTGCGGATCATTGGCTGCTGACAGTCTCCGCAGAACAAGAAGCCGGAAAACAGGTGTGCTTCGTTTTGATCGGGTGAGCAGCGCATATCCCGCTGCATCATGACCTTGACTGCCATGAAGTCCTCGTAGGACACAAGAGCTTCATGCGCGTTCTCAACCTTGACCCACTCGGATTCGTCCTTGCTCTTCACGACGCGGACTTTGTAGTTGGGAGTGCCGCGCTTGCCTTGAGCCAGAACGCCGATATAAACCTCGTTGGTGAGAATACGCTGGACGGCTTTGTACGTCCATTTTGCGGTATCGCCGGTTTTGAAGACGGTATCGAACTTCACACCGGCGGAATGCTTGTATTCCATCGGGGACAGGACGCCCATCTGGTTCAGACGCTTTGCAATGCGCCCAATGGAGAACCCGTCCTTGTACATGGAGAAGATCATCTGCACATATTCGCTGACCGCTTCATCCACGATGAGCTGGTTTTTGTTCTCCGGCGATTTCATGTAGCCGTAAGGCGCGAACGAGCCGACGAACTCACCACTTTTCTGTTTGACTTCCAAACTGCTTCGGATTTTCATGGAGATGTCCTTGCAGTAAGAATCGTTAATCAGGTTTTTGAACGGGATAACAAAGGAGTCGGACTGCGGATCACCG
Organism: Dysosmobacter welbionis; assembly: GCF_005121165.3. Classification (NCBI taxonomy): domain Bacteria; kingdom Bacillati; phylum Bacillota; class Clostridia; order Eubacteriales; family Oscillospiraceae; genus Dysosmobacter; species Dysosmobacter welbionis. The sequence continues at coordinate 2,974,359 of NZ_CP034413.3, read as the reverse complement.
GTCAGACTGTCATACGCATCATTGATTGCGATGAAGCGAATGCCAAGCTGCGGGAAAATCTTTTCAATGTAGCGCCCGCCGTCGATGTAGTTTCTTGAGAAGCGGCTGAGATCCTTGACCACGATGCAGTCAAGCGCACCCTTGCGGATTGCCTCTTCCAGCTTTTTGAACTGAGGACGATTGAAGGAAACGCCGCTGTAACCGTCATCCACAAACGGCTCACAGACAAGCTCCAAATCCTCATGCCTTGCGATATAGTCCTCGCAGATGGCTCTCTGGCTGGCGATGGAGTTGCTTTCTACTTTGTCTCCATCTTCACGGGACAGACGGCAGTAGATCGCCGTGCGGTAAACCTTGTCTGGCATAAAAATAACCTCCGTTTTTCTGTTTGGTGTGGTACATCAAATCAGAAAGACGAAGGCTTGCTTCAACTCTTATGAAGAGAAACACGAAAACGCCACATGACCATCAGGGCAAGCGGCTTAATCCGTATTCTTCTTTTTTGACCGATTTCATTATACCACAGGCTCAATCGCTTGTCCATAGAACCGGGTGAAAAGATTCAGACTGTTCATAAATCAGAGACCTCTCAGATAGTGTTCCAGACAATCTTCCATTGTCGTGTCCGTCGCGGCGAAGCTGATCTTCACCACAGTTTTCCCGTCCAGATAACAATAGGGATTTCTGATCTGCTTGATGAACTCCCTCAGCCTGTCCTCTCGCGGTGCCGCAGGATCAAGCCGGATGCTGCTTCTCTGAACGAGTGTGCTTCGGTCAACCGTTTTCGGACTGACGCTTTTCATTGTTTCAATGCCCATCATATTCTAAGCACCTCCTGTTTCGTGAAATATTCAGGACAAAAGGATATGGCAGAGCATCTTGTGAAGATACCCTGCCACATAGTTTTCATCCTGAAACTATATAGTAAGTTTCTTTTGGGTTTGTTTCATTGTCCGGCATATTTGCAGCTCGCGCCCCTGCCAGAAGAACTTTGCAGTTCCGGGAATGCTGCGGACTACCAATGGTCAATCGGTATCATGGGACTCTCACCCCTCCGAGGATCGCTCCGAGCCGCCCATTCAAAGAAAAGACGGAAGTATCATTATACCCGGCATCTGCATCGTCGCAAGCAGCCGCACCACACGACTGTTATAGCTCTCCGGAGGTCGCTCACTCCCTTTCGGGAGGTCTTGGCGTCGGAAGCTGTGTTGCTTCGCAGAAGCGGAAAGATCCGCAGCACTGAACTATTCAGTTTTCAAGGAGCAGTGAAGTGGTCTGATTGACCCTTTCACTTTACAACGGACATCTTTTTGCCGTTTGTTGAGTACCGCTCAAAAAATTCTTTGAAATTTTTTCTGCACCGCTGCTTTGAGGTCAAATGCAGCTCTGATGCCGATGCCTTTCCTTCGGGCAAACTCTCGAAGAGTCAGTCCTTCACGGGTCATCGCAAGATACAATTCGCGCTGCTTCTCGGTCAGAATGGAAAGAAGCTCCTTCTCTTTGAGGGCGGTGATCAGTTCCTCCATGCAGTCGCGGGAGTCTGCCAGCCATGCAGCGGACTTCACATCGTCCTCCGGCATAGCGTCAAGGGACAGCACGGTGTCAGAAATTTTCTCTGCGCCGTCCTCATCCTCAGAGGTGTTGTCAGAGCCATACGAGCGTCTGATCCGCTTTTCCTCTGCGCGAAGGATTCTCATAACCTTGCGGTCAACCTCGGAAACTTCGCCGGTTCGTTTCACGCGCACCATGCACTTGCCGTCCTCCGTAGTCCAGAGGTCGTAATCGAACGCGATAGGGGTCTTAGGGATTTTCATTGTTCATCCTTTCCGCTGCGCGGGAGCAGCGGGAAGGGTGAAGACAGAAAAAGAGCCGCATGACGGTGAGGTTTGAATCCCATGCCGATAAAACAGAGCAATTAAACTCTGTCTCATGCGGCATTAGGATGACTTCACCTATCAGGCGGCTCCACAGCTCAGCTATGACATATATTTTATTTTAGAACAGAGGCTTGTCCTCCGGTTCTTACTTGGTACGCGGTCGCAGTCTTCTCATATTCAGCACATCAAAGACTGTGATCCGCCCGCATTTCTTGCACTTGGATTCTACATGACCCCTCGTGTCCTCGTAGACAGCAATGGCATTATGCTGACAATAGGGACATTTCAGGTATCGGGGCTTCTGCTGGGAAATGGCAACTCTTGCCCTGCGGATTTTTTCGATCAGCTCCGGCGTCGGTTCCTGAACCCGAATGGATGCTCTCTTCATTACCACACCTCCAATGGGTCAACATACTCACTGAATGGACGATCTACCATGTAGCCGAGCTGACGAAGGCGGATAGACGCCGTTGTCTTGGAGACACCGAACAAACGGCAGAAAAGGCGCAGCGTTAAGTGATCACCATACGAATACCTCCCCTCGTAATTGATCAGCGGCGTTTCTGCAAACCGACGCATTGCCAGGTCAACCTCTTTTTGAGGAAGCAGGATCGCCGCGCCCAAGACATTTGCTTGCCACTCGTTCCAGTCCTCGCGGGTTTTCAGCTCTCGCGGCGTATAGGCTGTCCGTGCGGAATATTTCATTTCGCAGGACGCCTTTACCTCTTCCGATTCCAGTTGGAAGAGAATCTGATGGGCGCACTCGTGGGCAAGGGTAAATCTGCGCTTGGCGCAGAGCCGCTGCACGTTGCCGGATCGAATGAAGCTCTCGTCCAAGATAATTTGATTACGCTTCAAAGCCAGTGTGCGCGTAATACCAAGTTCCGTGATCTTGTACTCAGTGTCGGCATAGGCAGTGACACCGCAGATGCTTCCGTCCGGCGAGAGACGGGCGAATGATACGCGAAGACCGAGATAGTTCTTTGCAAACTGATCAATGGGTGTTGGCAAAGCTGATCGGTCGGGCTTGTCCGCCTCATCCCCGAAAAAGAACCGGTTGAAGTCCTTCGTTGTTGAGGCTGCAATTTCTTCAAGTTGGCGCTGGGATAAAATCATGAGCAGTTGTCCTCCTTTGCTTCGACGAACCACTTGTCTCCTTCGTGGAAAAGAAATGACTCCTTTCCGCGAATCTGAACTGTGTAACGGATGCCTCCGCCCCCAACCTTTTTGGATGTGGCGCGGCATTTGTATAGAATCTGGTCGATTTGAAAGATTACACCGTTGTCCCACCAGATAAGGCGAGGGAGGATTGCCCCCTCCTTGTCCACATCCAGCGTAACCGGGACGTATGCTTTTCTGTACTGTGTAGCCATTTCTGTTTTTCTCACTCCTGTTCCCTCATACCGGTGTATGCCGGTACGGATAATCTTCGGCAGCATAAATGCCTGTCCATTTGAACTGCTCAAAAGATGTAACTTTTTCGTGTACAACTACTCATGCCCCTTGACAGGATGAGCAATTCAAGATATACTATGAGTAGTTAGATTGCTCAGTCATTATTATACGCACTTCAAGTGCCTTTGTCAATAGACTTGCGCAATTTGATGTCGCAAACTTTTTGTGAACAGGAGTGATTACCAAAATGACGTTTGGAGAGAAATTCAAGGCTGAACGGGAGAAGCGGAAGCTGACCCAGCAGGAAGTAGCCGATGCACTGGGAATCAACAGACGTATGATTACCCGGTACGAGAACGGCATTTCCTTTCCCCGTACCAAGGACGCTTACAGAAAAATCGCGGAATACTTCAAGGTGGATGTGAACTATCTGCTGACCGAGGACGAAGAGTTTGTGGTTCAGGCATCCGAGCAGTACGGCTCCCGTGGCATGAAACAGGCAAAGGACCTGATTGAAGGGATGTCCGGCTTGTTTGCGGGCGGTACGCTGTCTGAGCAGGACAAGGATGCGGTGATGAAGGCGTTGCAGGATATATATTGGGAATCCAAAGCCCGGAATGTTGAGAAATACACGCCGAAGAAATACAAGAAGACCGGTACGGACGCAGAGGAATAACTGTCTGCGTCTCGGTTTCTTGACGGATTTACTTTGACTGTTTTCAACATGAAAGGGGTGAAGGTCCCGTGATAATTCGCTCCGAGGAAATATACAAAAAGGCGAACAGCATTGTCAAAAGCTGTGGAACAAGAGATACCTTGAAGATTGCCCGTGAGCTGGGCATTCATCTCCATTTTCTTGACAATCTGAACGATCTGCTCGGAATGTACACCTACCGCCATAAAGAGCGGCATATTCTTCTGAACTCCAACATGGAGTATCTGATCATGCAAATGGTTTGCGGTCACGAGATCGGGCATGATACCTTTCACCGTGATCTTGCCAAAGGAAACGAACCGCTCCCGGAGTTCGTGCTGTTCGATATGCGCACAAAACACGAATATGAGGCGAATGCGTTTGCCTCACACCTGATCATTGACGATGATGAGCTGATTGACCTGATGAAGCAGGACTACGATGTGGTGCAGCTCTCGGCTGCAATGGGAACAAACATCAACCTGATGCTGATCAAGCTCAACGAGCTGAACCGCATGGGCTGGCAGCTCAACTTGCCTTATGTACCGCACTCTGACTTCCTGAAAAATGTCAGACCGGAGGGTTGAATGAGGATGAAGGATAGTAATTAGATGAACGATAACGACTATAAAGAAGCCCTTTTCTATGCCGCTTCCATCTTTAACGAACGCTTGGGGCAGAGTTCAGCGAGGACAACCTTGTGCTGTGCTGCTTTCAGGCGGAAAACCAGCAGGAAGTCTTTGAGCAGTTCTGCAAGCAGTATTTCCCTGACCGGCTGGAAGACCGATATACAGAGGACGGCTATTTTGACTTTCACGCCTCTGCATTCGTCGGCACAGGAGACGGCGCGGACGGAATCCTTCTGCGCACAGACATAGCGCGTCATCCGGCAGAGTTGAAACACATTCTTCTGCATGAGCTGGCGCATATCTTCTGCACCCGCAACGAGATTGACGGAGATAATTTCTTTGAGCGATACTGCATGGACGATACCATCAGCCGCGAAGAGGACGGAACCATTAACGCCGGTTATGCGGTCTGGCGGGAACTGATTGCGGAGCTGATTGCATTTGAGCTGGATGACAACTGCGATGTAGTTCCGCTTCGACGCAAGAAAGACCTACTCAGCTATTACGAAGGAGAACTCCTGACCGGCAACGGAAAAATGGGCGTCAGCATGATTCTCTGTGAGGCAATGACCAGTGCTGAGGGCGAAGCGTCTATGACATGGGACGCTGCCAAAAGCAAGTTTACGCGGTTCAAGCCCTTTGATGATCCGCTGTACAGGGACTTGCTGGAACTGGTTTTTACACACGTTAGAGAATACTTTATCGTGATCGACCGCGACTTTATCTATGAAATTGGAGTTTTGTATCTGAGCATTGCCGCACAAGCGATGATTGCGTCCCTAAAGAACAGATTTCAGGAAGAATAGGCAGACCGAAAGAGAGAAAGGACGGGCAACGATATGAAATATAAGCTGTTTCGCTCCCCCGGTAATCTGGACAAGGCAGTCCGGAAGCACGAACTGGTTGCCGTGGAGACCGGCAAGAACATTGATGATGTGGCAGAAGCGCTTATCCGTGATGTTCGGGATGATCTTGCGGAAATGCCGGAGTATGCGCACTGTGAAACCGCTGCGTATGCACCGGAACCAATTCAGGAGCATCGCCGCGTAAGACGTTATCAGTATGAGATGATGGGTGTTGTTTACCCGCAGTATGCGGAGAAGAACATCCTGATTGATTATGGCGTGATTGAAGAGGCGGAGTAATGTCAAAGAGATATGCCAGACAACTACATAGTGCAGATGGTTTGATTGCCGCCGTCGAACAATACGGCTTTCTGCCCTTCTTTCGGAACGAGATTCACGGCTTCTCCATCGAGGAACTTTGCCCACCTGAGTTATGGTTTGCGGATGATGTAGATGGTCCGTGGGAATGGAAAGGACCGGCTGCGCGGAGCGGCAAATGTCTTTACGGCAAACTTTTCAACAAGAAGGCTGGATTTGTGAGTCGGGAGTGGATTCCGGACTTTGCGAACTTCCGGCGTGACGGCTATGACTTTGACGCCCGTTGGGATGACGGCTTGGCGTCCTACAAGGACAAGGAGCTTTATGAAGCCATAGCCGGTGAAGGCAGAATGCTTTCCAAACGGCTGAAAGAGGCTCTGAACTACCGCAAGGGCGGCAACACCGGTTTTGAGACGTGCATCACGCGGCTGCAAATGCAGAGCTATGTCTGCATCGCGGATTTCGTCTATATGCAGGACAGATACGGAAGACCTTATGGCTGGGGTGTCGCAGAGTATGCGACGCCGGAAGAACTTTTCGGGTACGACCTTATCACATCTGCCTATCAGCGAGACCCGCAGGAATCCAAAGAACGCATTCTAAAACATCTGCAATCACGTCTGCCTAACGCGACCGAAATGCAGCTTGAGAAAATCATAAAGGGGTAACGCAATGGACGATATTATCTTTGAGAAGGATTACCGGGAAACCGAGTCTGCCGAATACGATAAATGGTGCGATGAGGTGTTTGACCGCGCAGTTAATTGTGGTATGCTGAAAGCGTACTCCGAAGCAATGGACAAGATACCAAAGATCATTGTACCGGAGGACAAGAAGAACTACGAGTATCTTCTGGAACGCTGTGATGCGTTTGTCAAGCAACACCGCGGGTATATCAAGGGAATCGTGGACTATCATCGTTGGCACGCGGAAATCAATATGTTTCTTCCGTTTGCGGAGTTCGATGACTCAGAAGACCTTGCATTTTTGAAAGAAATTGCAGAAAAATCGCAAACCGTCTGCTTCTCCCCGGACGAAGAAGGTGGCATTCGCGTTCATATTTTTATCAACTACTTTGAAGAATTGATGTCAGCCGAACACAAGTCATACATCGAATACGATGCTATTATGCAGGACAAGAAACTATCTGAGTTACTTGGCATACCGGAGCTTTCTGACGAGGAAAAAGAACTCGCCCTGAAAATGAAGGGCATACTTGACCGCATTGATGATGAAACAAGGATTGACCGTACCACGGCTTTTCGAGCCGTGCTTGATAAGATGACAAAAGAGCCGGAAGAAAACTGGTCGCTTCATTATATGGCAACATTGCTGGAAGCTCTGCTATACTTCATGCTGAATGAAGGAAATGAAAAGATTGATGAGGAAGAACACAATGAGTAAGAAACTTGTAGCGTATTTTTCTGCGTCCGGCGTGACCGCAAAGGTTGCCGAGACGCTGGCAGAGGCAATCGGCGCGGACATCTTTGAGATTGAGCCGAAAGTGCCTTATACGGAAGCCGATCTGAACTGGATGGACAAGAAAGCCCGCAGCACGATTGAGATGAACGATCCTGTTTCCCGTCCAGAGATTGCCATAAAGCGGGACAACATGAAGGACTACGACACAATTTTTGTGGGCTTCCCGATCTGGTGGTACGTTGCGCCGACGATTATCAATACGTTCCTTGAGAGCTATGATATGACCGGCAAGACGATCATCCCGTTTGCAACCTCCGGAGGAAGCGACATTGGCAAGACGAACGAACGCCTTGCGCCGAGCTGCAAAGGCGCAAAGCTGATGGACGGCAAGGTTTTCAAGGGCTGCGTCGGGCATCAGGAGCTTGCGGCGTGGGTTGAAGGACTTGGACTTTAAGGGGCAGACAAATCGGAAGTTGTGGAGGTGCTTTATGAACGAGAGAGAAAAAATTATCCGATTATGGTTTGATATGTGGATTAAGAAAGCAGATTTAGGAATTGACAATATTTTTACAGATGATGTTGTATATACTGAGAGTTGGAGTCCTAAATATGAAAACCGCAAAACGGTAAAGCACTGGTTTGACGAATGGAATACACGCGGAAGTGTTCTTGTCTGGGAGATTAAGCAATTTTTTCATCAAGGCAATCAAACAATCGTGGAGTGGTATTTTAAAAACAAAATGAATAATGGAAATGTTGAAGAATTTGACGGAATATCTTTAATTGTATGGACACAGGATAACAAAATAAAATCATTAAAAGAGTTTGGTTGCAATCTTCATAATTACAATCCATATCGAGATAGTGATATTCCCGTATTTCGAGAAGAAAAAGCAAATTGGTTTTGAGAGGACTATAAATTCCAGTTTAACGAACAGGAGATGATGATCGCATGAAAATACTACATGAACTTTCGTGGCTATGGGAAACGCTGGGCATTGCACTTGTGGCTGCGGCTGTCTGCGTGGCTTGCGCTGCGCTGATTGGCAAGGCAGCAAAGAAGAAACTCAGCAAAAAGTTGTTGGCGGTCATAGGGGCTGCGGCATTTGTGGGTGCGATTCTGGCGGTCATTCTGATCGCCCGGACACCGATGCCGCTTTGACAGAATAGGAGAAACTGACAATGATTGTTCTTACAGAGCAGATAGAGATTCCGGCTTCCTATGAAAAATTAAAGGCATGGACTGCTAACTTTGAGGAAGAGTTTGTGAAATGGAGTCCCTACCACATCGAATGCAATCTCTATAACGGAAACTATAACGCAGGAAGCAAGATCCGCTTCCGCGAGATCGTCATGGGGCTGGACTACGATGTGACCGGCACAATTACGGAATGCGAACAGGATGAGAACCACTTCCGCATTGTATTCCGGAGCGACAAGAAAACGGCGTTCATCACCTTTGAAGGGAAAAGAACCAAAACAGGATGCCATTTCTCTCACACCGAGGCTTTCGGCATGACCACGCCGGTAATTGGGGCGATTATGAACTTCCTGATCTTCAAGGTGTTTTTCAGGAAAAAGGCAAACTGGCAGCTTATCCGGGATGATATGATTCTGGATAACAGGTATTTATATGACATTCTGACCGAAGGAAAATACCCGGAAAGAATCCCGCTGGACAAACTGCTGACCGGCGCGAAGTAACCGAATGGGAGGGCTTGATCATGCCGCTTCAAATCGTCAGAAATGACATCACAAAAATGAAGGTGGACGCCATCGTCAACGCTGCCAACGAGTCGCTGCTGGGTGGCGGCGGTGTGGACGGCTGCATTCATCGTGCCGCAGGACCGGAGCTGCTGGCAGAATGTGAAACGCTCCACGGCTGCGAAACCGGGAGCGCAAAAATCACGAAGGGCTATCGTCTGCCCTGCAAATATGTCATTCACGCAGTCGGTCCGCGCTGGTATGACGGGCGGCATGGTGAGCGCGAACTGCTGATCTCCTGCTATCGGACATCGCTCATGCTGGCGAAGGAATACGGATGTGAATCGATTGCGTTCCCGCTGATTTCCTCCGGCATTTTCGGCTATCCAAAGGATCAAGCCCTCAAGGTTGCGATTGACACCATCAGCAGTTTCCTTCTTGAAAACGAAATGACGGTGTACATCGTTATTTTCGACCGCAAAGCCTATCAGATCAGCGGCAAGCTGTTTGCCGACATTGCAGCGTACATAGACGACCGCTATGTGGATGAGCATACCGATCCTCGTTCTGAGCGGCTGCGCAGGATGAACGCCTTCCGGATGGAAGAACCCATGCCTTGCGAGGCATCCGTTTGTGAAGAGGCAATCGAACAGCTCATGCCTCCCGTCTTTGCGGCGGCTGCCCCCAAAAAGGCAGCAACACTCGACGATGCACTGGAACAGATCGACGAGAGCTTTTCCGAGATGCTGCTGCGGAAGATTGACGAACGCGGCATGACGGACGCGCAGTGCTATAAGAAGGCGAATATTGACCGGAAGCTCTTCTCGAAGATCCGCAGCGACAAGCTCTACAAGCCGAGCAAGCCCACAGCGATTGCTTTTGCCATCGCTCTTGAGCTGCCACTTTCCGAAATGAAGGATATGCTCATGAAGGCGGGCTTTGCACTCTCCCACTCCAACAAGTTTGACATCATTGTGGAGTATTTCGTGGAGCATGGGAACTATAACGTCTTTGAGATCAACGAGGCTCTGTTTGCCTTTGACCAAAGTTTAATAGGAGCATAAGGTCTATGGATAAAGTGTTTCAGAAATTTTTGCGAAGTGGTATTGACCTCTCTTCCGTAGGAGTGAAGCGTCGTGAAGATAACAACCCATACTTTTGCACGCCAAAAGGTGCATCTATTTTTGGCTGGGCGGGTGTGGACGGCATCCACTTCTGCTTTGTTCGAGGCTTTGGCGGTATGGTATTTTCCGTCAGTCCCATGAACTCGGCTCCGGATTTTGTTCATCCGCTGGCAAACGATTTTGAAGACTTTCTGAGGTTGCTCCTTGCTTGCAGTGATTCGGCAGCGCTGGAACAGGCGTGGATGTGGGATAAAGCCCAGTTTGAAGCCTTTTTGCAGGACAACCCTCCAACACAGGATCAGCAAAGAACGCTATCAGAGCTTGCTGAGAAAATGAAATTGACGCCTATGGAACAGCCGTGGGTATACATCAAAAAGCTGCAAGCATCTTTTGATTATAGCAAGATCAAGTACACCGAGGACTATTATGATGTTGATATGAACCCAGAAGCAGAACCGACCATGCCTGAGTGGAAGGTCTACTTTGAGGGAAACTTCTGGGGACATTCGGGAAAAGACCATGCCGGAACGGAAATCCGGTTGAATAAGCAATTTGACTGGGCGAGGCATCATTGGGTTATTCCTGCGGCGTATTCTTGCAGCAAGGGACTCGTCATGGACTTTTGTATGCGCACCCCGGAAGAAGACATTCGCAAGTTCATAACTAAATGGGATTTACACCCCGAAAACGACTCCTGCGAATACTTCACGCAGGAGCAGCAAATGCAGATAGATTTAGACAATCCACTTTGCCTTGACTTTATTCCTCGTTTGGAATTGAACGGGAAAACAATGCTGACCTCCCACGGCTGTTCCGTGGTCTTTAATCCATGTTTGCCAGACGGGGTGATCAATGAAGCGGAAGCAAAGTGGGCATTGGAACACTATGATTTGGATACATCCTATGGATGGATGATTTTTCGGGCAGCTTTTCCGTGGACAAGCAAACGCCGTCCTGAAATAAAAGCCCTCTCCCTTACAATGGAGCAGCAGTCGTGTCGTGTCCCGGGACCACATTTCAAGGCACACGCTCCCGGTGATTCGTTTTCTTTCCTCCATCCGGTCAGTGGAAAAAAATACACATTGACCGTACAGGAATTGGAGCGGCAGACAATTTCCGAAAAGCGTTTCGGTTCTGACCGCTGGCTTTATCCGACGCATTTTACCGCCATGAGCTATACGTTTTCTCCTGAACCAGACGATGATATTTCAATCTGTGATTGCGCTGAGGGGGACAAACCTTTGAAAATTGCGCCATGCTCTGACCGCTATGCACCAGAGGCACGAAACGATATTGCTTGTATTGGCATTATCGGCGGAGCGGACGGTCCAATCGCAATCGTGTGTGGAGGCAGCTCAAAAGAAAAACTTCATGCAGTTTGTTCCTCTCTACACTTTGAGCCGGTGGAGGGTGATATTGAATGGCGTATCGTATTCAACATTAAAAGCTCCAATGAAATGTCATTAGGGATGATCTAAGAAGAAAGCGGAGGCAAAGAAGGTGAAACAACTCACTTACATCGCAATCGACCTGAAATCCTTCTACGCCTCCGTGGAGTGCCGGGAGCGCGGCTTAGATCCTCTGGACACAAACCTTGTTGTCGCAGACGAAAGTCGGACGGACAAGACCATCTGTCTTGCCGTTACACCCTCCCTCAAAAGCTACGGTATCTCCGGACGCGGACGGCTGTTTGAAGTCAAGCAGCGCGTGAAGGAATCGAATGTCGGACGGCAGCACGACGCGCCGGGACACAGGCTGGACGGCACATCGCACTTCTTCTCAGAGCTGCAAGCAAACCCGTCTCTGGCGATTGACTTCATCATCGCGCCGCCCCGGATGGCGTACTACATGGAGTACAGCACCCGCATCTATCAGGTTTATCTCAAGTACATTGCGCCGGAGGACATCGTAGTCTACTCCATCGACGAGGTGTTCATGGACGTGACGGACTACCTGAACACCTACAAGCTCTCAGCACATGATCTCGCCATGAAGATCATCCTCGATGTGCTTGAAACAACCGGCATCACAGCAACCGCAGGAATCGGCACGAATCTTTTCCTCTGCAAAGTGGCAATGGACATTGTGGCGAAGCACATCCCCGCCGACAAGAACGGCGTCCGCATTGCAGAGCTGGATGAGATGAAGTTCCGGCGTGAGCTTTGGACGCATCAGCCCCTCACGGACTTCTGGCGCGTAGGTCGAGGCATTGCCAAGAAACTTGAGCAAAACGGGATGTTTACGATGGGCGATGTTGCACTTTGTTCAGAGCGAAACGAGGACTTGCTTTACAAGCTGTTCGGCAAGAATGCAGAATTGCTCATCGACCATGCGTGGGGTTGGGAACCTACGACCATTGAAGCGATCAAGGCGTACCGTCCCAGCTCCAACAGCATCAGCTCCGGTCAGGTATTGCACTGCCCATACGAGACGGATAAAGCAAAGCTGGTTGTCCGAGAGATGACGGATTTGCTTGTGCTGGACTTGGTGGACAAGGGGCTTGTCACCGACCAAATGGTTCTCACAGTCGGCTACGACATTGAGAACCTGACCGATCCGGCACGACGGGCAAAGTATCACGGCGCGGTTGAGACAGATCATTATGGGAGGCAGATTCCGAAACAGGCGCACGGCTCTATCAATCTCGACGGTCACACATCATCTACTCGCAAAATAATGTGTGCTGTGTCAGAACTCTTCGACCGGATCGTGGATAAGAATCTGCTTGTCCGCCGTATGTATGTTGTTGCAAATCATGTCCTGCCGGAAGCTGATGTACCGAAGAAAAACGACGGTGCAGTCCAGCTCGACCTCTTTACCGACTATGCCGCCGAAGAGGAAAAACAGAAAGCCGAAGATGCCGCTTTGGAGCGTGAGCGGAAGATACAAGCCGCCACGCTTGCCATCAAGAAGAAGTATGGAAAGAACGCCATCCTCAAGGCAATGAATCTTGAAGAAGGTGCAACCGCGAAAGACCGCAATGCGCAGATTGGAGGGCATAAGGCGTGAACGGAAAATACGACGAGATCATGGGACTTCCTCACCACGTTTCCAAAACGCGACCACAAATGCCGATGTCAGATCGTGCAGCGCAGTTTGCGCCCTTTGCCGCCCTCACCGGCTATGATTCTGCAATCAAGGAAACCGGACGTCTGACCGACGAAAGGATTGAGCTTGATGAGGGAGCCTTGACCGCTTTGAACATGAGGTATCAGCTTCTCATGGATGCCCTTGATGAAGAGCCGGAGGTTGAAATAACCTACTTCAAACCTGATGAGCGCAAAGCTGGCGGTGCGTATGTAACTGCAACCGGCGCAGTCATAAAGGTTGATGACTTTGAGCGCCTGATTACCATGCAGGACGGCACGAAGATTCCGATGGATGACATCCTAAGCATTGACGGAGAGCTGTTCTTGTCCTTAGAATAATGTCGCTTGCCATGCGACCAAATGAAGTGAATACCGAAGTACAATATGACTGTAAGGTGAGACACCAAGCAGTCATATTTTTATATACGGAGGTACAAAACATGAGAAAGAACTTGACGGAGATCGTATTCATCCTTGATCGCAGCGGCTCTATGAGCGGACTGGAAATAGACACCATCGGAGGATTCAACTCCATGATTGAAAAGCAGAAAAAAGAGAATGGCGAGGCATTGATCTCTACCGTTCTCTTTGACAACGTGAGCGAGGTTATCCATGACCGTGTGCCGGTTCAGAAGGTGGAGCCGATGACCGACAGGGACTATTCCGTTCGCGGCTGCACCGCGCTTCTGGATGCTATCGGCGGAGCGATTCATCACATTGGGAATGTCCATAAGTACGCAAGAAAAGAGGATGTCCCTGAACACACACTGTTCGTCATCACAACGGATGGCATGGAGAATGCAAGCCGCCGTTATGACAGCGAGAAGGTCAAGAAGATGATTGAGCGACAGAAGGAAAAGTACGGCTGGGAGTTTCTTTTCCTCGGTGCAAACATTGATGCAGTTGAGACGGCAAAGCATTTTGGAATTGGAGCAGATCGAGCGGTCAATTACCACTCTGACCGCGAGGGAACGCAACTCAACTATGAAGTTCTGAGCAAAGCGGTTTCCGCTGTCCGATGCAGCGTACCGCTGGGTACGAATTGGAAAAAACGTATTGATGAGGACTTCAATTCCAGAAAGGACGGGAGAAAGTAATGAGAACAATCACCGTAAAAGGGACAGGCAATGTCTCCACAAGACCGGATTACATCATCCTATCCCTGAACATTGAAGTCTTATCTGAAACCTATGACCGCGCAATGTCGGAAGCTGCCGAGAGAATCGAAAGACTGCAAGGTGCCGCAGTCCGCGTTGGGTATCGCAAGGAAGACCTGAAAACCACGAGCTTTGATGTCCAGACAAGGTACGAGAATGTCAAGGATCGGCAAGGAAATTACAAGCGAGAGTTTGCCGGATATGCTTGCAGCTATCGCTTGAAACTTGCCTTTGACTTTGACAGCAAGCAGCTTGCAAAGGTCATTTCTGCGATTGCGGATTGTGGGGCGCAACCAGAACTCAGCATTGCGTTCACCGTGAAAAACCCGGCAAGAGTCTGCGAAGAGCTGCTGATCAATGCGACGGAGAACGCCAGGGCAAAGGCGGAGATTCTTTGCAAAGCATCAGGCAGTACGCTTGGGCAGTTGCTCAACATCGACTACAACTGGGGCGAACTCAATGTTTTTTCCAGAACAAGCTACGATGTTGAAGACTGCATTCAGCCTCTCATGGCGATGAGCAAGTGCGCCGCACCTGAGATTGAGCCGGTTGATATTGATGTGACAGACACATTGGCTTTCACATGGGAAATCCAATGATTTTTTAACTTTTTTGAAATCCGGTACTCAACAAACGCCCTTTTTGTGTCCGTTGTAAAGTGAAGGGACATTTCACGGAGGAATCTTCGGGGAATACGATTTTGGGAGATTAGCAAGCAAATCCGGTGAGTACCCACCGGAGAAAAATCAGTTAAGGAGACCCTGCCCTTAACATCAGATTTTTGCTTGTTGGGATAGTCCCAAACCCTTCTAATCTTTACGACGGAGGGCGCAGCATGGTACGAAGAACACGAGACATTCAGAAGAAGATTTGGCTGACACCACAGGAAGAACGGACGATTGCAAAGAAGATGGAAATGATCGGCACGGAGAACTTCGGTGCGTATGCAAGGAAGATGCTGATCGACGGCTACATCATCGTTGTGGACTACACGGAGCAGAAAAAGCTCGCCGCCGAAATCAACAAGATCGGTGTGAACATCAATACCGTCTGCCGCAGGATCAACTCGACGGGACGATTCTATCAGGACGATATTGACGAGCTGAAAGAAAAGATGGACGCGGTATGGCAGTTACTAAAATCAAAGCAATCCGAGGAACTTTGAGCAAGGCAATCGCGTACATTCTGAATCCCGAAAAGACAGACGAGAAGCTGCTGGTCTCGTCCTACGGCTGTGCCAGCGAGACCGCAGCGCGGGAATTTGAATGGACGCGGAAGATAGCCGAGCAAAAAGGGATGAATCCGGTCAGGATCATAGCCCGTCATGTGATCCAGTCCTTTGAAATCGGAGAGGTCACACCGGAGCTTGCCCACGAGATCGGCAAGCAGTTTGCAGATGAAATCCTCGGAGGAAAATATGAGTATGTGCTGACCACTCACATTGACAAAGACCATGTTCATAACCACCTGATTTTCAATGCGGTTGACTTCGTGGACTACCACGCATATAAGAGCTATAAGCGGATTTACTATGATATGCGCGAGGTCAGCGACCGGCTCTGTAAGGAAAACGGTCTCTCTGTTATTCCTCCCTCTCAGAACAAAGGCATGGGCTACAAGGAGTACACCGAAGCCAAACGCGGCACGAGCTGGAAGCAGAAACTCAAGCAGACCATCGACCGGCTCGTCATCACGGCGAAGGACTACGATGATTTTCTGCGGCTCATGCAGGAAGCCGGATATGAAATCAAGACTGGCAAATACATCTCCTTCCGTGCTGAAGGTCAGGAGCGGTTTACCCGGTCTAAAACTATCGGAGAGAACTACACCGAGGAACGCATCAAGGAGCGGATTGCCGGACGGACGCCCCGAAGAAGCCAAAGACAGACCACGCCGAAGGGCATCTCTCTCATCGAAGATATTCAGGAGCGGATCAGGCTTATCGACAGCAAGGGTTACGAGCATAAAGCAAAGCTCACTATCCTCAAGGAAGCGGCACGGACACTCAACTATCTCACGGAAAACAATCTGCTTCAATACGCCGATCTTGAGAAGAAGGTTGAGGATGTTCACGGTTCCTATGACCGTACCGGCAAGGAACTGAAAGGCGTTGAAGCACGTCTGCGGGAAGTCCAGCCGCTCATCAAAAATATCTCCAACTACCAGCGGCTCAAGCCTGTATATGATGCCTTCCAGAAGGCAAAAGACAAGCCGGGGTTCAAGGCAAAGCATGAGGCAGAGCTTGTGATCTTTGAGGCGGCGCGGAGTACGCTTCTTGCCATGCAGGGCGATGAAAAACTGCCGAGCTTGAAGACACTGCAAGCGGAACAGCAGCGACTTCTTGAAGAGCAGCAACGGCTCTATGATGAACGCGCGAAGCTCAAAAAAGAAGTAAAGCAAATAGAGACGATCAGGTCTAATGTTGATGCGTTTCTCGCTCCTTCTGTTGACCATGACCGTGATCATCTGCGCAGCACACAGCGCGAATAGTCCTTTCAAAAGCAGGGCATCTCCTGTTGACCGGAGATGCCCTGCATCCTTGAGAGAAGGTTCGAGAAATTGAAACTTTTTCTTTAATTTCTGCATCAACGAATTGCTTTTGAGAATGAAATCCAGTATAATATTATAAGCGATGTTGAATGCAAGCAAGCGAAAGGATGGTTGCCGTGCGCATAAGCTATAAGAAACTATGGATGCTTCTTCTGGAACGCGACATAAAGAAGGCTTCTCTACGACATGAAGTAGGGCTGTCTGCCGGAACATGGACAAAACTGAATAAGGGGGAAGAAGTGTCCCTCTCTATTTTGCTGCGCATTTGTGATTACTTGAACTGTGACATCGGAGATATATGTGAGGCTGTGCGAACGGACAAGAACTGAGTCCGGTTTTTCGTACAGCTCTTTTTGTAAAATAGGTTAGATAAATACACAGGGAGGATTTTGATATGGCACGAGCCGCATCGGCACCGAAGAAGGAGATTTCTATGGAGGAAGCTCTGTGGAAGTCCGCAGATAAACTCCGTGGTTCTGTTGAGCCAGCGGAATACAAACACGTCGTTCTCAGTCTCTTCTTTTTGAAGTTTGCCAGCGATAAGTTTGAGGCACAAAGGAAAGCTATTTCTGAAAAATACGGTGAGAAGTTTGTTGACAATGTTGCCTTCTACACGAAGGACAACGTGTTCTTCCTGCCTGAGATCAGCCGTTGGTCTTTCATTATGGAGAATGCGAAACAGGATGACATTGCGCTGAAAATCGACACCGCCCTCTATACGATTGAGAAAGCGAATCCCGCACTGAAAGGCGCACTGCCGGACAACTACTACTCACGTCTTCACATCGACACAGCAAAGCTGGCATCACTGCTGGACGAGATTGATAAGATCAACACCGGCGATAAAGAGAATGACATTATCGGACGAGTCTACGAATACTTCCTGAGTAAGTTTGCACTTGCAGAAGGCAAAGGTAAGGGCGAGTTCTATACGCCGAAGTGCATTGTCAATTTGATTGCGGAAATGATCGAGCCGTATGACGGTATTCTCTATGACCCTTGCTGCGGTTCTGGCGGTATGTTCGTGCAGTCAATGAAGTTCGTGGAGGCACATCACGGCAACAAGAAGAAGGTCTCTATCTATGGTCAGGAATATACAAACACGACGTACAAGCTGTGCAAAATGAATCTGGCTATTCGCGGCATCTCTGCAAACCTCGGAGAAATGGCAGCGAACACTTTCACCAATGACCAGCACAAGGACCTCAAGGCAGATTACATTATGGCAAACCCGCCTTTTAATCAGAAAGAATGGCGTGGTGATAATGAGCTGATTGATGATCCGCGCTGGGACGGCTATGAAGTTCCGCCCACGAGTAATGCAAACTATGGCTGGATTCTGAATATTGTTTCAAAGCTCTCTCAAAACGGTGTTGCCGGTTTCCTGCTTGCAAACGGCGCACTGTCTGACGATGGCACAGAGCTGAAAATCCGCCGTCAGCTCATCGAGAACAATCTCGTCGAAGCAATCATCATCCTTCCCCGCAACCTCTTCTACACCACCGACATCAGCGTTACGCTTTGGATTCTAAACAAGAATAAAAAGGCTCGTGTGGTTGAAGAAAACGGAGAGGTAAAACGCTTCCGTAACCGTGAGCGCGAGATCCTTTTCATGGACTTGCGGCAAATGGGAAGCCCCTATGAAAAGAAGTACATTGAACTGACAGAAGAAGACCGTGCGAAGGTCACGAGCGTCTACCACGCATGGCAGCAGGAAGGTTATGAAGAAACTTATCAGAATGTGCCTGAATTTTGTTACAGCGCATCCTTCGATGAGGTTGCAGAAAAGGGCTTTACCCTTGTTCCGAGCCGTTACATCGAGTTTGTAAATCGTGATGAGAACATCGACTTTGATACGAAAATGAAGACGCTGCAAAGTGAGCTTCGTGATCTGCTTGTTGCAGAAGAGAAGTCGAAGGCTGACCTGTTGACCGTGTTTAAGGAGCTGGGCTATGAAATCGAATTATGAACCCCTTGGTAAACATATTCAGCTTGTTGATTATCGGAACTCCGAGGAAGTCACCAGCACTGTTCTTGGCATAAGCATCGACAAAGAGTTTATGCCTTCCGTCGCAAATGTAATTGGCACAGATTTGAGCCGGTATAAGCTAATCAGCAAGGGATTGTTTGCCTGTAACCCAATGCACGTTGGGCGCGATGAGCGTCTTCCGATTGCACTCTATGAGAAAGACAGCCCCGCAATAGTTTCTCCGGCGTATTTCATGTTTGAGATTATTGACCGCGATGTCTTAAATGAAGAGTATTTGATGATGTGGCTTCGTAGACCGGAGTTTGACCGTGAATGCTGGTTCATGACGGACGGCAGTGTTCGAGGCGGAATTTCATGGGACGATCTTTGCCGTATAAAGCTCCCTGTTTCCTCCTATGCGAGACAATGTGAGATCGTTGGGTCCTACCGTGCAATTACCGACCGCATTGCTTTGAAGAGAGCGGAAAATGATAATTTAGTGGAACTCTGCAAAACAGAGTTCATGCGGACGTTTGCTACCCATCCCGAATATCGTGACGAGCAGAGTGATTGGTTCTCACAACCCTTGGGAAAATCATTGTCCCGCGTTGCAATGGGACCTTTCGGCTCTAATATTAAAACTGACTGCTTTGTTGATCGTGGTGTTCCAGTGTTAAACGGAGATAACATCTCTGGCTACTTGCTTTCTGAACGATCATTCCGATATGTCGAGGAAGAAAAAGCAAACCAGCTAAAAAATTCGATAGCCTTCTCTGGTGATATTGTGATCACTCATCGTGGAACGCTGGGGCAAGTTGCACTTGTTCCGGACAAAACGAAATTCGACAGGTATGTCATTTCCCAAAGTCAGTTTTTACTTACTTGTGACCAGCGTGCGCTATTACCTGAGTATGTTCTCTTCTACTTTCACACTGATGCCGGGCGCAGAAAATTACTCGCAAATGATAACACAACCGGCGTTCCATCAATCGCAAAGCCCACAAGTTATATCAAAGCATTACACATTCCCATTCCGCCGATTGAATTGCAGCAAAATTGGGCTGTGTTGGTGAGTGCAACTCTTGCTGCCGTTGCTGACAATAATCTTGAGATAGAAAAACTTACAGGTTTCGCACAGACCTTGCTTTCAGGGTTAAGCCGCTAAATTATCATTTACCGTCCATTACTCTCACCAGTGGCGAGAGTTTTACCCTAAGAACTGCCACTGAAAAGTCGTTCTCTGAGAATAATCAAAGGAGACACGACAATGAAAAAACAACTGATTCAAGAAGTGCAGCGACAGATGCTTCCGTATCTGAACAATGCACAGTTAAAACAGCTTCAAGGCGTCCTTGAGGGGGTACTGAGTGGCGTAGAGCTAAGTCACAGCGCGGGCATGGAAGAAAGCGCAAAGGTCGATACGGTTGCCTGTTTTATCAACGCAAAACGCATTGAAGGCTGCTCAGAAAAAACCTTGAGCTATTACCGTCAGACAATTGTGTCAATGTTGTCCGGCATTGAAAAAGAGCCTCAAGAGATTGTAACTGAGGACTTGCGGAAGTACCTAACAGTGTATCAGATGAGCCGGAAGTCAAGCAAGGTCACGATAGATAACATCCGCCGCATCCTATCCAGCTACTTTTCGTGGCTTGAAGATGAGGATTACATCGTAAAAAGCCCGGTACGCCGGATCCACAAGGTGAAAACGGCAAAGGTGATCAAGGAAACCTATACCGACGAGGCATTGGAAATCATGCGGGACAACTGCTGCAATGTCCGCGATCTTGCGATGATAGACCTTCTTGCGTCCTCTGGAATGCGTGTTGGTGAGATGGTTGCCCTTAACCGCGATGACATCAACTTCAATGAACGGGAATGCGTTGTTTTCGGAAAAGGAAGTAAGGAACGGATCGTTTATTTCGATGCCAGGACAAAAATCCATCTCCAAAACTATCTGGAAAGCCGCACAGACACCTGTTCAGCGTTGTTTGTCTCGCTGACCGCACCGCATGACCGTTTGCAGATTGGCGGCGTAGAAAGACGGCTTCGAGATTTGGGAAAAAGGCTGAATCTGCCTCGTGTCCACCCACATAAGTTCCGAAGAACATTGGCAACATCAGCCATAGATAAAGGAATGCCCATAGAGCAAGTCCAGCAGCTCTTAGGGCATCAGAAGATCGACACGACCATGCACTATGCTATGGTTAAACAGCAAAATGTCAAGCTGGCACACAGAAAATACATAGGGTGAGGTGTCACGATGAAAGAAAGATATAGGCTGCTTGGAAATTTCATTCGCCAAGTCGATGTCAGGAACACAGACGGAAAAGAGGAAAACCTTTTAGGTGTTTCCGTCCAAAAGATGTTCATTCCCTCCATTGCAAACACGGTTGGTACCGACTTTACGAAATACAAGGTAGTCAAACGGGGGCAGTTTACCTACATTCCAGATACTTCTCGGCGTGGAGACAAAATTGGTATCGCTCTTCTGACGGATTATGATGAGGGGCTTGTCAGCAATATCTATACCGTTTTTGAAGTGAAAGATGAAAACGAGTTACTACCCGAATACCTAATGCTCTGGTTCAGCAGACCGGAGTTTGATCGTTACGCACGTTTTAAGTCTCACGGCAGCGTCCGGGAAATAATGGACTGGGATGAAATGTGCAAGGTAGAGCTACCTGTCCCCTCTATTGACAAACAGCGCAGCATTGTGAAGGCGTACCAGACCATTACGGAGCGGATCGATCTAAAGCGGCGGATAAATGATAATTTAGCGGCTTAATCGGACAGTTTTGCAAGGAGAACGGATCGAAGCTCATTAAGTTTCTGGATTTCCATTGTATTTGCTTCAATTTGCTCGTCCAAAGCGTTCATTTTCTTCTGAAAATCACTGATCACCTTGGTCGGAGGGACAAGGATTTTCATAGATTGGATGTTGTACATAGGCAACTTTGCTTGAACCGCACCGACTGTCAGAAGGTCAATCTCCTTAATTTGCTTTTTATAGCAAAGTGTGTAATAGAGATAGTCGGAAGTAACCGTATGAATACCTGCGAGTTTAACGCAGTTTTCAGTAAGGTTTGCTTTGTCAAGAGAGGAATGAATCTTGCCGAGCAATCCGATTGTACCAACAATCGAAATGACAATATCTCCGGTGTTTACTATATATCGTGAGATGGCTTGATGCGTTTCTTCATCAATATATTGGAATTGGTCTGTGAGACAGACATAGCGACTTCCGCCAACATCACGAACACGAATATAAGGGTGTTCTGTTGGATCATCAAGTAATTCACAGTCGGCAGGAAGGCGTTTGCCACCTTTGACTGTACAGAGGCTATCCAAACTGACAATGCTATAACCTTCGGGAAGCTTGTCACACCCATAGTAAGAAGAAAATTGATCTTGGAATACTGCTTGTGCAGTTGCTTCTAAATTATCATTTACCTACGAAGGGAGGAATGAAAATGGACAAGGAAACGCTGATCAAAATTGCCGAGGAACTTCATCATGGAGCTTTTGACGCAAATGCCTATTACCTCATATTGCAGCAGTATCGCAAAAACCAGCGCGAATATGCGGAAGAAATGAAGATGTCACCAGCGTTCTATCAAACGATCCACGGAGCTTTGATGAAAGCCTGTTTTATGGAGATCGCCAAACTGTATGATAGCTCAAATGGCGTCGTGTCCATTGGAACCCTCCTTGCAAAATGCGCGGAAAATCAAGACCTATTTCCTGAATACAGAGAAACAATGACCGTAGAGCATGATGGAACAGCGTTTTCCTATCAAATCCCGTACCAGCATCAGCTCAAGCCACAAGAAGAGCGATTTTTCAAGGCTCAGGTTGAATCTGACAGGACACTCTTTGCGATATTTAACATTCCGGATGCAGAGAATGCTCCGGTTCGGGTGGATTTGACTTTTCCTGAGTTTTTAGCCCTGTACCAAAAGCGGTTCTGTGCGCTGAGTAAAAAAAGAGAGGACATCCGAATGCAGAGGAATAAGCTCTATGCCCACAACGATAAACAGCGTATATTGAGCAACGAGAACCTAACGGATCGTCATCCTGTTTTATATCCGGACATACAGGAAATGATAGACTTTGCACTCGATTGTACAGGGCTGATCCTCGGTGTTCTCACAGACGTAAACCGTGCAACGCAATACTCAAACATTGATGACTGGGAAGGTACACTCATGCTGGCACGTCTGGGTTTGAAGTATCAGGAGTACGACTTCCAGCAAAGTGAAAAAGCCTTTGAAGCAGAAATGCAGAGGCAGTTAGGGGGAAATGATAATGGCGAACTTCAATGAGCATTCTCTTGAAATGTCCATCATGGAGCTTTTTCAGGATGAAGGTTATATTTATCTGAATGGAGAACAGATCCACCGTGAACGTTCTGAGGTCCTGCTTATTGATGATTTGCGGAAGTACCTCCTGGACAGATACGCCGCAGATGGACTTACCCCCAGCGAAGTTGATAGCATCATCCTTCGCCTGAGGTCTATTTCCGGTACGATCTACGAAGCAAACAAAGCAGTCTGCAAAATGATTTGTGACGGCTTCATCTTCAACCGTGAGGATCACACAAAGAAAGACATTTACATTGAGCTGATTGACTTTGATGAGCCAGAGAAAAACGTGTTCAAGATCGTCAATCAATTTGAAATTGAAGGCATCAACAACCAGCTACGCATACCGGACGGGATTGTCTTCATCAACGGCATTCCTGTTGTTGTGCTTGAGTTCAAGAGCGCAGTCAAAGAAAACACAACGATCATGGACGCCTATACTCAGCTTACCGTGCGTTATCGCCGTGATATTCCTGAACTCTTCAAGTATAACGCCTTCATCGTCATAAGCGATGGTGCAAATAATAAATACGGTTCCTTCTTCTCCCCGTATGACTTCTTCTATGCGTGGAGAAAGATTGAAGCTGACGATAAGGAATTGGACGGCATCAATTCCCTTGTAACTATGGTGAGCGGACTGTTCCGCAAAGAACGGCTTTTGGCAGTCATCAAGGATTTTGTCTATTTCCCTGATAGCTCGGACAAAGACCTCAAAATCGTCTGCCGCTATCCTCAGTATTTTGCTGCGGTCAAGCTGTTTGAGAATATCAAGGCACATCTCAGACCGGAGGGGGACGGCAAGGGCGGCACATACTTCGGCGCGACAGGCTGCGGAAAAAGCTATACTATGCTCTTCCTCACAAGAATGCTTATGAAGAGTACCTTCTTCCATAGCCCTACAATCCTGATTATTACCGACCGAACGGATTTGGATGACCAGCTCTCAAAGCAGTTTGTAGCATCCAAGAAGTACATTGGTGACGAAACCGTTGTGAGCATTGATTCCCGCGAAAAGCTGCGTCAGGAACTTCAAGGCAGGACAAGCGGAGGGGTGTACATGACCACCATCCAAAAGTTCACCGAGGACTTGGAGCTTCTGACGGATAGAGCGAATGTGATCTGCATATCCGATGAAGCACACCGTAGTCAGATAAACCTCGATCAGAAAGTCAAGGTCACTGCCGAAGGTGTAGAGCGAAGCTATGGATTCGCAAAGTACCTACACGATTCTCTCCCCAATGCTACCTATGTCGGTTTCACCGGCACGCCCGTAGATGGCACGATTGAAGTCTTCGGTCCGGTTGTCGATGCCTACACAATGACAGAGGCGGTCAAAGACGGTATCACAGTCAACCTTGTCTACGACGGACGCGCTGCACGGGTCACTCTTGATCAGGCAAAGGTTCGGGAAATTGAAGATTATTATGACCGCTGTGCTGTTGAAGGCGCAAATGAGCATCAGATTGAGGAAAGCCAGAAGGCGGTTGCTCATATTGATGCGATCATCGGTGATCCTGACCGACTTCACGCAGTTGCGGAGGACTTCATTAACCACTATGAGACCCGCGTTGCCGAAGGAGCTACCGTTGCAGGAAAAGCAATGTTTGTCTGCTCTAATCGCAAGATTGCATACGCTTTTTATCAGATTATAGTTGGAATGAGACCGGAATGGGCAGAGAAAAAGGTTTGCCCTGACGGGGTTCAACTGACGGAAAAAGAGAAAAAGGAACTCAAACCCATCGAGAAGATCAAGCTCATCATGACGCGAAATAAAGATGATGAGCCTGAACTATATGAAATGCTGGGAACGAAAGACGATCGCAAGGAGTTTGACCGTCAGTTTAAGAACGTTAAATCAAACTTCAAAATTGCCATCGTTGTTGATATGTGGCTTACCGGCTTCGACGTACCGGCACTCGACACAATCTACATCGACAAGCCCATCCAGCAGCACAGCCTTATCCAGACGATTTCCCGCGTCAACCGCGTCTATACCGGCAAGGACAAGGGCTTGATCGTGGACTACATCGGCATTAAGAAAAACATGAATCTCGCCCTCAAGAAATACACCAACTTTGAGAGCGATGAGTTTGAAGGCGTCGAGCAGTCTATCACGATTGTTAAAGACCAGCTCGATGTCTTAGCTCAGATGTTCCACAACTTCAATAGCACGGATTACTTCAACGGCTCACCGAAAGAGCAGCTTGCTTGCCTCAATCGGGCTGTTGAGTATGTACAGCTCACAGAAGATTTGGAAACTCGCTTTATGGCGGCAGTCAAACGCATGAAACAAGCGTTCAACCTATGCAGTTCAAGTGAGGCTATCTCTGATAAAGAAAAGGACTATCTGCACTTCTACTGTGCTGTGCGCTCTATTCTTTTCAAACTCACAAAGGGTGATGCCCCTGACATTTCACAAATGAATGCCCGTGTCCGTGAACTTCTTGAAGGTGCAATTCAATCTGATGGTATAGAGGAACTGTTTGAGACGGGGAAGCACATCTCTGTTGATATTTTCAGTGACGAGTATCTGGATAAGATCAATGCAATCCAACTTCCAAACACAAAGATAAAGGTGTTGCAGAGGCTTCTTTCTCAAGCGATTGATGAGTATAAAAAAGTCAACCGCATTATGGGCATGGAGTTCTCAGACCGCCTCAAGCGGGTTGTTGATGAGTACAACAATCGCCGTCGTGATGAGGCTTTTGCTAATGAAGTTCTTGACGATGTGGCGGAGCAGCTTGCGAAGCTCCTTGAAGAACTCAAAAAGGAAAAAGACTCCTTCAAGGGCATGGGAATTGACTACGAGGAAAAAGCCTTTTATGACATTCTCAAGGCGGTTGCCAAGAAGTATGAGTTCGAGTACCCGGACGATAAGATGATTGAATTGTCAAAGCGGATTAAGATTATTGTCGATGACAAAGCTAAATACACCGACTGGTCTACCCGTGATGACATTAAGGCAAATCTGCAAGTTGACCTCATACTGCTACTGGATGAATTTGACTATCCCCCGTAACCATTGATGATGTCTACAAGGAGGTTCTGGAACAAGCTGAAAACTTCAAAAAGTACGCTCAATAACCCACGTTCCATCGAAAGGAGTAGATCATGGGCAATTCAGTCATGTTGAATGGCGTCGAATATGCCGGAGAGCAGATTGCTTATAAAGACAGCACCTATGAGCTTGTGTCAAAGGTAGCCTACCTGATCGGCGTCCCGCTTCGTATTTTCCAAAATGAACACGAGCCGCCGAAGATAGAGATATACAACCGGCTTGAGCAAGATAAGAACGCCCGCATTATCCGCAATCTCTGTATCATCCGCACCGCCATTGAGCGCAATTATCGGAAAATAAATGACATCATGCGGATGGAATACCGTGGGCTGCTTTCAATGCCAGAGATCATCCCGGCTTCCAGTATGCAGCAGCTTTCGAATGATGGAATCAGCTTTATAAAAAAGTCGAGTACAAAGCTCTGCCACCACATTATCGAGATCAACCGGCTGATTTCAGACCGCATTAACAACTGCAAAAGCCTCTTTCCAATCTGGATTAACTGGGCGTACATAAAAGAGCTGTTCATTATGCCAAACGGTTTGACAGAGGACGGAACGAAAGATGCTGCGGACATCTATTACGCAAGTCTCTCCTACTACCCCTATCAAATGTACATCAACTGGGTACCGATGGACGAGGGCAATGTCCTCTATAATGATAAGAAGTTTGCTACCCTGCTTTATCAATGGCATTGCGACGCCTTCACGGAATACAGTAAAGTCTCCGATGCAGGGGCTTTTGTAAAAAACAATATCTACGACTTCATAGATGACAGTGAGAAGACCGTATTGGTAGTGGACTGCGAAAACTCTGACCCGTACAAGCTGTGCGCCACGCTCAAAAACCTTGATTATGAGGTCATGCAGAAAATTACGGCGATCATTCTCTTTGATGACGTACATACCGCTACGGCATGGCGGATTCTTGAAAACTACACCCGCATCCCCGTTGAACATATCATGATTGAGCGGATCAAGCAGAACAAATCACTGGTAGACATCAAGCTCACCGCAAGAGCCTGTCAGGAACACTACCAGAAGCAAGTGGATTCCTTCGTCATCGTCTCAAGCGATTCCGACTACTGGGGGCTGATCTCTTCTTTACCGGACGCCAGATTCCTTGTCATGATTGAGCGGGAAAAATGCGGACCGGATATGAAGGCGGCACTTGCAGAATCTGGGATATTCTACTGCTATCTGGATGACTTCTACTCCGGCAACAGCGAGGACATCAAGAAAAACGCACTGTTCAAGGAGATGTACCGCTGGATTGACAACTCCGTTCACCTGAATGTCAACGATATGTTTGATGCAGCTCTGCGAAACACGAGGATCGAAATGTCTCCCGCAGAGCGGCGGCAGTTCTATGAGAAGCACATCAGGCACATGACGCTGACCATCGACGAGAACGGAAACGTCAGCATTGAGCTGAAACGCAGATAGCCTTGGTTTCTATTCCGGGAGGAATGTGGATGGATAATAGATTTTATTTTGGATTCAATACATCGGAGGAACGGAAAAAGCGCAGAAAAGCAGAGCTGTACTCCATGAGTGAGCAAGTCAGCACCTTCTTTTGGGATGAAGCCCCGCAGCATGGCTTGGAAATGCGTGAAGGGCAGCAGGATATGTCCTTTGAGATTGTGGACGCCCTCATAAACGATCAGCACTTTGCGATTGAAGCTGGCGTGGGCATTGGCAAGTCCTTTGGCTATCTTGTGCCGGTGCTGCTGTACAGCAAACGCATGAACAAGCCGGTTATCATTGCAACCTCGACCATCGCGCTTCAAGAACAGCTCTGGCGTGATGTCCACGCAGTAATGCCCCTTCTTGGGCTGAACAGAGATGTCATCCTCGCAAAAGGACAGACCCATTATCTCTGCAACAAACGCGCAGATGAATATATGTGTGATCCGAAAGCAGACCCACCGGACGCGCTTAAAGAAGGAATCAAGCAAAAGTATGAGGAACGCAAGGATTTCCCGGAGGTTTTGCCGCAAGGCGTCTGGGACAAGGTAAACGTGCAGCGGTTCAGCATGAAGAATTGTGGCTCCTGTGAAAAGAAGTGCAAGTATTACAAGGTCCGCGCAGCATTAAAGTATACGGAGGGCGTTGTTCTGTGCAATCAGGACTTTCTCACCCAGCATCTCATGAAGCTCCGGCGCGGTCAGGACGGGCTGATTAACGCCGCCGCTGATCTGCTTGTCGTGGATGAAGCGCACAACTTAGATGATAAGGTGCGTAGTGCTACAACGGAACGTTTCGGACAGGGTATGCTCTTTGGGATGATCAAGAGTGCATTCTATGAGCTGCGGTCCTCTGACCAGAGCAGTGTGTCCGGTGAAAAGCGAGAGGCAGAGAGCGCGATCATCGCCTTCTATAACTGCCTGAAAGCGCAAGTCCAAAAGCAGATCAACGAGGCAGAACAGGATATGCGCTATGCTGACCGCTTTTTCTTCGACCAAAACGGCAGTGCGGTTGAGCTGCTTACCGAGATGAACGCCGCCATACATAACCTTTCGTCCAGCATTCAGATTTATTCCAGCATGGATTTCAGAAACAACCGTTCCTTTGCTGCCTCTGACGATCTGGATGCGGTCAGCGAGTCCCTTTCGGAGCTTCTTGACCGGATAGATGATATGTTGATCTGGATTGAGCAGCGCGGTAGTAACACGGAGCTTGTCTATTGCCCTAAAAACACAAGGGAAATTGTTAGCCGCCTATACTTCAATGGTGATGAAAGAACCATCTTGACCTCTGCCACGCTGACGAACGCCACGAGCGGGTCTCTGGAAGAACAGTATTCCTACTTTATCAGCAATACCGGCTTTCCGGTTGGTGAACGCGGCTGCTTATCCGAACCGAAGCCTTCCCCATATCCATACGATGAACACGCCATGATCTACTACTGCGACGATCTCCCGCATCCGACCAAGGAACACGAAGCCTTCATTGAAAAGGGCGTGGAGCGGCTGCTTGAGATCCTGAACATTTCCAACGGGAAGGCACTCGTGCTGTTTACGGCGAAGACCGACATGGAAGAGGTCTACTCCATTCTCAGTGAGAAAAATCTTCCGTACAAAATCCTGATGCAACAGCCGGGATCGTCGCAGGACAAGGTGCTGAATGAGTTTAAGGAAGATACGAACTCCGTGCTTCTGGGGACGGGCGCATATTGGGAAGGTATCAGCATTGAAGGAAAAAGCCTTTCCAATGTGATCATTTTCCGGCTTCCGTTCCCTGTCCCCGATCCAATTATCGAGTATAAGTGTTCCGTCGCAAAGGACGCTCTGATGGATGTCCGCGTTCCCGAAATGATTATCAAGCTCAAGCAAGGTATCGGGCGATTGATCCGCAATTTCACAGACACCGGCATTGTCTGCATTATCGACCGAAGACTGCGGGACGAGCCGCCGGAACGCTATCATGACATTACATGGGACTCACTGCCTATCAAAAATCGGACAAGCAGTTTGGACGAACTGAGGAAGTTTTACGAAGGTCTGCCCTCAGCCAAGGAATGATGATACAAACGGCAGTCTCTTCGGAAACATAGAGCAGCCCCCCCCAAAAAAACGACAATCAGAAAACGGAGGTGTATCATGTTGTACAATGAAAATCTGCACGAAGAAGAACAACATCTGATCCAGCAGATTGCCGAGCAAACAGAGAGAGGAAAAATCGACTGGGAACTGACGGAGTATAATCCGCTGTCCTTTCTGAATGAGGACAAGATAGACAAAAACCCAGCAGTAATCTGTCAGTCCTTCTCCTTTGAAGCGATCATCGGCGGATCCCGTTACGAACTTGATGTCATGGAGAATATTGATGTGCCGTCCGGTATGGGAGACTACACCATAACCTTGACGCGGGATGAAATCGAAAATTATCTAAAAATTGAGGATGCGCTTTCCTTTGACTGTGACCGCTATGAATGCACACCGGAGGAAGTCGCAGAGCGATTTACGGACAGCCCCATTGTCCGTCTCTGCAACGCCATCATTCCTGCCACGCTTGGGCAGGAGGATTTAGAAGAGGTCTTCACATGGGCAAGGTTTTTCAACGAGACTGGCATTTCTGCAAAGCTGATGAATCATCCGCTGACCAAGCTTTGTGAAAAGCTGTTCGACGAACACCGTCTGATGGACTTCCATCGCTGCGTCTTGGATGTGGACTATCGAAAGCTGCTCCTAAATGAACTGGCTCATAACTAAGACACGGAAAAACGCCCCCGACACTGTGCCAGACGCACAGTGCCGGGGGCGTTCCCGTTTCCAGCGATTTATTTTTCTCTCGGCAAGGGACTGTTCATAAGGTGACACTTTCCGTTTTACGAAGCCGTGAAAATTCGATGTGTTCCGTGGAGATGTTCACTGGGCAGCATACGCCGTACACGTTTCCAATAATCACCGAGTAGTGCAATGTGTATTCACTATCGGGAAATACTTCACGGTTTTCACAACTCTTGATTCAGGAGTGGGATTTTTGCCTTATTCCCGCGTGACATCAAGGGAAACCGGATTGATAACGATGATAGATTTGCCCTTTTTGTGGGCATATCTCACGGTGTTCCCGGTACCGCTGGGGCATCCATTCCATACTGCGAGAATATAATCGGCGTGATCGACCATGTACCGATTTCTCTTGTCCATGCAGTCCGTCGTGTACTCCCGTTGCAGCATGGTCTCCTTGTCACACTTTGCCGCGATATTATAATACCGTTCCCGTGAAGCCACAGACCATTTGATCGCTTGTGTCTCACAAGGGATTGCACTTTCCAGAGTAATGTGAGGGTATTTTGATTTCAAATCGAGTACAATTTCAGCAGCGTACATATCGACGCCAAGAGCCATGCCGGTAATAAAATGCGTGACGCCCTCGTTCTCGATGAGTGCTACAATCTGATCCCGCATAACAGATTTCAAAGAAGTACAACGCTTATCGGATTCATCAAAGCCGAACGGAAGACTCTGCGGTCTATGACCGGTAAACGCACAAGTCTTGCCTTGAACGGATTGCTTTGCAGCTTTTTGAGCAGACTTTCTAAACTCAATAATGCGTGACATGACACCCCTTCTTTCACTCTTTTGGTAGGTAACTCCATTCTATCACCCTCATCACGGACAGTCAACGCATTGTCGTTAGCAAAATCAACGACGGCGTACCGTGGATAATGACACCGCCGTTAGGTACACTAAATGCAAAGGTGGTGAGGCTATGCGAGAGAAGAAGGACATCAATATTGAAATCGGCGGCAATATTCAAGTGGCAAGAGAACAGGCGGGCTATACGCAGGACACGCTCTCAGAAATGCTTGGCATGACGCCGAATCACCTGAGCGCTATTGAGCGTGGTGCTTCCGGTATTTCTCTTGAAGCCTTGCAGCGTCTTTGCCGTTTGCTGGGCGTCAGTGCGGACCGAATTATCTTTGGGACCGACGAGCCAGAAACGGAAGCCCTTGCGCTTGCCAGACGTATTTCGGATATAAAGCCGGAATACCGGCAACAGGTTCAAGAGTTGCTGTCCGCTATTTTGAATATGTCATAAAAAAAGAGCCTCTGCCGACACCCAAAACGGGCATCGACAGAGGCTCTTGGTTCGTTTTCCGGGCATTCAAACAAGTGCCGAAATCGACACTTATTTCCGCGCTAAAGAAGAAACTGCGCAGGGAATACAATCACTTAGGCTGGTCAATTTGCGTCGCTCTGAGGCTTGCAATCACAGGCTTTTTCGACCCCTAACTGTCTACACCTCGATGCCTTGCGGGAGAAGTGCGGACAGGCGATGAGATCCGCACGGAAACTCTGCTTGCAGCTATGGACGCAGCGGACGCAAAAGCGGTTATACTTCCGGCGTCCGCTGTCCCCGATGAAGAACGACCACTCCTGCCTCCATTTCTGACTTCTGCTCACAACTCAATCTCTCCTTTGTGCTTTTTGGGAGGGCAGCATTCCTTCTGCTTTTCAGCCTTTGCAGACTTGAGCCTGTCCATGATGGAGGACTTCTCGCCCCTTTCGGGGACTTTGGCATCAAGGGTCTTGTCCTCCTTCGGACCGTTGTTGATGATCCCGTCAATCATGCCGTAGTCATCCTCCATCGACATCTCCGCTGCCTTGAGATAGTTTTCCTTCTCAAGAGCCGCCATCCAGCTTTCCTTGCTGATACCGAGCATTCCGCCCTTTGCCGCATGGTCGGCAATCTCCTTTGCATCCACGCACAAGCCCTCGGTGTTATCCGAATAGAGACGGTAAACCTCGCAGCCCTTCTTCATCGCCTTTTCAGCCGCGTCCTGACCGGCGGGCAGGACGCCAGCCCATGCGTAGCCGTAGTCCTTCATATCCTGAACGGAGAGCGCAGGATCGGGCATTTCCGGCACTTCCTTGACCTCAAGGTCGAGAAGGCGGAGCGTGTCATCGTCGAAGCCGTTGTAGACATCATCAAGGACGAGCTTGCCGCGCTCATCGACAATGATGCAGGCAGCCTCATCGCCGTAGGTGTCATGCTCCATAAGGTAAAAGCCGTGACCGCCGACTTCATGCCGGTCAATGGTGTGCCATGTCCCGATGTGACCGGCAACCGTCAGACCGGAGGTGTCGGCATTCATCTCAAAGTCCTTCTGCTCGGTAGCTTCCTGCTTCTGCTGCTCCTTCGAGATCATGGGGATCGCAACAATCTTATCGCCCAACTTAACAAACTGTTCCGGCACTTTGAAGAGGTCAGAGAACTTCTGCATCTGCTCTACGGTCAGAGAACCGAAGCTGTCATCCGTCAAGCCGACTACCATGAATGTTCCGGCAACAACGTCATAGATGTCACCGTCCTCATCACGCAGAGCGCGGTTCAGGGGCAGACCTTCCAGCTTGCCTTCCTCATTACAGACTAAGGCAACCGGGTCTTCGTAGGGGTAAATCGCCTCGATGCAGCCGCCGACCTCATGCTGCAAGGACTCCAGACCGGAGTCAATCTCCTTCACATAAGGCTCCTTTCCCGGCTCGACGATAAGAACAGCGATGGTGCTGTCATGCTCGGCGGCTTCTCCTGAGCCGGTAATCCGGTATTCGTCGGGAATATCATCAAGCTCACCGTCAAACTGCCTGTCCCAGCGTTCGCTTGCAACACGGACATAGCCCTCGTCGGTGAAGCGTCCCTGCTCATCCATCGCAATGTCGCGCCCATAGCGTTCATAGTCGATGTAATTTGCCAGAGGACCGAGATCCTTTTCAGAGTAGATACCGGCTTCGTGGGCGCAATAATAGCCGAGGTCGGATTCGTCGTTGATACCGGGCATGATGTCGTAGCAGTCCAGATTGAACGTCAGGTTGATGAGATCGTCGATGTCGCTGACCTCATCGCAGCCAGCCTCCATAATGGCAACGAGCTTTTCCTGATCGCTCAGGGAAAGCTCGTCAATCAAAGCGGCAAGGTAGTTGAGCTTATCAAGGCTCTCGTACTCGCCAAGCATCTTCTGAACACCGTAGATCGGACATTCGTAGTCGGTGATAAACCACTCTTCATAGGGCTGACCGAACTCATCCTGCTTGCCGATCCCGATGCGCTCAAAGACCTTCTGCATCTCTTCTTCGGTGGTGGGCAGCTTTACCCACTCACCGACCAGCATACCCTCGTTGTACTTGCCAAGGTTTGTGACGAAGGCTTCAAAATCACCGTCTAATACGGGCATAGGCATCCTCCTTTCAGTCATCTACCATGCCGTCCGGCATGATATACAGTTCCTCAAACTCCGCGTCGCTCATGGATTCGAGCTTCCGGACGGTTTTGTACATCAGCTCCGCGATCTCACCGTCCACGTCGTTCAGAGTGACGCTCTTCATATCGTCAATCAGCCGCTTCCGGCTGGACGTGTTGAAGCAGCACATCAGGTTGATTTCTTCCACGGTAAAGTTTTTCATATCAGAGTTCCATATCCTTTCCTTTTGATTTCTGCGGTTTCGGCGTGTGGGGCGGCTGTCCTTTCTGCGCGGATTTCAGCTTGTCGCGGATGGATTCACGGGCAGTGGGCTTCTTCGGGATGGTGTCGTAGATGGCTGTTCCGGCATCTTCCACATAGGAGCGGACATACTGGATGCTTTCCGAAAAGCGGATGGGGCGGTTCTTGTCCTCGATGTTCGTCAGCCGGACTTCATCAGCGGCAAAATCAACCGCTTCGATTCTGCACTTGATGCCATCCACATTCAGCGTCGCGCCGACAGGAATGTAATCTGCGGCTTTGAGTTCCTTGAAGGTCTCGCCGTCCTTGCTGAGAAAGACATCCACGCCGGACTTCCAGAGCTTATGAGAACCGGCTACCCATGCGCTTTCACGGAAACCAGTAACCGGCACGGAAGGCTTGCCGCGCACCTTCTTTTCAAGGAGTTTTGTGCCGAGAAGCGGCGCGGCTTTCTTTGCGTCCTTGCCGTACAGCTCAAAATAGCCGTTCTGAGCAAAGCAGACCAGCGCATCCGGATGAGCCTTTTTGACTGCCTCATATTTGCGGAGTTCTGCGACGGGGAGCGGCGAAAGCACCTCTGTCCTATCTGCCTCCGGCAGTCTGACACGGCGGCTTTTCTGCTTAGACAGCACTTCCACCAGAGCATCCGCGTCCTTCGGGAGCGTCTGGTGGGTCTTGACGCCGCCATGCTCACCGATCAGAGCCATTGCTGCATCGAAGCTGCTGCGGCAGGGGGCTTCCAGCACAAAGCCGTCTGCAAAGGTCAGCCGGTCGTGATCCGGCGCAACCGAGTTCTGCGCCACATTTGCCGCCTGTTCCCGGTAGTTGATCTCAAAGACATCTCCGAAGACCTTGCCGCGCTTAACGGCTTTCGGGACAATGACACGAGCAATGCACTCGTCGTAGGTCTGTTCCGCGTAAAAACGGAAGGTGTTGTGATCTCGCGTTCCCTGAATAAAGACTTGATTTTCATTGAGGCAGTGCGTTCCATGCGGACGGCAGAACCACATCAGCGTTTTCTCTTCGGGATTCCGGCTTTCGGCAGCGCGGCGGATGATGCGCTTGTCGATGTCGAAGTCTTCCTTGTAGCTGTCTACATGACTGTCCACGAGCCTCTGCAGCTCCGCAACGATGTCAACGTCTGTGTATTTCTTCATGCTTCTCCTTTCTCACAACTCCATGTCGCGTGTTTTGGATTTGACCGGGGACTTCTTCTCCGGCTGCGTTTTCGCGGCAGCTTTGAGCTGATCGCGGATAGAGGGCTTTTCCTGCTTCTGCTCCTGCTTGACGTATTCCAGCGTCGGCATCAGCTCACGATAGCAGCCCTGTGTTTTCCGCGTCGCATGACGGCGATGGATTTTGAACAGCGGCTCACCATTCTGCGTAACCGTGTTGCCCTCGATCCTGACGCCGTTCCGTGCCAGCAGATTGAAGGAATGGTTAGAGGCGCGATAGGACGCCCGCATACCGTCGTTGTTATAGGCGATCTGCCCCTTGAGCGTGTCCATGACGGCGGCTTTGATCTCCTTTTCTTCGGCAGTCAGGCGGTGTGTCTTCGGTGCTTTTGCTGCTTCCTCCGGCAAGGGGGCAAAGGGAGACTTGACCTCCACGGTTTTTACCTCAATAGAGGTAATCTCATCATTCTCCCATGCAACAACCTCCGGGTCACTTTCCTCTGTTTTTTCAGGCATGACTTCCTTCTGGGGTTCGGTCTGCTGACGGAACGCATCCACGAAAAGGGCGGTCAGTCCGGGATTGGGTTTATCCACAAGGAAGCGGGAGGCGTTTTCGGGGCAGACATCAACGCTCTTCGCCCATTCCTTGAGGGGCTGCGGAATACGTCCGTCAAAGTCTTTCTGCTGAATGGTGTTTGCGAGGACATACCGGACGCGCTCCGGAGAGAACTGCTCAAGGACGCTCTTCACGGCAGCATCCGCATCCAGCCGGTTATCTCCGTAGTTGGAGCTGATCGCCGCTTCAATCGCTTTGCGGCATTCCACGTTTGCGGCGAGAGAAGCACGATATGACTCCAGCTCACCGGCTTCATAGGCGTAATTCGCCGTCTCGCGGTAAATGGGGGCTTCCGGTTTTTTCTCCGGAACAGCTTCCTGCTCGACGGACTGTGCTTTCTCTGCCAGCAGCACCTTGAGCTTGGCGTCAATGCCCTCGATCATCTCAGCCGCCGTCTTGCGGATGGTGTCCAGAGAGCTTTTCAGTTCCTTGGTTTCCTTGCCGGATGACCAACCGGCAATGTAGCCGAAGGAATAGTCCGAGGTTTCAATGCCGTAACGCTGGCAGACGGTGTAGGCAACGCTCTCCGCTTCAACCTCCTTGGTGTGCCGATCCTTCTTATCTTCTGGCGCGGCTTTTTCATCCGGCTTGACGGCGTGGAGCTTTGCGTGGGCGATCTCGTGAATGGCGGTTTTGACCGTCTGGATTTCGCTCATGCCCTCCTGAATGGCAATGCGGCTTTCAACCGGCGAGAAGAATCCCTTTGCACCGCCCGGAATGTCCTCAAAGGAAATAGGGACGGGAGATTCCTGCTTGAGCGCATCGAAGAATGCCTCGTAGTTTTCGACGGTGCCTTTCAGCTCATCGACGATGATGTCCGGAAGCTCCTTGCCGTCCGTCTGGGAAACATCAAAGACACTCACCACCTTAAAGGCTGGACGCAGAACCTCAACCGTTTCCGTGACAGCCTTCCCATCTGCGCCGATCACCGGCTTCTGCGTCAAAGGATCAATCTTCTCATGCTCTTCCTGCGCCTTGTACGGCGCGGGTGCAAGAATCTTGATGCCCTTTTCGCCCTTCATGACCTGACGGTCAAAGTTGCGCTGCCACGAGGTATAACCGGCAACATAGGTTGCCTCCGGCTTCTGCATCGCAATGAGCAGCGTGTTGTTGAAGGAATAGTTGTAGAACTTGGACATCGTGCGGAGATATTCCTTGAACCGCTCGGATTCAAAAAGCTCCTTGATGCCCTGTTCCAGCTTGTCCGTGATTTCGCGGACTTGCTGTGCATTTTTGTTTTCAGCCATCTCAAACCTCCATTTCTTATTTGCTTTTGGGCGAAGAAAACCCCGTCTGGGATTTGCTCAGTAAACGAGCCTTTACCTCAGACGGGGTTTCTCTGCGTGTCATTCGACGATGGAATATGTTGTCTTCCTTCTCCCATTCAATCAGCCGGTCAAACATCTCCGGATAATTTGTGACCATG
Source organism: Dysosmobacter welbionis (assembly GCF_005121165.3). Classification (NCBI taxonomy): domain Bacteria; kingdom Bacillati; phylum Bacillota; class Clostridia; order Eubacteriales; family Oscillospiraceae; genus Dysosmobacter; species Dysosmobacter welbionis. The sequence goes on along the minus strand of NZ_CP034413.3, from coordinate 2,937,003 downwards.
TGCAGCAGCTCCGAGTCACTGGCGTTGGGACAGAACCAGCAGCCGTTCCTCCGGCAGTGAGCGTAGATTGGAGAGAGCAGCCCGTGTTCCTGACAGAGCTTGTAGGCGTCAACCTCAGTCATGCCATGCTTGGCAAGCAGACTGACATTCTTCACACCGTCCAGACGCGCAAGTCGTTTTGGTTCATCCTCCGCGATGCCGACATAGCTCACAGTGTCCGGTGAGAGTGCGGCATTGTACTTGCGGACTGGCGGGATTTTGCAGTCACGATTGACTGCACACATACCAGCCCATGCAAAGCCGCGAACCTCGCCCTTGTGCGGTCCGCGGGTGATGACATGATGGAACACCTCATCGTAGGTCTTGTCCGCGTGGAGAATGGTAAACTTGATGCCCAGCTCCTTTTCGCAGAAGGGCTTGAGCCGGTCATAAATGAAGTCCCGGTGTTCCGGGACTTCGCCGCTTGTGTCTTTGTCGAACATGACCTCACTGAAAACCGCCTCGTCAAGCGGCTCATTGTGCTGTGCAGCCAGCAGGAGCGTCGCTACGCTGTCTTTGCCTCCGCTGCATGAAGCAACATACTTTGGGCGGGTCATCGATCAAACTCCATCTTGAAGCTGACGTATTTGCCGCCGCTGTCATCCAGCCGGATCACCGCATCGTAGAGCTGAGGCTTCTTCGGCGTGTAAAGCCCGGTCACGCGGCACCAGCCCTTGTCCAGCAGCTCCTTTGCAATCTTCTTGGTCAGCTTCTTTTTCTTGCTGGAAAAGAACTTGTTGTCTTCCCACAGGCAGAAGGAGCATTCCTTGTTCGAGCAGTAGAAATTGCCCTTGCCGACGTAGACCGGAGAGCCGCAGCGGGGACATTTGCCGATTTCCTCCTTACCCGTGCCGAAACGCTGGGCTTCGGCATCGGAGAGGAAGGGATAGGCTTTCACGAGATCCCCGGTCATCCGGACAATGCCGCTGAGGAAGGCGTCCGCATCTGCCTTGCCGCGTTCAATCTCCATGAGCGTGTTTTCCCATTCCGCCGTCATTGCGGGAGATGTGATCTGTTCCGGCAGAACACAGACAAGGTTGCAGCCGTCCTTCGTGGGAATGAGGGATTTGCCTTTGCGCTCTGCAAAGCCGGATTTCACCAGCTTTTCAATGATACCGGCGCGGGTTGCAGGTGTGCCGAGTCCTTTCTTCTCGGTGTCATCGTCGAACTGATCGTTTCCGGCAGTCTCCATTGCAGACAGGAGCGTGTCTTCCGTGTACTGCTTCGGAGGCGTCGTGAAGTGTTCCGTAACGCTGGCGGACACATTATCCAGAACATCGCCCTCATGGACTTCGGGCAGGGACTTCATGGGATCGTCCTTTTCCTTCGTCTTGAGAGATGCCTTAAACAGCTCTTCAATGGCTTTCCATCCGTTTTGAACGACGGTCTTGCCCTTGGCTTTGAACTCGTAGCCCTCGCAGGAGAGCGAGATCTGCGTTTCTGCGTAGGTGTGCTTCTCGCCGGTCGCACACAGAAGGCGCATCCCGATAAGATTGAGGATTTTCTGCTCCGACTGAGGAAGCGCCGAAACATCCTGCTTTTCAAGCTGGACGGTCGGGAGAATGGCATGGTGATCTGTGACCTTGCTGTTGTCGGTTACGCGGGCAATGTCCGGAGTGACCGAAACGCCGGAGAAAAGCGGAAGCTGGCGGCAGACAATAGAAATGACCTGACGGGCGGTGTCTTCCATATCGTCCGTGATAAACTGACTGTCCGTGCGCGGATAGGTCAGGAGCTTCTTTTCATAGAGCGTCTGAACGAGATCGAGCGTCTGCTGGGCGGTAAAACCGTAGTATCGGTTTGCCTCGCGCTGCAAGGTGGTCAGATCATAGAGCTTCGGAGGATTGACGGTCTTCGTTTCCTGCTTGAGAGAAGAAACGACGGCTTGCTTTTTCTCGCAAGCCGCCGCAATCTTCTTTGCTTCCTCTTCGGTTTTGACCTTTTCCAGATCGGCGGTCAGATCGCCCTTGCCGACATGGACGTTGAAATACTTCTCCTTTTGGAACGTGGAGATTTTCCCGTCGCGCTCCACCAGCATTGCAAGGGTCGGCGTCTGGACGCGCCCGACCACCAGTTTCTTGTGATAAAGCGTGGTGAACAGGCGGGTGCCGTTGATGCCGACAATCCAGTCCGCCTTCGAGCGGCTGAGTGCCGCTTCATAGAGGCGGTCATATTCCTTGCCGTCCCGGAGATGGTTGAAGCCTTCGCGGATGGCGGAGTCCTCCAATGAGCTGATCCACAGACGCTTGAAGGGCTTGGTGCATCCGGCTTTGTTGTAGACCAGCCGGAAGATCAGCTCACCCTCGCGTCCTGCATCGGTTGCGCAGACCAGCTCGGCGACGCGCTTGTCCTTCATGAGAGCGGACAGCACCTTGAACTGCTGTGCTTTGTCCTTCGTGACCTCAAACATCCAGCTTTCCGGAACAATGGGCAGATCGTCATACCGCCACTTGGCATACCGCTCATCGTAGGAGCTGGCGTCTGCCAGCTCCACCAGATGACCGAAGCACCACGAAACGATGTAATTGCCGCCCTCCATATAGCCGTCCTTTCGGGACGTTGCGCCCAGAACCTTTGCGATGGACTGGGCAACGCTGGGCTTTTCAGCAATGACTAAGATCAATCCTCATCACCGTCCGTTTCCTCGTCTACCACAATTTGCGGCTCTTCATCCTCGTTGATGTACGGCTCTTCCTCGTAGCCTTCATCGTCGAAGAAGTCCAGATCCTCGTCCTTGGGCTTTCTGCCCTTGACGAACTTGATGTAGTAATACGCCGCGCCCGCAGCTCCAACAAGGACGAAGACGATAAGAACCATACCGACATTGGATTTCTTTTCGGGCTTGGGAGCAGGAACGTCGGTTTCTGCATCCTTGTCCGGCTCAGGTGTAACGGGGGCTGTGCCGGCGCATTCGCTCATGTTGGTCTTGCAGACCGGGCAGTCGGTGTTGACCTGACCGGCAGCGCATTTCTCTTTGCAGTTACAGGTGGTCAGCGCAGCCGCAGTATCTTCATCCAGCAGTGCAAGCAGATCGCTCTCATCGACCATGTTGAGGAAGTACGTCTGATACTGTTCCTCATCCTCGTTGATGGGCGCATCGTAGTCGATGACAATGAAGAAGGTGTTGCCGTTCTTCGTCTGGACAGTGATGAACTGCTTGTTGGTTGCCTTGTCATAGAGCAAGTCGCGGGTGTAGGCGTTACCCTCATCGTCAATCGGCTCACCCTTCGGCTTTTCCGGCGCGGGAGTGACTGCGGGCTGCTGTTCGGGCTGAGTTGCCTCCGTAACGGGAAGGTTCTGCTCGGTATCATCGGCGTAGGCAAACGCCGTGACAGAGAAGCAGGACAGAACCATGACGCAGACCGCAAGGATGGTCAGAAAACGAAACTTCTTACGCATTGTCGATTACCTCCGTATTTTCAGCGGGCTTGGTGCCGCTCTTCATGGAAGACAGGAACACCATGATCTGATCCTTGTCCATCACCATAGAGCGCACGGTATTGATGATTTCAAGGTTTTCCAGCTCCGTCTTCTTGTCGTACAGCTCCTTGAGCTGTCCTTCAATTTCGGACTTCTTCTTTTCAGCCTTCTCAATGTCGGAGAGGACTTTCTGATACTTGGGATTCATGCAAAACTCCTTTCTTTTAATAGGCGGGTCTTCCGAAGGCGTAGAAATGCTGCTGCCAATAGGAAGAGTTGATGGATGTGTACTGAATGGGATCGCCACAGTGAATCATGACGCCATCACCGACGTAGATTCCGACGTGGGACACACCGGGGGTGTCATACGTCCCGACGAAAAAGATAAGATCACCGGGCTGTGCATTTGCCTTTGAAACCGGCGTACTGATGTTGTAAAGCCCCTGTGCGCCCAACCGCCCGGTATTCACAAGTCCGCTGTTTGTGAGAACGTAGCTGACGAAGCCGGAGCAGTCGAAGGACGTGTCGGGATTGGAGCCGCCCCACACATACGGATAGCCGAGATACTTTTCCGCCTCGGTAATCAGCGCTGCAAACTTCTCGTCGTTCAGGTATTCCGGGTTGACATCGTAGTCGGCGGGAGGATTGGTGATGTACTTGTCCACATAGGGAGAGTCACCGAACAGATCCTCGCGGTTGCCCAGCACCGACATATACGTTGCGTACATGGAGAGCTGTTCCTGAGACATGATGTAGACCGGGACGTGGGAGAGATTGAAGTTTTCGAGCTTCACGTTGCAGATGTAGTAGTCATACGGGACGCGATAGGTTTCCGTGTGCGTGTTGCCGTCTGCGTCCGTCCATGTGTCGGTCTCCGTGCGGTATCTGGTTTCAACAAAGACCTCTTCGGTGAGGATATACTGCTTTTCAAACAGCATTTGGAGCGTACCCTGCACCTCATCCAGCGTGAACTCGCCCTCATGGAGAGCCGAGAGAATGGAGATCAGCACATAGGGGTCATGCTCAATATCGTCCAGATCGAAGTGATACTCGTCGTAGCTGTGAGTGCTTTCGTAGGTGTCGAGATAGCGTTGCAGCTCCTGCTCCATCCGGCAATACTGCGCCTCCGCACCCAGCATCGCGTCATCCTCGCTGAGATAAGAGGAAGCGATAACCGACGAGCCGGTAGAGGTGAGCATCGAACACGAGCTGATACCAGCACCGAGCAACACGAGAAGGGCAATTCCGACGCCGATCCAGATGAAGACCTTCTTGTTCTTCTCAAAGAACTCCTTGATCTTGTCGGACACCTTTTCACCGAGCTTCTTGCCGGTATTCTTTGTGGCAGTCCCGGCAGTCTGAGAACCGGCATTTCGAGCGGCGGCATATTCCTTCTTGATGTTCTGCTTCTGATAGTGCTTGTTCATGTTCTGCTTCTTCATCTCAGGATGCTCCTGCTGATTTCTCTCATATTGGAGCTTCGCATCAGCAGCATCCGCCTTGTGTTCCAGCTTAGAAACCTTCTCATAGGGCTTGTTGACGCTTTTTTCTCTGTGATGACTGAAATGCCTTGCGGCGGTCTCTGCGACAATCTCTGTTTTGTGCGCCCCCTCGACCGCCGAGTTTTCCTGCTCGACCTCATGGATTTTGCCGTGAATGCCGGAGGCGAGAGTGTCACCGACCTTGCGGACGGTTTTGTCTGCCTCGAATTGCAGCTTGCCCTTGCCCTTCGGCTTTTTCAGCTCATCCTCAAAATGAAGGCGGGTTTTGCCCTTGCCGGTTTCCTCATCAAAGACACGCTCTTTCTTGAGAACCTTGTGCGTGGGCAGCTTCTGGCGGGCAGCGTCCAGACGCTCATGCGCCTTTTCGGACTTCCTTTCGAGCTTCTGAATCCGCTTCGTGGGCGGGACGGCATCGTCCGAGACCGGCTTTGCGGAGGAAGTCTCTGCCGCTTGGGAGAGAACGGCATCCGCGTCAACGGCTTCAACCGCAGAGGTCTTGCGTAGCTTGTGCGTGACAACCGTTTCGGCAATCACCGTGCCGGTATGAGAAGAAACACCGTGCTGCTCCAAAACAGGAGGCTTGAACGGCGTTTCCGAAGGCAGCGGTTCGGGTACATTCTGGGGTAGAGTTTCTGTCCTTTTCTCTTCTGTGACAGACGTTTCCGAGGGCGGCTGTGTGTCGTTATCCTCGGCGTGTTCCGCCTGAAACTGACGCTGCTGACGGCGCATCTGCACCTTTTTCTGTTCCTCCGCAGAAAGAGCTTCGGAAGGCTCGACTGTCTCACCGGGCTTCACCAGCTCCGCATCTTCCAGCCTCTTTGACACACGCTGCTCGGTGCCAGCCGTCAGGTTTTCCTCAACCGCGCCTTCCCGCGTCATCCGCACGACCACCTTGTCACGGGCTTTGAGTTCCGGTTCCTTGGACATCAGATTTCACCTCCAATCCGCTTGTAGGCAAGCTCGGTGTATTCCGGGTTCAGCTCTACGCCTACAAAATGCCGCCCCATCTGCGCGGCAACCATGCCGGTTGTGCCGCTTCCCATAAAGGGGTCAAGCACAATGCCGCCTTCTGGACAACCGGCGAGAAGACAGGTTTCAACCAGCTTTGGAGGGTAGGCGGCATAGTGACCGCCTTTGAAGGGGACGGTGTTGATCTTCCAGACATCGCGCTTGTTGCGGAGCGGATTGATGTCACTGTCCTTGATCTCACCATGCTCGCGGGGGCGGTTGATGGACTGCGGCTGAGGCTGACCGGGAACGGGCTTTCCGTACTTGTTGCCGCCCCTCATGCCGCGCTTGAGACGTTCTGCCGTTGCAGAGGCAATCGGCTCGGAGATTGCCTTGTAGTAAAAGAAATACTTCTTGGACTTTGAGAACAGGAAAATATGCTCATAACAGCGGGCGCAGCGGTCTTTCACGCTCTCCGGCATGGGGTTATCCTTCATCCAGATGATGTCGTTGCGCAGATACCAGCCGGTATCGCGGAGGGCAAAAGCCAGCATCCACGGAATGCCGATCATATCCTTCGGCTTGCAGCCCTCAACCTTGTTGTTGAGAGCCACAGCCTGACCGTTTCTGCCGTAGGGGTTCTTCGGGTCAATGAAATCTCCCTGATTGCCCTTTCCAGCGTAGGTGTCCGAGATGTTCAGCCAGAGCGTTCCATCCGGACGCAAAACGCGCCTGACTTCGGTAAACACTTCCGTCAGGCGCGAGATATATTCCTTCGGCGTTGTCTCTCTGCCGATCTGAGCCTCCATGCCGTAATCGCGGAGCGCGTAATACGGAGGGGACGTCACACAGCAATGAACGGTGTCATCGGGCAGAGTTTTCAGGATTTTAAGGCAATCGCCGGTATGAATGATGTCAAGTTGTATGGTGGTGTACCTCCTGTTCTGTTGGATTTGCGTTTCCGTTGAAATGTTGGCTGTAAAACCCGATAACATTTCAATGGGCATCAATCGGAGTAATACTCGTCCGGCTCGTAGTCCTCGTCTTCCATGAAGTCCTCGTCGAGATCGTCAATCTCGTCCGCCCAACGGTCGAAGATTTCCTCTGCTTCCTTCGCCGCGTCGCGGTAGAGGCTCAGGCGGTTCTTCTCAAAGGCGGCAAAGGCGGGGACGAACTTGCCGAACTCGCGGATTGCCTTCACATCCTGCGTGCGCATATCTGCGACGCTCTGAATGATTTCGGACATCGTGAGCAGATCGTCGATCATCAGCTCATACTCGCCCTTGGGGATAGAAACGGTTTCATCATCCGCCGCGTCAGCGAAGGGGGTATTCTCATCGTTGTTGCTGCACTCAGAAACATCAACATTGAAGTAAAAGCCGATCATATCCACGGCTACTTTGGTCATAATCTGACGCGCTTCCTTGACCTTTTCGTCGATGTCCTCCCTCACATGGAGATAGGCGCGGTGATGCTTCTTGAGGTCGCTTTCCAGTCGGATCAGATCGGTCAGCTCCCACAGAGCCTTAAACAGCGCGGAGGTGTTCTCTCCGTATTCGATAGCGTCCGCGTAGGGAATGGTAATCATCTTGTTGTTCATATTCAAAAATCCTCCTTAGTTCTGTACGGTTTCTTCTAAACGGGTGGTCATGATACGGTAGAGCTGGGTGTCCTTCGGGAAATCGTCCTTGAAGGGAACGATGGTCGAGCCGTAGAAGATCAGCCCCTCACCGGCATTGGAATTGGTGATGTAGTTCTGCTGGCTGGGCGAGATGTTCAGCGCCTTCGAGAGAATCTGCCGGTCGCCGGACGCCTGATTCAGAAGGTAGACAAAATCCGAGTTTTCAAAAATGTTCTCCACCTCGCGGGAGGCAAGAAGATCCTTGACGTTCTGCGTGATTCCGGTCGGGATGCCGCCCCATTTTCTGAAACGCTTCCAGATTTCCACGCTGTACGCGGCGGTCTGTTCCTCTTTCAGCAAAAGGTGGAACTCGTCCATGTAGTAGCGCGTTGCCTTGTGCTGGGCGCGGTTGATGGTAACTCTGTTCCACACCTGATCCTGCACGATCAGCATACCGAGTTTTTTGAGCTGCTTGCCAAGTTCGCGGATGTCATAGCAGACAAAGCGGTTGTTGACATCCACATTCGTTCTGTGATTGAAGACGTTCAGAGAGCCGTGAACATAGATTTCAAGGGCAGTTGCAATGCGCTGTGCCTCCGGCTCCTTCTGATTTCTCAGAATGTTGTAGAGGTCTTCGAGGATCGGCATTTTCTCCGGCTTGGGGTCTGCAAGAAACTCCTGATAGACCATGCGGACACTGCGGTCAATGATGGTCTTCTCAACCGGCTGCAAGCCGTCCTTGCCGCCGACAATCAGCTCACACATAGAGAGGATGAAGTCGGATTTCAGCGTCAGCGGGTTTTCCTCTTCGGAGTAGTTCGTGTTGATGTCCAGCGGATTGATGTAATCCGTGCTGACCGGCGAGATGCGGATGACCTGACCGCCGAGCTTCTGCACGAGGGGAAAATACTCGGCTTCGGGGTCGCAGACGATGATGTCATCCTCTGTGATGAGGAAGGCGTTCGTCATTTCACGCTTGGCGGAGAAGGACTTACCGGAACCGGGCGTACCCAAGATCAGCCCGTTGGGGTTCTTGAGCTGCTTGCGGTCCACCATGATCATGTTGTTGGACAGCGCATTCAGCCCGTAGTAGAGAGCTTCGCCGCCCTGAAAAAGCTCCTGCGTGGTGAACGGCACGAAAACCGCTGTGCTGGAAGTGGTCAGTCCTCGTTCGATTTCCACCTGATTGACGCCGATAGGCAAAGAGGACATCAGCCCTTCCTCCTGCTGGAAGTCAAGACGCTTGAGCGCACAGTTATACTTTTGAGCAATGGCGGCGGTCTGGAACACCGCGTTTTCGAGCTTCTGGCGGTTGGTTGCCGTATTCATGATGAGGATGGTCACAAGGAACAGTCTCTCATTGCGGGTCTGGAGATCCTGCAACAGACGCTTTGCCTCACCGCCGAAGGTGGCAAGATCGGACGGGATGATGTCCATATCGTAGCCGGAGCGGACCGCCTTTTTCTGCTCTTCGATCTTCATCTTGTCGAGGTCGGTGATCTTCATCTTGATGCTCTTGATTGCCTTTGCCTGGTCAATCGTCCGGATATGAAAATTGACCGTGATGTTGCTGTCCATCTCAAGGAAGTCGGCAAGCATACGGTCATTGAGTTCCGGCGCGAGGATTTGGAGAAAGCTCACCGCACCGATGGTTCTGCCCATCTTGAAGCACTTGCCTTCACGGAAGTCAAAGGAAGTGGGCGCGATGAAATCCTTCGTGCTGAGTCCTGTCCGGGCAACCATGTCAAAGGAAAAGCGGAACGGCTCATTGGTGTCCATGTTGAATACGTCATGAAGCACTTTCAGCCGCTCGTAGCCGGACAGCGGCTCGGTTCTCACACCGAGGGTTTTGAAGTTATTGAGAATGTCGGTTTCAATGCGTTCGAGCTTCGGCTTTGCCGTGCGGAGGGAGTCCGCCTCAATGCCGAAGGTGATGTACTTCTTCTTGACCAGTCCGTTGTTGCCCTTGGTGAGCTGACTTTGCAGCATACCGGAATACTCGGAGCGGATGTCGTTGAAGGCGTCCTCCTGTGCCGGAATGTTGATGCGCTTGCGAAACTCATTGAGACTTGCCTTCTGATTGATGAAGGAGAGCTGGACAAAGATCGAGCTGTCAAAGTAGTTCAGGAAATCGCACCAGTTCTCGAAGATGGCAGTTTTGTCCTCGTTCTGCGCAAGCTGGTAGTTGATGTCCTCAAAGGCGATGGACTTCGTGTAGAGGCGGCTGTTCACCTTGCAGATACCGTCGCGGCACATTTCCACATAGGGAATGGTCTGCTGGGCGGACTTGCGGACTTTCTTTGCCTTCCTATCCTTTTTCTTCTGCATGACAATCCGCTTCTTTTCCTGAGCGGAAAGGGCATCGCCGTAAATGACGCCGTTTTTGACCGTCATCTTAGGCTTTGCCTTTGCTGTGCTGTTGTTCAAGCTGCAATTCCTCCTGTTCTTTGATTTTCTGCTGAATTTCAGCGTAGAGATTGTTTGTGCGATAGGGACGCACCTTGTCCCGGATAAACATGGACTGTACGATGTGGTACAGATACTTTTCGGCGGGCTGACCGTCCTTCTCGTAAAGCGCGAAGAAGATGAACGGGAGCATGATGACCACCATCAGCATTGCCGCCGTAGACAAGTCGAGATGTGCCTTCGCCAGAAAGAAGATCGGGACGCCGACTGCCGCAGCGACGGAAAAACAAATGAGCTGCCGCTTGGTCAGGTTGAACATGACCTTCGTTTTGACGCGGTTAAGATCCTTCGGGACCGGAACAAATGCCATTGACTGTTTCCTCCTTTCTAAGCTGCCTTTCGTAGCGCAGCTTCATTTGTGCGGGATATTGATCCTCCTTCGGCTGACGCTTGCCCGTCCAGCGAAGCCCACCCGCTTTGCCTTGACAGATCCAGCCGGAAGCCCGAAGGCTTGCACCGTTTTCGCTTTCCAGCGTGTAGGTGATGATGCGCTTATAGCCCATAGCCGCAGCAGCTCTTGCCGCCGCGCCGTAGAGAAAGCTGCAAGCGTTCTTCGCCCCGTTGGTGCATAGCCTTGTAACCTCCAATGTGAAGCCGTCATCCAGATACCGGCTGACGGGACGCCCGGCGATGATTACACCGACCAGCTCACCGTCTGCTTCACAGCCGATGGAAAACTTGTGACCGGCAACCGGCTTGTGATGCCGGTGATGCTTCCGGACATACTCGTTGGCGTCTCGAAGAGAGATAGGTCTTAGCCGCAGCATGGTGTTTCCTCCATTGGAAGATGTGCCGTGCATTCGACCTCGTTGCCCCAAACGTCCCAGCCTTCGGGAGACTGACGGGCAAAAAGCTCTACGCGGGGAAGGTCTCCCATGAGCCGAACAATGCGTTCCCGCGCTTCATCCGGCTTTTTGGAATGCTCTTCGATGTGGCTGAGGATGACCTGACGCACACCGGCGTCAACTCGCTTCGGGTGCCCCTTTGTGGCAAGGATGCAGATTTCGGCGTTCGCCCTTGTCCAATACCCCATGCCGGTGAAGAGATCGTCGTTCCTGCGGTTTTGCTTCACCCATACAAAAGCCACGGTCTTATAAGAAAAGCCCCATGCCGTCAGCACTTCGAGTGCTTCACAGAGGCACGGGAACGTGATCCAGAGGAACAGGGCGCAGTCCTTCGCAGCAAGCTCACCGACCGGAAGTGCCTTGATGTCCTCAATGCACATTGTTGGGTAGTGGCTTTCTGCCGACCGTCCCTGTCCCTTCTTGGAGTAAGTCCGATACGCCCAAGGGGGATCGGCGTAGATGATGCTGTACTTCTTCATGCTGCCGACCTCCTTAGTGCGCATGGAAAATGGATTTTGCGAGGCTTCCGGTCTTGAACAGGGAGAAGCACAAAATGACCGTGTACGCTGCCACAGAGAACAGAGCCGAATGAATGTTGTCTGCGATGATCATGCCGTTGATCAGCACTGCATAGATGCCGACGCAGACCATGATGAGAAAGCCCTGAAATGCCAGAGCGAACAAGCCTTTCAGATAGTTCGTGCCGATGCTGCCCCATTCGCGGTTGCTCATGGTCGCGATGGGAATAGGCGCAATGCTCACGGTGCAGTAAATCTCAATCATGCGCCCGTAGAGAATGACCGTAATGAGGATCGCCATGATTTTGAGGCACAAGCTGATCAGAAGAGTTTCTATCGACAGTCCGAGCAGTTCTCCGACGCCCATGTTCTCCATGCCGGTACGCATCTGCGCAATCGTCGAATCAATATCAATACTGGTGTTGCCGTGAATGACACCGGCTGCACCGGAAACCACGTTCTGCCCGATGTCGAATACTGCCATCACGATGTCAAACGTGTGTGTCACGAGATAGATCGCCACAGCCGCCTTGAAAAACCACTTGAAGAACATCCAAGTGTCCATGTCGTGAAGGTTGTTTTTCTCGGTGATCATGGAAATCAGCTCATAGCACAAAACAAAGGTGATGATAATACCAGCGATGGGGACTATCACGTTTTCGGATAGTCCCCGGATCATCTGGTACACGCCGCCGTTCCAGCCGGACGGTGTTTGCCCGACCTCGGCGGCAATCGTTCCCACCTTCTCGTTGACATCGGTGAACATATTGGTCAGGTTGCTCTCGATCCATCCGATCAGCATATCCTTGAGAGCCTGTTCGATCTTTTCTAAAATGCTGCCCAATATTTCACCACCCTTCGGTTAAGCTGGGCTTGCCGTGGATTAGCCGAACAAACCGGAGAGCAGGGGGATGAGGGTCGTGCCGATCAGCACCACACCGCCGCCAGCCATGAGCTGCTTAATGCCCTGAGATTTAGCCGCCGGATTGTCGTTGCCGTAGCCTTCCATGAGGTTGATAACACCCCACACCGCGAGACCGGCACCGAGGGCGATAACGAGCGTCTGAAGAACCGTGACAGCCTGATTGATGAAAGCCATAGATTTTCCTCCTTGATTTGAAAAAGATTGGTTGTGTATTTTTGAAAATGGGCATAAAAAAAGAAGCCCCGGCGCTGTTCTGCTTTGGGAGCCATCAGGCTTTACCCACTGCGCAGTGCAGCGACGGGGCTTTAATCCGCTTCGACCTCGCCCATATCATAGAGGTCGAATGTGTCATCGGGCTTGACTACCAGCTTGTGCTGCCGATACTCCTCGATGTCAAAGGCGTTCCGCTTGTCGTAGTCGGAGAGCTGCCGGTACTTTGGATGCTTCGTAATGTCGTATTTGTTACTGAGAAAAGGTCTCACGCCTCGAAGCTGCAAAATACACTTGGCTCCGTCCATGACGGCGATCTCATCCTGAGACATCAGTTCCTTGCCGGTTTTCTGGTAATTCAAGCCGTAGGAGTTGTTGCTGGAACGGGTTTCTGAGGTGTTGTAAAGGTCGATTGTCTCCTTGCCCAGCACCTCGCTGATTTCCTTGAGGGTCGATTTCTCCTTGCCACCAAGAAAAAGTGTGCAGTCGCAGTTGCCCGTGATGGTGTCCGCCGCGTCCTTGTAGATGGTCTTGAGCTGAGACTGGGACTGCAAGATGATTGACGCCGAGATTTCCCGGCTTCGGATGGTGGCGATGAGCTTATCAAACTTCGGGATTTGACCGATGTTCGCAAACTCATCGAGCAGACAGCGCACATGAACGGGAAGCCGACCGTTGTAAACGTCATCTGCTTTATCGCACAAAAGGTTGAAGAGCTGGGAATACATGATTGCCACGACGAAATTGAAGGTGTCATCGGTATCGGAAATGATGACGAACAGCGCCGTCTTCCGGTCTCCGATGGTGTCCAGCTCCATCTCATCGTAGCTCATCAGTTCCCGCAGCTCTGCGATGTCGAAGGGCGCAAGCCTTGCACCGCAGGAAATCAGGATCGACTTCGCGGTTTTGCCAGCCGCCAGCTTGTATTTGCGGTATTGCTTGACCGCAAAGTGGTCAGGATCGCGGGCTTCCAGCTCATCGAACATGACATCCACGGGGTTCTTGAAGGTCTCATCGTCCTCTCTGGCTTCTGAGGCATTGATCATTTCGAGCAGGGTAGTAAAGTTTTTCTCGTGGTCGGGTGCCTCGTACCAGATGTAGCCGATGAGAGCTGTGTAGTAGAGCTTTTCCGCCTTTACCCAAAAATCTTCGCCGGACTTATCGCCGTCTCCCTTCGTGTTGACGATGATCGTATTGACCAGCTTGAGGATGTCCTTCTCGCTGCGGATGTAGCTAAAAGGGTTGTAGTGCATGGATTTCCGGAAATTGATGGTGTTCAGCGACTTGATGACATAGCCGCCCTTTTCGAGCATCTTGCCGCACTCCACCAGTACCGTACCCTTCGGGTCAGTCACAACATAGCTACTGTGCATCTGCATCAGGTTCGGCTTCACGAAAAAGCGTGTCTTACCTGAGCCGGAACCGCCGATGACAAGGATATTTTTGTTGCGGGCGTATTTCGGCTGCTTCGGGCGGCTGTTCATGGTCAGGAACTCCGTCTGCGTCAGAATGACGTTGTTGGAGAACTCCGGGTCCATGTACGGCTTGATGTCCTTTTCGTTTCCCCAGCGGGCAGATCCGTATTCTTCGCCCTGCCGTAACTTCTTGCGATTCTTGCCTTTGACGTAGACCGCCAACTTGAGCAGCGCACCGGCAATCAGACCGATGAGCAGATCGACGGGCTGAAAGCTGGGCAGCGGATTTGCGAAGGCTGTGCCGAACACGGCAAAACCGTTTGTCAGCTTGTCGATGAACTCTGTGCCGGGTGCGAGACGGAACACGGCGGCGATCTTATCTGCAAAGTAGAAGGCGAAGATATACGGAAGGTTCAGAAGAACGAGCTTCTTCACATCGGGTTTGTTCACAGCTCCACACCCCGATCCTTGGTTTTGACCTTGACCTTCTCCTTGTGCTGCGCCTTGCTCTGAGCTTTCTCCTGATCCAGCTTGTGCCGGATGGACGGCTGTTCCTTCTGCTTGACGGTTTTGGCGGAGAACTCCTTGAACGCGGCGGTCATAACATCAACGTCCCGTCCCTTGAAGAAGACAAGATAGCTGGGCGGCTCAACGGAAACGTCCTTCTTGAGCGCAAAGTCCAGACCGTATTTGCTGGCAGTCCGCTCAAAGGACTTGATGTTGCCGTCCGTCACTTCGATGTTGGAGATGGCGGCGTTCTGGCTCATCAGATGCTTGATGGACTGCTTGCCGCGATAGGCTTTGGGCTGCTGCATCTGCTTCTGTGCCTTCTCAATTTCCTGAACGAACTTGTCCAGCGCCTTTTTCAGTACCTCGGCAGAGATTTTGCCGCCCTTGATCATGATTGCAACAACTTTGGTGTTGACTTCATCCTGCATTGCAGTGATACCTCCTTTCCTTGGAATGATTGTGGGAATGCTGCATCAGCTAAGGCGGCACAATCCGGCGATAGATGATTTTCATTTGCAATGTCCTCCTTTCCGAGCAATGCTCACGATGGTATTCAATAAAAAGTATCTTCACAAAGGCTATAATCGTAGGTCTTGGGCTTCTTTGACTCTGCTGATCTGTCCTGCCCGTAGAAATCATGGTTGACAAGCGCAGAGTAATAATTGTCTATCGTCAGAGAGGCGTTATACAGAGCGGTCAACAGGTACGCCCGGATATTGCGGATGTCTGACGGATTCTTGTTCATTGCTTCCAGAACGTACTCAATGTGGCTGCTATTCAGTTTGAGAAAGCGGGACTTGACCACTTGCTGCGGCATATCCTCGCCGTTGATACGGATGGTCGGAGCGGTAGAGCAGACAGCATCCAGCATGATGTCCATGATCTCCCGGAAGCGGTCTTTATCGAACTTCGGATCCTGACAGAGAATGTCGTAATCAAGATTCTCTTTGATAATCTCTTCATACTCGCTTCGCTCATCCATCCTGTCCATCCCATCAAGATTGATGGATTGATAGTTCTTTGAGAGAGTATTTCTTTCTTGGGTAATTACTTGATTAGTATTTATTTGTGCGGACTTATCCCCGCGTGGATTATCCACATCTGGCTTCTCCACACATGGATTTTCCGTGTGTGGCATTTCCTGTTCTGGCGTGGACTCCTGCGGCTCTTCGTATATCTCAAAGATTGTACTGCTCATCCTGCCTTTACCGTCTCTCTGCCGGTGCCTGACGAGGTAGCCGTGTTTTTCAAGCTCACGAAGCGCGGAGAGAATGGCATCCGGACCTTCCTTGCAGATTGCGGAAAGTCCCTTGGTGGAGAACTTCCAGCCGTCATTGAATGAGAGCATCTTTGAGAGAAGCCCGACTGCCTTGAGTGACAGGCTCTTGTCGCGGAGGTGAAAGTTCGCCATGACCGTATAGCCGCGATTCTTGTTTACGCGATAGACTGCCACAGAAATCACCTTGCCATCTTGGGAAGCAGCTCTTCGGCGCACTTTTTCTGGAACTTCACTCGGATGACCTCCTTGCCCTTCGGCGTGAAGTAGGTCTGAGAACCGGTGTAGCAGTACGTCACGAAATCGCGGACGATGAACAGTCCGGCATTGCTGTCCTTGTTGTAGGGAAGAAGCTGCCCGGAGGGAGAGCGGAACAGGTACTTCTCCCTGAGAAGAAACTGGACGAACTTGCGCTCCGGGATTTTCAGTTCCTTCGCCGTCGTTCGGATATTGGTGCAGTCATCCGGATTGATGAAGGCGTCGTAGTAATCAGCTTTAGGCTTCGCTGTGTTCAGCTCACACTCAAGAGCCTTCACACGATTCTTTTCCAGAATCAACGCCTGAGCAAACTCCACAATGACCGCCGGTTCCTTCTGAATACGTTCCAGAAGGGAGTCCGTCATGTAGCCGCCTGTCTTGCGGATGGTGGGGACAACTTCATCGAACAGCCAGTGTTCAAACTTCTCAGCAGCAGGGAGTTTGCTGTGAACAATCAGTCGGTAAACATCGCCCTCCGGTATATAGGAAAGGGACTGCATACCACCGCTTGTAAGGGTGTCCCGTTTTAGGACACCCTTGCAGTGATCAATAATTGCCTTTCCGGGTCGGGCATATCCAAGTGCTTTCGCAATATCTGAACCGCAGAACAGGAGTGTTTCCCCTTCGAGGATCGTTCGCACCTCACCGAACTGTTCATTCTTGAAGACTTCGATTTTGTTATCCATGACTGACTTCCTTTCCGGCAGCAGATGTGCCACTTTGATTTTTGAGGGTTGAAACGGGATTGCAGCAGTAAGGACACTCTGCAAACACGCAGGATTGATATTTCCAGTGAGGACGGTGAAAGCGGCAGCTTCGGCACTCAGGGAGAATGCCATCCGCGCCGCTGTCAAAATGCTCAAAGCCGGGTGTGGTCTGCATCAGCAATTCCAGTGCTTGCAGATCACCGGCTGTCATGCGTTTCATACTTAAAAACTCCTTTCCTTCGCCGCATCGCCAGCAAATATTCCGGCTTTTGGGCAACAAAAAAAGAGGGTTTGCTTCTTACTCCAAATTGGAGAAGAAACAAACCCTCTTCGTTTACGATGTAGTTCAGATTATTTCTCGGATGGTATGAATGACACCGAGCAGCAGCCCGATGAAGAAGGCAAGTCCTCCGATAAGACCGCCTATGATTAAGTTCAATGCGAAGATGCCGACTGAGCCGGAGATACCGTAGCCGCTGGGAACGAGCCAGAGGCACATCCTCCGGATGCCGAACGGTAATCCAACGCAGATCCACATAAGAAAGTAGTCGCATACGCCGTCAGGCATATAGATCGGCTTGAGAAATGACGCGAGGCAGAACGCAAGCGCGATTGGAAGCAGAACCTCCTTCAAGAAGACTTTGATAGCACCCACTATATCCTCCTTCTGCCGGAAGTGTGCAGCAGCACCCTCCGGCTTGCTTGATTATTGTGAAAGTCCTTTGTTTTCGGTCAAAAAAAGAAGGGACTAAGCCAGAATGCCTTGGTTTTCAAGGTCTTTCTGATTTAGTCCTATTATCGCACAATAATCTTTTGCTACTATGGCACCGGCATCAGCTGGAATCTTTTCTTTTTCACGTTCTCTTGGGAGGAAGTCGGAACCCCCGTCTATACCTTTGCAGCGTGGATCCAATCGCTGATGATACTGGCTCTGCTGATTGGGACTGTCCGCTCCTTCTGCACATTCTCCTTTCCTCCCACCCGGCGGAATGGAGTGATTCTGGTCGTGCTATGGATTGAATTCCTGGCGTACCGATTGCTGACCGCGCCCATCGCCGACTTGCTCTCAGCACCGGAAATTCCTGTGACCTCCATGTGGGCCTTGATGGCTCTGATTCTTATGGCAGGCATCGCCTCCCTCATCCTGCTGGCCATTGCCTTGACGCTGTCGGTGCGGATGGCTGCCGCCTGGAGGGCCTCTCACCGCTGATACTTTTCGGTTCACGCCCCGACATTGGCCGGGGCGTTTTTCTTGACTTTTCCCGCAGGGCGCTTATAATATAGTATATCGTTTATCTCACTTGAGTATCACGGTTGGAGGACATTATGCGGGACAGCTGCGGACGGACAATCGACTACCTGCGGCTTAGCGTCACGGATCTGTGCAACTACCGGTGCCAATACTGTATGCCGCCCGAGGGCGTGGAGAAGCGGCTTCACAGCGATATTCTCTCCATCGAAGAGCTGGCGGAGATCGCCGCGGCGGCGGTTCGGTGCGGGGTAAAGAAGATCCGCCTCACCGGCGGGGAGCCTCTGGTGCGGCGGGGATTGCCGGACCTGTGCCGGATGCTGCGGGCCATCCCCGGGTTGGCGGAGCTGTGCCTCACTACCAACGGCTCCCTCCTGCCCCAGCTGGCAAGGCCCCTGCGGGATGCGGGGGTGGACCGGCTGAACATCAGCCTGGATACGCTGCGGCCGGACCGGTTCGCCGCCATGACCCGGCTGGGGACCCTCCAGGACGTGCTTGCGGGCATTAAAGCTGCGGAGGCGGCTGGATTCCGGAATCTAAAATTTGACACCGTCCTCATCGGCGGGTTCAACGACGATGAGATCGAAGATTTTGTGAATCTCAGCCGGGAGCATCCCTGGGAGATGCGGTTCATCGAGCTGATGCCCATGGGCCCCTGCGCCGGGTGGGATCGGAACCGCTTCCTGCCTGCAGAAACGGTGCTGGACCGGATGGCAGAGCTGGAACCCATCGAGGCCCAGGGCGTGGCCCGGCGGTACCAGCTGCCCGGCGCGCTGGGGACAGTGGGGCTCATCTCCCCAGTGAGCCACGACTTCTGCGCGGACTGCCGCCGGATTCGGGTGACGGCGGACGGCAAGCTGAAGGGCTGCCTCCACAGCCGGGAAGAGATCCCCCTCCGGGGCCTCCACGGCCAGGCGCTGGAGGACGCCGTCCGGCGGGGCATCCTCCACAAGCCGGAGCGCCACCATCTCACAGAACGGTCCAGCGACACGCCCCGAAACATGAATCAGATCGGAGGATGACCACCATGGCGGAATTGACCCATTTCAATGAACAGGGCCGGGCCAGGATGGTGGATGTGACGGAGAAGGCCGTCACCCACCGCCGGGCAGTGGCTGCTGGGGAGATCCACATGGCCCCGGAGACATTGCAGAACATCAAGGACGGCACCTTGAAAAAGGGCGACGTGCTGGCGGTAGCCCAGGTGGCGGGCATCCAGGCGGCCAAGCACAACTGGGAGCTGATCCCCATGTGCCACCCCCTGCCCCTGACAGGTATCGACATCACCTTCGCCCTGTCCGATTCCCCCTGCATGGTGGAGATCCAGGCCGCCGTCACCTGCACCGGCGTTACCGGGGTGGAGATGGAGGCCCTGACAGCCGTGTCCGTGGCGGCGCTGACCATCTATGACATGTGCAAGGCAGTCCAAAAGGACATGCGCATTGAAAACATCCGCCTGCTGTCCAAGTCCGGCGGCAAGAGCGGAGATTACCAGATCAAGGAGTGAGCCTGTTGGCAAACGTGGTATCGGTCAACATCAGCGAGCGGAAGGGGGAGCAGAAGCACCCCGTCCCGGAAATCCAACTAAAGTTCCGCCACGGCATCGTGGGGGACGCCCACGCCGGGGACTGGCACCGGCAGATCTCCCTGCTGGCGGAGGAGAGCGTGGACACCATGCGGGCGAGCTGCCCCATCCCACTGGATCCGGGGGTGTTTGCGGAGAACATCAACACCGAGGGCATCGACCTGAAACACCTGCCGGTGGGCACCCATCTGCGGATCGGTGAGACGGAGGTGGAGGTGACCCAAATCGGCAAGGAGTGCCACAGCGACTGCGCCATCAAGCAGGCGGTGGGCAGGTGCGTCATGCCCACGGAGGGTATCTTCGCCGTGGTGGTCCGGGAGGGCGTGGTCCGTCCCGGCGATGAGATCGAGATTCTGGAGGCGGAAGCATGAAGCTGATACGGACGGAGGATGCGGTGGGCCATGTGCTGTGCCACGACCTGACCCAGATCATCAAGGACCAGTACAAGGATGCCCGGTTCCGCAAGGGCCATGTGGTGGCGCCGGAGGACATCCCGGTGCTGCTCGGCATGGGCAAGGAGCACCTGTACGTGTGGGAGATGACGCCTGGGATGCTCCACGAGGATGAGGGGGCGGAGCGCCTGCTGGCCCTGTGTGCCAACGAGAATATGGAGCGGAGTGGCGTCAAGGAGGGCAAGATCGAGCTGAAGGCATCCTGCGACGGGCTGTTCCTGGTCCGGTCGGAATCCCTGCGGGCGGTAAACGCCATCGATGAGCTGATGATCGCCACCCGGAAGGGGGTACAGCCGTCAAAAAAGGTGACAAGCTGGCGGGGATGCGGGTGATCCCCCTGATCATCGCGGAGGAGAAGCTGACAGCCGCCAAAGCGGCCGCCGGAGATACCCCCCTGCTGGAGCTACGGCCCTGGGTGCGAAAAACCGCCGCCATCGTGGCCACCGGCAGCGAGGTGAAGAAGGGATTGATCCAGGACACCTTCACTCCGGTGGTGAAGGACAAATTGAGCGCCTATGGCATCGAGACCATCTCCGTCTCCTATTCCGGCGATGGGGTGGAGAACGTGGCAGGCGCCATCTCCCAAGCCCGGCAGACTGGGGCGGAAGTCATCCTCTGCACCGGGGGTATGAGCGTGGACCCCGACGATAACACCCCCGGCGGGATCAGGCAGAGCGGGGCGAAGATCGTCACCTACGGCGCCCCGGTGCTTCCCGGCGCTATGTTCCTGCTGGGCTACTACGATGACGGCACCCCCGTCATGGGCCTGCCTGGCTGCGTCATGTACGCCGGGGCCACCATCTTCGACCTAGTGCTGCCCTGGGTGGCGGCGGATGTAAGCGTCACCAAGGAGTGGATCGTCTCCCTGGGGGAGGGCGGCCTGTGTCTCGGCTGCCAGCCCTGCCGCTGGCCCATCTGCCCCTTTGGAAAGTAAAAATCAGCCCGCGCCGGAGCGTCCGGCGCAGGTTTTTTCCATCCGTTATCCTCATTTGAATATCACGTCAGTTTGACACCGGACTTGCAAAGCCGGGTTCAACATATTATCATCAAGAAAGGAAGATTTCGCCATGAAAAAGCTTTTCTCCCTCGTTCTGGCCCTGTCCATGGCGCTGGCCCTGACCGCCTGCAGCGGCAGTGCGGACACCGACAGCACCACAGACGACACCACAGAGACCACCGCCGAACCGGTAGAGCTGCACGTCTTTGCCGCGGCCTCCATGCAGGAGTCCCTGGATCAGGTCATCGAGGCCTACAAGGCCGTGGCTCCGGAAGTCGCCGTCGTGGCGACTTATGACTCCTCCGGCACCCTGAAAACCCAGATCCAGGAGGGAGCCGACTGTGATGTGTTCATCTCCGCCGCTCCCAAGCAGATGAACCAGTTGGACGCCGAGGGCGGCGAGGAGAACACCGAGGGCCTGGACCTGGTGAATAGCGCCACCCGCCTGGACCTGCTGGAGAACAAGGTGACCCTGGCCGTTCCCGAGGGCAACCCCAAGGGCATCGAGTCCTTTGACCAGCTGGCGGAGCTGCTGGCCAGCGGCGATGTGTTCCTGGCCATGGGCAACAGCGACGTTCCAGTGGGCCAGTACACCCAGAAGATCTTCACCTACTACGGTCTGAATGAGGAGACCCTGGCCAGTTCCGGCGTGCTGACCTACGGCTCCAACGTGAAGGAGGTCACCACCCAGGTCTCTGAGGGCACCGTGGACTGCGGCGTGATCTACGCCACCGACGCCTTCTCCGCCGGTCTGACCGTGGTGGACGAGGCCACCGCTGAGATGTGCGGCCAGGTGATCTACCCCGCCGCCGTCATGAAAAACAGCGCCAATCCCGATGCTGCCAAGGCCTTCCTGGACTTCCTGTCGACCGACGAGGCCATGGCCTGCTTCGAGGCGGTAGGCTTCAGCCCCATGGTGTGAGTTCAAGCAGATTGGAAATAGGCGTCTGATAAGGCTGGATCGTTTAAAATGCTTTCTGACAGCCCTTGATCCCCTCATTCCAAACTCCGGATTTCTTATTTTCCAAAGGAACCTTATGGCCTGGTCCCCTCTTTACAACTCATTGCGGATCGCCGCCATCGTTCCCATTGGGACTTGGCTCAATGGGAGCCCTTGATTTGATTTTGCTCGACCAGGCAAAGCCCGGCCTCTCCAAGGTTTTGCTTTGCAAAACGCTTGTACGCCGCTTCTGCGGCGGCCCGCCTCTGGCGGGTCGGGATGGCAGACGCCCCCTTTCCCCAGGAGGTTTTTTGAAATGGACTGGTACCCTCTCTACAACTCATTGCGGATCGCCGCCATCGTTCCCATTGGGCCTTGGCCCAATGGGAGCCCTTGATTTGATTTTGCTCGGCCAGGCAAAGCCCGGCCTCTCCAAGGTTTTGCTTTGCAAAACGCTTGTACGCCGCTTCTGCGGCGGCCCGCCTCTGGCGGGTCGGGATGGCAGACGCCCCCTTTCCCCAGGAGGTTTTTTGAAATGGACTGGTACCCTCTCTACAACTCATTGCGGATCGCCGCCATCTCCACGGTGGCGGTATTCTTCCTGGGGATCCTGGCGGCGTACTACATCGCCAAGCTGCCCCGGCTGGTGAAGGGCGTGCTGGATGTGGTGCTGACCCTGCCCCTGGTGCTGCCGCCCACCGTGGTGGGCTGGCTGCTGCTGGTGCTGCTGGGGCCCAACCGCCCCATCGGCGCCTGGGTGCAGGCCCACTTCGGCCTGAGGCTGGTGATGACCTGGTGGTCCGCTGTCTTTGCCACGGTGGTGGTGGCCTTCCCCCTGATGTACCGTACCGCCCGGGGGGCCTTTGAGAGCTTCGATCCTACGCTGGCGGAAGCTGCGGCGACCCTGGGCCGGTCCAATATCTGGATCTTCTGGCGGGTGCGGATGCCCGTGTGCCGCCAGGGCATCCTGGCGGGGACTGTGCTGGCCTTTGCCCGGGCTCTGGGGGAGTATGGTGCCACCTCCATGATCGCCGGCTACACCCCCGGCCGCACCGCCACCATCTCCACCACCGTCTATCAGCTCTGGCGGACCGACAATGACACAGAGGCCCTCCGCTGGGTGCTGGTGAACATTGCCATCTCCGCTGTATTCCTGTTGGCAGTGAACCTGCTGGAAGCCCGCCAGAAACGGGCCGGAAAAGGGGGCAGACGGTAATGGCGCTTTCCGTGGACATCCGAAAGGCCCTGGGAAATTTTCATCTGGCGGTCCAGTTTGACGCCGGGGATGAGACGCTGGCCCTGCTGGGGGCCTCGGGGTGCGGCAAGTCTGTGACCCTCAAGTGCATCGCCGGCATTCTGACGCCGGACGAGGGACACATCGAGCTGGACGGTGTTACCCTTTACGACAGCGCCTCCAGAATCAACCTGCCGCCCCAGCGGCGGCAGGTCGGGTACCTGTTCCAGCAGTACGCTCTGTTCCCCAACATGACGGTGCGGCAGAACATCGCCGCAGCCGTGCGGGACAAGGCCCGCCGCCAAACAGAGGTGGCGGAGAAGCTGCGGCAGTTCCGGCTGGAGGCCGTGGCAGACCAGAAGCCGGGGCAGCTCTCCGGCGGGCAGCAGCAGCGGTGCGCCCTGGCCCGAATCCTAGCGTCGGAGCCCACGGCCATCCTGCTGGACGAGCCCTTCTCCGCCCTGGACAGCTACCTGAAATACCAGCTGGAACTGGAGCTGGCAGAGACACTGGGCGGATTCCCGGGCACGGTGCTGTGGGTCTCCCATGACCGGGGGGAGGTGTTCCGGAACTGCCGCCGGGTGTGTGTCATAGACCGGGGCAGATCCCAGCCTGTGACCACCCTGGGGGAGCTGTTCCGCAGCCCCGGCACAGAGGCCGCTGCCCGGCTCTCCGGCTGCAAGAACTATGCCGACGCCCGGCCAAGGGAGGATGCGGTGTTTCTTCCGGACTGGGGACTGACGCTCTCCTGCAGCCGTCCGGTGCCGGAGGGCGTCTGCCGGATCGGCATCCGGGCCCACCATGTTCAGCTGGCCGGTCCCGGGGCGGAAAACGCCTTCTCCTGCACGGCAGTAAAGGTGGTGGAGGACGTGTTTTCCACCATCGTGCTGCTGCGGCCGGAGGGCGCGGCGCCGGAGGCGCCCCTGCTGCGGATGGAGCTGGACAAGGACAACTGGCAGGCGGTGCCGGACAAGGACCGCCTCACCGTCTCCGTTCCGCCGGAGGCCATTCTGCTGCTGGAATCGTGAAGGAGTGATCTACCATGTTCAAAGCCGCTGTCCTGACCGTCAGCGACCGGAGTTTCCGGGGAGAGCGCCCTGACGCGGGCGGGCCTCTGGTTGTGGAAATTCTGAAAAACGCCGGGTACGCGGTGACGGAGACCGCCATTGTCCCGGACGAGAAGGGCCGGATCGAGGCTGCCCTGCGGCAGTGGTGCGACCGGGAGCCGGTGGATCTCATCGTCACCACCGGAGGCACCGGCTTCGCCCCCCGGGATGTGACGCCGGAGGCCACCCTCGCCGTGTGTGACCGGCTGACCCCCGGCATTCCGGAGGCCATGCGCTACGCCTCCATGCAGGTGACGAACCGGGCCATGCTGTCCCGGGCCGCGGCGGGCATCCGGAAGGGGACGCTCATCGTGAATCTCCCCGGCTCTCCCAAGGCGGCCAGGGAAAACCTGGAGGCCGTCCTCCCCGCGCTCGCCCACGGGCTGGAGATGCTCTCCGGACGGCCCGCCGACTGCGCCGGGCTGACGGACTGACCTGCTTTTCAAACAAACGCCGGCCTCTATATGAGGCCGGCGTTTTGCCATTCAGTCTGTGGAGGGTCGGGACGCTCTCCCCTGTTTCTCCAATTCCTCCCGCACCAGATCCGCCAGGGTGAAGCGGTCTACATATTCGTTCACGGCCGCATACAGGCCCGTCCAGAAGTCCAGGGTCGGGCAGACGCCGCACCGCTCGCAGGCGTTCTCCTCCGTCTCCAGGCAGGCCACCGGGGCCAGATTTCCCTCTGTCAGCCGGAGGATACTGCCCAGGGTATACTCCTCCGGCGCTTTCGTCAGACGATATCCCCCCAGGGCGCCACGCCCGCTGCGGAGGAATCCCGCCTTTCCCAGCAGACCCGCGATCTGCTCCAGATACTTCATGGAAATGCCCTGCCGGGCGGCCACATCCTTCAAGGAGACGAACTCCTCCCCGCCGTGGACCGCCACATCGATCATCAGGCGCAGGGCGTACCGCCCCTTGGTCGAAATCTTCACGAAACCGCCTCCTTTTCTGTCCCATCTATTTTGCCACAGGCGCTTCCGGAATGCAAGAGACCGCTTGGATTTTCCCCGCCCCGCCGGCACCGGAAATTGACAACCGTCCGCTTTTCCCGTACAATAAAAACAACTTTTGAGCGTTATGGAGAGGAGTACCGATCATGGATTACGCAAAGGAATCCCTGCGCCTGCATTCCGAGTGGAGGGGCAAGCTGGAGGTGACGCCCCGGGCCCAGGTGGACAGCAAGGAGGCGCTGTCCCTGGCCTACACCCCCGGCGTGGCCCAGCCCTGCCTGGAGATCCAGAAGGACATCAGCAAGAGCTACGAGCTGACCCGCCGGTGGAACACCGTGGCGGTGGTCACCGACGGCTCCGCCGTCCTGGGGCTGGGAGACATCGGCCCGGAGGCGGGGATGCCCGTCATGGAGGGCAAATGCGTCCTGTTCAAGGCCTTCGGCGGCGTGGACGCCATTCCCCTGTGCGTCCGCAGCCACGACGTGGACGAGATCGTGAACACCGTGGCCCTGCTGGCCGGGTCCTTCGGCGGCGTGAATCTGGAGGATATCGCCGCCCCCCGGTGCTTTGAGATTGAGCGGAAGCTGAAGGAGCGGTGCGACATCCCCATCTTCCACGACGATCAGCACGGCACCGCCGTCATCACCCTGGCGGGGCTCACCAACGCCCTGAAAGTGGTGGGCAAGCGGCTGGAGGATGTCCGAATCGTTATCAACGGTGCCGGCGCCGCCGCCGTCTCCATCACGAAGCTGCTGCTCTCCGCCGGGGCAGGGGACGTGACCCTCTGTGACCGGAAGGGCGCCATCTACGCCGGCCGCAGCGACGGCATGAACTGGATCAAGGAGGAGATGGCCCAGGTGACGAATCCGGAGAAGCGGACCGGCTCCCTGGCGGACGTGCTGGCGGGAGCCGATGTGTTCATCGGCGTGTCCGCCCCCGGCGCCGTGACCAAGGAGATGGTGCAGACCATGAACGCTGGAGCCGTCATCTTCGCCTGCGCCAACCCCACGCCGGAGATCTTCCCCGACGACGCCAAGGCCGGCGGTGCGGCGGTGGTGGCCACCGGCCGCAGCGACTATCCCAACCAGATCAACAACGTGCTGGCCTTCCCCGGCATCTTCCGGGGCGCCCTCGATGCCCGGGCCAGCGACATCAACGACGCTATGAAGATCGCCGCCGCCCATGCCTTGGCGGAGCTAGTGGGAGACGACCTCTCTGCCGACTATATCATCCCCGCCGCCTTCGATCCACGGGTACGGGACGCGGTGGCCTCCGCTGTGGAGCAGGCCGCCCGCGCCTCCGGCGTGGCCAGAGTCTGAGTCCTCCGCTGCTGTTCACGTATGCAGAAGGCCCCGGCTGTCCTTTTGGACAGCCGGGGCCTTTTTCGTCAGGTTCAAATGTCCACGCTGGGGACCGCTTTCACCTCTCCGTCGTGGGGGCCCTCCCGGAACCAGCGGACGATCTCATCCAGCGCCTCCTCCCGGACAAAGTCGCCGCCGTGCTGAAAGATCTCCGCCATCCGGCGCTCCTGGTCCGTGGCGGCCTCTCCCCGGGCCTGCACCTGACGGACAACGGAGCCGGCCATGGGCTTCATCATCATGCGATAGAAAAAGCCCAGCTTCTCCGGTGCGTAGCCGCCCTGGAGATAGAACAGCCGCCCGCCGCTGTCGCTGTATCCCCCGTTGATCCGGGCCTCGGTCCAGAGGTCGCCGTTCCCCTGAGGCGAGACCCCTACAATGGCTGCCCCCCGGATGGTATAGCGGTCCATGGCGCTCTGGAGGCCCTTCACCGTGCCGGCCATCAGCCAGCCCATGTAGAAGATCTCCTCGCCCCGCCGCAAGCTCTTTCCGGCCTCCTTCAGGCTGTATGCCGGCACGCCGGTCCTTTCCGCCAGCATCTGGGCATACCGCTGGGTGTGCCCGGTCTGGGATGTGTAGACAATGGCTTTCATCGCTTCCCCTCCTTGTGGAACGGCGGTGGGCCGCCGGATTCATGGCTTTATTATATACGCATTCCGCCCCGGAGGCAAGGACCTGTTCCGCCGCCGGGGATTTTCAGGTCTATCCCGGCCGCGGCTCTCATAAGGTGTACCATCACGACCGAGAGGTGGACAACATGACGACTCAGACCCGCAACGAGGTGCTGCTGGAGGGGATTGCTCTGGAGGCGCCTGCACTCTCCCATGAAAACCACGGCACCCGGTTTTATCGCTTTCCCCTGCAGGTGCCCCGGCTCTCCGGCACTCCGGACACGCTGCCGGTGCTGGTGCCGGAGGCCCTGCTGACTGCGGTGCGGCTGGAGGACCCGCTCCGGGTCCGGGGGCAGCTGCGGTCCTTCAACAACCGCTCCGGCGTTGGGAATCGGCTGGTGCTGACGGTGTATGCCCAAGCCATGGAACCCGGGTCCGGAGAGCCCTGCAACCGCATTCTGCTCTCCGGCGCCCTGTGCAAGCCCCCCATCTTCCGCCGCACCCCTCTGGGCCGCAGCATCTGCGACCTGATGCTGGCGGTGAGCCGCCGGTACGGCCGGGCGGACTATCTGCCGGTGATTGCCTGGGGACAGCTGGCGGTCCAGGCGGCCCGGCTCCAGGTGGGGGACACGCTCAGCCTGGAAGGCCGGGTCCAGAGCCGGACCTACCGCAAGGTCCTGGAGGACGGCACCGCCCAGGAACGGGTGGCCTACGAGGTCTCCGCCATGCACCTGCTGGAGCCGGAGGCGGCAGAGTAAGCCACCCGCCGGGCCGCCGCAGCGACGATCATGGCCCCGCAGGCCGCGCCCAGCAGCACCCAGCCCTCGCCCCCGGCCAGCTGCTCCAACAGGACCCCGTAGAGAGCCTGCCCCGCCGGCTGGGCGCATAGGGAGACGGTCAGCAGCAGAGATACCACCTTCCCCACCAGCGTGGCCGGCGTCTGAGCCTGAATGTGGGCCAGCATGGTCACGGTGAACAGCGCGGCGCAAGCCATCAGAACGAAGCCCGCAGCCGTCAGCACAGCAAAGGCCGCGACAGCCCCCACGCCTGCCAGCAGGCAGAGCCCCATGGGGATGAGGCAGACCCCGCAGGCCAGCAGCGTCAGCCAGGACCGGCGGACTGTCAGCCGGGGACCCAGCAGTCCCGCTGTCAGGCCCCCGGCCAGGCTCCCTGCCGCCATGGCGGTCTGGTTGAGGCCGTACCAGGTGTCCCCCAGCACCAGGGTCTGTTTGATGAGCACCGGCATACTCACCACCAGCAGCGCGCTCAGCAGCAGGTTGAAGGCGCTGACCAGGGCGATGTACTTCAGGATCTCCGGCCGTTCCTGCCAGAGGAAGGTCCCGCTCTCCGCCAGATCCGCTCTGGCGGTCTGCCAGACGCTGGCTCCAGTGTGTCTTGGCGTATGGGGGATATGGATGAACAGTTCCATCACCGCCGAAGCAAAAAAGCAGGCGGAGGCCCCCGCCAGGACCGGTGTCACGCCGAAGGCACCGTAAACCAGGCTCCCCAGCAGCGGTCCCAGCAGGCTGGACAGGGCGCTGACCTGGTTGATGACGGCGTTGCCGTCCACCAGCCGATCCGGCGGGCACAGCAGGGGCATGCTGGCCTGCACCGCCGGCTGGTATGCCCCGGAGATACCATACAGCAACATCATGGCCGCCACCAGCACCGGCACCAGGGGCAGATGTCCCAAGGCCAGCGCCGTCAGGGCCACCAGGGCGCAGGTGAAGAAGTCCAGCGCCACCATGATCCGCTGCTTATGGAGACGGTCCGCCACCACGCCGCCCAGGGGCGTCAGCACCACCATGGGCACGAACGCCGCGGCGGAGCACAGGCCGAACAGGCTCCGGGAACCGGTGACGTCCAGCAGATACAGCGGCAGGACGAATCGCAGCACGGCGTTACCCAGCAGGGAGATGATCTGTCCAATCACCACCAAGGTGAAGTCCCGGTGAAACAGCTTTTCCCGCATCTCAATTCCTCCTCCCGTTCTCTCCTGCCAGCAGGGCCAGACCCAGCAGCCACAGACAGGCGGCCAGGTCCTGGGGCAGGAGCCGATCAGTTTGTCTCATACGCTCCTCCTTTTCATACATTTGGTTGGTATGTATTTATGTGAAAAAGAAGCTGCCCTGTCGGGCAGTTTCTTCTGTTGTTTACAGCCGTTCCTGGGACAGGCGGCAAAATCGCTCCCACTGATTCAACAGCTCCTGATCCAGCAGGTCCAGGCCCATGCTCCGCAGCATCTGGTCGTATAGCTCCATGCGGCGGCGGGTCTTCTCCGGCGTGGCAGGGTAGATCATGGGATTCAGCCACACGTTTGACAGGAGAAGCAGCAGCTCCCCCAGTTCCTCCGGGTAGTCCGTCCGGATGGAGCCGTCCGCCACCGCCTCCCGCAGGACGGGCTCCATGTAGTTGGGCAGGACCTCCCCGATCATGCTCTCCAGCAGGATGCTCATCAGCTTGGGGTTCTTCAGCATATTGGGCGCCAGCACGAACAGGTCCGTCTGGTCCGAGTTCTCCAGGGATGCCCGGAACATCTTCTGCAGCTTCTCCGCTCCGGTCAGGCCGGGATCGTCCCGGACCGTCCGCATCCAGGCCTCCGTCTGCTCTCCCATCCGGTCCGCGATGGCAAGGAGGATCTCCTCCTTGCCCTTGAAGTGGTGGTAGATGGCCCCCTTGGTCAGTCCTCCCAGATTGTCAATGATGTCCTGGAGGGTGGTGTGCTCATATCCCTTTTCCATAAACAGCTTCGCGGAGACCGCCAGGATCTTTTCCACCGTCTCCTCCGGGTGCTTGTTTCGGGCCATACCGGTCCCCCCTTATATACATACCATCAGTATGTTTTGTTTATACCATGTCTAACGTCCCCTGTCAAGGCCGTTTTCCGAAAAAGCACTGAAGCTTCGGTCCAGGCGGAGCTTCATTTGGTGCAGAAGCCGAAGGTCCCCCGCATGTCGAACAAAAACGCCAGAAAGCTTTTGGGATAGTCGATGAACTCCCCCCGGTCCACCATGTCCAGGATTTCCGGCAGCTCCGCCCAACGGGCCCGGGCCACCTCCTCCTTTTGGAGCGTCAGCTCCTCCAGGCCAAGGTCCCGCTCCACCAGGAAGAAGTCATCAAAGCCG
This sequence comes from Dysosmobacter welbionis, assembly GCF_005121165.3. Taxonomy (NCBI): domain Bacteria; kingdom Bacillati; phylum Bacillota; class Clostridia; order Eubacteriales; family Oscillospiraceae; genus Dysosmobacter; species Dysosmobacter welbionis. The sequence goes on along the minus strand of NZ_CP034413.3, from coordinate 2,906,736 downwards.
CCGTCGAAGTTCACGGTGCAGGAGGGCCGCACTCCCGTCAGGTCCAGGGCCACGCCCAGCTCCTCCCGGAACTCCCGCTCCGCCGCCTGGCGGCTGGTCTCTCCGGCATCCACGCCGCCGGCGGCAGACACATCCCATGCCTCCGGCCAGACGGCCTTTTCCCGAGACCGCTGCTGGATCAGCAGGCGGCCCCGGCTGTCGAACACGCAGATATGGACCACCACCCGGTATTCTCCCTCCCCCTTGGGGGCGTAACGCTCCGCCGTCCGGCCCAGAGGGAGCCGGTTCTCGTCGTACAAATCCACCATTTCCATTGCAAAGTGCCTCCCTGCCGCCCGTTGCGGTCTTGTTTTCCACTCTTTATCTTGACCGCCCCGCTCCCCGCTGTCAAGAGGATTCTTCCGTGTTTCCCGGAAGATGTGGCAAATCCCTCTTTACAGCGGCCGGAAAACCCGGTATGATGGCGCCATGACTTCATATTCAGGAGGATGTCCCCATGGGCTTTTCCATTGAGACCAGCGTATCCGCCGTCACTGTCTTTCTGCAGGGCGCGCTGAGCTTCTTCTCCCCCTGCGTGCTGCCGCTGGTGCCGCTGTACGTCAGCTATCTGGCCGGCGGCGCCGCTGTGGTGGGCGAGGACGGCGTCCGCCGCTATCCCCGGGGAAAGATCTTCCTCAATACCCTCTTTTTCGTGGTGGGCATCAGCTTCGCCTTCTTCCTGCTGGGGCTGGGCCTCACCGCCCTGGGGGAGTTCTTCCACAACTACCAAGTGTGGTTCGCCCGGGCCAGCGGCGTCATCATCCTGCTGTTCGGCCTGTACCAGCTGGGGCTGGGCAAGCGGACCATGCTGCTGGAGCAGGAACACCGCCTCCCCTTCCATCTGAACAAACTGGCTATGAACCCGGCGGTGGCCCTGGTGATGGGCTTCACCTTCAGCTTCGCCTGGACGCCCTGCGTGGGCCCCACCCTCAGCAGCGTCCTGCTGATGGCCTCCTCCGCAGAGTCCTCCGCTGCGGGATTTCTGCTGATCGGCGTGTACACCCTGGGCTTCGTACTACCCTTCCTGGCAGTGGGACTCTTCACCGGCACGGTGCTGGATTTCTTCAAGTCCCACCAGAATGTGGTGCGCTACACGGTGAAGATCGGCGCGGTGCTGCTGATCGTCATGGGCATCCTGACCCTCACCGGCGCCACCGGCGGCATCTCCGCAGATCTGGCTGCCGGCTCCGGCACGGTGCAGGAAGAGCCCGCCGGGAACAGCGGCGAAGAGGCGGCCCCCTCCGGCGATTCTCAGGAGGAGCACAGCGGGGCGGACAGCCAGGAGATCCCCGTGGTCCCCGCTCCGGACTTCACCCTGACGGACCAGTACGGCCAGTCCCACACCCTCTCGGACTACCAGGGGAAGACGGTGTTTCTGAACTTCTGGGCTACTTGGTGCGGCCCCTGCAAGATGGAGATGCCGGACATCCAGGCCCTGTATGAGGACTGGGACGAGAACGCCGGGGAGCTGGTGGTGCTGGGCGTGGCCGGGCCCAATATCGGCCAGGAGGGCAGCGCCGAAGACATCACCGCCTTCCTGGAGGAAAACGGCTACACCTATCCCGTGGTGATGGACGAGACGGGCACGCTCTTCTACCAGTACGGCATCAGCGCCTATCCCACCACATTCATGATCGACACGGAGGGCAACGTCTTCGGCTACGTCCAGGGCGCCGTCAGCCGGGAGGTCATGGACGACATCGTGGAGCAGACCAGGACCGGGCAGCGCAGATGATCCATCCAGGCCGCCGGGGCCGCACATTCGCGGTTCCGGCGGCTTTTTCCCGTGCTGCGGAGAGCGCTTGCAAAAAAGTTGTAAACCTGCGGCAATTTGTGTTAGAATCAAATTCGTACCGCGGCCCGCTCCGGCGGCGCGGCACCCCGATAGATAGAAAGAGAAGGGGGACGCCTATGGCGCATAACGATTCTTTTGATGAACCGCGATTTGAAGCCCTCTACCGGAAGCTGTATCCGGACCTGCTCCGCTGTGCGGAGATCGCCCTGCGGACTGGCGGAAGCTGGTACGTCTCCGTCGCCGGGCGTGCGGAAGAGGTGGTGCAGGAGCTGTTCGCCTTCGCTTGGGAGCATCAGGCAGATCTTTGGAGCAGCGCCTCGCCCACGGGATGGCTGTACCGGGTCCTGCGCTATAAGGTCCTGGAGCTCCTGAAAGAGGACCGCTTCTGGCGGAAGCACCTGATCCGGGCCGCCGGCGAGATGCCCGCTTCTCCGGAGGATGATTTCCAGCAGCGGGCGGAGATCACCAGCATCCTCACGCCGGAGGAGTACGAGATCCTGCGGAAGCTCTATCTGGAGAAGTACACCTACGAGGAGCTGGCGCGGGAGATGGGGTTGAAGAAGTCCGCCCTGGCCATGCGGGTCAAGCGTTCAAAGGAGCGGTTCGTCAAACAGTGGAACCGGCACTAAAAGTTTTTTCGCCGCCCCTGTGAACAAGCGGGGCCGAAACGGTCATTATAGATACAGAGGAGGTTCCCGGAGATGCCATCAGATCGAAATACGGCGTATCCTTTCCTGGAACAAATGCGCACCGAAGAGCTGGAGGCTCTGCTCCAGCAGGAATTCACGGCTGCGGACGGCGGTGAGCCGGACGTGGACTACATCATGGCGATTATGGAGGTGATGAAGCAGCGGGATGCGAATCCCCCGGCGGCGGAGGTCGACGTGGACGCCGCATGGCGGGATTTCAAGGAAAATTATCAAGGACAGGCTTCTGCCTATGAGACTGAGGTCCTCCCGGAACGTGACTCATCCCATCTTGACCAAATCACCTCCCCTTCCCCCAAAAAGAAAAGCCGCCGGATTCTGCGGGCAGCCGTCATCACGGCCGCGTGCATTGTGATTCTGTGCGGCGCTGCCTCCGCCTTTGGGTTCGACATCCTCCAGGCGTTCGCGGACTGGACCGCGGAGACCTTTGGATTTGTGACGCCGGGGCAGGAGGAAGCAGAAGCGCCGCAGGATGATCCGTATAATACTCTGCGTTTAGCGGTTTCTGAAAGAACTGATCTCCCAGTTGTTCCCACATGGTTTCCAGAAGATACAGAACTAGTCGGAAGCATTAGTGTTGTTGAACAAATTGGTATGATCAGACTCCAAGGAACATTCGAAAACAGTCAAGAGCAATTTACAATTCGAATTCAAATTTATGACTCTGTACCAGAAAAATACGATGATACATATCAAATTGATAGTAACTCATTCGAACTTTATGAGGTGGACGGGATTACTTATTATTTAATGAGTAATAATGATACAAACAGTGTAGCTTGGTTGAATGGGGTGGTCGAAGGGCACATTCAAGGCCACGTTTCTTTTGATGGATTGAAAAAGATGGTCGATTCTATACAATAGGGGTAGTCTTCACATGAAGCAGAAATTCATTCGTTTAATTATTTTTACTTTGACTTTTGTAATACTTCTGGGTACAGTATCTGCAAGTGCTCAATCTCAAAGAGCTAGCGATTATTTTTCATATACGAGAGTTGTGGCAACTCCTTTAGGAGATGGTGAATTTGCCGTAGAATTTGACATCAATGCCACTCATATTATGGATAGACTTGGTGCTACAGAGATTGTAATTTGGGAACGCCAAAGCAATGGTTCTTATGAAGATGTAAAAACATATACAAGTGGTCTAATTGATACGAATACTTCAGCCGCATATAGAAGAGTGGACTACCAGGGCACACCCGGCGTGCGTTACTATGCAACGGTTGCGCTCTATGCAAAAGACAGTTCCGGCAGCGAAACCCTTTACAGCAACACATCCGTCATCACCGCCTAAACCGAAAACAAATCGGGGGAAGCAATGCTTCCCCCGGTTCTTTTTTACACCGTCGGATATTCGCCGTCCCACAGCACCTTGCGGAACTTCATGGGATCCGTGTTGCCCTCCGTGGAGAACAGCAACACCTGGCTGAACCGGTCCAGGCCGATGGCCTCCCGCAGGTCCTGGTACTCGTCCGTCTCCATCAGGGCCGCGATCAGGCCCATGCCCACCGCGCCGGACTCGCCGGAGATCACCGTGGGGTCGCCCTTCACCGGCACGCCCAGCATCCGCATGCCCCGGGCGCTGACCCAGTCCGGGCAGGAGACGAAGGCGGAGACATGGTTGCGCAGAATGTCCCAGGAGAGGATGTTGGGCTCTCCGCAGGCCAGGCCCGCCATGATGGTCTTGAGATCGCCTTCCACGATCCTCGGCTGTCCATCCCCTGCCAGGGCGCCCTGGTACAGGCAGTCCGCCGCCCGGGCCTCCATCACCACGAAGGTGGGGGGATCGTTGGGGAACAGGTTGGTGAAATATCCGATCACTGCTCCGGCCAAACTACCCACACCGGCCTGCACGAACACGTGAGTGGGGCGGTTGATCCCCACCTGCCGCAGCTGCTCCGCCGCCTCATTGGCCATGGTGCCGTAGCCCTGCATGATCCAGGCGGGGATCTCCTCGTACCCTTCCCAGGCGGTGTCCTGCACCACCACGCCGTGCTTGGTCTCGGCGGCCTCCGCCGCAGCCATGCGGACGCAGTCGTCGTAGTTGACTTCCTCGATGGTGACCTGGGCGCCCTCCTTGGCGATATTCTCATACCGGGCCTGGCTGGAGCCCTTGGGCATGTGGACCACTGCCTTCTGGCCCAGCTTGTGAGCCGCCCAGGCCACGCCCCGGCCGTGGTTGCCGTCCGTGGCGGTGAAGAAGGTGGCGTGGCCGAACTCCTGGCGGAATGCCTCGCTGGTCAGGTAGTCGTAGGTCATCTCGCTGACGTCCCTGCCCATCTCCTTGGCGATGTACCGGGCCATGGCGAAGGAGCCGCCCAGCACCTTGAAGGCGTTGAGGCCGAAGCGGAAGGACTCATCCTTCACGAACAGGCCGCCCAGGCCCAGGTACTTGGCCATGCCGTCCAGCCGGGCCAGAGGCGTGATGGAATACTGGGGAAAGCTGCTGTGGAAGAATCGAGCCTTGGCCACGTTCCCCAGGGACATGATGGAAAGCTGCCGGTCGTCGCTCTTGGGCATCCGATTGGCGACCCATTTGATCGAATCTCTCATAATCCTCACCATACAAAATTTTTTAGTTTCACAAATTTTTTGTTAGATTTCATATTCATCATACCATAGTTCCCCCGGTTGTCAAGGGGTTTTCCGGATTCCACGGCATTTTTTCACAGCCGAAAATTCCCCTCTTGACAAATACCCCCAGGGGTATATAGTAGGTCTCAGAAAGAATACCCCCGGAGGGTATCTCTCCGGCAGATTGGAGGTTCCTATGCGAGAAGAAAAATACGACATCTCCGGGATGCACTGCGCCGCGTGCAGCGCGTCCGTGGAGCGGGTCACCCGGAAGCTGCCCGGCGTGGAGCGCAGCGAGGTGAATCTCACCACCGGTATCATGACCATTGCATACGATGAAAGTCAATGCACCCAGGAGCAGATCGTGGCCAAGGTGGAGAAGGCAGGCTTCGGCGCCGCCCTGCACCTGGAGCACCCGGCCCCCGCCACGGTCCAGAATGCTGAGGATGCAGAGACCGCCGCCCTGAAGCGGCGGAAGATCGAGCTGATCGCGGCGGCGGTGTTCTCCGCGGTGCTGCTGTATGTGTCCATGGGGCAGATGCTGCCTTTCGGGCTGCCAGCTCTGCCCCTGCCGGACCTCTTCTCCATGCACACCCATCCCATGAATTTTGCGGTGCTGCAGCTGATCCTGGCCGTGCCGGTGCTGTACTGCGGCCGGAACTTCTTCCAAGGGGGCTTCAAGTCCCTCTTCCACGGCAACCCCAACATGGACTCCCTGGTGGCCATCGGCTCCGGCTGCTCCTTTGCGTACAGCCTGGTGATGACCTTTCTGATCTCCGACGATCCCAGCTACGTCCACAATCTCTATTATGAGTCCGCCGCCGTGGTGCTGACTCTGGTGTCCCTGGGCAAGTTCCTAGAGAGCCGGAATATGCAGAAGACCAAAGGCGCCATCACCGCCCTGATGCAGCTGTCCCCGGATACCGCCATCCTGGCGGACACGGGCCGGGAGGTGCCCACCAGCCAACTGAAGGTGGGCGACGTGGTGCTGGTGAAGCCCGGCGCCCGGGTCCCGGCGGACGGCACCGTCACCCAGGGCGAGAGCAGCGTCAATGAGGCCATGCTCACCGGCGAGAGCCTGCCGGTGGAGAAGGCCGTGGGCAGCGAGGTCATCGGCGGCAGCGTCAATGAGAACGGCGTGCTGTACGTCCAGGTGACCCGTACCGGCGACGACTCCACCCTCTCCCGCATCATCCGGTTCGTGGAGGACGCCCAGGGCCGGAAAGCCCCGATCTCCAAGACCGCCGACAAAGTGGCCGGTGTGTTCGTGCCGGTGGTCATGGGCATCGCGCTGCTGGCCGCCGTCATCTGGGCCATCGCCGGGCAGCCCTTCTCCTTTGTGCTGCGGGTGTTCACATCGGTGCTGGTCATCGCCTGCCCCTGTGCCCTGGGGTTGGCAACTCCCACCGCCATCATGGTAGGCACGGGCCTGGGGGCCAAGCATGGTATCCTGATCCGCTCCGGCGAGATTCTGGAGATCACCCACAGCGTGGACACGGTGGTGCTGGACAAGACCGGCACCGTCACCGAGGGCACCCCCGCCGTGACGGAGGTCCTCCCCCATCGGTGTGAGGCATCCGACCTGCTGTCCGCCGCGGCGGCGGTGGAGGCGGTGTCCGCCCATCCCCTGGCAAACGCCATCACCGCCTACGCCCAAGAGCATGGCTACGGCGGCACCGTCCGGCCGGAGAGCTTTGAGAACCTGTCTGGCCGGGGCCTGAAGGCCGTGCTGGGCGGCGAGACCGTCCTGGCCGGCAACCGCCGATTGCTGGAGGAGCACGGCGTGGACGTCTCCTCTCTGGCATCTGATGCGGAGCGCCTCTCCGCCCAGGGCCAGACCCCCATGTACTTCGCCAGGGGCGGCACCCTGCTGGGCCTGATCTCTGTGGCCGATCCGGTGAAAGAGACCAGCGCCGCCGCCATCCAGAAAATGCGCGGGCAGGGCATCCGGACCGTGCTGCTGACCGGCGACAACCGGGCGGCGGCGGAGCACATCGGTTCCCTGGTGGGTGTGGACGAAGTCATCGCCGAGGTGCTGCCAGAGGAGAAGGCCGGCGTGGTGGAGCGGCTCCAGTCTCAGGGCCGCAAGGTGATGATGGTGGGCGACGGCATCAACGACGCCCCAGCCCTCACCGCCGCCACCGTGGGCTGCGCCATCGGCAGCGGCAGCGACATCGCCATCGAGTCCGCGGACATTGTGCTGATGCGCTCGGACCTGCAGGATGTACCCCGGGCCATCCGGCTCTCCCGGCTGACCCTGCGGGACATCAAGCAGAATCTCTTCTGGGCCTTCTGCTACAACACCATCGGTATCCCCATCGCGGCGGGCCTGCTGTTCGCCTTCGGCGGCCCTCTGCTGTCCCCCATGTTCGCGGGGGCGGCCATGAGCCTCAGCTCCGTCTGCGTGGTAGGCAACGCATTGCGGCTGGGCCGGGCCAAACTGTGATTTGACGGGAAACGGGAAAAAGGAGTATTCTATATGGAAGATCAGACTTTGCAAGCAGTCCCCGCCGCCGAGGCACCGGCGGAGGAGACAGCGGCAGGCTGTCCCTGCCGCCACAAGCACCGGGAGGCCCCGGAGTACGACTCCCTGATCCGGCGGCTGAACCGGATCGAAGGCCAGGTCCGAGGCGTCCGGGGCATGGTGGAAAAAGAGTGCTACTGCACGGACATCCTCACCCAGGTCTCCGCCATCCAGTCGGCGCTGAACGCCTTTTCCCGGGAGCTGCTCAGCAACCATATTCACTCCTGCGTGGTGCAGGACATCCAAAACGGACATCTGGAGGTCGTGGACGACCTTCTGGTCACCATTCAAAAACTGATGAAATGAAAAGGAGCACTCAATATGACTACGATTTCTGTCCCTGATATGATGTGTGAGAACTGCGTCAAGCGCATCACCAACGCCCTCACCGCCGCGGAGCTGAAGTTCTCTGTCTCTCTGGACACCAAGACTGTCACCGTCGACGGCTGTGACAACTGCGTCAAGACAGCCGTCAGCGAGCTGGAGGATCTGGGCTTCACGCCGGAGGTCCGCTGAATCCCTTGAAAACAGAGGGGGTTCCCCAACAGGTCCCGCGTCTGAACAGACAGGCGCGGGGCCTGTTTTTTTGCGTCGGTTTTATGTCACCAATTTGTTACTTTTTTTATTTTTTCTCCAGACTTTTGCACAGCTCGACCGCGTTGTTTTTCTGCAAAGTGGGAGACATAACACCGTAACCCCCACAAAAACTTGACAAAAGTGGGAAGCCGGTGTATACTAGCCCCAGTTTTCCAATCGGTAACAAAAGTTACAAGTTGTTTTCATTCAGGAAAACACCGAGGTATAGACCTTCCAAAACCAGGGAAGACTGGCATGGAAGACCTTTTCTGAGGAGGTATCTGATTTTGAACACACATGCTTTTGAGAAAAAGCTGCACAGCCTCAAGGCCCGGTTCGGTCTGCAGCTCTTTGTGCTGGCCGCCGTTGTCTGCACCAGCTGGATCGTCACCGATCACGCAAACGCCGTGTATATTCTCACCGGTCCAGAGGACGCCGCCATCGTGCTGAACGAGGAGGAAGTCCGGGAGGGCGAGATGTCCTCTCAGCTGGTGTACCTCTCCAGCGGCCAGAGTGGCTATGACATGGCCCTGACCGCCGGACAGGAGGTCACGGTCACGCACGACGGCAGCACCGTCACCGCCAAGGCCCGCAGCGAGACTGTGGCAGAGCTGCTGGAACGGCTCCACATCACCCCCAGTCCCCTGGAGATGGTAGCCGTGGATCTGGACGAGGACAGCGCCGAGCTGACCATTGCCTCCGAGCTGACCTATTACGACCAGGTGGAGGAGCCCGCCACCTACGAGACAGTGCGGGTGGCCAATCCCTCCCTGCCCAAGGGCACGGAGAAGGTGGTCCAGGAGGGCGCCGACGGCGTCCGCACCTCCATCTATGAGGTGGTCTGGTCCGGCGGCGAGGAGATCTCCCGCCAGTTCGTGGAGGAGCTGGAGAGCACCGCCGTGAATGAAGTCGTGGAGTACGGCACCGCCGTCGCTTCCACCAGGGCGGGCGTCGCCAGCGTCTCTAAAAACGCCGACGGCAGCGGCATCCTGACCCTGACAGACGGCACCACTCTGAACTTCTCCGGCGTGAAGTCCATGACCGCCACCGCTTACACCGCGGGCCACGGCGGCGCTGACTACACCACCGCCACCGGCACTCTGGTCAAGGTGGGCACCGTGGCTGTGGACAAGAACGTTATCCCCCTGGGCACTAAGATGTATATCGTGGCGGCCGACGGCTCCGTGGTCTACGGCACCGCCGTGGCGGCGGATACTGGCGTGCGGGGAAATATCGTGGACCTGTACTACGACACCTATCAGCAGTGCATCAACTTCGGACGGCGGACGTGCAATGTCTATATCCTGGAGTGATGAAACTGCCCGCAGAGGCACATTCTGAAAAGAGGTCCCCCGCCAAAAGCGGGGGACCTCTTTTCAATCGCGCTCACAGCCGCTCCAGCAGGGGTGGAAGCTCCGGCAGGGCCCCGATGGTATAATCCGCCGGGATGTCCGGCCGGGGCGGCAGGTACTGGGGATTGTACCAGCAAGACCGCAGGCCGACGTTCCGGGCGCCCCGGATGTCGGAGGTCAGGCTGTCCCCCACCATCATGGCCTCCGCCGCATCAAAGTCCGGGATCGCCGCAAAGCAGGCGTGGAAGAAGGCCGGGCTGGGCTTATAGGCCCCCATCTGTTCGGAGATGAAGATGTTTTGGAAATAGCGGGCGATGCCTGCGCTCTCGATCCGGCTGTTCTGGACCTCGGGAGTGCCGTTGGTGGCCAGATACAGCTCATATCTTGTGTGCAGGGCCTCCAGCAGTTCCTGGGCGCCGGGCACGAAGAAGTGGCCCTGGGCCAGTTGTTCCTCATAAAGCTGGCAGACCTCCTGCGGAGCAGCACGGACCCCCAGCTCATCAAACAGCAGCTGGAACCGCCGGACCAACACCTGGGGCCGGGTCAGCTTCCCCTCTTCCAGCAACTCCCACTGTCGGCGGTTCAGGACGTGATAACGGTCCAGAACGGCGTCCGTGGGGTCTACATGAAAGTGCCGCAGGGTCTGGGAGAGCGCCTGCCGCTCCGCCCGGTGGAAGTCCAGAATGGTGTCGTCCAGGTCCAGAAAAATGAATCGCATCTGCATCCCTCCTGGGGATTTTTTGATGCCACCAGTTTACCGGATCAGGCGGTATTTTGCAAGGACCATTCCCTCGCCGGGATGGGGTTGGCAGACCCGCAAAAATTTGATATACTGCTGAAGAAAGGCGGGATCAGGTATGAATCTCTGTGACTACAACACCATCCGGGACCTGCTGGCCCGGCATGGGTTCCATTTCTCCAAATCCATGGGACAGAACTTTTTGATCGATCCGGAGGTGCCCCGCCGGATCGCGGAGGCTTCCGGCGCGGACGCAGGCTGCGGCGTGCTGGAGATCGGCCCGGGCATCGGCCCCCTGACGGCGGAGTTGGCCCAGCGGGCCGGGAAGGTGGTGGCCGTGGAGCTGGACCGGGCCCTGCTGCCGGTGCTGGCGGAGACCATGGCCCCCTATCCGAATGTGGAGGTCGTGCCGGGGGACGTGCTGAAACTGGACCTCACGGCCATCACGGCAGAGAAGTTCCAGGGCCTCACGCCTATAGTCTGCGCCAACCTGCCCTACAACGTCACCTCTCCCATTCTGGAAAAGCTGGTGGAGTCCCCCTGCTTTACTGCCTTCACGGTGATGATCCAGCGGGAGGTAGCCCGGCGGCTGTGCGCCCCACAGGGCTCCTCTGAGGGCGGCTCCTTCTCCCTGTTCCTCCAGTACTACATGAAGCCGGAGCTGCTGTTCGACGTGCCGCCGGAGAAGTTTCTCCCCGCTCCCAAGGTGACCTCCGCCGTGATCCGCTGCGTCCGGCGGGAGCGGCCCGCCGTGGATGTAGCGGACGAGAGCTTTTTCTTCAAAGTGATGCGGGGCGGCTTCCTGCTGCGGCGCAAGACCCTGGCCAACAGCCTCTCCGCCGCCCTGCCGGGGATTCCCAAGGAATCCATCCAACAGGCCATCGCCGATATGGGCCTGCCTGCCGCCGTCCGGGGGGAACAGCTGACGCTTGAGGACTTCGCGGCCCTCTCCGCCGCGCTGGGGCGGGAGGCGGATGGAGATTGACTTTATCTCCCGCACCGTGTATGATATTGATACGAAAAATGCCCCTCCGCCGCGCCGGCTGGAAGATTATTCAGAAACGAGGTCATTCAAATGGCAACCATTGATCTGAGTAAATATGGTATTACTGGTACCACGGAAATTATCCGCAATCCCTCCTATGAGTTCCTGTTTGAGGAGGAGACCAAGGCCGGCCTGGAGGGCTATGACAGGGGACAGGTCACCGACCTGGGGGCCGTCAACGTCATGACCGGCATCTACACCGGCCGCTCCCCCAAGGACAAGTTCATTGTGATGGACGACACCTCCAGGGATACCGTGTGGTGGACCTCCGACGAGTTCAAAAACGACAACAAGCCCGCCTCTCAGGAGGCTTGGGATGCCTGCAAGAAGCTGGCGCAGGAGCAGCTGTCCAACAAGCGTCTGTTTGTGATGGATGTGTTCTGCGGCGCCAACCACGACTCCCGCATGGCCATCCGCTTCATCATGGAGGTGGCATGGCAGGCCCACTTCGTCAAGAATATGTTCATCCAGCCCTCTGCTGAGGAACTGGAGAACTTCGAGCCTGACTTCATCTCCTACAACGCCGCCAAGGCCAAGGTGGAGAACTATCAGGAGCTGGGCCTGAATTCCGAGACCGCCGCCATCTTCAACCTCACCTCCCGGGAGCAGGTCATCCTGAACACCTGGTACGGCGGCGAGATGAAGAAGGGCATGTTCTCCATGATGAACTACTACCTGCCCCTGAAGGGTATGGCCTCCATGCACTGCTCCGCCAATACTGATATGAACGGCGAGAACACCGCCCTGTTCTTCGGCCTGTCCGGCACCGGCAAGACCACCCTGTCCACCGACCCCAAACGCCTGCTCATCGGCGACGACGAGCACGGCTGGGATGACAACGGCGTATTCAACTTTGAGGGCGGCTGCTACGCCAAGGTCATCAACCTGGACAAGGACGCCGAGCCCGACATCTACAACGCCATCAAGCGCAACGCCCTGCTGGAGAACGTGACTGTGGACGAGAACGGCCACTGCGACTTCGCCGACGACTCCGTCACTGAGAACACCCGCGTTTCCTATCCCATCGACCACATTGAGAAGATCGTGCGACCCGTGTCCGCCGGACCCGACGCCAAGAATGTGATCTTCCTGTCCGCCGACGCCTTTGGCGTGCTGCCCCCTGTTTCCATCCTGACCCCGGAGCAGACCCAGTACTACTTCCTGTCCGGCTTCACCTCCAAGCTGGCCGGCACCGAGCGGGGCATCACCGAGCCCACTCCCACCTTCTCCGCCTGCTTCGGCCAGGCCTTCCTGGAGCTGCATCCCACCAAGTATGGCGAGGAGCTGGTAAAGAAGATGCAGAAGTCCGGTGCCAAGGCCTACTTGGTGAACACCGGCTGGAACGGCACCGGCAGGCGCATCTCCATCAAGGATACCCGCGGCATTATCGACGCCATTCTGGACGGCTCTATTCTGACTGCTCCCACCAAGACCATCCCCTACTTCAACTTTGAGGTGCCCACCGCTCTTCCCGGTGTGGACCCCGCCATCCTGGACCCCCGGGACACCTACCCGGACGCCGGCGAGTGGGATACCAAAGCCAAGGATCTGGCCTCTCGCTTTGTGAAGAACTTCTCCAAGTATGCCGCCAACGAGGCGGGCAAGGCTCTGGTAGCTGCCGGCCCCAAGGCAGAGTAAGTAAAAAACGAAAAGCCAGATGAGGGCGCCGCGGAAGCAGCGCCCTCATCTGATGGAACACACTGCCGCTTGTTCCACACAGCCGCAAGGCCGCTCTGCAAATGCAGAGCGGCCTTGTTTTGCCAGTATAACAGGATTTTTACCGAATGTACTCCCCACACTCCGGGCAGTAGTGGGGAATGCCGCCCCGGGGATCCCAGTGTCCGCCGCAGTACGGACACCGGAAGAACAGCAGCGTCTGGAGAACATCCGCCATAACAACCACCGCTCCCGGCCACAGTAGCCATCCAATCTCCAGAAACACGCCGATGAGCATCAGGACGAATCCGGCAATCAGCCCCACCCACAGCAGCGTATAACTCTTCTTGTAGTCCATGGCCGCCCTCCGTTCAGTCCAGGGGCTTCTTGCAATAGGGGCAGGTTTTGGGCAGGGTCCGCTTGGGCAGATCCCGCTTGCAGTGGGGGCAGTGGTAGAAGAAATTCATCTGAAGCGTCCCAACCAGCACACAGATGATGCCCAGCACGCCGATGACGGTTCTGCCGGTGATCCCGCCGATCAGCATCACCAGAATGCCGCCGATGCCCAATATCCGCATCAGCCAATAGCTCGTCTTATAGTTCAAGCCTGTTCACCTTCTTTCCAACCGGGGCTCCGGGGTTTTTCAGGTCCGATCCGGGAATTTTTCGCAGAGCCGGTCCAGTTCGCCGATCAGCGCCTCCATCTCCTTCTGGTCCATGGTGCAGGTGATCTCAGCGGTGTCGTCCCCGTCCATGGTGTTGGGCAGATAGAAGGACACCACCACTTCAAAGGTCCCGTCTCCCAATGCCCGGGCGCCGACGGAGAAGTAAAAGTTCTCCTGAAAGTCACTGACGTACACATCCCGGATTCCAGCCTTCAGCACTTTCAGCCCGGCGCTCATGCTCTGGAGCTCGTGGGTCAGCAGGCAGCTGTTGGAATCCTTCACCACGTCTCCGTCCTCCTTGTTCCAAGTGGCCCGGAGCACCAGCCAGTTCCGGTCGTCACTGGTGGGGTCGCCGCCGTCCGGCGGAAATTCATAGTTCACGATATCCAGCCTCAGGCTGGACTCCTCATTGCGGAAGAGCATCTGGGGTTCTCCTTTTCAGTCGTTGTGATGGGCGGCGTAAAACGCGTCGTAGTCCGCCAGCTGCTTCTGCAGCAGGGCCGGGGTGTCCAGCCCATAGGGACAGCGGGACTTGCAGGCGTTGCAGTGGATGCAGTTTTTGATCTGGTGCATCTTCTCCCGCCACTCGTCGCTCAGATAGGGCTTGTAGGGTGCCCGCCGCAGCAGCTGGGCCATCCGGGCCGCCTGGGGGATGTCGATGCCGGCGGCGCAGGGCAGGCAGTAGCCGCAGGAGCGGCAGAAGTCCCCCGACAGCTCCGTCCGGTCGTGGTCGATCACCGCCTGGAGCTCCGGCGTCATGCGGGGATTCCGCTCCGTCAGCTCCAGCCACTGGTCCAGCTCCCACTCATGCTGGATGCCCCAGATGGGCACCACGTCTGGATGCTCCTGCATAAAGGCGTAGCAGGCCTCCGCATTGTTCAGCAGGCCGCCGGAGAGGCCCTTCATGGCGATGAAGCCCATGTCGTGCTCCCGGCACAGCTCCACCAGCTCCAGGTCCTTCTCCGTGGCCAGATAGCAGAAGGGGAACTGCAGCGTCTCAAAATTGCCGGACTCAATGGCCTCGTGGGCCACCTTCAGCCGATGGTTGGTGATGCCGATGTGGCGGATGTAGCCCTTCTGCTTGGCCTCCAGTGCGGCGGCAAAGGGCCCGTCCGGGTCATGGATATCCGGCAGCACCGCCGGATTGTGGAACTGGAACAGGTCGATGTAATCCGTCCGCAGGCTGCGGAGGCTCTGCTCAATGTGGGCCTGGACCGTCTTTTTGTCTCCTCCGCCGCTCTTGGTGGAAATCACCACGTTCTGCCGCACGTCGTGGAGGGCCTCTCCCAGTTTTTCCTCGCTGTCAGTGTACATATTCGCGGTGTCGAAATAGTTGATTCCCGCCTCACAGGCCCGGCGGACCAGCTTCACTGCATCCGCCTTGGAAATCCGCTGGATGGGCAGGGCACCGAACGCCGTCTTGGTCACCAGCAGGCCGGTACGGCCCAGTCTGATTTTCTCCATAATAGTTCCTCCTTCCCGCACAGAGCGGGTCACTCCCCTGCATTGGATTGTATCACATTTTTCCAGGTTTGCAAACCGCAAATCCTGTGATATGATAGAAGCAGAATATCGCTTCGGAGGGACATGATCTCCCGTCCGGGACCCCGGCACCCCTGTCCTCAGCCTATTGGGGTCTCGCCCGGCAGGTCGGGCCCCGGATGGGTGTCCGGACGGTCCCGGCGGGGGATTGGGACAGAAACAGAGGAGGCGCCCTATGGCACAGAATGAGCTCCATTTGAAAGTGACGCTGCGGATTTACAGCGACGATGACCAGCGCTGCTTCGGCCCCGGCATCGCCACCCTGCTGCAGCGGGTGCGGGAGCACCACTCCCTCCGGGCCGGAGCCGCCTCTATGGAAATGGCCTACTCCAAGGCGTGGCGTATCATCCGCACAGCTGAGACAGTGTTTGGGTGCAAGCTGCTCTCCTCCACCATCGGAGGTGCCCACGGCGGCGGCGCGGTGCTGACGCCGGAGGCGGAGCGCCTTCTGGCGGCCTATGAGGCCTACTGCGCCGATGTGGGCACCTACGCCCAGGGGAAATTCGAGGATGCCTTCCGCTTCTACCGGGATCTGGACCATCGGCCATGACCCGGTGCGGCGTGAGCCGCCGTGCCTGCCCAGGAGTTATCCTCTCTGAACAGGAAAACGGGACCGGAGCCTGTGCGGCTCCGGTCCCTCCGTGTTTTGCGGCGCTTACGTCCGGGGACGGGTGGGATCCTCCTCCGTGGGGCTGGGGATCGGATGCTCCTTGTGGGCCACCATGGCCTGGATCAGCTCCACGGTCCGGCCCAGGCCCAGATAGCTGGAATCGATGCAGAAGTGGTAACTGTCCACACTGCCCCACTTCTTGGAGGAATAGTACTCGTAATAGGACGCCCGGCGCTTGTCGGTCTTGAGGATCAGCTGGCGGGCCTTCTCCGGCGTGAGGTTCTGCCGCTGGGCCACGCGCTGGATACGGACCTCCAGAGGTGCGCTGATAAACAGGCTCAGGTGGTTGGGATAGTCCGCCAGGGCGTAGTCCGCGCACCGGCCGATGATAACGCAGGGCCCTTGGTCCGCGATGTGCCGGATGGTGTTGAAAGTCGCCAGATACACCTGTTGTTCCAGAGAGTCACCCACACCGCTGCCGGGCAGGGCAAACATATAGGAATCCATGGCGATGGAGTACAGGAGGCTCTTGGGCCGCTCGTCGAAGTTTTCAAAAATCTTCTCGCACAGGCCGCTCTTCTTGGCGGCCTCCTGCAGCAGCTCCTTGTCATAGAAGGGAATGCCCAGCTCCTTGGCCACGCGGATGCCGATCTCCTTGCCGCCGCTGCCAAACTGCCGGCCGATGGTGATGATGGTTTTCATAGAGAACCCTCCTCTCCTTGTTGGTTTTATTATACCGCAAGAAGAGGCCGCCGTCAAACAGTACCGGGCGGACCGTCGCCGGAATCGCCCTCATCCGGCGGAAGGGGATGCCAGGGCTCCCGTTTTCCGGAAAAAAAGCGGCGGGCAATAGCATCCTTCACCATCTCCACCAGTGCATACCAGAGGTGTCCCGCCACAAAGAGAATCACCAGGGCCAGCAGGACGGCACCGACCTGCTCCAGGGAAAGCGACATGGCACGCGCTCCTCACTTCGTGGCGTAACAGGTCTTGAAGAAAGTCTCAAAGGCCTGCTCTTCCGGTCCCTGGTCCACGTAGATGAACAGCTTCTCATCCTCCAGCCACTCGAAGGTGTTGATGGCCAGATAGTGACGCCCATCCGGGTAGATGATGAAGGCGTCCGTGGGGTACTTATTCTGATAGGCCTTTTTGACTGCGGAACGGGGGCAGATTTCCGGATCGCCGCAGCCGGAGAGGTCCGGAACTGTGGGCACGACCACCACCGTGGGGTCCGCCCCCTCCTTCCAGCCCACGATCAGGCTGCCGTAGGTAGTCTTGCTGCCGTGGACCAGGCCGTAGTTGAACCGCTTCGCATCCTCCGTATAGGCGGCCACCAGCTGGTACTGCCCGCCGTCGGGCACCACGCTGTCAAACAGGCGGCGCATCTTCTGCTTGCTGTCCGCGCTTTTGGCCTGGTCAATTTCAGGTCCCTTGAAGAGTTTTCCGAAAATTCCCATGACAATCCCTCTTTAATATCTCAATTTTATATTGACCATTTTATTTTATCTGGTCAATATATGAGAT
Organism: Dysosmobacter welbionis; assembly: GCF_005121165.3. Classification (NCBI taxonomy): domain Bacteria; kingdom Bacillati; phylum Bacillota; class Clostridia; order Eubacteriales; family Oscillospiraceae; genus Dysosmobacter; species Dysosmobacter welbionis. Next base: position 2,889,385 of record NZ_CP034413.3, on the reverse strand, counting down.
ATCATACCAAAAGAAACCGGATTGCGCAACTGGGTAATTATCAGCGCACAAAAAAAGACCGCCCATCAGCGGTCTTTTTTTGCGTTGCGCAGGGAGCCCAGATAGTTCACCAAAAATTTCACGTGCAGCGCCGCCGTCTCCTCCAGGTGCGAAGGAAACAGAAATGGCATGGATTCCGGCGCGGAGTTATAGATCAGGAGGCAGGAGAACACCAGGTTCGCCAGCACCTCAGGGGCGCAGTCCTCCTGCCGGATGTCCAGCAGCGCCATCAGGCGCAGAAAGAAATCCCGCTGCCCGGGCCGGAAATCCTGGAATCGCTCCGGCGTCAGGCGGCTGTGCAGATCCGCCTCCTCCCCCTGGGTCATCACCAGGATGCCGTTTTCCCGGTGGCGGAGGATCGTCCGGAAAAAAGACTCCACGTGCTCCTCCCAGGTCCCCTCCGGCCGGGCCAGCTCCTGTTCCAGCAGCCGGAGCAGACGGCAGCGCTGCTCCTCCATCATCTGGAGGGAAAAATCCTCCAGCGAGTCAAAAAACGTGTAGAAATAGGGCTTGGAAATCCCCACCGCCGCGGCGAGCTCCGCCAAGTGCAGCCCCTTCAGACCCTTGCTTACGGCCATATTCAGCCCCGTGTCCAGCAGAGCCTGCCGCACCCGGGCCCGGTCCTCCTCCGTATAGGTCTTGCGGGCCATGGCATTCCCTCCCCTTTTTCATCTGGTGCCAGTATAACACAATTCCCGGGAAAAGAAAACCGTTCTGCCGCGCATCCCCCAAAAAGCAACCCGGCCGCTGTGCGCGGCCGGGTTGCTTTTGAAGATCTCACGCCTCCGGCATGGGCTTGCCTAGGCGCTTGTACATGGTCTTTTTCACCGCCCGGAGGATATTCTCATACCCGGTGCAGCGGCACAGGTGGCCGGAGAGGAGTTTTCTCAATTCATCGTCCGTGTACTCCTTGCCGCTCTCCAGGATCTCCACTGCCGTCAGGATAAAGCCCGGCGTGCAGAAGCCGCACTGGATGGCCGCCTCGTCCACAAAGGCCTGCTGGATGTCGCTGAGCTCGCCGTTAGGGCCCAGCAGCCCTTCCAGGGTGCGGATGTGCTTGCCCTCCGCCCACACGGCCAGATAAATGCAGGAGTTGTATGCCTCCCCGTCGATCAGGACGTTGCAGGCGCCGCACTCCCCCACCTCGCAGCCCTTCTTCACGGAGGTCATCCGGAAGTCGTTGCGGAGCATGTCCGTCAGGCTGGCCCGCACGTCCACCGTGCGTTCCACGTCCTTGCCGTTCAGATTGAAGTGAACAGTCTGATACTGCATCACATGCTTTTCCATCACAGGTCACCTCCCGCCAGCTTCACCGCTTCGATGAACGCCCGCCGGGCGCTCTCCACCGCGATGTGCATCCGGAAATCCTTGGCCGCCCGCCAGGAGTCCCGGGGATTGATGTCCTCCTTCACCGCCTGGGCAAAGCGATCCGCCAGCTCCAGGCTCACCGGCTGTCCGGCGGCCAGCTCCTCCGCAGCCGCCGCCCGCAGGGGCACCGGCCCCGCCACGCCGAAGGCCACTCTCGCCCGCTCCACGGTCTTTTTGTCGGCGGAAAGGCGGACGTTCACAGAGGTTCCCAGGGTGGCGATGTCCATGGCATTCCGCATGGCATACTTTATATAGTGGCCAAATGTGTCAATATAACTGTCTTTTTCGATCAGGATAGCCGTTTGGATCTCGCCGGGACGGATATCCACCTTGCCTGCCCTGATGTAGAACTCCCGGATGGGCTGGCGGCGGATACCGTCCGGTCCCGTCAGCTCCACAATGGCGTCGTAGGCGTGGAGAGTGGAGGCGGAGTCCGCGGAGGTGACACCGTTACAGGTGTTGCCGCCGATGGTGCCGATGTTGCGGATCTGGGGACCGCCCACCTGGTCCACGGCCTCTCCCAAAACATGGAGGTATTTCTGGATCAGGGGATCCCGGGTAATGAGGGAAAAGCTGGTGAGGGAGCCGATCCGCAGGGTGCCGTCTGCCTCCAGGGTCACGCCCCGGAGTTCATCCAGCCCGTAGATGGAGATCAGCTCCACCCCGGCCCGCTTGCCCTCCCGCATCTGCACCAGCACGTCGGATCCGCCGGCGATGATCTGGGCATCCGGATGGGCCACCCGGAGGGCCACCGCGTCCTGAACGCTCTCCGCCTGATACAGGGCTTTCATATCATACATGAGTGGTTCCCTCCTTTAGTCTTCGATCAGCCCAGCCTCTTTGAATCCGCGGTAGAGGACATGGGGCGTGATAGGGCATGCGTCAAAGGCCACACCTGTGGCGTTCAGGATGGCGTTGCGGATGGCCGGCGCCGGCGAACAGGCCGGGGGCTCGCCCAGGGCCTTGGTGCCGTAGGGAGAGGTGGGCTCCGGGTTTTCCACGAACGCCGCCTGGAGCGTGGGATGGTCCATAAAGGTGGACAGCTTGTAGTCCAGCAGATTGTTGTTCAGGGGCTTTCCGGTCTTCTCGTCGAACTTCAGCTCTTCACTGAGGCCGTAACCGATGGCCATGGACATGCCGCCGTGGACCTGGGCCTCTGCCAGCGCCGGGTTGATGAGGGTGCCGCAGTCGTGGACGTTGACCAGATTCAGCAGCTTCACCTTGCACAGAGGGACGTCCACCTCCACCTCTGCGAAGGAGCAGCCGAAGGAGTAGGCGTTGGACTTGATCTGGGCCGTGGTCTCGGCGGTGATGTGCTGACTGTGCTCCAGGGAGTAGAGGCTCTCCGTTGCCAGCTCGCCCAGAGTCTTGAGGACCCGGCCGTCCTCCTTGCGGATGATCTTGCCGTCCACCAGATCCAGAACAGACACCGGCATCCGGGTCTGCTCGTGGGCGATCTGCAGAATCCGCTCCCGCAATGCTTGAGCCGTCTGCATGATGCTGAAGCCGCCGATGTACGTCTGCCGGGAGGCGTAGGCACCGGTGCCGAAGGGCGTCACGTCCGTGTCCTGGGTGGACACCACATGGACGTCCTCCACCGGGATACCCACCGCGTCCGCCACCATCTGGGAATAGGCGGTGTCGCAGCCCTGTCCAATCTCCGTCTCACCGGTCTGGAACTGGAGGGAACCGTCCTGGTTCAGCACCATCCGGCAGGAGGAGGACTCCAGCGAGATGGGCCACACAGCCGTGTTGTACCAGAACACCGCAAGGCCCACGCCCCGACGGACAGGGCCAGTCTGGTTCTGGTATTCCCGATATTTCCGCTGGTAATCCAGCATCGCCATTCCCTTGTCCATGCACTGGTTGAAGGTGTCGGCGTACAACTCGTTTCTGGAGAAGCCGTCGGTATACCCCACCGGCATCAGATTCTTCCGGCGGAATTCCATAGGCTCCATCCCGATAGCCTGACAGATATCGTCGATGTGGCACTCCCCGGCCCACATGGCCTGGGGATCCCATAACCACGCATGGCGCCGGCGGCGGGGCGGTTGGTGTAGACCGTCCAGCAGTCGCACTCCAAATTGTCGCAGGGGTAGAGCTGGGGGAAGGCGCCCATGCCCTTGGCCACGATGCTGTGGCCGTGGGAGGCGTAGGCCCCCTGGTTGGACCAGGCCTCAAACTTCCGGGCCACCAGGGTGCCGTCCGGCCGGACGTAGGAGATGATGTGGGTGCGGATGGCGTGGCGGACCCGGTTAGAGACAAAGGTCTCCTCCCGGCTACACTCCAGATGCACCAGCCGTCCCCCCACCTGGGTGGAGAGCCAGGCGCACAAAGGCTCGTACAGAGCGTCCTGCTTGTTGCCAAAGCCGCCGCCGATGTAGGGCTTGATGATCCGCACCTTGCCCCAGGGCAGACCCAGTGCCTGCCCCACCACCCGGCGGATGATGTGGGGGATCTGGGTGGAGGTGACCACCACCACCCGGCCCGCCTCCTCATAGGCGAAGCAGCCGTGGTTTTCAATGTGGCAGTGCTGGACAGTGGGGGTGTCGTACCAGCCCTCCACCCGGATCAGGCCCGGCTCCTGGATGGCGGTCTGATAGTCGCCTCTGCGGATATCTGTGTGCTTCAGAACATTGCCGGGGCAGTCCTCGTGGATCTGTGGGGCATCCGGCTCCATGGCCTTCTGCACGTCCAGAACGAAGGGCAGCTCCTCATACTCCACCTTCAGCGCCCGGACGGCCTGAGCGGCAGCTATCTCGTTCTCCGCGATGACGGCGGCGATGTCGTCGCCGTAATACCGCACGTGACGGTTCAGCAGCAGCCGGTCCGCCACGTCCTGGTGGGCGGGATCTGTGGACCAGGGGTGTCCCGCTGTGGGGAAGCGGTAATCGGGCACGTTGAAGCAAGTCAGGACCTTCACCACACCGGGAACGGCCTCAGCCTCCGTAGTGTCGATGGACTTCACGTAGCCGTGGGCGATGGTGGCGTGCAGGATCCTGGCCACCAGGGCGCTTTGATCGCACAGGTCCGCCACATACTTGGCGCGGCCCGTGGCTTTTTCATAGGCGTCCACACGGGTGACGCTTTTGCCGACGCTTTTGCTCATCAGGCAAGCCTCCTTTTTTGATCAAAGTTCCGCCGCCCATTGACTGGACACGGCGAAAGCGGATATACTACTGATAAAATGAGGTGATGGATGTGGAAAACAAGCCGAAAATCGGTTGTGTGGTCATGGCCGCCGGCAACGCCCGGCGGTTTGGGGAAAATAAGCTGGCCGCCCAGCTGCGGGGCAGGAGTCTCATCCTCCGGGCGCTGGAAGCCGTCCCGGCCGAGAAGTTTGACAAAGTCGTGGTGGTGACTCAATACCCGGAGGTCATGCGGCTGGCCGGGGAGTTCCACTTCGCCGCCATCCACAATCCCCACCCGGATTACGGCATCAGCCACACCATCGAACTGGGCCTGACGGCTCTGCGGGACTGTGACGGGGTGCTGTTCCAGGTGAGCGATCAGCCCCTCCTGCGGCGTGAGAGCGTGGCAGAGCTGGTGGACCGCTGGCGCACCCGGCCGGAGAAGATCGTCGCTCTGGGCCACGGCGGCGTGCGGGGCAATCCCTGCCTCTTCCCTGCCCGGTTCTTTCCGGAGCTGCTGGAGCTGCGGGAGGACCACGGCGGCAACACCGTTATCCGGCGGCACGAGGCGGATCTCCTCCTTCTGGACGTCCCGGCGGAGGAGCTCCGCGACGTGGATACCGCCCAAGCCCTGGAGGAATTGAAAGCGGAGGAGCAGGTATGAATCCAACCGTCTATGAATTCGATGCGGTGATCCGGAAAGTTCCGGACATCGACGGAGCCTATGTAGAATTCCCCCATGACGTACAGGCGCTATTCGGTAAGGGCCGAGTCAAGGTGGCTGCCACCTTTGACGGCGTCCCCTACGCGGGGAGCCTGGTGCGGATGGGCACTCCCGGCCACATCCTGGGGATGCGCAAGGACATCCGGGCCCAAATCGGGAAGCAGCCCGGAGACACCGTCCATGTGACAGTGCGAGAGCGGGGGTAACGCAGATTCGGACAGGCCGCGGCGGAAGTACCGCCGCGGCGCTTGTTATTTACGGCTGTAAGGCGTGCCCTCCAGGGGCAGACTGGTACGGAACTTGCCGTCGTAGCGGTAGTAGGCGTCCGCAATGGCTGGGGCTGTGGGGATGGAGGTGATCTCGCCGATACCGATGGCGCCGCAGGCCACGTTCAGTCCCGCTTTTTCCACGATGATGGGGGTGATCTCCGGGATCTGGTTGGCCCGGAACAGGCCCAGCGTGCCGTATTTGGCGGTGGGCCTGCAGTCCGTGAGGGGATACCGCTCCGTCAGGGCAAAGCCCATGCTCATCACCACGCCGCCCTCGATCTGCCCCTCGATGGACAGGGGATTCACGGCCTTGCCCACATCGTGGGCAGCCACCATCTGGCGGATTTTCCCCTCGTCGTCCAGGATGCACACCTGGGTGGCGTAGCCGTAGGCCACGTGGCTGACGGGGTTGGGCACCGGGGCCCCCAGAGGGTCCGTCTTTCCCAGGTATTCGCCATAGAACTCCTGACCGTTCAGGGCGTCCAGACCGCCGGAGGCCCCCATGGCCTCCTTCAGATCCTGGCAGGCCCGGCGGACCGCCTCGCCGGTGAACAGCGTCTGGCGGGAGCCGGAGGTGGTGCCGGAGTCCGGCGCGCAGTAGGTGTTGGACCGCTCGTAGACGATCCTGTCCCGGGGAATGCCCGTCTGCTCGTAGACCATCTGTGTCAGCACCGTGCCCAGGCCCTGGCCGATGCAGGAGGCACCGGCAAAGATGTGGAGCCTGCCGTCCTCCACCACCAGGCGGCACCGGCCGGTGTCCGGGATGCCCACGCCCACGCCGGCGTTCTTCATGGCGCAAGCCAGGCCCACGTACTGGTTATTCTCCACATAGGGCTTCACCGCCTCCAGCGTCTCCACCAGGCCGGTGGAGTTGTCTACGATCTGGCCGTTGGGCAGCTCCTGTCCCGGGCGAATGGCGTTGCGGTAGCGGATCTCCCAGGGGTAATGCCCACGATGTCCGCCATCTGGTTTAAGAGGCTCTCGATGCAGAAGCAGGTCTGGGTGACACCGAAGCCCCGGAAGGCCCCGGCGGGAGGGTTGTTGGTATAATAGGCCCAGCCGTCGATCTCAAAATTCTGGTAGTTGTAGGGACCGGCGGCGTGGGTGCAGGCCCGCTCCAACACCGGCCCGCCCAGAGAGGCGTAGGCCCCGGTGTCGGCGATGACCTCGGCGGCCACGCCCTGGATGATGCCGTTCTCGTCGCAGCCGATGGAGAACTCCATCTCCATGGGGTGACGCTTGGGGTGGATCAGAATGCTCTCCGCCCGGGTGAGCTTCACCTTCACCGGGCGCTTGGTCAGGTACGCGATCAGGGCGGCGTGGTGCTGGACCGTCACGTCCTCCTTGCCGCCGAAGCCGCCGCCCACCAGGCAGTTGCGGACCTTCACTTTTTCCGCCGGCAATCCCAGCATCCCCATGGTCTCGTGCTGGGTGTCGTAGGCGCCCTGGTCTGTGGAGAGGATCATGACCCCGTCCCCGTCGGGATAGGCCACGGCGCACTCCGGCTCCAGGAAGGCGTGTTCCGTCCAGGGTGTGGAGAAGTGCTGGGTCAGCACATGCTTCGATTTGGCGATGGCCTCTGCCGGGTTGCCCCGCTGGATGTGCTTGTGGGTCAGCAGGTTCCCGGTCCGGTGGACCAGGGGAGCGTCTGGCAGCATGGCCTCCCGGGGACTGCGGACCATGGGCAGCTCCTCATAGTCCACTTTCACCAGGGCCTTGGCCTGGGCCAGGATCTCCGGTGTCTCCGCCGCCACCAGGCAGATGGCGTCACCCAAGTAATGGGTGATATCCCCCACGGCGATCATGGTGTCCCAGTCTTTCACCAAATGGCCCACCTTGTTCTGCCCGGGGATGTCCTCCGCCGTAAAGACCCCCACCACACCGGGCAGGGCCCTGGCCTCCTCCGTGTGGATGGCCAGCACCCGGGCCCGGGGGTATTGGGACCGGACGGCGCTGCCGTAGATCATGCCGTCCAGATAGATGTCGTCGGGATAGATGCCGGTGCCAGTGACCTTCTCCTCCACGTCCACCCGGGGCACCCGCTGCCCCAGGGACCAATCAGCGGGAGCCGGCGGCACCTCGCCCTTGCGGAACAGCTCGGCGGCCAGCAGAATCGCATCAATGATCTTCACATAGCCGGTGCAGCGGCAGATATTGTTTCGGATGGCGTAGGCCGCCTCCTCCCGGGTGGGATTGGGATTCATATCCAGCAATCCCTTGGCGCTCATCACCATACCGGGGATGCAGAAGCCGCACTGAACCGCCCCCGCCATGCCGAAGGCGTAGGTATAGACCTGCTTTTCAAAATCGGTCAGCCCCTCCACCGTGACGATGGACTTGCCCTCCAGCTTATCGGTCTGGGGGATGCATGCCTTGGTGGGCTTACCGTCGATCAGCACTGTGCAGGTGCCGCAGGCGCCCTCGCTGCAGCCGTCCTTTACACTGGTGAGATGCAGGGTATCCCGCAGGTAGCGGAGCAGCTTCTGGTTGTTTTCCACTGTCACGGCCCGGCCGTTCACGGTAAATTTTGCCATGGCAAGTTCCTCCTTGACTGCCGTGCCCAACCCTGGTCCCACGGTCATCGGTGTTCTTTCGGAAAGGTCGACCTTTCCGCTGTCTCTATTATACAATAACTTTCTTGCCGCCGCAACTGAACTTTGTCCGGCACGCTATTTTATCTCGGAAACAACGCCACCAGACGGCAGCTCCCACCCCACGATCAGGGCGCCCTTCCGGACGGTGATCCGGGCCTTGGGCTCGATGATGTGGTTGCTGACGCCCAGGGGGAACTCCGCCGAAAGGGAGGCGTGGGAGAGGGGATACTGCACACCCTTCTCGTCAATGCCGGAGGCCGGTGCACCCAGGCAGAAGACGGAGAGCAGGCCCCACTCCACCGTCTGCTCCACAGTGATGGTCTCATTCTCCACAGCCGTCCACACAAAATCATTGTCATAGAGGTATCCCCTGGCCCCATGGCGGCGCAGATACAGCAGTGTCTGCAGATTGGCCAGGGTGTGGTCCAGCCGCCTGCCGCCGGTGCCGCCGTAAATGTAAAACTCGCCGCAGCCCTGCTCCAGCCCCGTCTTCACAGCCAGCATGGTGTCCGTGTCATCCTTCTCCACCGGCACCCGGCGGACATGGTCAAAGTCCGCGGGCTGATCCATGGAGTCAAAGTCTCCCAGCAGCAGATCCGGGGTGATCCCCGCCTGGCGGCAGGCCAGATACCCGGCATCCGCCGCCAGCACCAGGTCCCCTGTCTGGGGCCGCTCCCGCAGGCCGTAATAGGTGCCTGCGGCAAAAATGAAGCATCGTTTCAATGGGTCCACTCCCCGTCTTGTTCATTGAGATGTCACGCGGCCGCCGTGCCGTGAAATCCAGCGGCTGTCCTTACAGCCATTGTACCATGATTCCGCGCCCATGACAAACAGAACTTCCTGACAGAAGAGCCGCATCCAGGCAGCGCCCGGACACGGCTCCTCCGTTTACTGGATATGCTCCTCACAGAAGTTGTCCAGCACCCGATAGCCCATCTCTTCCGGCTCCGCCACCGGGAAGGTGGCGATGCTGACCGGGTCAAAGGCCGGACAGAGCCGCTTTTCCGGCTCGATCCGCAGGGCGGGCGTTCGGCTGGGGGACTTCCTCTGCGGAGCTTGTGCCTGCCGCATACAATCACCCCGGCTCTAGCATTTGTGAAATCTGCGGAATCATGCGGCGGCGTTTCCGGAAAAGCCCGGAAACGCCGCCGCATTCTGGAAACCCTATATTTTAATAATGTATCAGGTCTGCCCCTCCAGCTTTGCAAAGCGGTACAACACCGCTGCCAGCTGCTGCCGGGTGACGGGCTGGGAGAGCATCAGGTTCCCCGCCTCGCTGCCCTGCAAAAGGCCGTTTTCCACGGCCCAGGCCACTGCTTCCTCCGCATACGCGCTGGGGATGTTGTCCATGACTGCTTCCTCCTTGGGCCGCCAGCCGGGCCAGCCGGAGACGGCCACCTCCCGTCCGCTCCGCTGGTCCCATCTGGCTCGTGCGGTCCGGGTGTCCACATGGGTGAAGGTCTGATAGACGCCGATCCCACCGTGTCCGCCCAGATAGTATTCCGCTATCTGCCCCACCAGCAGGGGCGAGGCACCGCTCACCTGAATATCCGCCGCCCTGCCCAGCAGGTGCTGGCTGGCTCTGGCGCCGCCCACCTTCTGATTGTAAGAAGCGGTGCGGTACCCGCTGTTGACGGTCACCGCCCCGCAGGCGGCAGTGCGGATCCGCTCCAGCAGCTCCACCAGATCCGTGTCGATCTTCACCAGGTCTGCCCCGTCCCGGCAGGCGAACTCCCGCACCCGGAAGTGGGGGGACAGCAGCTTGTCCCCCTCCCGGGCAAGGCTGTATGTCCCCACGCTCATTCCCGGGCCCGCTTTTCCGCCTGCGTGCCGAAGTAAAAAGCGATCACCACGGTGAACACGGTCAAGAACTGCTCCGCGGTCACCCGGCCCGTTCCGGCCATGGCAGCAAATACCGCCGTCAGAATCACCGTCACCAGACTCTTCACCGTCAGCAGGCTGGCCAAGCGCTGTGTCAGCAGCTCCATCTCAGTCCTCCTCCGTCAGCACATCGCCCCGCAGGCGGTATCGCTTTCCGGGCATATAGACATAGGCGGTCTCCTGGCCCATGTCCACGTCCACCGTGCGGCCGTTCACCACATGGACCTTTTCCAGGCTGCCCACACCGTGGTCCAGAATGCCCCAGCCGTTGGCCTCGTCCGGCGTCTCTCCCGCCCGGGTCTCCAGCAGCTCCCGGGCGGAGAAGAGATTGCGGGTGGGGTCCAGGGTGAGCCCGCACCCCAGCTCCTTCAGGGCCTTGTTGGCCTCCTCCAGAGTCTTCTCTCCTCTGGTGTAATCGTACAGCACTTCCTCCAGGGTTTTCATCTTATGTACCATCCTCTCTCCGGGTCCTGCCCGGCTCAAATTTTACTGACGCTGTGGGCCGCCTCGCTGCGGACGAAGCCGATATACGCCGTGCGGGCCGTCTCCGCTGCACGCATGGCCTCCTCCACGTCGCCGTTGGTATGTTGACCCGCCAACTTTTTGGCCGTGGTCAGGGACAACGAACAGGTGGCGTACATCAGATCCATAGCCAGCCTGCTCTCCGTAGCCCGGCGCGCTGCCCGGGCCTCTGCTCGCCTGGCACTCTTCCGGGAGCGGTATTCCGCCCCAGCCGCCAGTACGGTAGCCGCTCCGGCGATCAGCGCGCAGAGCACCTCCGTTCCGATCCTGCATCCCTCCTCTCAGATCCAGCGGTAGTGGGGCCGCTCCTCTTGAAACAGCCAGTGCCGCATCCAGTCGAACAGCACGATGGCGGTCCCCGCCAGCACCACCCACAGCAGGGCGTACTTCAGGCACACCTGTCCCCACAGGTTCCCCGGCAGGCGGGAGTAGTCCCAGATGTCCAGCTTCAGCCAGACGTTCAGGATCAGCCCGGCTCCCAGCTCCGCCAAGGTAATGACGCTGCCCCCGATCAGCGCCTGGAGCCACAGGGGCCGCTCCCAGGCCATGTGCTCGTTGGCCAAATCTAGCGGCAGACTCAGCATCGCCGCCAGCAGAAACATGCTCCAGTGGGTGTGCCCCCGCCAGATCAGCTCCACCATGCAGTAGAGATCCCCGCCCATCAGCGATAGGATCAAGGCCTTGTGCCATCTCTTCACGTTCGTGTCCTCCCTGCTCTGAAATTCGCTTGGCTTCAACCGCTATCGTGCCTTTCCGGCGGCTCCGCTATGCATAGCCGGAGCCGTCAACCATATCCTTTATTTCCCGGCCGGCGCGCACGGCGGCGTGCAACGCGGCGGAAATTTCTTTTCCCGCCTTCCTCTCTTCCAGGTTATATGCATCTCTCCCTCCGCTCACCACAAAAAGCGCCGCGGGCAGGAATGCCCGCAGCGCAGAGAAAACGCCCCGGCGCCGTAACCGGCGCCGGGGCATCTGTATTTGATCTGTTCCTTCGGAAATCAGTCCTCCGCCATCTTGCGGTACTTCTGGTACCGGGCCTTGACGTCGGCGATCTCCTTCTGGTACAGGGCGTCCGCCCGCTCGGGGAAGTTGTTCTTCAGAGAGGCGAAGCGGTTCTCGCCCATGAGGAAGTCCATGAGCTTGTCAGTATCGGGCGCGGGAGAGTCCAGCTGGAAGGGGTTCTTGCCCTCGGCGATGCGCCGGGGATCATACCGGTACAGGTGCCAGTAGCCGCACTCCACCGCCTTCTTCATCTCGTCCTGGGTACAGCTCATGCCGGCTTTGATATGCTGCTCCAGGCAGGGGCAGTAGCAGATGACGATGGCGGGGCCGGGATAGGACTCCGCCTCCCGCAGGGCCTTCAGGGTCTGGGCCTGGTCATAACCCATGGCCACCTGGGCCACATACACATAGCCGTAGGTCATCAGGATGGCGCCCAGGTCCTTCTTGGCCACCTGCTTGCCGCCGGCGGCGAACTTGGCCACGGCGGAGGTGGGGGTGGACTTGGAGGACTGGCCGCCGGTGTTGGAGTACACCTCGGTGTCCAGCACCAGCAGGTTCACATCCCGGTTCTGGGCCATGACGTGATCGATGCCGCCGAAGCCGATGTCGTAGGCCCAGCCGTCGCCGCCGATGGCCCAGATGGACTTCTTGGAGAGATACTCACGGTTCTCCAGGATATAGGACACATCTTCGGTCTGCTCGCACTTCTCCAGGGCGGCGATCAGGGCGTCGGACACGGCGCGGGACTTCTCTCCGTCGTTCCAGTTGTTGATGTAGTCCTCGATCTCCGCAGGGGCGATGTCGGCGTCCTTCATGCTCTCCAGCCGGATCAGCAGCTCCTTGCGGATGGCATCCTGAGCGTGGAAGAAGCCGTAGGCGAACTCGGCGTTGTCCTCAAACAGGGAGTGCTCCCAGGCGGGGCCGCGGCCCTGGCTGTCCTTGCAGTAGGGCAGGATGGGCGCGCCGCCGGAGATGGCGGAGGAGCAACCTGCGGCGTTGCCCGCGTACATCCGGTCGCCCACCATCTGGCTCAGCAGCTTGATGTAGGTGGTCTCGGCGCAGCCGGCGCAGGCGGCGGAGAACTGGAAGTACGGCTTGGCGAACTGCATGTTCTTGACGGTCTTGCTGTTGATCACATCCTTCTTCAGGTACTTGTCGTTCATGGCGACCTCGTCGAAGTTCGCCTGTTCGGACTTCATCTCCTCGAAGGGGGTCATCACCAGGGCGTCCGCCGTCTTGTCGCTCTGATTGGCCGGGCAGGCGGTCAGGCACACGCCGCAGCCCAGGCAGTCATAGGGAGAGACCTGCATCCGGAAGAAGTAGCTGGGGGCGTCCTTGCCCAGGCCCTTGGCGGGCACGGTCTCAAAGGACGCGGGCACCTGGGCCTTCTCCTCCTCGGCCAGCAGCACGGGCCGGATGGCGGCGTGGGGGCAGCACATGGCGCAGCGGTTGCACTGGATGCAGCTCTCCGCGTTCCACTTGGGCACCTTGGTTGCCACGCCCCGCTTGGAGAAAGCGGAGGTCCCGTTTTCCCAGGTGCCGTCCAGCACGCCGTGCTTCTGGAACACAGACACAGGCAGCTTGTCGCCCTGCTGCCGGTCCATGGGCAGCACGATGTCACGGACAAAGGCAGAGGCGTTCTTGGGCTCGGCCATGGGAGTGTCAGGCGCGTCCGCCCAGGAGGCGGGGATCTCCACCTTCACAGCGGCGCTGATGCCCAGATCCACGGCCTTGTCGTTCAGATCCACGATCTTCTGGCCGGCCTTCTTGAAATAGGAGTTGTAGTTGTTCTTCTTCATGTCCTCCACGGCCATATCCAGGGGGATGACCTTGGTCAGGGCAAAGAAGGCAGCCTGAAGGATGTTGTTGGTCCGCTTCTCGCCAAGGCCCACCTGCACCGCCAGCTTGGCGGCGTCGATGATGTAGAAGTTGGCGTGCTTCCGGGCCAGGTCCCGCTTCATCTTGCCGGGCAGGCGGGTCTCCAGCTCCTCCGCGCTCCAGGGGCAGTTCAGCAGGAAGATGCCGCCGTCCTTCAGATCCTCGGTGGTGTCGTACTTGTTGACATAGGTGGGGGCATGGACCGCCACAAAGTCCGCGGAGGACACCAGATAGGTGGAGCGGATAGGCTCGTCACCGAAGCGCAGATGGCTCTGGGTCAGGCCGCCGGACTTCATGGAGTCATAGGAGAAATACGCCTGTGCGTACTTGTTGGCCACCAGGCCGATGGTGGAGATGGCGTTCTTGTTGGCGCCCACCGTGCCGTCGCCGCCCAGGCCCCAGATCTTGCAGGAAACCTCGCCGGGATGAGGCAGCTCCACCTCCTTGTAGTCCAGAGAGGTGTGAGTCACGTCGTCGTTGATGCCGATGGTGAAGCTGTTCTTGGGATTCTCCAGCTTCAGATTGTCATACACGGCGATGAACTGGCCCGGGGTGGTGTCCTTGGAGCTGAGACCGTACCGGCCGCCCACCACACGGATGTCGCCGCGGCCCGCCTGATTCAGGGCGGTGACCACGTCCAGATACACGGGCTCGCCCACGGAGCCGGTCTCCTTGGACCGGTCCAACACGGCGATCTTCTTCACCGTGGCGGGGATGGCCGCTGCGAAGTGCTTCACGGAGAAGGGCCGGTACAGGTGGATCTGCACCATGCCCACCTTGCGGCCCTTGGCGTTCAGGTAGTCCACGGTTTCCTTCACGGCCTCGCTGGCGGAGCACATCACCACGATGACCTCCTCCGCGTCAGGCGCGCCGTAGTAGTTGAACAGCTTGTAGTCCCGACCGGTGAGCTTGTTAATCTCGTCCATGTAATGCTGGACCGTGTCAGGGATGGAGGCGGCCTTGACGTTGGCGCCCTCCTTGCACTGGAAGTACACGTCGGGGTTCACGTTGTTGCCCCGGTTGGTGGGGTGCTCCGGGTTCAGGGCGTGGCGGCGGAACTCCTGCAGGGCCTCCTGGTCTACCAGAGGACGCAGGTCCTCATAGTCCAACGCCTCGATCCGCTGCATCTCATGAGAGGTGCGGAAGCCGTCGAAGCAGTGCATGAAGGCGTACTTGCCGCTGATGGCGGACAGGTGGGCCACCGCGCCCAGGTCCATGGCCTCCTGGGGGCAGGAGGACATCAGCATGGCGTAGCCGGTGGTGCGGCAGGTCATGAAGTCGGTGTGATCGCCGAAGATAGAGTGGTGGTTGCTGGTCACCACGCGGGAGGCGATGTGCATGACGCTGGGCAGGAATTGGCCGCCCATGGCGTACATGGCTGGGATCATCAGCATCAAACCCTGGGAGGATGTAAAGGTGGTGGTCAGAGCGCCGGCCTGCAGGGAGCCGTGGCAGGTGCCCGCGGCGCCGGCTTCAGACTGCATCTGGATGACGTCCACCGTGGAGCCGAACAGGTTCTTCCGCCCCTTGGCGGACCACTCGTCCACCTTCTCCGCCATGGGAGAGGACGGGGTGATGGGATAGATCGCCGCGACCTCTGTGAACGCGTATGCCACATGGGCCGCGGCCGTATTGCCGTCCATGACGGCAAATTTCTTTTTCATCGGTATACTCATCTCCTGTTATAAAATGCGCCGCATTTCCCTGCGGCGATCCCGCCCGGCAGATGGGTGGGTGCTTGTGAAAAGCCGCGGCGGCACGATAAGGGGGGATTTGCATATCGTACCGCCGCGGCTGCATGATGGATTCTCTTTACTTCTATGCGCGACGTCCAGCAGAGCTTACACGAAGTTGCACACGCGAGCGATGGCCATCTCGGTATAACCCAGAGACTCGGCCTTGGTCTGCTTGCCGCAGGCCACTTCCTGCGTGAGCTTCAACAGCTCCTGCCCCAGCTCCTCGATGGTCTTGGTACCGTAGATCAGGGGAGAGGCATCCACATCGATGTTGTCAATCATATTGGCGTAGGTCAGCTTGTTGCCGGTGATCTTGATGACGGGGGCCAGGGGATTGCCGGTGGGGGTGCCGCGGCCGGTGGAGAACACCACAATCTGGGCGCCGCCGGCCACCATGGCCGCCACAGAGGAGGGGTCGTTGCCCGGGGTATCCATGATGACCAGGCCCTGCTTGGCCTCCACCTGCTTGGCGTAGTCATAGACCGCCATGACAGGGCTATGGCCGCCCTTGTGGATGCAGCCCAGGGACTTCTCCTCCAGGCAGGTCAGGCCGCCGGCCTTGTTGCCGGGAGAGGGGTTGCCCTCACGGACTTCCTCGCCCACCAGGCGCAGGGAGTCCTCATAGCGGTGGACGATCTCAAAGATGCGGTCGTGAACCTCCTTGTTGATGGCGCGGCGGGCCAGCAGGTGCTCGGCGCCGATGAACTCAGTGGTCTCAGACAGGATGGAGGTGCCGCCCTCCTTGACAATCAGGTCGCTGAGCTGGCCGATCAGGGGGTTGGCCGCCAGGCCGCTGGTGGGGTCAGAGCCGCCGCACTCCGTGCCGATAATCAGCTCGGACATGGGGAACTCCTCCTTCTGCAGCAGGGAGGCCTCCTCCACCATCTCCTTGGCGTAGCGGACGGCCATGTCGATGGCCTTCAGGGTGCCGCCGGCCTCCTGGATGATGACCTGCTTCAGGGGCTTGTTGGTGCGCTCCTGGATGGCCTTCACCACCAGGTCCATCTGGCAGTTCTCGCAGCCCAGGGACACCACCACGGTGCCGTAGACATTGGGGTTGGCGGCATAGCCGGCCATAACGTCCATGGTGAACTGCTGGTCGGGAGCCACCTGGGAGCAGCCCAACTGGTTGTTGAAGGTGACGGAGCCCACCACCTGCTGGGAGATGATACGGGTGGTATCAGAGGCGCAGACACTGGCAGGCAGGATCAGGACCTTGTTGCGGACGCCCACGCGGCCGTCCGGACGCTTGTAACCGTAGAAATTCATACTCGTATCCTCCTTCTCAGCCCTTGCTGTCCAGGTTTTCCCGGTGCTCTTCCAGGTTGTGGCAGTGCACGTGCTCGCCGGCCTTGATGTCCCGGGCCGCCAGGCCGATGTGCTCGCCGTACTTGACGATGGGCTGGCCTTTGGCGATGTCGCAGGCAGCCAGCTTGTGATAGATGGTGATGTCCTCCGCCGCAGTCAGGCGCTTCTCCTCGCCCGCGCACATGTAGGTGACGGTCTCGCCCTTCTTCACGGGCTCGATGGCGACCACCACGTTGTCCACGGGCTCAACGATCATGCCGTTCAACATAATGTAATACTCCTTTCGTTCCTCAACGAATATGTGTAATGGGAATCAGTGCTTCTCAAACAGGGCTTTCTGTGCCTCGTCTTTCGGGAACTTGGGGCAGCCGAACTTCTTGGCCCACCAAGAGGTAATGATGGGGACCAGAATGGCGGTCAGGATGGCAGACGCCGCCACCTGAGAGGTGGCCACATCCGCCCACTGCGCCCAAGAGGGATCCGCCTCGGCGATAACGGCGGGCACTGCCACGGCGTTGCCTGCGGTGGTTGCCACAGCCCAGCCGGCATAGCCGGGACGGCGGCTGATGAAGCGGTCGCACAGCACAATGAAGGCGCCGCCGATGAGGCAGGTGACAAGGCCCAGCAGAATGCCCTGCGCGCCGCCCTTGGCGATGTTGGTCAGGTTCATGCCA
This sequence comes from Dysosmobacter welbionis, assembly GCF_005121165.3. Classification (NCBI taxonomy): domain Bacteria; kingdom Bacillati; phylum Bacillota; class Clostridia; order Eubacteriales; family Oscillospiraceae; genus Dysosmobacter; species Dysosmobacter welbionis. The sequence continues at coordinate 2,872,259 of NZ_CP034413.3, read as the reverse complement.
GCGCCCAGGCAGAAGCCCACAAAGGGCAGCAGGATGGTGCCGGCGGGGGCCAGGAAGTCAGACAGGTCCTTGTCGATGTTGCCCAGGATCATACCCACCAGGATGGGGCCGATAGCAGCCACAAGGGCCATGAAGGGGATATCGGCCAGGCCGCCGATGCCCATAGCGATCATGGTCAGCATGGGGCCGTCGTTGATGGCCAGCAGAGGCATGGCCGCCTGGTCCACGGTGTCACCGTAGGAGTTCATCAGGGCCAGATAGATGGAGCCGTTGGAGTTCGTGACGGCGGAGATGATGGCCAGAGAGCTCAGGCCCAGCACACCAGTGGGGCCGAACACCTTGCCCACCACAATGCCGATGGCGGCGCCGATGACGAACTTGGAGATCAGCAGCACACCGCCCCGCTTGACAACGCCGCCCATGTCCCGGACCCGCAGCGTGGTGCCCAGGCAGAACAGCTGGATACCGATGGCGGTGTTGGCGCCGGCACTGGTGAAGACGGCGGTGGTGAAGGAGCCGATGTTGGTGACCTCCGGAAGGAAGGTATTGATAATCGCGCCGAGCAGCATCGGGACGACCATCATACCTGCGGGGATCTTTTTCAGGAATCGCATGATCATGGTCTTTCTTCCTCCTCAATTTGTTTGCTGGGGGGGCAGAGGGCCTCTCCCCTGGCCATTTGCGAGCATTCCCCGCATGAGCGGCCGATCATGCGGGCCGTCACACCAAAGGGATTTATCTTAAAAAAGCCCCGTTGTCAGGGACTCTGGCCACGGATCCTGTCCCAGCCGCCGGACGGCTCTGGGACCGCACACAGATCTCCGTGCAAGGGGGACACCAAGACAGACTCTTGTCAGCGCGGCGCCCTTTTCTGTTCCTTATGTCGAACTCAGTTCTTATTTTGGAATTTTCGGTCGCATTATATCATGCCGTTCCCAGTTTGTCAATTCTCAGACAAGCCAAAGTTTCGCGTTTCGGCCAGCTTTTCGATCTCCGCCTGGGCAGTCAGGAGACTGCGGCGGACCAGCTCGATCTTCTCTTCCCGGCAGCGGAACAGCGGTACGGAGATGCTGAGAGCCGCGAACACCGTTCCCTTCCGCCGCAGCGGCGCGGCCCAGCAGGCCAGCTGGTCCGTGGATTCCTCCCGCTCCATAGCCAGTTCCCCGCGCCGGACCGCCTCCAACTGGGCCAGCAGGGTCTCCACATCCGTGATGGTCTGCTCTGTCAGCCGGGGCAGGCCCCCGGCATACAGCGCCCGCACCTCCTCGTTCGTCAGGCCGCTGAGCAGAGCCTTACCGACGGCAGTGGCGTTGGCCGGCAGGCGGGTCCCCACCCAGGAAATCAGCCGGATGGGCTGGGGAGAATCCTCCCGCGCCACATACAGCACCCTGTCTTGGTCCAGAATGCCCATCTGGCATGTCTCCTGGCATTTGGAAGCCACCTCCTTCATCACCTGGGTAATGGGTGCCAGCCCCCGGTCCGCCGAGAAGGCCGCTCCCAGCACCAGCGCCCGGGGACCCATAGTATACCGGCCCGTCCCATCGTCCTGCCGGAGGTATCGCCGCTCCTCCAGCGTATGTACGATGGGAAACAGGCTGCTCTTCGGGGCATCCAGGGCCTGTGACAATTCTGTCAGCGTCAAGCCCTCCTCTGAGCCGGACAGGCTCTCCAGAATATCCAAAACCCGGGCTGTGGCCCGATGCTGTCCCTGTGTCATATCGTGCTCCTTCCACGCCGGCGCTCTCCGCCGCCGATTGATTTCTCCAGGCCGATCATATCAGATGCCGCTTCGTTTGACAAGCGGGCATGCGCCGCCGCCCTGTTTTCCAACCGGCGGGATTTTACCAGATCTTCTCTTGACATTCAGCGCCGTTTTGTTATACTAAAGCCTGTTTTTCGCGCCCCGCCCGTGCGTTTTCAAAATCTCACCCCGCGGGTTTGGAGCCAGCGGTCCCGGGGCCGTATGAAGGAGGACTTTTCTATGAACGCAGCATATCTGACGCCGGCCATCACACTCTTCAACGAGGATGGCACGCTGGACCTGGCCAGCCAGGAGCGTCTGTTCAACAATCTCATCGACCAGGGCGTAGACGGCATCCTGGTGGAGGGCAGCAGCAGCGAGTTTTTCGCCATGCCCATGAACCAGCGCCGGGAGATGGCCAAATTCGCCATCGAGAAGATCGACCACCGGGTGAAGCTGATCATCGGCACCAGCCACATGGTAGCGGACGAGATCATCAGCTTTTCCAACTTCTGCCTGGACGCAGGAGCCGACGCCGTTATGATCCTGCCGCCCTACTACTTCCACTTCGGCCCCTCCGCTCTGCTGCAATACTATGACCGCCTGGCCGAGCAAATTCACGGCGATATCTACATCTACAACTTCCCTGACAACACCGGCTACACGATCCCGCCTGAGACGGTGCTGGCTTTGGCCAAGATGCACCCCAACATCGTGGGCATGAAAGACACCGTTCCCGGCATGGACCACACCCGGGAGCTCATCAAGGTCGTCAAGTCCCAGATCCCCCAGTTCGAGATCTACTCCGGCTTTGACGACAACTTCGCCCACAATGTACTCTCCGGCGGCAACGGCTGCATCGGCGCCCTCAGCAACGTGGTGCCGGAGATCTGCGCCGCCTGGGTCCGCGCCTTCCGGGAGAACGACCTGGCCGGCATCGCCAGAGGCCAGCAGACCATCGACCATCTGATGGACCTGTATGCCATCCGCAGCCCCTTCCTGCCCGTCATCAAGGAGGCCTGCCGCCTGCGGGGCATCGCCGCCACCAGTGCGGGCACCTTCCCCATGCCCAGCGCCACGGTGGAAGATGACGCCAGAATCCTGGAGCTGCTGAACCGGGAGGGCGTGCAGTAATCTGCTTCCCCCTGAAGCCGCACCGCCCCAGCCGCCGTTTTGAAAACGGCGGCTGGGGCGGTCTCTTTTTTATCAGAGAACTCCTCATGGCAGCTCTATATGGACGGACGTGTGGAACACCGGCTCCACCAGGCCGGGGATCTCCACCGCATCGGTGAAATGGACATCTTCCGTAAATTCCTTCAGCAGGGAGACGATATAAGGATGGGGCCGCTCGTCCGGACGTCCGGCGGCCACGCAGACCACGGCGGCTTTCGGCTGGAGCAGCCGCAGCAGCTTCCGGGTGGTGGAGGACAGGGAGGCATGGTGGGGCACCTTCAGGATGTCGCAGGGGGTGGCGGTCTGCGTCTCCCACATGTGGGCGTAGGCGTCGCCCCCCAGAACGATCTCCTTCCCATGGTAGTACAGCCGCTGGCGCAGGCTGGAGACGTTCATGGACTTTCCCCAGTGAATCAGGTCATAGCCGTTCCGCTCCCCCCGGAAGGCGGCGTCGTACACCGCTCTCTGCCGGGGGTACAGGGCGGGCTCGCCGAACAGGATGTCCATGGTGAGGTCGTCCGTCAGCCGGAGACACTCCACCCGGTCCCCCGGCAGCTCCTTGATCCGGCCGATCCGGTCTCCGTACCGCCGCAGGGGGCCGGCGTACAGGTCCATACACCGCAGCACGTTCCGCGCTGCCTTGGGCAGGCCGTTGTCTCCGTCCGGGTCCAGAGGGCCGGAATCGGCGGGGGGCGCATAGGGGGTCAGCAGCTCGCCCACAGTGACGGTCTCCAGCACCCGGCCCAGACCACCGATGTGGTCCCGGTGGAAGTGGGTGACCAGCAGGATATCCAGATGCGCCACACCTTGACTTCGCAGGAAATCCCCGGCAAAGATCCGGCAGGAGCGGGGGTCCTCCACCGGCGGGTGGTCGTCCCGCTCCAGGCTGTCGTGGCCGCAGTCCACCAGCATGGAAAAACGCAGCCGTTCCCCCTCCATCTCCCGGACCAGGATGGAGTCGCCGTTGCCCACGTTGATGAAGTCCAATACCAGCATGTCCAGCCCCCCTGTTCGATTGTTGCTATTACAATATCACAAGGCGCCGCCCCAGGCAATCGAAACCGCAAACGATTGCCGCCAAATTTTTGTCTTAAATTTTGACGTTCTGATAAAAGGGACCCTGCGGCACAACGCCGCAGGGCCGCTTCTTCTCCAGTTCACAGGCTCCGCAAGGCGTCCACCAGGGCGGTCTTTCCCTCCGTCCGGGCGTCCTTCATCTTGATGATCCTGGCGGGGGTTCCGGCCACCACCGCGTTGGGAGGGACGTTCTCCGTCACAACAGCGCCCGCGGCCACCACAGCCCCGGCGCCGATCCGCACCCCCTCGATCACCACGGCGTTGGCGCCCACCAGGACGCCGTCCTCCACCACTACCGGGGTGGCGGAGGCGGGCTCCACCACCCCGGCCAGCACGGCTCCGGCGCCGATGTGGCAGTCGTCTCCCACCGTGGCCCGTCCGCCCAGGACAGCCCCCATGTCGATCATGGTGCGTTTGCCCACCACAGCACCGATATTGAGGATGGCCCCCATCATGATGACGGCACCCTCGCCGATCTCCACCTTCTCCCGAATGATGGCCCCGGGTTCGATCCGGGCCTTGAGATCTTTCAGGTCCAGCAGGGGCACGCCGGAGTTCCGGCGGTCGTTCTCCACCACGCAGTCGGTGATCTTCTCCCGGTTGTCCTCCAGGATGGGCGCCAGCTCGGCCCAGTCCCCAAAGACGATGCGGCTCTTTCCCTCACCGAACACTTCAGCGGATCCGAAGTCCACCGGAGCCGACAGGTTGACGTAAATCTTTACTGGGGTCTTCTTGGGGGAATCTGCGATATAGTTGATGATTTCCTGTGCATTCAAAGCCATCACGCTCCAAACAAGATTTTTTGCAGGTCATAGACCCCTTTGGGCCGCCCAGGCAGCAGCCGGGCGATGTGCAGGGCCCCGTTCACAAAGATCTGGCGGCTGGCAGCCCGGTGGGTCAGCTCCAGTTCCTCATCCGGCCCAAAGAAATGGACCGTGTGGGTCCCGGCCACGGTGCCGCCCCGGAGTGCGTGGATGCCTACCTCATCCTTCTCCCGGCGGCCGCAGTTCCCCTCCCGGCCATACACCGGCCGCAGGCGGTGCTGGGGATCGACAGCTTCCAGCAGCAGCTTTGCGGTGCCGCTGGGGGCGTCCGCCTTCTGGCTGTGGTGGGTCTCGGTGATCTCGATGTCAAAATCCGGCCCCAGCACCGGGGCGATGACCTGCAGGGCCCGGGCCAGCACCGCCACCCCCAGGGAGTAGTTGGCGCTCCACAGCACCGGGGCCGCAGAGCCCAGGGCAAAGAGACTCCCCTTCTCCGCCTCCGTATACCCGGTGGTTCCAGAGAGGAGTGGCGTCCCCGTCCGGCGGACATAGGAGGCGACCTCCGGCAGAGCCTCCGGGCGGGAAAAATCCATCACCACGTCCGCTACACGCCCCAGTCTGCCCAGCTGGCCCAGATCGTCCCGGCCGAAGACGGCCTCAATCTCATCCCCGGCGGCCGCAGCGGTCTCCCGGATCAGCGTCCCCATTTTGCCCCGGCCGATCAAAATGATCCTCACAGCAGTCCCGCCTCCTCCAGCGTCCGGCGGAGTGTGGCGGCGTTGGCCTCCCCCATCTCGCACAGGGGCAGCCGCATGGGACCCACGTCCAGCCCCATCATATTCATGGCGGCCTTCACCGGGATGGGGTTCACCTCCAGGAACAGGTCGTTCATCAACTGCAGGTACCGCAGGTGGTTCTCCAGGGCCCGGGCATGGTTCCCGTCCAGCCAGTCCGCCACGATCTGGCGGCACATGGCGGGCATCACGTTGGCGTAGACGGAGATGACGCCGCTGCCGCCGATGCTGAGGATGGGCACAGTGATGTCGTCGTTGCCGGAGTACAGGGCGAAATCCGGTCCCACGCAGCGAGCGATCTTCATGGCGTAGGACATATCGCCGCTGGCTTCTTTGATGCCGGCGATGTTGGGGTGCCGGGCCAGCCGTTCCACCACGGAAACCGGGATGGAGCAGCCTGTACGGCCCGGCACATTATAGAGGATGCAGGGAATGTCCACCGCGTCCGCCGTCTCGGCGAAGTGGCGGTACATCCCCTCCGCGTTAGCCTTGTTGTAGTAGGGGGAGATCAGCAGCAGGGCATCCGCCCCCATGGACTGGTACAGCCGGCTCTTCTCGATCTGGGTGACAGTGCAGTTGGAGCCGCTGCCCACCATCACCGGCACCCGGCCGTCCACCACCCGGATGGTGTGCTCCACCACAGCGGCATCCTCCTCATGGCTCATCGTGGAGTATTCGCCGGTGGTGCCCAGGGTCAGGATGCCGTCGGTACCGGCGGCGATCTGCCGCTCCAGCAGCTCTGTCAGCATATCGAAGTTGACGCTGCCGTCCTGGCGGAACGGGGTGACCATGGCGACAATGGAACCTTGCAGATGTTCAAATTTCATGTGAGTGTCCTCCGTCTTTCTTTTTGTCCGTTGGTTGAAGCAACAAAAAAGTCGGTAGAGACACGCCCCTACCGACAGCTCTTTCACACCTCTGCACCCATGCAAAAAGCGGAGTTCCCTGTAAGCGGATAGCGCCCCCGCGGAAAATTCCGCGGACAGTCCCGTGGGTATTCCCCACGGACCCACCCCCTGCCCATACCTGACCAGGGAGTTCGGCGGACTTGCCTCCCCCACGATCCTCGCCCGTCGGCTCCCATGGTCTCGTCGCATCCGCGCCTCTATCTCATTTTCTGGTATCATACCATTACATTCTCCCTTTTGGCAAGGGAAAAAACGGAAAAAAGCGCGTCTGGCAGTCCCGTTTCCTTGTCAAAAGGGACGAAAAATCCCGGTTCCTCTGGTCACCCGACCGTGTCTGTGGTATGATATGATTATTAATGTCATCTCAGAAGGGGAGGTCCTGTCCATGTCCGCCGTCGATTACCGCCGTGCCCTGCACCGCATCCCGGAGCTGGATAACCAGCTGCCGGAGACGGTTCAGCTGGTCCAGCGCATTTTGGCCCCGCTGCCCTGCCGGGTGTTCTCTCCCATCACCGGCAGCGTCTGCGCCTGGTTCGACGCAGGGAAGAGCGATGCCGTGGCATTTCGGGCGGAGCTGGACGCGCTTCCGGTGACGGAGGCCACGGACCTGCCCTACGCCTCTGTCCATCCCGGGCGGATGCATGCCTGCGGCCACGATGCCCACACCGCCATGGTCCTGACCCTGGCGGAGTATGCGGCGGAGCATCTGGCCGAGCTGCCCCGGAACGTGCTCTTCCTCTTCCAGCCGTCGGAGGAGACCACCGGCGGCGCCGGAAAGCTGTGTGAGAGCGGCGTGCTGGAGCGCTACCGGGTCCGCCGGATCTTCGGCCTGCACCTGTGGCCCGGCCTGGAGGCCGGGACCATCGCCTCCCGCCCCGGCCCGCTGATGGCACGGTCCAACGAGGTCACCGTCACCGTAGAAGGCCGCAGCGTCCACATGTCCCGGGCGGACGAGGGCTGGACGCCCTGACGGCGGGCATCTCCTACCTCCAGCGGGCCTATGACATGATGGAACAGCTGCCCCCGGACCAGCCCCGGGTGCTGCGGTTCGGCAAGATGGTCTCCGGCACAGTCCGGAACGCCATCAGCGGCCGCACCGTGCTGGAGGGGAGCCTGCGCACCTACCGGGAGGACACCTTCCGTTTCTGCCGTCAGCAGCTGAAGGACATCGGCCGGTCCGTGGCAGCGGAGACCGGCTGCAGCCTGGACGTCCACCTCAGCGAGGGTTACCCCGCCGTGTGGAACCACGAAGAGCTCTATCAGAAGATCGCCGCCCAGCTGGGCGATAACGCGCCGACCCTCATGGAAAAGCCGGTGCTGGCGGCGGAGGACTTCTCCTTCTACCAGCAGTATGTGCCGGGGCTGTTCTTCTTCCTGGGCACCGGGGATACCCCCCAGCTTCACGCCCCGGACTTCACCTTTGATGACGAGGCCGTTCTGCCCAGGGGCGTGGAATTTTTGAAAAAGCTGCTGATGCTGCCGTGAGGACAGGCTCATACGCAAAAGGCCGCCGGAGGGGATCCCCTCCGGCGGCCCTGCTTTCTCTTTCCGCCCGCGGTCAGTTTGTTGTCTCCGCCTCGTAGCGGACATAGGCCATATAGGTGGTTCCGGTCCCCTCATCCCAGCAGCTCTGATAGACATAGATCTGCCCCGGCCGCTCCGGGTCGGCATAGTAGGGACAAAGCTCCCCGGTGTCCGGCAGCTCCGCCTCTCCAGCGTAGGAGAATCCCTCCGGGCACGCCTCTGGATGGCGGCCCACGCCGCCTGCCTGCACATACACCGTGCCATCCACCGTGACAGTGATCGCCGCTGTCTCCGGCTCAGAATCGTCTGTGCCGTCTGCTGCACCGTTCACCGTTCCGCCGGACTCACCGACCTCCGCCGTGTCCTCCGTGACGGCAGAGGCGCCGCCGCTTCCAGTGGCTCCGTCCCCCATGTTCATCTGTGACAGGAAGAATGTGGAGCCCACGATCATCAGCGCCAGGCAGGCCGCCACCGCGCCGGTCCAGGGGAATTCCCGCTGCTTGCGGTACGAGGCGGGCGGCGGCGCGGCCTCCCGGATGAACGCATCCCGGATATCTCCCACAGCATCCAGCAGCTGTTCCCTTGTCATAGGGTGAATCCCTCCCTCTCCAAGTGTTCCTGCAGGTCCTGCCGCAGGCGGAACAGCGCCGCGGAGACCGTCCCCCGCCGCCTGCCGCTCCAGGCGGCCAGCTCCTCCACGGAGCAGAGATACCAGTACCGACGGACAAACAGCACCCGTTTCTCCTGGGGCAGGGATTCCAAAAAGCGGTTCAGGCTCTCCGCCAGGGCGGCGGCCTCCACCTCCTGTTCCACGCCGCCGGAGGCGGGCAGGCAGTCCCCCAGCTCCGTCAGCGCCAGTTCCGCCTGTCCCTGCCACCGCTTCTGGGCCCGCAGGGCCCGCCAGCGGTCCAGGGACAGGTTCCGGGTGATCTTCCCCAGGAACGTATCCAGCCTGCCGGGGCGGCTGGGCGGCATGGCCTCCCAGGCCCGCAGCCAGGTGTCTCCCACGCACTCCTCCGCGTCCTCCCGCAGGGCCAGGATGCGGAAGGCGATCTGGTAGCAGTAGCCGCCGTACTTGGCGCTGCTCTCCGCAATGGCCGCCTCGTCCCGCTCCCAGTACAGCTCCACGATCCGGGCATCCTCCAATGCCGTCCCTCCTCTCCACTTCTCTACACGCAGTTTCCGCACAGAGCTTACATGTTGTTTTGATTTTACCATAATCTTTTCGGAATCGGAATGGTGTTCTGACGGGAAACCTTGATTTGTTCACACTTTTCCTGTATCATGGGTTTCAATTCGGCCCATCTGAAAAAGGAGGAATTGGGTTTTTATGCCATTTTCATTTGACTTCGGAGGCTTTGACCCCAGTGCTTTCGGCGGTTTCAGCGGCGGGGACGCCTCCCAGCCCCAGCGTCCCAAGCGGGAGCGGAAGCCCCGCAAGGCCATTGGCAACGCCTTCACGCGGACGCTCATCAATCTGGGCGTGACGCTGCTGTTCGGCCTGGGGTACTTTTACTTCGAGCTGCCCGCCCTGAACTTCCACGCGGAGGAGTTCTATGTCTTCGTGTTCCTGCTGTGCGCGGTGTACTGCGTGTGCGCCGTGCTCACCTCCGGCTTTCAGGGGGAGGGCGTGAAGGGGTACTTCGGCTTTGTGAAAAAGCAGTGCACCATCCCCTTCCTGGTCCTGGTGGCTCTGATCGCCGCCATCATCATCGGCGGCCTTACCTCTTGGGTGGTAATCCGGGCCGGAAGCTACAGCAAGCTGCTTTCCATCAAAGATGGTGATTTTGCTTCCGAGGTGGAGGAGATCTCCTACAATCAGATCCCCATGCTGGACGAAGACTCCGCCGCGCGCCTGGGCAGCCGCAAACTGGGCGAACTGGCGGATATGGTCTCCCAGTTTGAGATCCTGCCCTCCTACACCCAGATCAACTACCAGGGTCGCCCGGTGCGCGTGACTTCCCTGGCCTATGGAGATCTGGTCAAGTGGTTCACCAACCGCTCCGCGGGCCTGCCCGCTTATCTGATTATCGACATGGTGACCCAGGAGGCGGAAGTGGTCCGCCTGGACGAGGGGATGAAATATACCACCGCCGAGCATTTCGGGCGGTATCTGCCCCGCCACCTGCGGTTCCACTATCCCACATATATGTTTGCCGATCCGGTGTTTGAGATCAATGAAGAGGGCGAGCCCTACTGGGTCTGCCCCCGCATGGTGAAGACCATCGGCCTCTTCGGCGGCACGGACATCCAGGGGGCCGTTCTGGTGAACGCCGTTACCGGGGAGAGCCAGTATTATGAGGAGGTCCCCAACTGGGTGGACCACGTCTATGACGCGAATCTGATTATGGAGCAGTACGATTATTACGGAATGTACCACAACGGCTTTATCAACTCCATTTTCGGCCAGCGGGATGTGACGCACACCACAGAAGGCTACAATTATATTGCCATCGGGGATGACGTGTATATGTATACCGGTGTCACCTCTGTGACATCCGACCAGTCCAACATCGGATTCATCCTCTCCAACCAGCGGACCAAGGAGACGCACTTCTATTCTGTCGCCGGCGCCACAGAGGCGTCCGCGCAGGCCAGCGCCATGAGTCAGGTCCAGCAGATGCGTTACGTGGCCACCTTCCCGTTGCTGCTGAACATCGCCGACCAGCCCACCTACTTCATGTCCCTCAAGGGTGAAGACGGTCTGGTGAAGATGTACGCCATGGTGAACGTCCAGCAGTACAACATTGTAGAGACCGGCAGCACCGTAGCGGAGTGCGAGGCCAATTACCGCCGGGCACTGGCCGACAGCGGCCTCATCTCCGACGGGGATGCGGAGGCTGTTCCCTCTGACCAGGAGGAGATCAGCGGCGCCATCGCTGAGATCCGCACCGCTGTGCTGGACGGCAATTCCTACTACTTCCTGCGGCTGGAGGGACAGGACACCTTCTACGCCGTCAACGCCGCGGAGAACCCCCTGGCGGTGATCCTGAATGCCGGGGATCAGGTGACTATCGCCTACACCGCAGGGGAGGGCGGCGGCATTCTCTCCGGCACCTCCGTCGCCCGGGCCGGAGAGACCCCCGTGACCTTCACCCCGGAGGAGGCGCCAGCTGATGCCCCCGCCGAAACGGGCCAGCCGGCAGAAGATGCTGCCTCTTCCAATCAGCCCACCTGAAAATGCAGTCTCCCAGCAGGCCCCGCCGCAGATTGCGGCGGGGCCGCTTTCTTTTCGGTGCCTCCCTTTTTGTGGAAACTGCCGTTGACATCCCTTTTTTATCCGGATATACTGAATTTCATGAACAAAAAGGAGCGTGAAAATCCATGGACCTGACTCTGAACAATGCCGTTATGGGCGTGGAGCTGTCCGGCATCCGGCAGTTCACCTATCTGGTGCGGGATACCCCCGGCGCCTGCGCCCTGACCATCGGCGAGCCGGATCTGAACACCCCCGACGTCATCAAGGAGGCCGCCAAGGCCGCTCTGGACGCCAACGATACCCACTATCCCCCGGCAACGGCTATCCCTACGCGCTGGAGGCCATCTCCAAATTCGAGGCCGAGGCCCATGGCCTCCACTACGCCCCCAGTGAGATCATCCTGACGGTGGGCGCCACGGAGGCGCTGTTCGCCTCCTTCTCCACCATCCTGAACCCAGGGGACGAGGTCATCATCCCCACCCCTGCCTTCGGCCTGTATGAGGCGCTGGTCCAGCTGCAGGGCGGTGTGCCCGTCTCCCTGCCCACAGAGCACAACCACTTCCAGATCGTGCCGGAGGAGCTGAAGGCCGCCATCACCGACAGGACCAAGGCCATCATCCTGACCTCCCCCAACAATCCCACCGGCTGCGTCTACACCAAGGAGACCCTGGACGCCGTCCACGCCATCCTCCGGGACAAGCCCATCTTTGTCCTGTGCGACGATGTGTACCGCACTCTGACCTACTGTGAGGACTACCACAGCTTTGCTGAGTACCAGGACATGCGGGACCGGATCATTGTGGTCCAGAGCTTCTCCAAGCCTTATGCCATGACCGGCTGGCGCCTGGGCTACTGCATGGCGGACGCCAAGCTGATGGACCGGATCCAGGTGTTCCACCAGTACTGTGTCACCTCCGTGCCCTCCTTTGTCCAGCGGGCCTGCGTCACGGCCCTGGAGACGGACACCAGCGATGTGGTGGAGATCTTCCGCAGGCGCCGGGACTACGTCTACCAGCGCCTGGTGGACATGGGCCTGGACGCGGAGAAGCCGGAGGGCGCCTTCTACATGTTTGTGGACATCCGGAAGTTCGGCATGGACTCCAACACCTTCTGCACCCGGATGCTGAAGGAGGGCCTGGTGGGCGTCATCCCCGGCATCCACTTCGGCACCGAGGGGTTCATGCGCCTGAGCTACTGCTACTCCGACGCGGACCTGAAAGAGGGATTGGACCGGATCGAGAAGTTCATCAAGAGCCTGTAAACGCGCAAGAAGAGCCGCGGGATCAAACTCCCGCGGCTCTTTTGATTGGTCAGAGCATCCAAGCCTCTCAGCCGGACTGAGCGCAAATCGCTCACTTCCGTTTCTTTTTCGCGTGGTGCATATTGTACAGGGACACGCAGATGGCGATGACACCGGCCATCAGTCCAACCCATACATTTTGCAGGCCGTGGCCCACAAGCCAGTTATACAGGAACGACAGAGGCGGAAAAGCCCCCAGGATCGTCATAATCACTCCGGCCGCACAGGCCAGTGCCACCACTTTGATTATATACAGAACATTCTTCATCTGAGCCTGCCCCCCAGTCTGTATCCGTCAGTTCCCTCCTGATTTCTGTATGGTATTATGCGCAGCGGATGTTGGCAAACGTTCCGCGGATTTTCCCTCCGGCCGCATTTCGCCTCCCCCATACACCCGGAGCACACACAGGATGGGAGATCACGATCCCCCGCCCCTTTCGCCGCCGCACATCACTTCTGCCGATTCGCCAGCTCTTTCCGGATGGCCTTGGTCAGGAGCTCCTGGCCCTCCGGCGTGCGGAGAGTATCCAGCACCGCGGTGCGCAGTGCCTCCTGGAATTTCTTGCTGGTGAGGAACGCGTCGAACATGGTGCCGCCCTCCCCGCCGGAGGACGCCGCCACCGCCGGCTTCACTGCCGCCCGCCTGGGGGCCGGAACCGGGGCGGGCTCGTCCAGAAACGCCCCGTCCATCCAGTCGGACATCTGGGTGGTGTCGTTGGTCTCTCCCCGGAGATAGAAGAGGGACACGCCGAAGTAGGACGCCAGCTTGTTCTGCTGGTCCTGGGTGGGGGTCTGGCGGCCCGTCTCAAACTTTTCAATCGCCGTGCGGGGGAAGCCCAGGGCGGCGGCAAGAGCCGGACGGCTCAGGCCCCTGGCGGTCCGCAGCTCCTCAATGCGCTGTGCCAAAGTTACCATAAAAATCTGCCTCCTTGCTGAATGTCTATTGTATCCGGTCCCCGCCGCTCTGTCAATGCGGCGGGACTTTTCTTTTGGCTGCGGCTGTGATATGATAGCGGTTCAGAGAAGGAGTTGATCCCATGGAGCAGGAGCACAAGCGCCGCCCCCGGTACAAGGGCACCCACCCCCGCACCTTTCAGGAGAAGTACAAAGAGCATGACCCGGAGAACTACCGCTCTGATGTAGAAAAGATCATCGAGAGCGGCAAGACCCCGGCAGGGATGCACATCCCCATTCTGGTAGACGAGATCCTGGAGGTCCTTCAGATCCAGCCGGGCCAGACCGGCTACGACGCCACGCTGGGCTACGGCGGCCACACCCGCCGGATGCTGGCACAGCTCCAGGGGCAAGGACACCTATATGCCACGGACGTGGACCCCATCGAGATGGAAAAGACCCGCGCCCGGCTGGCATCTGCGGGCTTCGGGCCGGAGCTCCTCACCATCCAGCATCGGAATTTCGCCGACGTGGACCAGGTGGCCCCCGGCGTGCTCTTCGACTTCGTGCTGGCGGATTTAGGCGTCTCCTCCATGCAGATCGACGACCCGGCCCGGGGCTTTACCTTCAAGCAGGACGGTCCCCTGGACCTGCGGCTGGACCCCTCCTCCGGCGTCACCGCGGCGGAGCGGCTGCGGCAGCTGGACCAGGAGGAGCTGGAGAACCTGCTGGCGGAAAATTCCGACGAGCCCTACGCGGACCGCATCGCAAAGGCCGTCATTCAGGTGTTCCGCCGGGGCGGCACTGTGGATACCACCCGCCAGCTGTACGCCCTCATTGAGGGGGCGCTGTCTTTCCTCCCCGCCGGGGAGCGGAAGGAGGCGGTGAAGAAGTCCTGTCAGCGGACCTTCCAGGCGCTGCGGATCGACGTGAACAGTGAGTTCGAGGTGCTGTACGCCTTTCTGGAAAAGCTCCCCCATGTGCTGAAGCCCGGCGGGCGGGCGGCCATCCTCACCTTTCACTCCGGGGAGGACCGGCTGGTGAAGCAGGCCTTCCGCCAGCAGTACCGGGAGGGGCTTTACAGCGACATCGCCCAGGAGGTCACCCGTCCCTCCCCTCAGGAGTGCCGCCGGAACCCCCGGGCCCACTCCACCAAGCTGCGCTGGGCTGTCCGGGCGGAGTGAATCCTGATTTTATGGAAAAGGAGTTGACATCCATGCTGCGGGATGAGACGATCCGTCGGGTGATCCAGTTCCGGGACGACCGGGAGTGGCGGCAGTTCCACACCCCCAAGGACCTGGCCATCTCCCTGTCCCTGGAGGCGGCGGAGCTGCTGGAGATATTCCAGTGGAGCGGCGCGGACCTGGAATGCCGGGACAAGCTGGGCCGCATCCGGGAGGAGCTGGCGGATGTGCTGAGCTACTGCGTCCTGATGGCCGATGTGTGCGGCCTGGATCTGGATGAGATCCTGAACGCCAAGGTGGATCAGAACGCCGCCAAGTACCCGGTGGAAAAGGCCCGGGGCAGCGCCGCCAAATACACAGAGCTGACCTGACTGTTCTCCGGATCCCGACCGCTCCGCGCCCTGCCGCACGGGGCGGTTTTTCCGCATCGACAGCTTTTCTCCGGAACGCACAAATTTCCTCGCCGAATTTTGGAAGACACTATGGTAAATGCAACTTTTCATCCCATATCTAGTGTGGTATGATAACAATGCTTACTAGATATATTACAATTGAGATTGATTCTACAAGAGAGGCGGAGAGTCCCATGAAAGTCATGAAGCGGAACGGCACGGAGGTCATCTTCGACATCACGAAGATCATCGCCGCCATCACCAAGGCCAACAACACTATCGAGGAGGACGCCCGGATGACCCCGGTCCAGATCCAGCGGATCGCGGAGTCCGTGGAACTCAGCTGTCAGAAGATGAACCGCTCCCCCTCTGTGGAGGAGATTCAGGACCTGGTGGAGTCCCAGATCATGGCTCACGGGGCCTATGAGGTGGCCAAGAACTACATCACCTACCGCTATGTCCGCTCTCTGGTCCGCAAGAGCAATACCACCGACGAGAAGATCCTCAGCCTCATCGAGTGCTGCAACGAGGAGGCCAAGCAGGAGAACTCCAACAAGAACCCGGTGGTGAACTCCACCCAGCGGGACTACATGGCCGGCGAGGTCTCCCGGGACCTGAGCGAGCGGCTGCTGCTGCCCGCCGACATCGTGGAGGCCCATCGGGAGGGCATCATCCACTTCCATGACTCGGACTACTACGCCCAGCACATGCACAACTGTGACCTGGTGAATCTGGAGGATATGCTTCAGAACGGCACCGTCATCACGGACACCCTGATCGAGCGGCCCCACAGCTTCTCCACCGCCTGCAACATTGCCACTCAGATCATCGCTCAGGTGGCTTCCAACCAGTACGGCGGGCAGTCTATCTCCCTGGCCCACCTGGCCCCCTTCGTGGATGTGAGCCGGAAGAAGATCCGCCGGCTGGTGGAGCAGGAGATGGAGGCCCTGGGCATCCGGCCCACCCGGGAGAAGATCGAGGAGCTGGTGGAGACCCGTCTGCGGGATGAGGTCCGCCGCGGCGTCCAGACCATCCAGTACCAAGTGCTGACCCTGCTGACCACCAACGGCCAGGCCCCCTTCGTGACGGTGTTCATGTACCTGGGTGAGGCCAAGAACGAGCAGGAGAAAAAGGATCTGGCCCTCATCATTGAGGAAACCCTGGAGCAGCGCTACCAGGGCGTGAAGAACGAAAAGGGCGTGTGGATCACTCCCGCCTTCCCCAAGCTGATCTATGTGCTGGAGGAGGATAACGTCCACGAGGATTCCCCCTATTATTACCTGACCAAGCTGGCGGCCAAGTGCACCGCCCGCCGGATGGTGCCCGACTACATCTCTGCCAAGAAAATGCTGGAGCTGAAGGGCGATGTGTATACCTGCATGGGCTGCCGCTCCTTCCTGACGCCGGACCGCTTCACAGATGCCGGCATCGGCAACATCGCAAACGCCGGCAATTATGAGCCTGGCAAGCACAAGTACTACGGCCGCTTCAATCAGGGCGTGGTGACCATCAATCTGCCCGATGTGGCCCTGTCCTCCGGCGGCGACCTGGACAAGTTCTGGAAGATCTTTGACGAACGCCTGGAGCTGTGCCACCGTGCCCTGATGTGCCGGCACAATCGGCTGAAGGGCACTCTCTCCGACGTGGCCCCGATTCTGTGGCAGTACGGCGCCTGCGCCCGGCTGAAGAAGGGCGAGACCATCGACAAGCTGCTCTACCACGGCTACTCCACCATCTCCCTGGGCTACGCCGGCCTCTACGAGTGCGTGAAGTACATGACCGGCAAGAGCCATACGGACCCCTCCGCCACCCCCTTCGCCCTGCAGGTGATGCAGTACATGAACGACGCCTGCAGGAAGTGGAAGGAGGAGAGCGATATCGATTTCTCCCTCTACGGTACGCCTTTGGAGTCCACCACCTATAAATTTGCCAAGAGCCTGCAGCGCCGCTTCGGCATCATCGAGGGCGTCACTGACAAGAGCTACATCACCAACAGCTACCACGTCCATGTGACAGAAGATATCAACGCTTTCGACAAGCTGAAGTTTGAGGCCCAGTTCCAGGCCCTGTCTCCCGGCGGCGCCATCAGCTACGTGGAGGTGCCGGACATGCAGAACAACCTGGAGGCGGTGCTCCAGGTGATGAAGTTCATCTATGAAAACATCATCTACGCCGAACTGAACACCAAGTCCGACTACTGCCAGGTGTGCGGCTGGGACGGCGAGATCCAGATCGCGGAGGAGAACGGCAAGCTGATCTGGAAGTGCCCCCAGTGCGGCAACACAGACCAGGACAAGATGAATGTGGCCCGCCGGACCTGCGGCTACATCGGAACCCAGTTCTGGAACCAGGGCCGGACTCAGGAGATCCGGGACCGGGTGCTGCACCTGTAAAATATTTCGTTCAAAAGGCAAAGCCTTTTGAACGAAGAGATTGCAGTTTGTGCGCGCACTCGCTTCGCTCGCACACTTACAAACTGAGCGGTGTTTTTCCCGAGGCGCATGTCCCCGGGAAAAACGATCAAACTCAAATGGGCGCCTGCGGGCGCCCATTTTGAAGAATAGCAGGAGGACCGCCATGTACTACGGTGAGATCAAAAACTGCGACATTGCCAATGGCGAGGGAGTGCGGGTTACCCTGTTCGTCTCCGGCTGCACCAATCACTGCAAGAACTGCTTTCAGCCCCAAACCTGGGACTTCTGCTACGGCCAGCCCTTTACCACCGAGACGGAGGATTATTTGCTCTCCCTGCTCTCCCCTGTCTACATCAACGGCCTGACACTGCTGGGGGGCGAGCCCTTTGAACCGGAGAACCAGCGGGCCCTGGTGCCCTTTCTCCGGCGGGTCCGGCAGATGTATCCGGACAAGACCATCTGGGGCTTCTCCGGCTTCACCTATGAGGAGCTTACCTCGGACGGCACTCATCCCCGCTGCGAGGTGACAGACGAGATGCTCTCCCTGTTGGATGTGCTGGTGGACGGCCGCTTCGTAGAGGAGCTGAAGGACCTGACCCTCCGGTTCCGGGGCAGCTCCAACCAGCGGCTCATCGACCTGAACGCCAGCCGTCAGGCCGGTTGCCTCTGTTTCCTGCCGGACCGCCCCCGGGGCGGCCGCTGAACAGCAGCCTCCAACCCGTTTTTTCAGAGGCGCCCCGCCCTTCGGTGTGGGGCGCCTCCTTCTCTTTCGGTGCCTGCCGAATTTTAAAGGAAGACCCGTAGAAATTTTGGCAGATTGCTTCTTGACATTTGCTAGTTTGCTAACTAAAATATAATCCTGTTCAGTTGGAGGAGGTGTTTCCATGCAGCATGAGCGGTACGTCGGGTATGAGATCAAGGCACTGTCCAATCTCCTGCGCAGACGGCTTTGGGGGCCTGCCGACCATCCCCAGAGCATGCTGACGGAGATCGAGGGCGTTTTGATCGGTTATCTCTGCCACAGCCAGGGCCGGGAAATCTATCAAAAGGATCTGGAGCGCGCCCTCTGCATCCGCAGCTCCACCGCCTCCCGGCTGCTGAAGCGGCTGGAGGACGAGGGCCTCGTCCAGCGCTCTATGGGAGTCAGGGACGCCCGGATGAAGCGGATCACGCCCACACTCCGGGCGCAGGCGCTGAATCAGGAGGCAGAGCGGCGGATCGCCGCCACAGAGGCGACGCTGACCAGAGGCATCTCTCAGGAGGAGATTGACCAGTTCCTGGCCATCGCGGAAAAGCTGAAGCAAAATCTCATTTGACCAACCGGGCCCCGCCGGGAAGCGGCTCAATCGCTTCCCCCGGCACAGCAAAGACACAAGGAGGTATTCTATGAAGAAAAAAAGGAGCCTGGCCAGCTGTATTCAGGAGTTCTGGCCAGCCGCCATCCTGACGCCCATCTTCGTCATCGGCGAAGTGGCGTTTGACGTGTTGATCCCCCTGATGACCGGCAAGCTGCTGGACGAGGGGGTCAAGGCCGGCAGCATGCACCATATTGCCGCCTACGGCCTCACCGTGGTGGGAATGGCTGTTCTGGCGCTGATCTGCGGCGGACTGTCCGGCCGTTTCGGCGCCAAGGCCTCTACGGGCTTCGCGCGGAATCTGCGGCGGGAGATGTATCGGAATGTCCAGAAGTTCTCCTTTGCCAACATTGACAAGTTCTCCACCAGCGGCATCATCACCCGCCTGACCACAGACGTGACCAACGTCCAGATGGCTTTTATGATGGTCATCCGTATCGCGGTCCGGTCCCCCATCATGTTGATCTGCGCCTGGGTACTCACCCTGCGCATCAACCCCAAGCTGGCACTGATCTTCCTGGTGGTCATCCCGATCCTGGGCATCGGCCTGGCGCTCATCATGACCAGGGCCCACCCCATTTTTGAACGGGTCTTCAAGCGCTATGACCACCTGAACAACGTGGTGCAGGAGAACCTGCTGGGTATCCGGGTGGTGAAGTCCTTTGTTCGGGAGGACCATGAAGTAGAGAAGTTCGGCAAGGTCTCCCAGGAGATCTACATGGACTTCTCCAAGGCGGAGCGCATCCTGGCCTTCAATATGCCTCTGATGCAGATCTGTGTGTATGCCTGCATGATCTCCGTGTCCTGGATCGGCGCCAACCTGATCGTGGGCGGCAGCATGACCACCGGCCAGCTGACCAGTATGTTCAGCTACATCATGATGATGCTGATGAGCCTGATGATGCTCTCCATGGTACTGACTATGATCATCATGGCCCGGGCCTCCGCAGAGCGGATCACAGAGATCCTGAACGAGGAGAGCGATCTGAAGAACGGCTCCCAGCCCATCGAAGAGGTCAAGGACGGCTCCGTGGTGTTTGAGAACGTCAGCTTCTCCTACGCCAAGGACCCCAGCAAGGAGTGCCTGAAGAACGTGAACCTCACGGTGAAGTCCGGTGAGACCGTAGGTATCCTGGGCGGCACCGGCACCTCCAAGACCACCCTGGTCCAGCTGATCCCCCGTCTGTACGACGCCACTGAGGGCCGCGTCCTGGTGGGCGGCGCGGACGTCCGGGACTACGATATGGACGCCCTGCGGGACCAGGTGGCCATGGTGCTGCAGAAGAACGTGCTGTTCTCCGGCACCATCAAGGATAATCTCCGCTGGGGCAAAAAGGACGCCACTGACGAGGAGATGGTCCGGATGTGCCAGCTGGCCCAGGCGGACTCCTTTATCCAGGAGTTCCCCGACAAGTACGACACCTATATCGAGCAGGGCGGCTCCAACGTCTCCGGCGGGCAGAAGCAGCGGCTTTGCATCGCCCGGGCCCTGCTGAAGCACCCCAAGATCCTGATCCTGGACGACTCCACCTCCGCCGTGGACACCAAGACCGACGCCCTGATCCGCAAAGCGTTTCTGGAGGAGATCCCGGATACCACCAAGTTCATCATCGCCCAGCGGGTCTCCTCCATCGAGGACGCCGACAAGATCCTGGTGATGGACGGCGGACAGATCGTGGCCATGGGTACCCACGACGAATTGCTGAAAACCTGTGATATCTACCGCGAGACCTATGAATCCCAAATGAAAGGAGGCAGTGACAATGAGCAGTAAGCAGATCCGCAGCGGCGCCAAGGCGCCCGGCCATCGCCGGCACATTGTCGGCCGCCTGATGGGCTATATCAAACGGGGGTACAAGGCCCGCTTCATCATTGTTCTGGTGTGCATTCTGGTCAGTGCTATCGCCAACGTGGCGGGCTCTCTGTTTCTGGGCAGTCTGATCGACGACTATATCACCCCCCTGCTGGGTGCGGCGGATCCAGACTTTTCCGGCCTGGTGCGGGCCCTGGTGATGATGGGTTGCCTGTTCCTGGTGGGTGCCCTGTGCGCTTACGCCTATAACCGGAACATGATCGTGGTGTCCCAGGGCGTACAGAAAACCATTCGGGACGACCTGTTCGGCCACATGCAGACCCTGCCTATCAAGTATTTTGACACCCACGCCCACGGCGACGTGATGAGCGTCTACACCAACGATGTGGACACCCTGCGGCAGATGTTCGCCCAGAGCATCCCCCAGGTCATCAACTCCTCTATGACCATCCTGGTCACCTTCCTGGGTATGCTGTTCACCAACGCCCTGCTCACGGTTGTGGTCCTGGTGTGCGTCTGCTTCGCCCTGGTGGTGACACGGTTCCTGGCCGGCCGCAGCGGCCGCTATTTCCTCCGCCAGCAGAGCACCCTGGGCGCCCTCAACGGTTATATCGAGGAGATGATCAACGGTCAGAAAGTGGTCAAGGTCTTCTGCCATGAGCAGGAGGCCCAGGACGGCTTTGACCGGGTCAACGACGAAATGTTCCACAGCGCGGACAAAGCCCACACCTACGCCAGCATCCTGATGCCTATCATGGTGAACATCGGCAATGTCCAGTACGTGATCGTGGCTATGGTGGGCGGCGCTCTGGCCCTCAGCGGGGTGGACACCACCATCACCCTGGGCGTTATTGCCAGCTTCCTGCAGCTGTCCAAGAGCTTTTCCAACCCCATCAACCAGATCTCCCAGCAGTTCAACTCCATCATCATGGCCCTGGCCGGCGCGGAGCGGATCTTCGCCCTGATGGACGAGGAGCCGGAGGAGGACCACGGCACTGTGACGCTGGTAAACGTGTCCTATGACAAAGAGGGCCACCAACTGGAGGAGTCCGAGAAGCGCACCAACCTCTGGGCCTGGAGGGTCCCCCACAGCACTGACATGGTGATGGTCCCTGTGCGGGAAGAGGCGGACGGCTCCTTCACGGAGCTGAAGGCCCCCGAGGCTGGAAAAGACGAGGCCTGGGCCTGGAAATACCAGGAGCACGGCAAGGCCTTCTACCGCCCCATCCTGGGCCCGGTCCGGAATGTCGAGAGCGAGGACTACTACCTCATCAAGCTCTCCGGCGACGTGCGGTTCGACCATGTGGACTTCGCCTATGAGGAGGGCAAGACCATCCTCCACGACATCAGCCTCTTTGCCAAGCCTGGCCAGAAGCTGGCCTTCGTGGGTGCCACCGGCGCCGGCAAGACCACCATCACCAACCTGATCAACCGGTTCTACGACATTGCCGACGGCAAGATCCGTTACGACGGCATCTCCATCAACAACATCCGCAAGCCGGACCTGCGGCGCAGCCTGGGCATCGTGCTGCAGGACACCAACCTCTTCACCGGCACCGTCCGGGAGAACATCCGCTACGGCAATCTGGATGCCACGGATGAAGAGGTGGAGGCGGCCGCCGCCCTGGCCAATGCCGACGACTTCATCCGCCGCCTGCCCCAGGGGTACGACACCATGCTCACCGGCAACGGCGCCAATCTGTCCCAAGGCCAGCGGCAGCTGCTGGCCATTGCCCGGGCAGCCGTGGCAGACCCGCCGGTGATGATCCTGGATGAGGCCACCAGCTCTATCGACACCCGGACGGAGGCCATCGTTCAGCAGGGCATGGACTCCCTGATGTATGGCCGGACGGTGTTCGTCATCGCCCACCGGCTCTCCACCGTCCGCAACTCCAACGCCATCATGGTGCTGGACCACGGCCGGATCGTGGAGCGGGGCGACCACGACGATCTGATCCGCCAGCACGGACTGTACTATCAGCTGTACACTGGTGCCTTCGAGCTGGAATAAGCGAACATCAAAGCCACCGGAGCATTTGCTCCGGTGGCTTTTTTTCTGTTCAGCGCCCCGCTCACGATTCCAGCATCTCCCCCACCAGCGCCTGGAAGGCCCGGCCCAGCTCCTTGGAATCCGCTCCTTCCAATGCCTCCGCCCGGGCCATGATCCGCCGCAGGGTGTCCAGGTCCTGCTGCAGGAACAGCTCGCAGAGATACCGCTTCATCCTGCCGTTGTTGTACCGCTCCAGCGCCACCGTCAGCAGGTCCGCCTTTTCCTCATACTCCGCCAGCCAGGCGGGCAGGCCCTCCGCCGCCACGGCCCGGCAGGTCCGCTCCTTCACGCGGCCCGTATCCAGGTCCCGGAAATCCCCCATCTTCCCCAGCTTCGGGCAGGGGAAGTCCCCGCACTGTCCGCAGTGGTCCAGTCCCTTTTCCCGGACGCAGCGGTGGACCTTGCAGGGCACGGTGTAGTATCCGTCGCAGGAGCAGCCGGGACACCGGCTGCTTCCCTCTGTCCGGCAGCGGGTACAGAGGGCGCAGGGCATCCCGCAGTATCCGTAGGCATAGTGGCTCATAGGTCCTCCTTCCCTTCCGGACCGGGAATCTCCGTCCCGTCCATCTCCCGGTCGATCAGCGCCAAGGCGATCCGGAACGCCCGGATGCGCCGTACCGTCAGCGTGTGGGGCGACGTGCCCGGTCGCAGCTTCTCCAGCGCCTTCTCACACTTGCGCAGGGTGGAGTCGATGGATCGCCGGGCCTCCGCCAGCTCTTCCCGTGTGTATCTCATCGCTTGCTCTCCGCAAAGTCCCATGCCTCCCGCAGCCAGCCCATCAGCTCTTCGTCGATCTGGTCCGCCTCTGTCACCAAGACATGGTGGGTCCAGCGGCCGGGATACGGCTCCGAGGCCGCCACCACCCGGGGCGAGTCCAGCCGGTACGGCAGTCCAACGGTCACCATCAGGCACATCTTCGGCCAGTCCTTCCGCCGCCGCACCGGCAGAGATGCCGCAGCGAACAGATGCCGGCCGTAAAAGCTGATCTGGCTTTTCTGCACCTTGACGGTTCCCTCCGGAAACGCCCCGTCCATCCGCCGGAACAGCGCTTCATACAGCGCCAGCTCCGCCGGATGGCCGTCGAAG
Source organism: Dysosmobacter welbionis (assembly GCF_005121165.3). Lineage (NCBI taxonomy): Bacteria > Bacillati > Bacillota > Clostridia > Eubacteriales > Oscillospiraceae > Dysosmobacter > Dysosmobacter welbionis. Next base: position 2,848,591 of record NZ_CP034413.3, on the reverse strand, counting down.
AACATCCCCGCATCCGCTGTGCAGTGCTCTGGTACGCGCATAGTGCCTCTCCTCTTCCGGCCTCTTAATCTCCATCAGCGCCAGTTACAGGCCGTTGACCACCCGTTCCGGACGCTTGCCGTCCATCAGCTTTTCCAGATCCGCAAACACCATCCGCGCGGCCTCCCGGAACGCCGCATGGCTGATCCCGCCCTGGTGGGGCAGAGGATCAGCCGGTCCGGGCACTCCGCCGCCAGCCGCACCAGCGGGTGCTCCGCCGTCACAGGCTCCGGGTCATAGGCGTCCAGCGCCGCCCCCGCCAGACGGCCGGAGCGGATAGCCTCGCACAGGGCCGCATCGTCGATCACCGCGCCCCGAGCGGTGTTCACCAGATAGCTCCCCGGCCGCATCCGGCCGAAGAACGCCCGGTCCAGCAGGTGGGTGCTCTCCGGCGTGGCGGGCAGATGGAGGCTGATGATGTCACAGGTCTCCGCCAGCTCGTACAGGGGCAGATACCGGGCGCCGTACGCCTCCTCCACAGCCGGATCCTGCCGGTGCCGGGCGTAGTAAAACACCTCGCTGCCGTTGGCCCGCAGCCGCTGCGCCGTAGCCTGGCCGATGGCGCCGAAGCCCACCAGCCCCACCCGGCAGGTGGACAGATCTTCCGGCACATGGGCTGCCAGCTCGTTCACCGCCTCATGCTGCTGCCCGGCCCGCACCATCCGGTCTCCCCACAGCGTCCGGTGCAGCAGCATGCTCATCAGCGTCACCGCCAGCTCCGCCACGGGGCCTGCGTTGCACCCGGCGCAGTTGCACACATAGATGCCCCCCTCCCGGGCCGCCGCCAGGTCAATCCGGTCGTAGCCCACCCCGTCGCTGTGGATCAGCTTGAGATGCGGCATCCGGGCGATCAGTTCCTCTGTCACCGGCGTCACCGGTGCGGCCACCAAAGCCTCCGCATCGCCGCCGGCTGCCAGCCAGCGCTCCTCCGGCCCCTCCCGGTCCGTGAACACCAGCTCCATCCGCCCCGCAGCGGGAATATCGGGCAGATACCGGTCATATCGGCTGCTGGGATGTAAGATCAAAACCTTCAACGCTCTTTCGCCTCCAAATCATTTGCCCGGCCCACTGCCTCCACATCTGCGGCGGTGATCCGCGTCAGGTCCTCCCGGTTGACGGACGCCTGTCCCGCCAGACGGCCCGCCTGCCGGACCAGGATCTGCTCAAACAGGTTTCGCACGCCCCGGGCGTTGCCGAAGGAGGCCGCATCCGCCATCCGCCTTTCCAGCAGGGAGCGCAGCGGCGCCTCCGCCTCCGGCTCCAGAATGTAGCACCCTTTTTCACACTGCATCCGGAAGATGGCCAGCAGTTCCTCCGCCGTGTAATCTGCAAAGTGGAGGAAGCGGTTGAACCTGGACTCCAGTCCCGGATTGGAGTGGATGAACTCGTCCATCAGCCCGTCGTAGCCCGCGACGATCACCACCAGGTCGTCCCGGTGGTCCTCCATGGCCTTCAGCAGCGTGTCGATGGCCTCCTGGCCGAAGTCGTTGGCCCCGCCGCCGTTGAGGGCGTATGCCTCGTCGATGAACAGCACACCCCCCAGAGCGGAGTCGATGACCTTCCGGGTCTTGATGGCTGTCTGTCCCACGTAGCCCGCCACCAGCCCGCTGCGGTCTACCTCCACCAGCTGCCCCTTGGACAAGATGCCCAGGCTGTGGTAAACCCGTGCCATCAGCCGGGCGATGGTGGTCTTTCCCGTGCCGGGATTGCCGGAAAACACCATGTGGAGACTCATGTCCGCTGTGGGCAGGCCGTGCTGCCGGCGCAGACGCTCCACCGCCGCCAGATTGATGAGGTCTTTCACCTCCCGCTTCACCGCACTGAGGCCCACATAGCTGTCCAGCTCCTTCTGCAGATCCTCGATGTTCTCTTTGGGGGGAGCTTTGGCGGTGTCTTCCTGTTTCTGTTCTGCCGCCTCTGGCGCCTTTTTCTCCCCGCCGTCTGCCGGCGGGATCCTTTTTTCTTTCTCCGGCAGCGGAGCCACAGGCACATGCTTCTCCGGTGTCGGAGTGCCCCAGAAGTCCGCGCCCATGCGGCTGAGGTTGTGCTCCGTCATAGAGCGGATCACCTCCAGCTGCCGCAGGATGATCTCGTCCTTTTTGCTCTGATCCCGCTTGTCCATCCGCTCACACCCCCCACAGTCTTGTATGTGCCAGCGCCCGGAACAGGCAGGCGGCGATCAGCCCCGTCAATGCCCCGGTAAAGAGGGACACCCCCAGCAGCACCGGCAGGTAGTACAGCGGCGCCGTGTTGCCCAGCGTCAGCACAGCTGCGGCCACCTGGCCGCAGTTGTGGGCCGCTGCTCCGCCCACAGACACTCCGTAGACGGAGAGGCGCTTCAGCCGGGAGAGGGCGATCATCACCCCCATGGCCGTCACGCCCCCCAGCAGGGAAAAAATCAGCGCGTTCATGTTTCCTGCAAAGACCGCCCCCAGCAGGCACCGGGCCAGCAGGATCAGCAGCGCCTGCCCCGGTCCCAGGGCGTACAGGGCGAACAGCGTCACGATGTTGGCCAGTCCCAGCTTGATCCCCGGAATGGGGATGGCCAGGGACAAGGGGAAGAAGTTCTCCAGATAGCTGAGCGCCAGCGCCATGGCCGTCAGCACCGCGCACAGCGTCAACTGTCTCGTCGTCAGTTTCATGGCGCCTCCTTATCCGATCACCAGATCCACGCCGTCATCCGCCGCCGCGCCGCCCTCCAGCTGCACGACGATCCGGGCGGGCAGGCACACGATGCTCTGTCCCCCGCGGGTGATCTCCCCCATGTGGACGCAGTCCTGGGTGGGGCAGTCGGACACCGTCACCTGGGCAGACTCTGGCCCAAAGGCCACCCGGAGGGTGTAGCCGTTGGACGTATAGGTCCGCTCCTCCGGTCCCGACAGGTCCGCCAGCACCACCCGATCCACCGGCTCGCCGTTCGCAGACACTACCGCCGTCAGCGGGCCTATTTCCTCTCCCCCAGTCCAGAACAGAGCCGCGCAGGCCACCGCCAGCGCCAGCACAGCGGCCGCCGCCAACGCATCCCAGCCGTTTGGCCGCAGCTTAGGAGACGATTTCATACGCATACCCCGCCGAATCGTCCGGACGGAACCGGTCCGCGATGCCCGCAGTCGCCAGCAGCCGGCCGTCCTCTGTCACCAAGATCAGGTCAAAGTCATAGACGCCGCTGCGCCAGAGCTCCAGCGCCCGGTCCTCCCCCATGACGAACAGGGCCGTGGAGAGGGCGTCGCACATCGTGCCGTTGCCCGCGGCCCCATCCGCCACCACGGTGACGGAGGTAAGTCCGCTCTCCGCCGGGCGGCCGGTGGCAGGATCAATGATATGGTGATAGAGCTGTCCATTTTCCTCAAAATACCGCTGATAGCCGCCGGAGGTGACGGCAAAGGCGTCCGACGCCTCCAGGATCCCCGCCAAAGCCCCCGCGGACCGGGCCGGGTCCTGAATGCCGATCTGCCAGGGCTCCCCCTCCAAGTTCCCGCCGCAGACCCAGGTGTTCCCACCCAGGTCCACGATGCCGTGGGTGATGCCGTGCTCCTGGTAAATCGCAGCCATCCAGTCGCTGGCATACCCTTGGCAATGGCTCCCAGGTCAATCCGGGTGCCCTGGTCCAGCGAGACAGCAGTCCCCTCCTCCAGGTGGACATGCTCCGCCCCCACGCAGGGCAGCAGCAACGCCAGTTCAGCGTCCTCCGGCACCCGGTAGGTGTCCTCCGTAAAGCCCCAGGCAGAGGACACCGGCGCCAGGGTGATGTCAAAGGCCCCGTCTGTGGCAGCGCTGAAATCCAGGGCCCGGGCAATCAGGTCGCGGAGTTCCTCCCCCACATCCACCGGCGTCCCCCCCGCCGCGCTGTTCAACCGGGACACTGCGCTGTCCTCCCGGGTGCGGGAGAGCGCCTCATCCAGGCGGTAGATCTCGTCTTCCGCCGCCGCAAGCGCCGCCTCCGTCTCCCCGCCGCAGGCCCGCAGGCCCATCACCGTGTCCATGGCGAAGACCTGTATGCTCTGCATCTCCTGCGCCGCAGTGCCGCCGCAGGCGGTCAGGCTCCCCGCCAGCAGCAGTGACGCCAGCAGTGCGCCCAAACGTTTCATAAGCAAATTCCTCTTGTCATCAGTATTTTTCGCAAAAAATCTCATAATAGAGGAGTATACCACGCCCCCGGGCAAATCTCAACCGGCAATCCTGACTCCTGTTGGAAAAAAGGGAAAAGTCTGGCTCCTTCCCCTTGCAAAGGCACGAAATATCTGCTATACTATCATAGTATGCCAGCGGAAGCGCATGTTTTCCCGCGGCTATTTTCGGAACAAACACCCTGGAGGTTGTCCTATATGTCCAAAAATCCTGTCAGTAAATCCAAGCCGGTAAAGCGGAACGAGCCCATGCACAACGCGCTCAAGTTTTTTCTGGCCGGCTGCGTGGCGGAGATCTATCTGTTGGTCATCCGCCGCTTCTATGTGAACGGCACCGCCAATGAGCTTCTCGCATGCGACGCCGCACTGCCCTATCTGATGGCCGCGGGTGCGGCAGTGGCTGTGATCGGTCTGGTCCTGGGCATCGTCTGGCGCCAGCAAACCAAGCGCCGCTGGATCGGCTGGTCGGTGTTTGCCGCCGGCGTTTTCCTGGGCGGTTCCGCCTGGATGATCCGCACCTTCTACGACTCCGCTCTCACCTTCCTGTGCGTGGTGGTTCCGGTGGTCATGCTGCTGGGCATTCTGTGGAATCTGTACGATCGGGAGTGCTCCTGGTCCCTGACCATCCTGGGTGCCTCCCTGATCGCCCTGTGGGTCTGCCGGCGGGTGCTGGACAGCATCTTCCTGGGTACCTATGTCCGGATCGCTGCGGTAGTCTATATCGTGGTACTGATCGTAGCGGCTTTCCTCACCAACAAGGCGGACAAGAATGGCGGCAAGCTGGGCAATCTTCAGGTGTTGACTGCCGGCGCGGATCCCATGCCCATCTATGCGGCCTGCGGCCTGTCCGTCGTGGCGCTGGCCATCGCTCTGTTCAGCAGCACCATCGCCTATTACGCCATGTGGGCCCTGGCCATAGTGGTCTTTGCCCTGGCGGTGTATTACACGGTCAAGCAGCTCTGATAGATCCGCAGCCCCCCTTCGGGCATTCCGAAGGGGGGGCTGTTTTGTTCTCTCGCGTCCCGACAAAGGGAACCCCTTTCCGCCGCCTTGCAGCGCAGTATGTCCCGCAAGGCAAAAGCCGCTTTTCGTGGGAAGAAACCGCTCTGCCGCCCTAAACGGCTCAATACGCACGGCGGAAGAGGCGTATGGTATTTCTTATAAGAGCCAGCCGCCAAGGCAGACGGTTGTTCTTCCGGCGGGAGGGTCCGGACTTTGCGGCATGAAAACTGCGCATCGGTGAGCGGAAAATTCGTTATCAGCGATCCGAATCCCAAAGCAGCAGGCCACTCTTCCACCAACCGCCGCTGGGCACTGCCGGAATTATAAAAAGCTTCTTCTCTGGCTTGACGTCCCTTCCAGGTCAAGCTGGAACAGTCCGCCGCCCCGGCACATGTCTGTGAGCAGATTCCAGCCATTGGGGACTGGACAGGATGCTGAAGAGTGCGGCCCCATGATCTGCGCTGCAATAAACAAAAGAGGATTCCCCGTACGAGGAATCCTTCCGATAATCAAAGCAAAATCCGTCTGTGGTCAAGCCATAACCGCCGGTTAAGCCGGAGGCTTGCGTAGGCCCTATAAGAGCCTATTACCGGCAAGCGTCTCAAGATACATGGAAATTTATTCCGCTTGCATCACTTGCCATACAGCCCGTAAACGGGCAATCACCGTTCTAATAGCAGATTTCTATTAGTGGAAGGTTCATGTTAGCGGCTCACTTCACTCGATGTTTGATATTAAAGCTCTTTTTACGGGCCGCCCCACCGGCAGAGCTGATGGGGCGATCCAATGAGAAATCGCCGCAGTAAAAACTGCAGCGATTTCTAGTTTTGTATTGTGTGGACAAAAAAGATGCAGTTGCAAAGCATTTACCCCAAAATTCCATATCTTCATTATTGACCAAATCTTATAAATTTATTCAAAGCATTAGGAACAGTACACAGTTCATCACCTCCACTTTCAAAGGCGCAAGGATGTAACTCAATTCTGAACTTGAACTTCTGTTCTACAATGGTTAGGGGCACAATATGCCTTCCATCGTTTCTGGCAGTTACTTTATGAGCATGCAATGGTACAGTCATTTTCTATCTCTGTAACCCCCATAACAATGCAGTCGCCAAATCATTTTTCGCATCGTTCAAAACGGAATAACTTTATCGAAGGGATATGCCTCTGAAACAGGATTCAAGAGAGATTGACTCTTCCATCAAATCCTATATACAGGGCAACCTCATCGCATATTGAAAAACCGGATACCATATCAAATGGCGAAAGTGTATTAAAGGTGAGCCATGTATTCATGCTACATAGGGGTTCGGATTCCGAAAATTTCAGTTTTGAAAGCTGATTTCAAACTTTTTGTGCCTTTATATTTCATTTCCATCGTAAATATGAAAATGGCCGAAAACCTTGCTATGATAAATCTTTCAGTCATAAAACGCCCCACCTAATCCGTCAGTTTCATGGGAACTGTTCGGATTAGGTGGGGGTGTTCATAATCGCAGCCATTGGGTTACAAAATCAATATGCTCCTCCAATCCGCGGTAAAGTGCGGACTGCCATGAATTTAAGAACAACTGTTCCCTGCTAACCGCCTCGTCATGAAAGGATGCCGCAAGGAAATCTTCACCACATCTATCGAGAAAGACATGCCATATACCCGATCGGCCTGTAATTTCTTCGGCGGCATGCACTGCGTAGGATGTGTATAGATTATATAAAACCATATGATTCTCAACCCGCCTGAACAGCAAGTCGTTCCACGCTACAGGTTTCCGCACAAAATAGGTAGGAACTAACTCTTTGCCCGCAACTTCAAATCTCACGGACAGCCAGATATCCTGTTCAACATCGTCAAAATACGGATGTAACGGTTCCTCCTCTGAGTTCTGAGGAGAAAATGTCCTTTTCTTTCCCAAATTACAGTCCCGACAGGCCGGGATCATATTTTTAGGTGTGATTGCCAGTGCAGGATATTTGGATTTCGGCAAATAGTGATCCAACGTGCTCACAGTGCCAATCCCACAGAATGGACATTTTCCATTCGTGGGGAGCGACATATATTTATCGTAATATGGCCGGCCAGTCCCCTTTACAAACTTGGATTCATAAATGTCCAACATCTCAGCCTTGCTAACCACCCCGCCTACATTGTCCGCCGTTGGAATAGTATGGGTCTTTGATGTTAATACACAGTCTTCAAAGCGCGATGCCTCATCAGAGAGAACAGGAACTATCGATCTGAGCCGGTTTTTTAACGCGGCATCCCGATAGCTTTCAATACACGTCGAAAATACATCTTGAACCGAATCGCCGGGAGCGTTCAGTTTTCTCATTCGGTACCTCCATACTCTCTATTTGCAAGCAGGATGCGCAAAATCGATCTCGCTTCCATACCGACCCGAAAATCGAATTTATTTAATATTTCCTCGTATGTTAAGCCCGCTTCAACCATCTGAAGTAACATACCATGAAAGCCAGAATGGGTCACTTCAAGCCCAAAGACATCGTTTATGAGGACTCCAACATTCTCACCGAATGTTTCTCGCTCTGGTCGTACCGCACGCAGTATTGTGTTGTTTCTGTAAAGCTGCCAGATGCAGTTTTTAGGTACTTCCTGCAAAATAACAGGCGAGTGCGTAGAAATAATAGCCAGTCCGTTTTTTTGAATCAGCAACGCAGATAACGCCCGAACAAATGCAGAGAGCAACGGTGGGTGCAGATGATTTTCCGGCTCATCCATGAGCACAAGAGTGCGTTCCATCGTAATCGCTACCAGACAGGTCAAGGTCAGCAAAATCACCTTATGGCCAGAGCTTAGACGGCTAAATAGCTCTTGCGCAGAGACAACCAGTTCACCTTCCTCTGTTCCTTGTGGAGACAGCAGCGCGGAGGCACCATTGTTCGCAAAAATGGGGTCTGAGTTCAGTAGCGTCATAGTAGCAATCCATAATGTGCGCTTTTCTTTATATTTATTACATGACCGCAGCGCCGCAATAAACTGCTCCTCCAGCCGCTGCATCCGTATCTCCTGCCCGCTGCCTAAACCAATGTATGTGTATTTTCCACTATATTCATCCTCTTCTATGTCATCCGGCATTGGGTAGGTATCAAACGGGCTAAAAGCTACACATACAAAATTTGAAAATTTTGTGCGATGCTCAAAGCTGAATTTTCCATATTGCCCATCCTGGTTGCCTGTTGAAAGGCAACGTATCATTGACGTAAGCATATGGGTCTTTCCGACGCCGTTTCTCCCAATCAATACATGGATGTTAGTCGGTGGGTTGGAATCCGGGACTACATGAAACTCCAGTTGGTAATCGGTTCCGACCTGACCTGGGAGCTTGTAGGATATATCAAAAGGGGTCAATTTCGCGCCCCCGTTAGCGATTCGATGAAATTGTTCCCTGATGATTCTGGAGCCAAGATCGCGCATAAGAGATTCACGCGTGACATTTTCCTGTTTCACTGCCTCAAAAATTGTCAGATTATACGCAATATCTCTTAACGCAGTTAAAATATCCTCTCGTAGTTCTCCGTGTTCCAGTTTTTTGACATTTTCATAATAATCTTCACTTTGCCCCAGTGTAAAAAACGAATCGGTTAACGTTTCAAAAGTTTTCGGCAAATCAGGGGTCCTCTGCTCCATTCCTATCTGACCGATCTTAATGCTCCCCAACTCCACTGTATTCCCTTTTTCATCAGAATAGGAAAGATAAAACATCGTCTCATATTTAAACCAGTCATTCCAACCGTCTTTGTGGAGGTATATCACATTTTTTGTAAAAACACGTTCGATTTGTCCTCGTTGAACTACTTCAAATCTCATATTCAACACCACTCCACTAAACTATCTGTCAAACTCTGGCACATACTGAGATTTCCAAATTTAGTTGTTTAAAATCGTTTTGTAATGATTTCTTTCACATTGGTAGATGGAGCAGCTGCTCCCTCCATAATTAACAAATAAGTAATGTATCAGCTTTTAGTATTTGAGACGTTCCTTTTATGTGATACTCTAATATCTTGTTCACTTGATAGTAGCGCGAAAATTATCTCAGCGTCTTCCAGTATAATGCGAATGGAAATACGCCGTTCTAATTCAGAGATATTACCCATATTTCACGCCTCAGTAATCCTGCGGATATGCATACCGGGCAATCGAATACTCACTGCTTAAGAAAAGTGCATTGTGGAAAAGAAGCAAATCGTACCCATACTCATAAGCAGGTGGAAGGAGTAAACTGGTTTGATACGAAACATACCATTCTCCATCCACTCATGCACTTTAATCAATTTCTGTTTTACATATGTTTCCTAACGATTGCCAACCGAACCTTCGGATCTATCCATAGCTGGAAGCCTGCAGCAATTTCAGGGTAAGCACTCACGCCTCCACCTTTACCTTGCTTTACCTGTATCCCAACAGCGTGAGTCTTTCGAATCCACAGAGATGGTGTAATGGTCAGTGATGTCGTATGTCCCTGATGAATCAGTTCCTCACAGGCCCTATCATCAAAACCTTCATTCATGTCATTTTCCCATTGGCGGAGAAACTCTAATGTGTTGCGGCTGCGCATCCAGCTTTGGATTACATATCCCGGCGACTCATCGGAATACTGCCTTGCCAATTCTGTCAGGGAGACCATGCCATCATAGGCCAGCATCCTCATATACAGGCTGATGGTCTCATGATAGTCCCTGATTTTTTGTGTGGTCCGCAGCTTTTCCTCATTCAATGTATCATAGAATCTCTCTTTTGCGGCGTCGGCCGCTTCTATATCGACCAATCCTTTTGTCAGAAGGGCATCAATGGCAGACTCATATTGAAATGCCAAGCGTATGTATCGCTCATGTAGTTCATTCTCGTTCATGGCCCATTCTCCTTTTTATTTAGTATAACAAGAGAAATGGGTTCTGTATAGTCTCATTTTGTATCAAAAACTGGAGACTGATACCTGACTGCCTTTCGTGGATACCCGGCTTTATCATAGTCTACATTGCAACGTCGAGCTTTCTCAAACTGAGTATCCATGTATATCTTAATACCAACCAGGGGGATATATTTTTTGTTCGCCAGAAGTTTATCCACGGCCGCCCTCGTCCATTTTACTTTTCCAGTTGGAGAAACCACCCCTTTTTTGAAAAGCAGATCAACAATCTTGCCTAAGCTGGCTCCGGCAAGGTAATCATCAAAAATGCTACGGACAACATCCGCCTTTTCTTCATGAATAACGATTTCCTTGCCAATCAAAACATAGCCATATGGAAGTTTCATAGTTGCCTCACTTTTTAAAACATAAATAAAAGCAGGTTTAAGGAAGATACCTTTTCCTTAAACCTGCTTGTTGACACATGTGATATGTAATTATAACTAATTTGTATCTCGCCATTTTGTGCTATATCGCCAAGTAAAAACAAAACCTGCGTATAACTATCGTTAAACGCAGGCTTTGTCTACAATGGAATGTGTAGACAAAAAGATGCAGTCTGCACCAACTCCAAACTAGGGCCTAGCGTAGCGGGGCCGGTGTGGAAGTGAGGCGTAGTCACCTTTTCCCCCAAAAATAATATGATATGAAAAGCTAGCGCAAGGGGCGATCTAATATAGTGAGTCAATACTTTTTATACCCCATTTAAATCTCAATCGAAAGGTCATTCAACAATGCAACAAAGGATTCTACAAAAGCACCATCAAGGATCTTGCTTGGAGTATGAGATTGATAATTTATATGATTCACATCTGGAAGGTCGTCATATTTTCCTATCTCTTCATGCTTTAATGTTGTTGTCAGTATTACTTGCTTATCAATTGATTTTGAGATTTCAAGCACCGTATTTTCTTTTCCAGTCGATAAGTCTTCTGCTCGGAAGGAGTCAATTACTATTGGGAAACTGTGCCGCAACACAAATTGTAAGGCAAACAATTTCACCACATGAAAAATAGTCGCCTCGCTTCCAGAATACACCTCATTTCGCTGAGTAAATAAGCTTGAATATATTATATTACCATCCGGATCAATCTGATGGTAAAGTTCATTCATTTTGCCTATAATTGCTGATAACAAAGCTACTCTTTGCTCTTGCGTTTCAATCGATGCATTTTCACTGGCTAACAGTTGACTCTTTAATGTAGCGACTTCCATGTCTATCTCTTTAATTCTGGCTTCTGCATCTGAAGCCGAAAAAATATCTTTCTTGTAAGCGACAATAGATTCAAGAGAGACGCTTTCATCATCCATTAAAGATTGCAAACGTTCTTGCTCTATAATTATTTCTGCAGAAAGCCGTTCAATTTCTTCGCTATAAGCAGAAATTTTTTCTGAAATAGAATGAATGATTTCATTTCGCATTTCAACTGTAGACACATCAAACGAGTAGGATGTTTGAACTGACTCTCCAGTACTAAACGAGATATTTGTAGAGTTGCAATCCATGCATCGTAATTCTCCACACGATATTGTGCGATTTAAAGAGCGAAGTTCGTTAATCGTATGCTCCCATTTACTCTTACGAGTAGATACACTATTACGAGCCTTCCGTAATTCCGCAATTTTATTTTGGACTCTTTCAAGACTCTCTATTTTTTTACCAAATGCGAGGCGGTCACTCTCCGCGCTAAGATATGAAACAGGTGTTTTTTTCGATTTAAGTATTTTATGTTGTTGTAGCAATAGCTTTTTCTCGTCAGAAAGAGTTATTATATGACTCTTTATCTCATCAATCCTCTCTTGTGGAAGTTGCTCTCCAATTAAACCAGCATATGCGTAAAGCATATCGATAAAATCTTGTTTATTATAGAAGCCGTGATTGGCGATATTGGACGTGTCCTTCTTATCTTGTCCAATAAAGAAAAGCTGGACATATAGTACTGGATCTACAATCCTTAAAAGTTGATTTTTTGCTATTGACGGAAGTGGAAATATATTCCTGTTCCAATATCTTTTAAGTTCAGAAACATTATCAAAAATAAGTACAGTAGATTCACGCTTTAATACAAATCCATCGCCAGATCGGCAAAGTTTGAATATAATCCCAGCTTCTTCAAATTCGATATAGTAATAATACTTCTGAAATTCAAATGATGTAGGGAATGTTGGTTCATTTCCTAAAGCATACATCATTGATTGGATTACAATCGTCTTTCCCTTATTATTATCGTCGCTCGAAATGATGTTCACACCATTTGTGAAATTTCCTTCAATAAATGCTTCAGCAGCATTTCCTACAGCTACTTTCCGTATCTTCATTGTTGAACACCATCCTTGACTACAGAGATAAAGTACTTAAGTGATAGGGCGTCAAAGTCAGGACACCGAACAATACAATTAGGTATTGCCTGAATTTTTGTAAATAGAGACTGCACAGAGTCATCTGGATGTTCGACAATCAGTTGATATGTATTCTCAAATAGATACCAAAAACCATCTGCCGCATTTTTATTGAATAATGCCCTACATAAGGCACCTTGGCAATCTTCGAGCATTTCCCTCTGCCTTTCTGGTGGCCAAGTATTATAGATACTTACAAAAGATGGTGGTATTCCTTGACCCAGCGGATCTCTATTGATAATACGCTGTAAAGTCATTAAACGAATTTCATTATTAGTTAAGTGCCTGCAATAGTTTAACGCTTCATCAGTCGTTTCAATCACAATCCCCTCGACTGAAGAAATATTTTTTTTGCTTGCCTGTTTATCTCTTATCTCATTAAAAATAGCGTTAAGTATTTTTTCTTCTGGAATAATATTCGGATGTTGCCTTATAATTGCTTTTACATATTCACTTGGTTTTTTACCATCATCAATGACAAAAAACACTTTTCTCAGGAAACCATTAATGTTCTCATCGGTCAAGTCGGTGCTATCAATATATTCTTTTGCGGAACCTTCTTCATGTAAGCCTAACTTAATCTGTTCTATCGCTGCATCCTTTACATTTTCAATCCCAAAAGTTGTAAGAGAAGAATCTTTGCGAAGAGATCCGGTCACACTGCCAATAAATAGAATATATGCCTCAAAGGTTAATGGGCTCATATAATTCTTGAACAATGTGACAAGTTCTTTCCCGATAGCTTTGGGACTAACATGATGTGCGCCTTTTGATTGCACATCCCACAATCTGGATGCCATGTTGTCCATCCCAGTTAAGTCATTAAAGAAATCTACAACAAAGTAGTATATGTCATCACTATCGGGTCTGAAATTCATTAAATAAAGCAATGCCTTGGTTTCTGCCTCTGAACCAGATTTCCTTAATCTTTCAGATGATTTTACAGTGTATGACATATTCTCATCTCGCATTCATTTTCAGCTCATGCCAATCTAATGTTCTTTTATTTTTATATTATATCACAATTTTTCCACTTCTCAACAAAAAAGCAGGCACAGAGAGACACAGGCAGCACCCAAGCTGTCCACATTTTTCTGTGCCTGCTTCTTAGTAAGGAGATGGGTGATTTCAAAACTACAGACGAATCGGATGAAAATTTTTCTTTGGAGAGCATGCTTACTCGCTGAATCACCCTATATAACATGGATTCCAAATACTCCATAAGGTCGATATTTTTTGTAGAAATGAGTTCCATGATTTCCGTGACTTTGTTTTCTCGGCCTATATCGTGCCGGGCATCCAGTTCTGTACGCTTTTTATTTATCACAACAGGGCGTATTTCATTGATGATATCCTTGATTTGCAGGTTCACAACTTCACTCCCTGACACCAAAGCAGTCAGTCCAATTCCTTGACCAGTTCTTGAAGTTTGCTTTTTATAAAATAGACTGATTATAATAATTCCTTTGTCAATACCAGGCTCAAGTATTGTTAGCAGGGCAGGCGGCCTCTCTTCGTGTTAATCTTTTTCTACATGCTACACTAGTAGCATATTACAAGAAAGGGGCAAACATCATGACCTACACAGATCAAGAGAAAACCGATATCATCGCACAGTACAGGCAGGGCAAGCCAATCCAGGAATTATGCGCAGAATACAGTGTCTGCGTACGGACGATCTATCGCTGGGCAAAACTATACTGCCCAGCGGTTCCCGATGAAAGACGCACCTGCACCGTCAAAGAGTATGATGCACTTCTACACAAAGTCTCTAAATTGGAAAACATGGTCGCCGTTTTGCAAACCGTCGGCTGCACCGTCCATGCTCCGTTGAAGGAGCGACTGACGGAGCTAGAATTACTGTACGGCCAATATGATGTCCATACACTTTGTGAAGCTCTGAATGTTCCCCGCGGGACTTTCTATAACCACATTCTCCGAAATAAACGGAGCAACGCTTGGTTCGAAAAGCGGCGGGAGGAATATCGTATTCTGATTCAGAAGATATTTGATGAGTACCGCCAGGTGCTGGGTGCTGAAAAGATCCGCACAATACTTGTCCAACATGGCCATCAAGTCAGCACAGAATATGTGGCAAAACTGATGAGAGAGATGGGCCTAGCTAGTATCCGCAGCACTGCAAAACAGGACTACATGAAACTTCATGAACCGGAAAAGAAACGGAACATCCTCCAGCAGCAGTTTCAGGCGGACAAGCCCAACCAAATCTGGGTCAGCGATGTTACTTGTTTTAAGCTGGGGGAGTTCTATCTTTACACCTGTGTGATTTTGGATTTGTTTTCCCGCAAAATTGTCGCATACAAAGTATCCAGAAAGAACAGCACCCAGTTGATCACATCTACTTTCAAAATGGCATGGGCACAAAGAAACCCAGAAACAAAACTCATCTTTCACAGTGACCGAGGTGCTCAATACACCTCGCATCGATTCAAACAGCTACTACATGAGCACGCTGTGGTACAATCTTTCTCCAATTCAGGGCGGCCTCATGACAACGCTGTTGCTGAATCGTTCTTCGCTACACTCAAAAAGGAGGAGCTTTACAGGAAGGACTACACTTCCGAAACAGATTTCAAACGATGCCTTGCATCTTATATCGAGTTTTACAACACACAGCGGCCACATCGCACATTGAAAAACCGAACACCTTGTCAGGTAGAAGAGTTGTTCATGAACGGCAAATGAGGAGAGCAACTTACTGACATAACAGGGGTTCGAATCTCGTCGATTACACGTTTTGTGTTTTGATTTTACCCTGTTTGTATTTTTCAGGTGACACAAGACATGAAATACAGAAAGGCCTGAACCCCTTGCAATGCAAGGAGTTCAGGCATAAAATGACCCCACCCGTTCTGAACAACGACAAGCGTTTGTTCAAATTGGGTGGGGTCATTCATTTGGTGGACCCAATCGGGATCGAACCGACGACCTTACGGATGCGAACCGTACGCTCTCCCAGCTGAGCTATGGGCCCATATTGGCCATTTTCCATCGAAAAAAGTTATGAAAAACGGATTTTCAGGATATTCGATTTTGAGGGAAAATCATGGAAAACCAGACTAGTGAATGGGAAGAGAACCAGCGCTGCGGGATGTAGTTTTATATGGCTGCAAACGCAGCGCCCTCCCCGTTGAACTATGAGTCCATCATTCCTGTCATGCAACGGCAGATAATATTATACCATAATTTTCTCTGTTGTAAAGACTATTTTTTTCAGAAAGCGGAAAATTTTTTGTTGCCAATTTGCAGAGGATATAGTAAAATAAATAAGCTATAACGTTACAGTCCTCCGCATGCAGCTGCGGAGCCGGTCTCGCGCAATGGATGCCCGCGAATCATGTCAGGCGGGGAACCGAGCAGCATTAAGCGGGATGTTCCATGTGCCGCGAGGGCGCCGGTTCCGCAGCTGCATGCGGAGGACTTTTTTCGCTTGGAGGTGATTTCTTGTATCAGGCCCTGTACCGCAAATGGCGGCCCAAAACGTTTTCGGATGTCATCGGCCAGTCCCACATCACCCAGACTCTGCGTAAGCAGGTGGCGGAGGGCCGCACCTCCCATGCGTACCTCTTCACAGGCACCCGGGGCACCGGCAAGACCACCTGTGCCAAAATCTTGGCCAAGGCCGTCAACTGCGAGCACCCGATGGACGGCGATCCCTGCTGCCAGTGCCCCTCCTGCGTGGGCATCGAAAACGGCAGTTTTCTGGATGTACTGGAGCTGGACGCTGCCTCCAACAACGGTGTCGACCAGGTGCGGGCCTTGCGGGACGAAGCCATCTACGCCCCGGCCAATGTGAAGAAGCGGGTGTACATCGTGGACGAGGTCCACATGCTCTCCACCCCGGCCTTCAATGCTCTGCTGAAGATTCTGGAGGAGCCGCCGGAGCACCTGATGTTCATTCTGGCCACTACGGAGCTCCACAAGGTGCCCGCCACCATCCTCTCCCGGTGCCAGCGGTTTTCCTTCAAGCGCATCACGCCTCAGGACATCGCGGCGCGGCTGCTGTATGTGGCCGGACAGGAGCAGATCGACCTGACGGCGGATGGCGCGGAGCTGTTGAGCCGTCTGGCGGACGGCGCTCTGCGGGACGGCCTGAGCCTTTTGGACCAGTGTGCCGCCGTAGGCGGAACCGTGGACAGCCGGGCCGTGCTGGAGGCGCTGGGCCTGGCGGGAAACCTGCAGACGGCCCAGCTGATGGAGTTTATTCTGAGCCGGGACGCCAAGGGCGCCCTGCTGCAGCTGGACCAGCTGTACCAGGGTGGCAAGGATGTAGGCGCGGTGCTGGGTGAGCTCAGCACGCTGGTCCGGGACCTGCTGCTGCGACGTACAGCGCCGGAGGGGGGGCAGCCCTGCTCTCCGGCGGCTATGACAGCGCCACGCTGGACAGGCTGGGCAGGGAGATTCCCGCTACCCGGCTGATCTACCTGGCCACTACGCTGCAAAGGGCCACGGCGGACCTCTATTACAGCTCCAACCGCCGCACGGATGCGGAGCTCTGCCTCCTGCGGCTGTGCGACGAGTCCCTCTCTGGGACCTGACGGCCCTGGAGGCCCGGGTCCAGCGGCTGGAAGACAGTGCCCAACGGGGGCAGCTTCTGCGGGCGGCCGCCGCAGAAAGCGGCGGCACGGTGAAGCTGTCCTCCGGCCCCGTACCGCCCCCGGCACCTGCGCCGGAGGATGCCCCGCCTCGGGAAGAACCGCCGGCACGGGAGGAGCGCCCTCCGCTTCCCGAGGAGCCGCCTCTGCCGGAGGAGCCCGGAGCGCGGGTGTTCGACGTACCGGAGGCGCAGCCCGCCGCCCCCTCCCCTGCTGCGGCATCCGCTGTGGGGGGCAGTTGGTGGCGGGCGCTGGCAGAGGGTTGCAAGGGCCGCCTGCCGCCTATGTACCGGGTGTTTCTGGATATGTGCACAGGTGTTCTGGAGGGCGGCCTGCTGACGGTTTATGCCCCGGATGACATTACCTTGGGACGTCTGGACAATGACCGGGTGCGAAATGCCCTGATGGAGGAAGCCGCCAGCGGCGGCGTGACGGTGCGCCTGGTCTTTCAGGTGGGAGAGCCCCCCAAGGCCACGCCCCGGGAAAATCTGCAGAACCTGCTGAAATTCGGCAGTCAGTTCGATAATATCGAGATCAAGTAATACAAAGGAGAGACCAGTTATGGGATACAGCGCACGCCGTGGATTTACCAACGGCAGCATGAAGATGACCGGCGCTCAGCGCCAGGCGGAGATGCAGGCCCGCATCCAGCAGATGCAGGAGCAGGTGAATGCGGCCCAGGAGGCCGTAGAGGCCCAGGAGTTCACCGCCAGCGTGGGAGGCGGCGTGGTAGAGGCCAAGGTCAACGGCAAAAAGGAAGTGCTGGCCGTTACCATCAAACCGGAGGCCGTGGACCCGGAGGATGTGGAGATGCTCCAGGACCTGGTGGTATCCGCTGTAAATGAGGCCCTGCGCCAGGCCGGGGAGGCCATGGACAAGAGCATCGAGCAGGCCACCGGTGGGTTGGACCTGGGAGCATTCGGACTGTGAGGGAATTCGGAGGGGAGCAGGCTCCCCTCCGAGCCACCACGGCGGTCACTGGAGACGCCGCCCAAGGCGGCTGAGTCCATGTATTTTCGGCAGGCGCATATCCTGCCGAAAATGGTTTCAGATTCTTGAGCTGCCGGAGGCAGATCAACTGGGGAAAACCGAAGGTTTTCCCCTGCCCCTTTTCCCGTCCCGAGAGTGTGGGGCAGGACAGAACAGATGGAGCGGAGCCGATGGCTCCGCTCTTTTGGAAACAGGAGAACATACCATGAGAAGACGGATGTTGGCAGCGGCGCTGGCCTGTACGCTTCTGGCAGGGTGCGGGCCGGTGCGGACGGAGCCTGTGGAACAGGAGACCCCCCGGGCCGGTGCGCCGGTGATCGCCTACGTACCTCTGGATGACCGGCCAGACAACGCCGAGCGGGTGGTATACCTGGCGGAATCCTTGGGCTACGAGTTGGCCATGCCGGAGCGGGACCTGTACCGCACCCGGCTGGACGGCCAGCCCCCGAATGAGAACGGGACCCAGTACGGGGACCGGGGAGCACTGTACGAGTGGGTGGCTAAGCAGGAGGCCGCCGGGTGTGACCGGTACATCCTGTCCCTGGATCAGCTGCTCTCCGGCGGGCTGGTCAGCTCCCGGGCTATGACTGGGGAGAACCCGGTGACGCTTTCCTCCGGAGAGACACTGGTGGAAGCGGAGCTGCTGACGGCGGTGATCGACCTGCTGGCAGCGGATGAGAACAACCGGATCTGGTTGCTGGACACAGTCATGCGGCTGGCGGCCACCACCGGCTACGGCGGGTTCGGCCTCAACGAGTACAATGCCCTGCGGACTTACGGCATGGCACCCCGTCCCCACCTGGAGGGCACGGATCTGACCATCGGGAACATTGTGGCGGACTACCCCCTGGGGGCGGACGGAACCCCCGTCCCGGTGGAGGCGGAGGAGCCGCTGCCGGAGGGAGCCGTGGAGAACTATCTGGCCTCCCGGGAGCGGAAGCTGCGGCTTAGCGACGCCATGTTCCAAGCTCTGGAGGAGACGGCGGACGGGCAGTTCCGGGTATTGATCGGCATCGACGACTCCTCGGAGGAGGACAGCATCCAGAAAAACGAGATCGCCTATCTCCGGGCGCAGCTGCGCCAAGGGGACGCCCTGCTCTCCGGTGTGGACGACCTGGCCTTTAAGGCGGTGACGAAGCTCTGCCTGGAGGAGTGGGGCTGGGAGGGTGCCGCGGTATCCGTCCAGTATTTCGGCGGTACTGAGGACCGGCCTGCCTGCGCCTATGACTACCAGCCTCTGGAGGCCATCGTGGCAGAGCACTTCGACTTTTTCGACCTGACGATGGCGGAACCCGGCGGCGAGGAACTGGCAATGCTGGTGCTGACCCAGCCGGCAGACCCGGCAGCCCAGGAGACGTATATCAACGCACTGGTCCAGTGTCTGAACGACAACCGGGCTGCCGGGCTGCCTACCATCCTCATCGACGCGGGAAACGGCACCTACGGGACCGCCTTCCATAAGGCGCTGACAGATCAGGCAGAGCTTGGCTGGCTTTTGAGCTATGCGGGTTTTCTGGATATGGCCATCGTCACCGGCACGGCCCTGAGCCATGGTGTGGCCCGGTATGCCTTCCTCCAGCACGGTGAGCAAACAGATGCCACAGAACAGGCATTTCTCCGGACCTTGGCGGACAGCATTCTGAAGGACTTCTGCTACAAGAACATCGTGCGCAACGACATTCTGAGCTTTGTCCGGAACGACCTGTCGGGCAATGCCGACAACTTCTGGATGCCGGACATCGACCGGGTGTCCATCCTGGAGCGGCTGGAGGCCGGCATGGCAGCGGCCGTGGCCCCGGTGATCGAAAACCTGGAGCGGAGCAACTTCATCTCTTCCCTTTCCGCCACCCGGGAGTATGCCGAGCGGGGCTGGGGCGGCGTGGAGCTGACGGGATACGGCTTCCCCTGGGACCGGGCCTTCGAGATCAGCATGGAGATCCGGCTGGGGGCATTCACAGAGCCTCATAAGGCGCTATTGGGAATTTATTATAAGTAAGGTGCATGGATTCCCGGCGGAGCGCGGCAGGAAGCACGCGCAAAGCCGTGGAGCTTCCGGTCGAAACGGACATTGAGAACCTCATGGGCCCCGGTGCAGATTCCGCACCGGGGCCCTCTTTCGCTCGAAGGAAGCCACACGGTCTTCCGTCTCCTCTTTGCGTTTTGAATTTCTCTGCTCCAGCCGCTCACAGGGGCATCCTCCCTCCGAGAGGCCCTCTGGCAGTATGCAGGCCGCACATGGTCGGGGTTCTCGTTCACCAGCCCCGGCCTGCCGCCAGTGCGCGCAGATGCCTTAGGCAGCACAGGTTCTGCGCTCATCAATAACAACGATCCGGGCCGCCTCCAGCCGGAGATGCACAAGCTAAATGACAGTTGCTACCACATTACCACCGTTATACAACATTTCCAGAAAAAGAGAAGCCCCAAGGCCGTTGGACCTCAGGGCTTCTTTTGGAGCTAATGATGTGACTCGAACACACGACCTGCTGATTACGAATCAGCTGCTCTACCGACTGAGCTACATTAGCTTATCAATTCATGACATGGTGTTTTTGGAAAGGCACATCCAGAACAGGATATATTTTATCATATTTTTTGACCGACGTCAACAGATTCTTTTGATTTCCTGCCACACCCTCTGCATGGCAATTCCTGTATATTACATTTTGTATTTTGAAGGAATTCCTTCAAAATATTTTCAGGCGATTAGCCTATTTCCTACGCTTTTCCCCCGAATTCCGCCCATTACAACAGGAAATTCTGTTGTGATTTTCCCAAGAAACTTCGACAAATTCTGTCATTATTTTCTGTTGACTCCCTTCTTTTTGCAGTCTTCCGTTCTTTTCAGCATTTACATAATTTATTTGATAATTTCTTTTTACAAAGAGTTATTCACATTTTCCACATGATTTTCCACACGCGAATTTTCTATTTATTTTCAATATTTTTTTGTAAATTGTATAAATTTACCATCTTCTCTTTTTGCGCTTTTCCACCGCCCAAAAAAGCGTCTAAACTTTACATAATGTTTTGCCTTCAAAAACTTCTCCGTCTCTCCTGCCTGTTTTTCCAAAAGTGAACGGCAAATGAAGACCACCCGAGCTGCGCCTTCACAAAAAGCAAGGTATCTGGCTTTACAGATGCAGCCTGCATAAGCTCGTTATGCATTTTCCAATAAATCAGGCGGCCGCTGACGCGGCCGCCTGATTCAGTCTGCAATGTCCCGTGTAGCATAGGCGTTCAGCTCCATGCCAGCCGTATGCCCTGCCAGATATTCATAATACCCCTGGGCGCCGATCATGGCACCGTTGTCGCCGCAGAGTTTCAGCGGCGGCAGGTATAACCGGATGTCTGCCGCCTCGCAGGCCCGACGAAGATCCTCCCGGATGACGGAGTTGGCCGCTACGCCGCCGGCGGCGCAAAGCACAGTGCGGCCAGTCTGCTTTGCCGCCTCCATGGCCCGGGGCACCAGTGTATCGCTGACAGCCTGGGCGAAGTCCCGAGCCAGCGCTGCCCGGTCCAGAGACTCCCCCACCTGCTGAGCATGGTGGGCCAGGTTCACCACCGCCGTCTTGAGGCCGGAGAAGCTCATGTCCAGCTCTGCCCCGTCCACATGGGCGTGAGGCAGGGTGTACACCCCGCCCGGGGACTGCCGGGCCAGGGCGTCCATGGGGGCGCCGCCGGGATAGGGCAGGCCCAGCACCCGGGCCGCCTTGTCGAAGCACTCCCCTGCTGCGTCATCCCGGGTGGCGCCCAGAATCTCCATATCCGTGTAGTCCCGGACGTCCACGATCATTGTGTTGCCTCCGGAGATGGCCAGGGCCAGGAAGGGCGGCTCCAGTTCCGGAAAGGCCAGGTAATTGGCGGCGATGTGGCCCCGGATGTGGTGCACCGGGATCAGGGGCACCCCCAGGGCAAAGGCCACCGACTTGGCGAAGCTGAGGCCCACCAGCACCGCGCCGATGAGCCCCGGGGCATAGGTCACTGCCACCGCGTCGATGTCGGACTTCTCACAGCCCGCCTGCCGCAGAGCCTGGTCCGTCAGGGCGGCAATGGCCTCCACATGCTTGCGGGAGGCGATCTCCGGCACCACGCCGCCGTACAGGGCGTGGAGGTCCGCCTGGGAGGCGATGGCATCGGACAGGACCGTGCGCCCGTCCTCCACCACGGCCACCGCTGTCTCGTCGCAGGAGGACTCAAAGGCCAAAATTTTCATGATCTGTCCCTCTCTTTTCCGTCACTGCTGCCAGGATACTCTCTCGCCCGGCGTCCCATTTGGATCAAAGGGGATGCGGACATATCTGCGGAATTTATCCGGCGCAAAGGTACTGGCATAGATAAAGCGGTGCTCCTCCATCAGGGCGGACTCGTCCACTTTCCCCTCCGCCCAGTACAGGGTCTTGTAGGGTACGCCGAACATCTCCGTGTCATACCCGGCGGTCCGGGCGCCGTTGCGGGCATAGAAGCCCAGCCGCCGCTCTGCCATGGCCGGGTCCGGGGCGTAGCAAGGGATCTCACTCTCTCCGAAGATCACATTGCCCCGCTCCGCCTCCCGGAGCTTCTCCAGGATCACGGAGCCCAGGCCGCCGTTCCGGCGGTCTGCGGCCACGCACAGATAGTCCAGCAGGGCCCAGCCGGGGTGGCCCAGCCATAAAAATGCCTCGCCGGCGATGTCGTCCCCGTCAAAGAGGCACCAGGGGCGGTACCGCCCCTCGGCCCACATCTCCTCCATATTCTTCAGGGGCTTCAGCTCCGCTGCGGGAAATGCTGTCCGCAGGTCCCGGTCATAGACCGTCCGCAGCTGCTCCAGTGTCGGGATCCTCAGTTCCATCGGTAAACTCCTTTGTCATGATGATGGCATCCTCCTTCGGATGCTCGTAATAGTTTTTCCGCCTGCCCACGCTGCGGAAGCCCCGGCTGCCGTACAGGGCGATGGCCCCGTAGTTGGAGGCCCGGACCTCCAGCGTCAGAAACGCCAGCTTGTGGGCCTGGGCAAAGTCCAGGAACACTTGCAGCAGCTTCTGGGCGATGCCGTTGCGGCGGCACTCCGGCCGCACGGCCACATTGGTGATGTACCCCTCGTCCAGCACCACCAGCAGGCCGGCGTAGCCCGCCACGTGGTCCTCGTCATCCAGGGCCACCAGGAAGGCGGCGCAGTCGTTCTGCAGCTCCTCCACCAGCATGTTCCGGGACCAGGGGGTGGTGAAGCAGATCCGTTCCAGCTCCGCCACCTCGTCCAGATGGTCCCCGGTCATGGGGACGATGCGCACGTGCATCTGTTCTCTCATGGTTCTCTCTCCTCTCGTTTTCCGGCATCCCCGCCGATGGTACGGGCATACAGCCCCACGCCCAGAAGGACCGCCGCGCCTCCGGCAACCGTCAGCCAGCCCGGCCGCTCGCCAAAGAGCAGGAGTCCCCAGACAGAGGCGAACACCGGCTCCATCAGCTTGACCGTGGCGATGAAGGCCGGCGGCAGATATTTCAGCCCCCAGCTGAACACATTGTGTCCCAGCAGGGTGCAGCATACCGCCATGCCCAGGGCCGTCAGCCCGTTCACCGGACCGTAGCCGGCCAGCGGCGTTCCGCTCAGCAGGGCCGCAGCCAGCAGCGTGGCCGCGGCGGACGTATACACCAGAAAGGTGTACACTGACGTGGAGAGCCGCTGCCGGCAGACCGTTCCGATCATGGTATAGACCGCCATGGCGGCGGCGCCGGCCAGGGCAATCAAATCTCCCAGCAGCGCATTCGTCCCGGCGGCGCTGTCTGCCAGCGCCACCACCGCGCTGCCTGCAAAGGCAAGCAGGACCGCGGGCCAGGTCCGGCGGGGCAGCCGCTGCCCCAGAAACAACGCCGAGGCCGCTGCCACAAAGAATACCTCCGTATCCACCAGCACCACCGCCGAGGCGATGGAGGTGGCCCGCAGGGCCCCAAAATACGCCGCGAAGTGGATGCCCAGAAACAAGCCGCTGGCAAGGCACAGCAGCACGTCCCGCCGGGTCAGGGATTTCAGCTCCCGCCTTCGTCCCGCCAGTACCGGGACCGCCATCAGCGCCGCCGAAAAGGCCATCCGGTACAGCGCCAGGATCAGGGACGGCGCCGTGGACCACCGGACAAACACCGCCGACAGGGACACCCCAGCCACGCCCAGCAGGACGATCAGCCGCTTCATGCGCCGCCCTCCCTTCGGATGCACTCCGCCGTCTCCCGGGGCGTCAAAGCCGTCACATCCAGGTGCCGGATGTCCAGGGCATCATACAGCGGCAGGTAGGCCAGGCTCCGGTCCAACACATCCGGTATTCGCTTTCCGGCGAGGATATCTCCCTCCAGCCGGGACCGCAGGGTCTCCGGTGTGCAGACCAGGGAGACGGCCCGCAGGACATACGGCTCCGTCAGGCGGCGGAGCAGGTCTTCCCAGATTTCCCGCCGGTGCAGGACCCAGCAGAAAATCACATGGTCATAGGCGGAGCAGCGGAGGAAGCTGTTCAGGAGAAAAGAGATGTTCT
Organism: Dysosmobacter welbionis; assembly: GCF_005121165.3. Taxonomy (NCBI): domain Bacteria; kingdom Bacillati; phylum Bacillota; class Clostridia; order Eubacteriales; family Oscillospiraceae; genus Dysosmobacter; species Dysosmobacter welbionis. The sequence continues at coordinate 2,823,986 of NZ_CP034413.3, read as the reverse complement.
CCAACACCATCTCCCGGGTCTCCTCCGTCACCTGAAAGGGGTGGGCATCCCAGCACCAGTCCCCGTCCAGGAACACGCTCCGGTCCAGCAGCTGCTGCAGCTGGCGGCAGGCGGCGGTCTTTCCCACGCCCATAGGACCGCCGATCATATACAGGCGCTTCATGCGCCCATCTCCGGCGCACTGTCCGCCCAGGCCTGGAGGCGGTTGAAGAACCGCCCCACGTGAAAGCCGTCCGTGACGCCGTGGTGGACCTGCATGGCCAGAGGCAGCAGGGTGCGGCCGTTCTCCTTCCGGTAGCGGCCCAGGGTGAAGATGGGCAGCAGGTAGTCGTTGGCCTCCGGCAGCTCCAGGTGCAGACTTCGGAAGGAGGCCCAGGGCACGGCGGAGATGTTGAAGAGTCCCTGTCCCGCCTCCGGCGGGCGGGCTTCAAAGGTGTGGATGTCCCCATAGCGGGTCCGGTCCGCCTCCCAGTCCTGGCAGAAGGCCCGCAGATCCGGCTGGTAGGCGGTCCAGAGGACGGAGAAGGTCTCATCGTCCTTGTGAAAAATCGTATAAGTGGGGTCCACCCGGTCGTAGACGCCGATGGCCCCCGTCTCGTCCATAGCCATGCGGAGGGCCGGGTCCGCGTTGACCATCCGGGAGATGCCGTGGATCACCGACGGATAGAACCGGAGTCCCGACCCCCGCAGGCGGGGCAGTAGGGCGGAGATGTCCACGTCCACCGTCATGCTGTACCAACAGGGCACGTCCCGGTGGTAATGCTCAAAATACGGACGGCGGGGCCACGCGGCGTAGTCGATCTTCTGAAATCCCATCAGCCCTTGGCCTCCAGCCAGTTTCTGCCCCAGTGGGCGTCCGCCGTTAGGGGGACGGAGAGGGACACCACGTTCTCCATCTCCTCCTTCAGCAGCGCCGCGGCGGTCTCCGCCTGGGCCTCCGGGCACTCCACGATCAGCTCGTCGTGGACTTGCAGCACCAGACGGGCCTCCGGCAGTTCCTGCCGCAGGCGTTTCCGCACCGCCACCATAGCCAGCTTCATGATGTCCGCCGCGGTGCCCTGGATGGGCATGTTCAGGGCCACTCGCTCCCCGAAGGAGCGGAGGTTGAAGTTGGAGGACTTCAGCTCCGGCAGGTCCCGCCGCCGGTGGAACAGCGTCTCCACATAGCCCTGCTCCCTGGCCCGCTCCACAATGGCGTCCATATACGTCCGGACGCCTGGGAAGGTGGCGAAGTAGGCCTCCATATACGCCTTGGCCTCCGCCACGCTCACGCCGATGTCCTGGCTCAGAGAGAAGGCGGAGATGCCGTAGACGATGCCGAAGTTCACTGCCTTGGCCTGGCGGCGCATCTCATGAGTTACCTGGTCCGGCGCCACGTGGAACACCTTGGCCGCCGTCTCCGCGTGGAAGTCCCCGCCGGAGCGGAAGGCGGCGATCATGGCCTCGTCCCCAGCCATGTGGGCCAGCAGCCGCAGCTCGATCTGGGAGTAGTCGGCGTCCACTAGGACGCAGCCCTCCGCCGGGATGAACATCCGCCGGATCTCGCTGCCCAGGTCCGTGCGGGTGGGGATGTTCTGGAGATTAGGCTCTGTGGAGGAGAGGCGGCCCGTGGCCGTCACCGTCATCTGGAAGCTGGTCCGCACCCGGCCGTCCGGGTCCATGGCCTTCAAAAGGCCGTCGGCATAGGTGGATTTCAGCTTGGCGTACTGGCGATACTCCAGCACCGCCCCCACGATGGGGGCCTCGTACCGGAGCTTTTCCAGCACATCGGCGTTGGTGGACCAGCCGGTCTTGGTCTTTTTGCCATGGGGCAGGCCCAGCTTGCCGAAGAGGATCTCCCCCAGCTGCTTGGGGGAGTTGATGTTGAATTCCTCCCCCGCCATGGCGTAGATCTGCTGTTCCAGCTCGGCGCTCCGCCGGGCCAGCAGATCCCCGAAAGCACCGAGGGCCTTGGCGTCTACCCTGCATCCGGCGGTCTCCATCTCCGCCAGCACGGCGCAGAGGGGCATCTCGATCTCATGCAGCAGGTCCATCTGGCCCCGCTCCGCCAGTCTTTCCGCCAGGGCGCCGTACAGGGAGTCCACGGCGGCGGCGTAGCTGTCGAAGCTGGCCTCCGCCGCGGCGGCGTCCCCCAGCAGGGAGAAGGCGTCCGGTTCCAGGTAGAGGGCCTTTGGCAGCTCCTCGTTGAAATAGGCGACGAACAGGCGGGCAAGGTCATAGCTCCCCGCCGTGGCGTCCAGCAGGTAGGCAGCCAGGGCGGTGTCGAAGACGAAGCCCTCCGCCCGCAGGCCGTTTTCCAGCAGCGTCCGCGTCAGGTCCTTGACATTGTGGGAGACCTTGCGGACGTCCGCCGCGAACAGGGCGTTCAAAAGGGCGTTCCAGTCCCCCTGATACTTGTCGAAGAACAGCTCCGCCGTGACGCCGGTGTCCGCCCCGGTCCGGCAGACCACAGAGAGGCCCGTCAGGTCCGGCAGGGCCAGCACCGATACATGGTCCGCCGCTCGCCAGAGGGCCAGCAGCCGCTCCGTCTGAGCAGGCTCTGTGACCTGCTCCACGGTCATGGTGAAGTCCGCCCTTTCCGCCGCTGGCTGCTCCGCCGGGGACAGGCCGAACTTCTCGATCAGCTTGGTGAACTCCAGCTTCAAAAACAGCGGGTAGGCGTCCGGGCCGGGCTTCCGGCACAGGTTCTCCTCGGGATGGAAGTCCAGAGGCGCGTCGGTAACGATGGTGGCCAGCCAGTAAGACTCCCGGGCGCTCTCCTCCCCCTCCGCCAGCTTGCGGATGGCGGCAGGCTTGGCCTCGATGTCCGGCATTTTGGCGTACAGGTTGTCGATGCTCTCGTACTGCTGGATCAGGGCCATGGCGGTCTTCTCCCCGATGCCGGGGACGCCGGGGATGTTGTCGGAGCTGTCCCCCATCAGGGCCTTCAGGTCGATCATGTGGATGGGGGCGAAGCCGTACTGCTCTTGGAAGGCGGTCTCCGTCATATCCTTGGTGGTGGTCTGCCCCATGCGGGTGGACACCAGCTTCACCATGGTGTGGTCGGTAATGAGCTGCAGGCTGTCCTTGTCGCCGGTGACCACCACGCAGTCCCAGCCGTCCGCCTCGCACTTGCGGGAGATGGTGCCGATCAGGTCATCGGCCTCCCAGCCCTCCTGCTCATAACGGGGAATGTTCAGGGCGTCCAGCACCTCTTTCAGCACCGGCACCTGGACCCGGAGCTCCTCCGGCATGGGCTTGCGGGTGGCCTTGTAGGCCTCCGACGCCTGATGGCGGAAGGTTGGAGCGTGGACGTCGAAGGTGACGCACAACGCGTCCGGTGCCTCCTCCCCCTCCAGTCGAAGGAGCGTGGTGAGAAATCCGAAGATGGCGTGGGTGTAAAGCCCGTCCCGTGTGGTGAGAGGACGGATGCCGTAATAGGCCCGATTCAGGATGCTGTTGCCGTCGATGACCATGAGCTTCATGGGGAGTTCCTCCTGCCCGCAGGCTGATTTTTCCATAGAGATATAGTATATCCCAAATCCGGCGTTTACGCAAGGCGGGTTTGCCTTGCAATGGGCCGCCGTCTGTGATAGATTGATGGAGAGGCGGTCCTGTTTTCGGATCATGGAAAGGAGGGCTACATCATGATGAAGTGCCGTCTGTTTTCCGCCCTGCTCCTGCTCTTTACTCTCATGGCGGCGGGCTGTTCCGGCCAGCCGGCAGCGGTAACCGCCGACGACCTCGCCGACCAGGTCTACATCTACGAAAAAGAGGGGTTTGGGAGCGATTTCTATATCGCCCTCAACAGTGACGGAAGTATGCGATGTTCCGAAGGAGCCCTGAGCAGCTATTTTGGGCTCGGCACCTGGAAACTGGACGGAGACACCGTGATCCTCACCACAGATGATGAAAAATTCGTCAACCGCTTTGCCGTCGAGGACCGTACGCTGGTGTACCAATCAGCGGATTCCACAGGCTTTATGTACCTGACAGTGTCCGACGGCGAAAAATTTCTGCCCTCCGGGGCTCCCGTCGGCAGCCTCGACATCGACGAGGGGTAACACGACGCCCCCACACTATTCCCGCCGGGCGGCAGATTGCCGCCCCTACATTTTTACGAGCTCTTCGTTTTTGCAAGTCCAAGGCCCAGATAAAAGAATAAGAGATACTTCCCGGAGAGGGGCATCTCTTATCCCCCTTTTTATTTCTTATCTTCATTCTGCCGCCCCGCGGCGCAAGGAGGCACCATGAACCGTCATCCCGCCCACATCCTGTTGTTGAAGGCCGCCCGTGCTTTGGAGCTGCTCATCGCCGCCGTGATCCTGCTGGTGATCGTCTGCGGGGCGGTATTTTTGTTCCGGGAGACTGGCCGGACCCTGCTCCTCTCCCCAGAGGCCTTCGCCCTGGGGGATTTCCTCTCCGCCACACTGCTGCTGGTGATGGGAATTGAGTTCGTGAAGATGCTGGCCCTGCACACCGCCGACGCGGTGGTGGACGTGCTGCTGTTCACCATCGTCCGGCAGATGATCGTCAGCCACACCGACGCGGCGGAGACGCTACTGGGCGTGGCAGCGGTGGCGGGCATCTTCGCTGTGAAGAAATATCTTCAGGCCAGGGAGAACGCCGCGTGAAGCCGCACGGACCGGACGGCAAGCCGTCCGGTCCGTTTTTTCCGCTATGCCCTGCGGCCCAGCCGCTCCCGCCTGCGGCGGAGGGCGTCTGCCAGCCGCGCGCCTGCCCAGCCTGCGGCGGCGCCCACCAGAATGCCCCCCAGCACGTCGGTGGGCCAGTGGACGTACAGGTACAGCCGGGAGAAGGCGATCCCAGCCGCCAGTACCAGGGCAGGCTTCCACAGGGGGCTGCCGGAGGCCCGGAGGGCGAACACCGCCGCAAAGGACGCCGCCGTGTGCCCCGAGGGAAAGGATGCGTCCGCCGGGGGTGCTGTCAGCAGCTCCACCGCGGTATTCACCAAGAAGGGCCGGACCCGGCCGACCAGGGGTTTCAGAACGATATTGCAGCAGATCAGATCCAGAATCAGCGCAAAGGACAGGGACATCCCTGTCCAGCGGTGCTTCCACAGAAGCAGCAGCACCGCCGCCAGCAGGATCCAAATCTCTCCGTGGTCGCAGATCCGGCTGATCCACGGCATCACCGCGTCCAGAAAATCGCAGCGCAGATGGGCCTGGAGCCAGTCCAGCACCGCCAGTTCCGCCGCCTGCATCATACTTCCACACTCCTCTCCCGGCGCTTGCGCCGTGTGTGCAGGGAGCATCATACCACATTTTCCCCACAGTGCGCAACGGTTTTGGCATTTTCTTCTATGATCTGCACAAATCTGCGGGATTTTTGGCATTTTTCTGGGAAGGGGCGTTGACATCTCCCCGAGAACGTGATAGGATACCTTCAAAATTGGATCGCTCAGATAGAGGCGCGGCGTTCATCAGTACCGCTCCGGCAAGGCCAGGCAGCCGCCGGACGGGGAAGGGTCCGCCGCCGAAGTGCCGGGACGATGCCTGTCCTTCTGGTGCTGGGCCGTCAGGGAATACCTGCCGGACTGTCACAAACCTTTGTGAAGCGCTATCAATGGCTGTTCGGGATCGTCCCTGCCGGGGGCTTCTTTCCGTATTTTCCATGGACCGCTTGACAAAGCGGTCCATTTTTTCTCCTCTCCGCCGGCGGCAGGCGCGGAGGAGGTCTGTGACCGCCGCGGAATCTTTTTTGAGATGAGAAAGGTGAAGAAACATGAAGAGATTGTTGACCTTGCTGATGGCTCTGGCCATGACAGCGTCCCTGGCCGCCTGCGGCGGCACCGGCAGCTCCGGCGACACTGCCGACTCCGGCAATTCCGGCACCACCGCTGAAGGCGGGGAGACCGCCGGCTCCTCCGGCGTGGAGGACGGCGTGCTGACCATCGCCATGGAGTGCGCCTACGCCCCTTACAACTGGAGTCAGAGCGACGACTCCAACGGCGCTGTGCCCATCTCCAACGTGCCCGGCACCTATGCCAACGGCTACGACGTGATGATCGCCAAGCAGATCTGCGAGGCCAACGGCTGGAAGCTGGAAGTGGTTCAGTCCGACTGGGACTCTCTGGTTCCCGGCGTGCAGACCGGTACCTTTGACGCCGTCATTGCCGGCCAGTCCATGACTGCCGAGCGCAGCGAGCAGGTGGATTTCGCCGGCCCCTACTACTACGCCTCCATCGTCTGTGTGACCAAGACGGACAGCCCCTATGCCAACGCCGCCGGCATCAGCGACCTTTCCGGCGGCACCTGCACCGCGCAGATCGCCACCATCTGGTATGACTCCTGCCTGCCTCAGATCGAGGGCGCCCAGGTCCAGACTGCCGCGGAGACCGCCCCCGCCATGCTGATGGCCCTGGAGACCGACGCCGTGGACTTCATCTGCACCGATATGCCCACCGCTATGGGTGCCGTGGCCGCCTATCCCGACATGAAGATTCTGGACTTCACAGACTCCGACGACAACTTTGAGGTTGACGAGGGCGAGATCAACATCGGCATCTCCGTGATGAAGGGCAACACCGAGCTGAAGGAGGCCATTGACAGCGTGCTCTCCACTATGACGGCGGACGATTTCAACACCCTGATGAACGAGGCCATCGCCATTCAGCCCCTGAGCGAGTAAACACTTTCCAGAATGACCCGCGGCGGGAGGACAGTCTGTCCTCCCGCCTGCTTCCCGCATATCAACTCTTTACCGAAGGGAGTCTGCCTCCATGGAGAAACTGTTCCAGCTGGCATCCGACATTGCCAAGCTCTGGTCGAACTACGGCGTGTCCCACTATCTGCCCGGCATCCGCAATACCTTGATTCTGGCACTGGTGGCCACCGCCATCGGCTGCCTGATCGGATTCGTCTGCGGCATTCTGAACACCATTCCCCACAGCAAGAACGCCCCGCCCGTCAAGCGGTTCTTTCTGGCGCTGATCCGGGCAGTGGTCCGGATCTACGTGGAGATCTTCCGGGGTACCCCCATGGTGCTGCAGGCGGTGTTCCTCTATTACGGCCTGCCCTATTTTACGGACAACGCCGTGCGGTTTGACAGCATCTGGATGGCCGCCATTCTGGTGGTGTCCATCAACACCGGCGCCTACATGGCCGAGTCCGTCCGGGGCGGCATTATCTCCATCGACCCCGGCCAGACCGAGGGCGCCAAGGCCATCGGCATGACCCATGTGCAGACCATGCTGCATGTGATCCTGCCTCAGGCCATCCGGAATATCCTGCCCCAGATCGGCAACAACTTCATCATCAATGTGAAGGATACGTCCGTCATGTTCATCATCGGCTTCCCCGATTTCTTCTCCGCCCACCGGGCGGCGGTGGGCGCCAGCTACCTGTACTTCCCCTCCGCCGTGGTGGAGATGGCCGGGTACCTCACCATGACGCTGATCGCCTCCTTCCTGCTGCGCTGGTTGGAAAAGCGAATGGACGGCAGCAGCGATTACAAGCTGGCACAGACGGACCATCTGACCATGGCCGCCGGCACATACAGCCACCCGGACCGGGGCACTCCCTTCGATGAGCGGAGCAAAGAGTACCGGGATCGGGTCCGTCAGGAATTGCAGCACGGCCGTACGAGAGGAGATCGCTGACAACATGGACGATATGATTTTAGAGATCCGGCATCTGAGCAAGTCCTTCGGCAGCCACGAAGTGCTGCGGGACATCGATTTCACCGTGAAAAAAGGCGATGTCACCAGCATCATTGGTGCCTCCGGCTCCGGCAAGAGCACCCTGCTGCGGTGCATCAACCTGCTGGAGACCCCCACCAGCGGCGAGATCCTCTACCGCGGCCAGAACGTCACCGGTCCCAAGGTCAATGCCCCCAGTACCGCTCCCATGTGGGCATGGTGTTCCAGTCCTTCAACCTGTTCAACAACATGACCGTGCTGGAAAATTGCATGGTCGGGCAGATCAAGGTACTGAAAAAGGACAAGGAGACCGCCCGGAAGCGGGCCATGGAGTATCTGGAAAAGGTGGGCATGGCGCCTTACATCCAAGCCAAGCCCCGGCAGATCTCCGGCGGCCAGAAGCAGCGGGTGGCCATTGCCCGGGCCCTGGCCATGGAGCCGGAGGTGCTGCTGTTCGACGAACCCACCTCCGCCCTGGACCCGGAGATGGTGGGAGAAGTCCTCTCCGTCATGCAGGACCTGGCCCAGGAGGGCATGACCATGCTGGTGGTGACTCATGAGATGGCCTTTGCCCGGGACGTCAGCAGCCATGTGGTGTACATGAACCAGGGCGTCATCTGCGAGGAGGGCACGCCGGAGCAGGTTTTCGGCAATCCCCAGAAACAGGAGACGCAGGACTTCCTCTCCCGGTTCCGCAAGAATTGAATCCCGTCTTTCCCGTTCCCGGAGGCTCTGCCTCCGGGAACTTTTTTGTCTTTGTTGCGTCCACCACTTGTTCTTGTGGAAAAATCAGTTTAGAATAGCAACATCTTGTGCTTATGGAGGGATCCGGCCATGCACATTCACGGACTTCAGAAACTGGCCATGGTGGACTACCCGGGAAAGCTGGCGGCCACGGTGTTCACCGGCGGCTGCAACCTGCGGTGCCCCTTCTGCCACAACGCATTGCTGGTGACCCGGCTGGCGGAGACGCCGGAGATCCCGGAGCAGGAGGTGCTGGACTTCCTGGCCTCCCGCCGGGGGCTTTTGGACGGGGTGGTCCTCACCGGCGGGGAGCCGCTGCTCCAGCCGGACGCAGCGGATTTTCTGCGGAAGGTGCGGGAACTGGGCTTTGCCGTGAAGCTGGATACCAACGGCTGTGATCCTGCCCGGCTGGCGGAGATCCTGAACCAGGGCCTTGTGGACTATGTGGCCATGGACGTGAAAAACGCTCCGGCGCGGTATGCCGAAACCGTCGGCATACCGGGCTTCAACCCCGCCCCGGTGGAGGAGAGCATCCGTCTGCTGCGGAAAAGCACCGTGGACTATGAGTTCCGCACCACCCTGGTGCGGGAGCTCCACAGGCCGGAGGACCTGGACGCCATCGCCGCCTGGCTGGCAGGGGCACCCCGGTACTATCTTCAGAACTTTGTGGACTCCGGCAATCTGATCGGCCGGGGATATCACGGCTTTACAGCAGAGCAGCTGCAGGGCTTTGCGGAGCGGGTCCGGCCGTTCTTTGGAGCTGTGGAGCTGCGCGGCATTGACTAGATATGGAAAAATTCAGCGTTTTCACAGAAAATGCATACAAGATATAGTGGCATTTCTAATTGACAAGCCCCCAGGAAGTGGTAGAATGGGAAATACGGGGCGCGTCAGCGCCCATTGACTTGTCAGGAGCAGGGAATTGAATTTATCATAGAGAAAGCAGGGGTTTCATGTATCAGGTTGTCAAGCGGGATGGAAAGATCGCCTCTTTCGACATCTCCAAGATCAGCACCGCCATCACCAAGGCCTTTGAGGCCACCCACATGGAGTACAATCCGGACATCATTGATCTCCTGGCCCTGAGGGTCACGGCGGATTACCAGGATAAGATCCATGACGGCAAGATCACCGTGGAAGACATTCAGGACAGCGTGGAGGACATTCTCAGCAAGGCAGGCTATGCCGACGTGGCCAAGGCCTACATTCTCTACCGCAAGCAGCGGGAGAAGATCCGCAACCTGAACTCCACCATGCTGGACTACAAGGAGCTGGTGGACAACTACCTGCATATCAACGACTGGCGGGTGAAGGAGAACTCCACCGTCACCTACTCCGTGGGCGGCCTGATCCTCTCCAACTCCGGCGCCATCACCGCCAACTACTGGCTCTCTGAAATCTATGACCAGGAGATTGCCGACGCCCACAAGAGCGGCGCCATCCACCTCCACGACCTCTCCATGCTCACCGGCTACTGCGCCGGCTGGAGTTTGAAGCAGCTGATCCAGCAGGGCCTGGGTATCCCGGGCAAGATCAACTCCACCCCGGCCAGCCACCTCTCCACTCTCTGCAACCAGATGGTGAACTTCCTGGGCATCATGCAGAACGAGTGGGCCGGCGCCCAGGCGTTCAGCTCCTTTGACACCTATCTGGCCCCCTTTGTGAAAGTGGACAACCTCTCCCAGAAAGAGGTTAAACAGTGTATCCAGTCCTTTGTGTTCGGCGTGAACACTCCCTCCCGCTGGGGTACCCAGGCGCCGTTCTCCAACATCACCCTGGACTGGACCGTGCCTCGTGACCTGGAGAACCTGCCGGCCATCGTAGGCGGCAAGGAGCAGGATTTCACTTACGGCGACTGCAAGAAGGAAATGGATATGGTGAACAAGGCGTTCATCGAGATCATGACCGAGGGCGACGCCGACGGCCGGGGCTTCCAGTATCCCATCCCCACCTATTCCATCACGCGCGACTTTGACTGGTCCGACACGGAGAACAACCGCCTCCTGTTCGAGATGACCGCCAAGTACGGCACCCCCTATTTCTCCAACTACATCAACTCTGACATGGAGCCTTCTGACGTGCGCAGCATGTGCTGCCGCCTGCGGCTGGATCTGCGGGAGCTGCGGAAGAAGTCCGGCGGCTACTTCGGCTCCGGCGAGTCCACCGGGTCCGTGGGCGTGGTGACTATCAATCTGCCCCGGATCGCCTACCTCTCCCAGACGCCGGAGGAGTTCTATGAGCGGCTGGACCACATGATGGACATCGCCGCCCGGAGCCTGAAGGTGAAGCGCACCGTCATCACCAAGCTGATGGATGCGGGATTGTACCCCTACACCAAATACTACCTGGGCACCTTTGACAACCACTTCTCCACCATCGGCCTCATCGGCATGAACGAGGTGGGTCTGAACGCCAAGTGGCTGCGGAAGGACCTGACCCATCCGGAGACCCAGGCCTTTGCCAAGGACGTGCTGAACCACATGCGGGAGCGACTGATGGACTATCAGGAGCAGTACGGCGACCTCTACAACCTGGAGGCCACCCCCGCCGAGTCCACCACCTACCGGCTGGCCAAGCATGACGTGGCACTGTATCCCGATATCATCACCGCTGCCAAGAACCCCGGTGACACGCCTTATTACACCAACTCCTCCCACCTGCCGGTGGGCTACACCAACGACATCTTCGAGGCCCTGGCCATCCAGGATGACCTGCAGACCCTGTACACCTCCGGCACTGTGTTCCACGCCTTTTTGGGTGAGAAGCTGCCGGACTGGAAGGCGGCTGCCAATTTGGTGCGGAAGATCGCGGAGAATTTCAAGCTCCCCTACTACACCATGTCCCCCACCTACTCCATCTGTCCGGACCACGGCTATCTCTCGGGCGAGCACTTTACCTGCCCCAAGTGTGGGAAGACCTGCGAGGTGTGGAGCCGCATCACCGGCTATTACCGCCCTGTCCAGAACTGGAACGACGGCAAGGTCCAGGAGTTCAAGGACCGGCAGGAGTACCAGGTGGAGAACTCCCGGCTGGAGGGCCGCCGCCTCTGCGACCGGGATGCTGCGACGGAGCCCGCAGCCGGCACCGCGCCCAGCACACCGGCGGAGTGGGGCGAGGACGGCCTGTTCCTCTTCACCACCAAGACCTGCCCCAACTGCAGCATCGCCGAGCGGGAGCTGGAGAAGGCGGGCATCGCCTATCAGGTGATGGACGTGAACGAGCATCGGGAGCTGGTGGCCCGGTACGGTATCCAGCAGGCCCCCACCCTGATCGTCCGCCACGGAGAGCAGGTGGAGAAGCTGGTGAACGCCTCCACCATCAAAAAATTCGCCACTTCGCAGAGCGTGTAAACAACGAAAAAGGAGGGACTCTCGTCCCTCCTTTTCCGAGCTCCAAAATGCCGTCTCTGCGGAGCAGCACCCGCGGTACAGCGGTTACTATGCGGGGGACTGCGAAGTCTCCCTTATCTTCTGTCAGTCATCAGAGAGGAACATCTATGGACCAGTATTTCGACATCATTATCGTGGGCGGCGGCCCGGCCGGGCTCACCGCCGCCGTCTACGCCCGCCGGGCAGGAAAGTCCGTTCTGCTGCTGGAACGGGAGAGCTTCGGCGGGCAGATCGCCTCCTCTCCCAAGGTGGAAAACTTTCCGGGCCTGCCCGCCGTGTCCGGCGCTGAACTGGCGGAGCGGCTGTACAGCCAGGCCGAGGCCCTGGGGACCCGGATCGAACTGGAGGAGGCGCTGGAGATCCAGAGCGGCACGCCCAGCCGGGTGGTCACCGACTACGGTGCCTATACCGCCGGGGCGGTAATCCTGGCCGCCGGGATGCGGCGCCGGACCCTGGGCCTTGCGGGCGAGGATCGTCTGGCCGGCATCTCCTTCTGCGCTGTGTGCGACGGAGCCTTTTACGCCGGACAGGATGTGGCAGTGGCCGGAGGCGGCAGCACCGCCCTGCAGGATGCGCTGTATCTGGCAGACATCTGCCGCCATGTGACGGTGATCCACCGGCGGTCGGACTTCCGGGCGGATCCCATTCTGGTGGAGCGGGCGGAGAAGACCGCCAACCTCACGCTGCTGCGGTCCACCGTGGTGGAGGCCCTGGAGGGATCGGAACGCCTCACCGGCCTGACCCTGCGGAACACCGCTGTGGGAGAAGTCTCCCACCTGCCGGTCTCTGCGCTGTTCCAGGCGGTGGGTCTGCTGCCGGAGAGCCGGCTGGCCCGGTCTCTGGGGGTGCCGGTGGACGAAGCGGGCTTTATCGCCGCCGGGGAGGACTGCCTGACGCCGATTCCCGGCATCTTTGCGGCAGGGGATCTCCGCGCCAAGGAGGTCCGCCAGCTGACCACCGCCTGCGCGGACGGCGCTGTGGCGGCCCTGGCGGCCTGCCGCTTCTGTGTTTGACGCCGGGCCACCTTCTCAAGAATCCGTACAGGCCGCCGGGCGTTCCCGGCGGCCTGTGCTGTTCTCTTCACTCCTCCAGAAGAGGGGGAGATTTTTCGGTCTGGGCGGGATCGCAAGACACCGTTCACCCAATGGAAAGGCGGCCGCCGGTTTTTCGGCGGCCGCCTGGCGTTTATTTGATGGCAAAGGTGACGGAGACGGTGACCTGCTGTTCTCCCAGCAGCCCGCCCTGCGCCACGCAGTAGGTCCCGGCGGGCAGGACGCCGCCCCAGTCCAGCTCTCCCCAGCTGAGGGTAAGCTTCCGGCTCTCTCCCGGGGCCAGCTCATAGGCAATGGCGATGGTGTCCATTTCCTTGTTCATCTGATACCAGCCGCCGTTCACCTGCCGATAGAGACCGTAGTCCGCCCCATAGGAGAAGGTCTCCTCCGCCGCATTTTGCAGTACCACAACCGCGCCGGTGGTAGTGCATTGCTGCAGCTCCATCGTCAGCCCCTCCGGCGCCGCAGACAAGGCAGCCGCGGGCATCCCGCCCAGGAACAGCCGCTGGGTCAGAACGGCCAGCTCCTCCCAGGAGACGTTCTCCGCCGCCTGCAGCTCCGTGGCGCTGCCGGAGAACCACAGGCCGTTCCGCACGGCCCATTGGACAGCCTCCCGACTCCAGGTTGGGATGGTATCCACGTCCCGGTATCCGGCCAGATCCCGGTCGCTCCCCTTCTCCAGCGGCAGGTCCGTGGTCTTGGCATAGCGGTACAGCATCACCGTCGCCTGCTGGCGGGTCACCGGTGCCGCAGGACGGAAGGCACCGCCTGCATAGCCCCCTGCGATGCCGCTGGCCTTAGCCCAACAGAGCGCCTCGAAATACGGAGACCAGGAGCCCACATCCCGGAAGGGTGCGGAGCTGCCCTCGCTGACCACAGGAGCGCCGCCGTGGGCCACATGGGCGTCATACAGGGCGTCTGCAAAGGCCCCGCGGCTCACCGCGTCCGGCGGTGTGCTTCCAGTCCCGCTGGCGGCACCGCACAGCAGCAAGCAGGCGCACAGGCACAATATCCAACCTCTCCAGATCCGACGTCTCATTCGGCGTCACGCTCCCCTTCTTTGTTTTTCCTGACTCCATGCGCCGTGCGGGCCATGAGAACAGGCAAGCCGGTTGGCGCATGAGGGTTTTCCGCATACAGACCCACAGCTCGCGCGCAGGACTTTCAAACCGCACATGGTCCTTCTACCATAGGTCTTTATAGGAATTAGACGATTTTTCCATAGGTTTTGTTTCATCTCCGGCAGAATTTTTTACCGTCGGCGAGCATCACAGGCCGTTGACGATGTTGTCCGGCCGCTCTCCCGCAGCCAAATGCTCCACATTTCGCCACATGTGGGCATGGGCCCGACGGAAGGATGCCTCTGTAATGCCGCCCAGGTGGGGTGCCAGGACCACTTTCCGATGGACCTCCGGCGGCAGCGCCGTCAGGGGGTGCCCCGCCGGCACCGGCTCCGGGGACAGCGTGTCCAACCCCGCTCCAGCGATTCGCCCCTCCAGCAGGGCCTGCCGCAGGGCCTCGTTGTCCACAAGGTCTCCCCGGGCGGTGTTGATGAGGTACGCTGTGGGTTTCATCCGCCGCAGCAGAGCGGCATCCACCAGATTCCGGGTCTCCTCCGTGACAGCGCAGTGGAGGCTGACGATGTCGCTCTTCTCCGCCAGCTCCTCCAACGGCAGGTAGGTGACGTGGTATTTTTTCTCCTCTTCCGGCAAGCGGCGGTGCTTGGTGTAGTAGTACAGCTCGCAGCCGAAGGGGACCAGCCGCTCCGCCGCGGCCCGCGCAATGTCTCCAAATCCTACCAGGCCCACCTTGCAGGCAGAGAGCTCCGTGATCCCCTCCACCATGCACCGCTCTTTCATCTCCATCTGCCGTCCCGCCCGGACGGCCTCGTCCCCCTCCAGGGCATGGCGCAGGAGCATCAGTATCAGCAGGACCGTCTGCTCCGCCACGGCCCCGGCGTTGCAGCCCTTGTTGTTGCAGACGTAAATGCCCCGCTCCCGGGCGGCGGAGAGGTCAATGCGGTCAAACGCCACCCCCTCCGAGTGAATCAGCCGCAGGCAGGGCATGTGTTCCATCAGAGCAGCGGACACCACCGTGATGGCGTCCACGAACAGCACCTCCGCATCAGCGCCGGCGGCCAGAATCTCTGCCTCCGTGCTGTCCTTGTCCAGAAATACCAGCTCCTGCTGCTGGATGAAGGGCATCGCGGGCTGATAGGCCCGGTAACGGGCCTCCGCACCCAGGATCACAATCTTCACGGATAACGCCTCCCTCTTTCGTTCAACTCCATTATAACATCCCCCCGGCGGTTGTCCACGGTGAAAACCCACGAAATCCGGCCGTACAAACGCCTCCGGCCCGTGCGTCCTGCCGTCAACAGCAGACTGGATATGCCGGGGCAAAAAAGGAGGGCGGAATCTGTCAAATCTGCCAGTTGCGGCGCCGGAGAAAATCCGGTACAATAGGTATGACTTTTATGGTATTACCTATTTTAAGATCAGAAAGAGGTGTGACTATGAGCGGTCAGCCGGCCCAGACCAAGACCATCCGCTCTCAGCTGCTTGCCGACATGAAGGACGGTGCCTACGCCAGCTGCGAGCGCCTGCCCCGGGAGAGTGTCCTGGCAGAGAAGCTGGGAATCAGCCGCACGCAGCTGCGGGACATTCTGGCCTCTCTGGAGCGGGAGGGCTTCATCACCCGCCGCCACGGAGTTGGCACCATCATCAACCGCCATGTGCTGAACGTCCAGACCCGCATGGACATTGAGGTAGAGTTCCTGGACATGATCCGCCAGAGCGGACATGAGCCGGCGGTGGCCTTTGTCCGGGTTTCCGATGGGACTGCCGATGCCCAGGTGGCCGCTCAGCTCCGCATTCCGGAGGACACCCCCATCATCCGCATCGCCCGGCTGTGCACCGCGGATGGCCGGCCCGCCATCTACTGCGAGGACGTGGTGGAAAAGGCCCTGGCCAAGGGGGATTACACCATCCAGGACTTCAAGCTCCCCATCTTCCACTTCCTCCAGCGGTTCTGCGGCATCTATCCCTATCTGGATCTGACAGACGTGCGGCCCGCCGCGGCGGATGCCGCCCTGGCGGAGATCTTCCAGGTGCCCATGGGCACGCCGCTGCTGAACATGGAAGAGGTGGACTATGACATCGACGGACGCCCCGTGTTCTGCTCCAGCGAGTATTTTGTGGACGGCATCTTCCGCCACACCGTCATGCGGAAAAAACTCTGAGCCGCAGAAAGGAGCGCTTGCGATGAAAAAAGTTGCCGTCATCATGGGCAGCGACAGTGACTGGCCCGTGGTCAAAGGGGCCTGTACCCAGCTGGACGCCCTGGACATCCCCTATGAGGCCCATATCCTCAGCGCCCACCGGACGCCGACCCAGGCGGCTGAGTTCGCCAAGTCCGCCCGGGAGCGGGGATTCGGCGTGGTCATCTGCGCCGCCGGCATGGCTGCCCATCTGGCGGGGGCCTTTGCCGCCAACACCACCCTGCCTGTCATCGGCATTCCCATGAAGGGGGGCGTCCTGGATGGACTGGATGCCCTGCTGGCCACAGTCCAGATGCCCGGCGGCATCCCGGTGGCTACGGTAGCACTGAACGGCGCGAAAAATGCTGCTGTGCTGGCCGCCCAGATCCTGGCGGTGGAGGACGAGGCCCTGACCCGGCGCCTGGAAGCGGAGCGGCGGAAGATGGCGGAGCAGATCGCCGAGAAGGACGCCAAGCTCCAGGAGGAACTCCTGAAATCGTGAGAAATCGGAAATGAGGAATCGGAAAGTCTTGAGTCCGTCCTGACCGGACGGCTCAAAGTTCCGTATCCGCGCCATCCCGCGGCCGGATTTCTGATTTCTCATTTCTATTTTCTCTTTCCCTTCCGTTTTTCTAATGGTTTATCAATTGCCTATTCAAATATCTAATCTCTCAACAGAAAGAAAGGACGAACGCACCATGCAGAAGCTGGAACAGCTCTATGAGGGAAAGGCCAAGAAGGTCTTCCGCACCGACGACCCGGAACTTTACATCGTGGACTACAAGGACGACGCCACCGCCTTCAACGGCCTGAAGAAGGGCACCATTGCGGGCAAGGGCGTCATCAACAACCAGATGACCAACCATCTGATGCGGCGGATCGAAAAGGCCGGCATTCCCACCCACTTCGTTCAGGAGCTGAGTGAGCGGGAGACCCTGGTGAAGAAGGTCTCCATCGTGCCGCTGGAGGTTATCATCCGCAACCTCTCTGCCGGGTCCTTCGCCAAGCGGTACGGTGTGGAGGAGGGCATCGTATTCGACGCTCCCACCATCGAGTTCTCCTACAAGAACGACGAACTGGGAGATCCCCTGCTGAACAGCTATCACGCCCTGGCGCTGAAGCTGGCCACAGCGGAGGAGATCGAGACCATCAAGAAGTACGCCTTTGCCGTCAACGACATTCTCAAGGCCTTCTGGGCAGAGTGCGGCGTCACGCTGGTGGACTTCAAGCTGGAGTTCGGCAGACTGACCGACGGCACGATCGTTCTGGCGGACGAGATCAGCCCCGACACCTGCCGCCTCTGGGACGAAAAGACCCATGAGAAGCTGGACAAGGACCGCTTCCGCCGGGACCTGGGCGGCGTGGAGGGCGCCTATGCCGAGGTCATGCAGAGACTGCTTGCCCATGATGCCGACTGAGCTGAGCGCCGTGCTCCCGGCCCGCCACATCCAAGAGGAGTGCGGCGTGTTCGGCGTGTACGCGCCGGAGACGACGGATGTGGCCCCCCTGGCCTATTACGCCCTGTACGCCCTCCAGCACCGGGGCCAAGAGAGCGCCGGCATCGCGGTGAACGATGATGGCGTGTTCACCGCGTACCGGGATGTGGGGCTGGTGAACGAGGTGTTTCCGGCGGAGCGGCTCCGCTCCCTGGGCACGGGCACCATCGCCGTAGGCCACGTGCGCTACGGCACCACCGGGTCCGACAACAAGCGGAACGTCCAGCCCATCCTGGTGAACCACTACAAGGGCCGCATGGCCCTGGCCCACAACGGCAACCTCACCAACTCCCACGCATTGCGCCAGGAGCTGGAGAGCCAGGGCTCCATCTTCCAGACCACCACGGACTCCGAGGTCATCGCCTACATCATCGTCCAGGAGCGTTTGCGCGCCCCCTCCATCGAGGAGGCGGTCTCCGCCGCCATGGACCGGATCGAGGGGGCCTACTCCCTGGTGATCTCCTCCCCCACCAAGCTCATCGCCGTCCGGGACCCCCACGGCTTCCGGCCGCTGTGCATGGGACGACTGCGGGACGGGGGCGTGGTGTTCGCCTCCGAGTCCTGCGCCCTGGACGCCATCGGCGCCCGGTTCGAGCGGGACATCCTGCCCGGGGAGATCGTGGTGGCGGACAAGTCCGGCGTCAAGTCCGACACCCGCCACTGCGGCAAGGTCCCCAAGCGGCTCTGCGTGTTCGAGTTCATCTACTTCGCCCGGCCGGACTCCGTCATCGACGGGTCCAGCGTCCACGTGGCACGGCAGCGGGCCGGGGCCTTCCTGGCCCTGGAGCACCCGGTCCAGGCGGACATCGTCATCGGTGTGCCGGACTCCGGCCTGGACGCCGCCCTGGGCTACGCCCGGCAGAGCGGTATCCCCTACGGCATGGGGTTCATCAAGAACAAGTACATCGGCCGCACCTTCATCTCCCCCACTCAGGCCATGCGGGAAAACGAGGTCAATATCAAGCTGAACCCCATCCGCTCCGTGGTGGAGGGCAAGCGGGTGGTGCTGATCGACGACTCCATCGTCCGGGGCACCACCTGCCGCCGGACCATCGACCTGCTGCGGAAAGCCGGGGCGAAGGAGATCCACATGCGGGTCAGCGCGCCGCCCTTTGTGGCCGCCTGCTACTACGGTACGGACATCGATGACCCCAGCAAGCTCATCGCCAACAACCACTCGGTGGAGGAGATCGCAAAGATCATCGGTGTGGATTCCCTGGGGTATCTGAGCCTGCAGGACGTGGTGAAGCTGGCGGACAATACCCAGTGCGGCTTCTGCACCGCCTGCTTCGGCGGGGGCTACCCCACCGCCGTGCCCCAGGACGGCGGCAAAGACCGATTCGAGTGCAAGATCAGTGAGAGGGAGAGGACCTGATATGGAGAGTTATTCGGAGAGCTACCGGAAGTCCGGCGTGGACATCACCGCAGGCTACGCCGGTGTGAAGCTGATGGCCCCCCACGTGGCCCGGACCAGGATCCCCGGGGTAGTGTCCGGCATTGGAGGCTTTGGCGGGTTGTTCGCCCCGGACCTGACCGGCATACGTGAGCCGGTGCTGGTGTCCGGCACCGATGGGGTGGGCACCAAAATCCGCATCGCCCAGCTGCTGGACCGGCACGACACCGTGGGCGTGGACTGCGTGGCCATGTGCGTCAACGACATCATCTGCTGCGGGGCAAAGCCCCTGTTCTTTCTGGACTACATCGCCATCGGCAAGAATGTGCCGGAGAAGGTGGCCGCCATTGTCTCCGGCGTGGCAGAGGGCTGCGTCCAGGCGGGCTGCGCCCTCATCGGCGGCGAGACTGCCGAGCACCCCGGCATCATGGCGCCGGAGGAATACGACCTGGCGGGCTTTTCCGTGGGCATCGTGGACAAGGGCGATATCATCGACCCGGACCGGGTCCGCTCCGGGGACGTGGTGCTGGCCCTGCCCTCCTCCGGCCTCCACTCCAACGGATTCTCCCTGGTGCGGAAGGTCTTTCACGTGGAGCATGCCAATCTGACGGTCTACTGTGAAGATCTGGGGGAGAGCCTGGGCGAGGCCCTGCTGACCCCCACCCGCATCTATGTGAAGCCGGTGCTGGCCGCCATCGACGCGGCAGAGGTCCACGGCATCAGCCACATCACCGGCGGGGGCTTTTATGAGAACATCCCCCGGTGCCTGCCGGATGGGATGACGGTGAAAATTGAGAAGGCTGCCGTCCGGACGCCACCCATCTTCAAAATGCTCCGGGAGACCGGCCACATCCCGGAGCGGGACATGTTCAACACCTTCAACATGGGGGTCGGCATGGCGGTGATCGTCTCCCGGGACACGGCGGACCAGGCCCTCTCCGCCCTGGCCCAGCACGGCTGCCCCGGCTATGTGATAGGTGAGGTGATCTCCGGAGAGGAACGGGTGATCCTATGCTGAACAAGGCCCGTATCGCTGTGCTGGTCTCCGGCGGCGGCACCAACCTGGAGGCGCTGCTGAACGCTCAGGAAGCAGGCGCCCTGCCCCACGTGGAGATCGTGCTGGTCCTCTCCAGCAATCCCGAAGCCTACGCTCTGGAGCGGGCAAAACGCCGCGGCGTGCCTGCCATTCCCCTGTCCCGGAAGCAGCTGGGGCAGGAGCCGTTTGAGGCGGCGCTGATGGAGGCGCTGACGCAGTACCGGGTGGATCTGGTCGTGCTGGCCGGGTTCCTGTCCATCCTGTCCGCGGACTTCGTCCGTCGCTGGCCGGACCGGATCGTCAACGTCCATCCCTCCCTGATCCCCGCCTTCTGTGGGAAGGGGTATTACGGGCTGAAGGTCCATGAGGCAGCCCTCCGCCGTGGCGTCAGGGTCACCGGCGCTACCGTCCATCTGGTGAACGAGATCCCGGACGGGGGGCGCATCCTGCTGCAGAAAGCGGTGGACATTCTGCCCGGCGACACGCCGGAAACCTTGCAGCGCCGGGTCAT
The DNA here is from genome assembly GCF_005121165.3 of Dysosmobacter welbionis. Classification (NCBI taxonomy): domain Bacteria; kingdom Bacillati; phylum Bacillota; class Clostridia; order Eubacteriales; family Oscillospiraceae; genus Dysosmobacter; species Dysosmobacter welbionis. Next base: position 2,803,467 of record NZ_CP034413.3, on the reverse strand, counting down.
GGAACAGGCGGAGTGGGTGCTGCTGCCCCAGGCCGCAGAACAGCTGGCCGCCCACATCGCCACGGAAAAGGAGGAGCATCTGTGAAACAGGATTTATGTGCCCTGCTGCGGGGCAATCCCTATCCCGGCCGTGGGATCGTGCTGGGCATGACGCCGGACGGCAAGTCGTCCGTGGCCGTCTATTTCATCATGGGCCGCAGCGCCAACAGCCGCAACCGCGTCTTCGCGGAGGAGCCGGACGGCATCCGTACCCAGGCGGCGGACCCCGCCAGGATGGAGGACCCCAGCCTCATCATCTACCACCCGGTACGGCAGATGGGCCGGGGACTCATCGTCACCAACGGGGACCAGACGGACACCATCCTGGAGTTTTTAAAGCAGGGCCTTCCCATGGAGCAGGCCCTCCGCACGCGGGAATTCGAGCCGGACGGTCCCAACTGGACCCCGCGGATTTCCGGGCTGCTGGGGCCCAACGGCAGTTACAAGCTGTCCATCCTGAAAGCCGCCGACGGGACCGGCAGACGCTGCCTGCGGCAGACCTTCGAGTATCCCGGCCAGCCGGGGACCGGCCACTTCCTCCACACCTACGCCGGAGACGGCGATCCCCTGCCCTCCTTTGCCGGAGAGCCGGAGCAGGTGGCCGTGGAAGGGGACATTGACAGCCTCGCCAGCGCCGTTTGGGACGCTCTGGACGAGGCCAACAGGATCTCCCTCTTCGTCCGCTTCACAGACCTGGAGACCCGGGACTTCCAGCAGCGCATCGTCAACAAGTATTCCGGAAAGGAGACCCAGGCATGAACGAACTGGAACTGAAATACGGCTGCAATCCCAACCAGAAGCCCGCCCGCATCTTCATGCGGGACGGGTCCGACCTGCCCCTCACGGTGCTGAACGGCAAGCCGGGATACATCAACTTTCTGGACGCGCTGAACGCCTGGCAGCTGGTGCGGGAACTGAAAGAAGCCACCGGCCTGCCCGCCGCCGCGTCCTTCAAGCACGTGTCCCCCGCCGGGGCCGCCGTGGGCAACCCCCTCAGGGATGTGGAGCGGCAGATGTACTTTGTGGAGGAGGGCGCAGACCTTTCCCCCATCGCCTGTGCCTACATCCGGGCCCGGGGTGCGGACCGGCTGTGCTCCTACGGGGACTGGGCGGCCCTCTCCGACGTGTGCGACGCCGCCACCGCCCGGTATCTGAAATATGAGGTGTCCGACGGCATCATCGCCCCCGGCTACACCGACGAAGCCCTGGAGATATTGAAAACCAAGAAGAAGGGCAATTACAACGTCGTGCAGATCGACCCGGACTACGTCCCCGCCCCCCAGGAGTACAAGGACGCGTTCGGCGTCACCTTCCAACAGGGGCGGAACAACTTTGAGATCAATGAGGCGCTCCTCACCAACCTTGTCACGGAGAACAAGGACCTGCCGGAAGCGGCCAAGCGGGACATGATCGTGGCCCTCATCACCCTGAAATACACCCAGTCCAACTCCGTCTGCTACGTGAAGGACGGACAGGCCATCGGCGTGGGAGCGGGCCAGCAGAGCCGCATCCACTGCACCCGCCTGGCGGGCACCAAGGCGGACACCTGGTGGCTCCGCCACCATCCCAAGGTGCTGGGCCTGCAATTCGTGGAGAACATTCGCCGCCCGGACCGGGATAACGCCATCGATGTATATCTCTCCGACGAGTATGAGGACGTGCTGGCGGAGGGCATCTGGCAGAAGACCTTCGCCGTGCGCCCCGATCCTCTGACGGCGGAGGAGAAAAAAACCTGGATCGCAGCCCTCACCGGCGTCACATGCGGCTCCGACGCCTTCTTCCCCTTCGGCGATAATGTGGAGCGGGCGAGAAAATCCGGCGTCCAGTACATCGTTGAGCCCGGCGGTTCCATCCGGGATGACCATGTCATTGAAACAGCCAACAAATACGGCATGGTGATAGCGTTTACAGGGATGCGGCTGTTCCACCACTGAGCGTCTTTGAAGAGAAGCGGGCCTGTCCGGCATCCTGCCGCCGGGTCTGCCGAGTCTGGGCCCGGATAGGGGCAATGAAGTTTCCTTTTCTGATTTGCGATGGCAAATCAACCGGGAAAGCCTGTCCGGTTTTCCCCGGTCTCTCTTCACACTGTTTTATACACGAAGCAAGGAGGACGATTCGATGGATCTTCTCGTAGTAGGCGGCGGCGGCCGGGAGCACGCCATCATCAAAAAACTGAAAGAAAATCCGGTGGTGGAGACGATTTACGCCCTGCCGGGCAACGGCGGCATCGCCGCTGACGCCGTTTGTGTGCCGCAGATCAGCGCCACAGACATCGGCGCTATTGTGGACTTCGCCGTCTCCCACGCCGTGGGGTTCGCGGTGGTGGCGCCGGACGATCCTCTGGCTCTGGGGTGTGTGGACGCCCTCCACGCCGCGGGCATCCCCTGCTTCGGGCCGGACGCCAGAGCCGCCCGGATCGAGTCCAGCAAGGTCTTTGCCAAGGACCTGATGAAAAAATATCACATCCCCACCGCCCGATATGAGGTGTTCGATACGCCCGCTGCGGCGCTCGCCTATTTGAAAACCGCCTCCTTCCCCATCGTCATCAAGGCGGACGGTCTGGCCCTGGGCAAGGGCGTGCTGATCTCCCGGTCCTATGAAGAGGCAGAGGATGCCGTCAGGACCATGATGGAGGACCGGGCCTTCGGGGACTCCGGCAGCCGGGTGGTGATCGAGGAGTTTTTGACTGGCCCGGAGGTCAGCGTCCTGGCTTTCACCGACGGCACCGCCATCGCCCCCATGGTGTCCTCCATGGACCACAAGCGGGTGGGGGACGGAGATACTGGCCCCAACACCGGCGGCATGGGCACCGTGGCTCCCAACCCCTGCTACACCGAGGACATCGCCCGAGTGTGCATGGACACCATCTTCCTGCCCACTCTGGCCGCCATGCGGGCGGAAAGCTGCCCCTTCAAGGGCTGCCTGTACTTCGGTTTGATGCTGACCCCGGACGGGCCCAAGGTCATCGAGTACAACTGCCGCTTCGGGGACCCGGAGACCCAGGTGGTGCTGCCCCTGCTGAAAACAGACCTGCTGACGGTCATGCAGGCGGTGGAAAGCGAGACCCTGGGATCGCTCACCGTGGAATGGCGGCACGCCTCCGCCGCCTGTGTGATCTTGGCCTCCGGCGGGTATCCAGGGCACTACGAAAAGGGTAAGCCCATCTCTCTGCCCGCGTCGGCACCGGGAAACGTGACCATCTACCACGCCGGGGACAGACTGGACGAGAATGGGCAGCTGGTCACCAGCGGCGGCCGGGTACTGGGCGTCACCGCCACCGGTCCCACTTTGCGGCAGGCTTTGCACGACGCCTACGCCGCCGCCAGGGCGGTGGACTTTGACGGCAAATACCTGCGCCATGACATCGGCCAGCGGGCTCTGGCGGCTCTGGCGGACTGAAACGCATATTTTGATGAGCGCCCAACCGGCGCCGGGAGGTCATACGATGGTAAGACGGATCTATGTGGAAAAGAAGCCGGGGCTCCGGCAGGAGGCCCGGGGCCTGCTGCACGAGCTGCAGACCGTGGTGGGCGTCTCCGCCTTGGAGGACCTGCGCCTGCTGAACCGCTATGACGTGGAGGGCCTGGACGAGGCCGCCTTCCGCCGGGCGGTGGGGACAGTGTTCTCTGAGCCTCAGGTGGACGATACTGCCGCAGCCCTGCCCGCCGGGGACTGCATCGCCTTCGGCGTGGAGCCCCTGCCGGGACAGTTCGACCAGCGGGCGGACTCCGCCGCCCAGTGTATTCAGCTGATGACTCAGGAGGAGCGGCCCACGGTCCGCACCGCCAGGATCTATCTGCTCTTCGGTCCCCTGACGGCGGCGGATGTGGACGCGGTGAAGCGGTATGTCCTCAACCCCGTGGAGTGCCGGGAGGCGTCTTTGGACCTGCCGGAGCGGCTGGCGGCAGAGACCGCCGTCCCGGCAGACGTGGAAACGGTCACGGGCTTCACTGCCCTGGACCGGGCGGGCCTGGATACCCTGCTGGCGCGGCTGGGTCTCGCCATGGACCTGGAGGACCTGTCGTTCCTCCAGGCATACTTCCGGGACTCGGAGCGCCGGGACCCCACCCTGACGGAGATCCGGGTGGTGGACACCTACTGGTCCGACCACTGCCGCCACACCACGTTCTCCACCCATCTGGACCACGTGGAGATCAACGATCCGGCGGTCCAGGCCGCCTATAACCGGTATCTGGCCGCCCGGGAGGAGGTCTATGGGACAGAGAAAGCTGCCCAGCGGCCACAGACCCTCATGGATATCGCCACCATCGGCGCCAAGGTGCTGAAGCGACGGGGGCTTCTGCCGGAAATTGACGAGAGTGAGGAGATCAACGCCTGCTCCATCCATGTCGCCGCCCAGGTGAACGACAAGCCCCAGGACTGGCTGCTGATGTTCAAGAACGAAACCCACAACCACCCCACGGAGATCGAGCCCTTCGGCGGCGCGGCCACCTGCATCGGCGGCTGCATCCGGGATCCCCTGTCCGGCCGGGCCTACGTCCACCAGGCCATGCGGCTCACCGGCTGCGGCGACCCCCGGACGCCGGTGGCGGAGACCCTGTCCGGCAAGCTGCCCCAGCGCAAGCTCGCCCAGACCGCCGCGGCGGGCTACTCCTCCTACGGCAACCAGATCGGCCTGGCCACAGGGCTGGTCAGCGAGGTATATCACCCCGGCTACATCGCCAAGCATTTGGAGTGCGGCGTGGTGGTGGCCGCCGCCCCGGCGGAGAATGTGGTCCGCGAACGGCCCCAGCCCGGGGACGTGGTGATCCTGCTGGGGGGGCGCACCGGCCGGGACGGCATCGGCGGCGCCACCGGCTCCTCCAAGAGCCACAACAGGCAGTCTCTCACCACCATGGCCAGCGAGGTCCAGAAGGGCAACGCCCCGGAGGAGCGGAAGATCCAGCGGCTGTTCCGGGATGGGAATGTCACCCGGCTCATCAAGCGGTGCAACGACTTCGGCGCAGGCGGCGTATCCGTGGCCGTGGGTGAGCTGGCGGACGGCCTGGATATCGATCTGGACGCAGTGCGGAAGAAGTACGACGGCCTGGACGGCACAGAGCTGGCCATCTCCGAGTCCCAGGAGCGAATGGCAGTGGTGGTGGCCCGGTCAAACGCAGACCGATTCATCGCCGCCGCGGAGGCGGAGAATCTGGAAGCGTACCCCGTGGCGGTGGTGACGGCGTCCCCCCGGATGGTGATGCGCTGGCGGGGCAGGACCATCGTGGACCTGAGCCGGGACTTCCTGAACACCAACGGCGCCGTGAAGCACGCCCGGGCGGCGGTTCCTGCCCCCATTCCCGCGTCCCCGGTCTCCCAGGATGCCGAAAACTCCTCCCTCCGCTCCATAGCCTCCAGTCTGGCGTCCGCCTCCCGCAGAGGGCTGGCGGAGCGGTTCGATTCCACCATCGGCTGTGGCAGCGTGTTGATGCCCTTCGGCGGCAGAAATCAGAGAACCCCCGCCCAGGTGATGGCCGCCCTTCTGCCGGTGCTGCCGGGGCAGGAGACGGACCAGGCCAGCGTTATGGCCTGGGGCTTCGACCCGGAGGCTATGGCGGCGGACCCCTACCGGGGGGCCTATAACGGTGTGGTCACCTCCCTTGCCAAGCTGGTGGCCGCCGGGGCAGACTATCGAAGGGCCTACCTCACCCTCCAGGAGTTCTTTGAAAAGCTCCGGGAGGACCCCGCACGCTGGGGCAAGCCCTTCGCCGCCCTGCTGGGGGCTCTGGACGCCCAGCTGGACTTCGGCGCGGCGGCCATCGGCGGCAAGGACTCCATGTCCGGCACCTTCAACGATCTGGACGTGCCCCCTACCCTCATCTCCTTTGCCATCGCCCCCATCCGGGCCGGGGAGGTGCTCTCCCCCGAGTTCAAGGAGGCGGGACATCCGGTGTACCTCTTTGCTCCCGCCAACGGCGGCGCCCAGAGCCAGAGGGAAGCCTGGGAGACCTTCCACCAGCTTTGCCGGGCGGGCAGGGTGTGCTCCGCCTGGGCGGTGGAGCACGGCATCGCCGAGGGGATTATGCAGATGTCCTTCGGTAACTCCATCGGCTTTCAGGCCGAGGGGCGTGAGATCGCCTGGGACCTGCCGTGCCCTGGCGCCATTGTGGCGGAGCTGACGGAGGACACAGACCTCCTCTGCGCCGTCAGGCTGGGCACCACCACGGCGGAGCCGGTCCTCACCACCGGCGCTGACAGCGTCTCCATCGACGAGCTGCTCTCCCTGAACGAGTCCGTGCTGGAGGATGTATACCCCAGCCGAGTCCCTGCCGATCCTGCGCTGGTGCCGGTACTGGAGGCCCCGGCCTTCTCCCGCGCCGCTCCCCGGACAGGCACGGCAAAGCCAAAGGTGCTGATTCCTGTGTTTCCCGGCACCAACTGCGAGTACGACAGCGCCCGGGCGGCGCTACGGGCTGGCCTGGAGCCGCAGATCCTGGTGCTGAATAATCAGACACCGGACCATGTGGCGGCATCCGCCGCCCGGTTTGCCCAGGCAGCCCGGAGCAGTCAGATCCTCTTCCTGCCCGGCGGCTTCTCCGGCGGCGACGAGCCCGACGGCTCCGGCAAGTTCATCACCGCCTTTCTCCGGTCCCCCCAGGCCGCAGACGCGGTGATGGACCTGCTGCAAAACCGGGATGGCCTCGTCCTGGGCATCTGCAACGGCTTCCAGGCCCTCATCAAGCTGGGGCTGGTCCCCTTCGGAGAAATCCGGGACACAGATGCCGCCTGCCCCACGCTGACTTACAATGTCATCGGCCGCCACCAGTCCCGGATCGTCCGGACCCGGGTGGCCTCCAACCGGTCCCCCTGGCTGACCAAGGTCCAGGTGGGGGACATCGTCAGCGTCCCCATCTCCCACGGGGAAGGGCGGTTCCTCTGCCCGCCGGATCTCTTGGCACAGTTGGCGGAAAACGGCCAGATCGCCACCCAGTACGTGGATCTGGACGGCCATCCCACCATGGATATCGACGGCAACCCCAACGGCTCCGTCTGGTCGGTAGAGGGCATCACCTCACCCGACGGCCGGGTCTTCGGCAAGATGGGGCACGCCGAGCGGGTGGGGCCCTGCCTGTACCGAAATATCCCGGGGAATTACGATCTTGGCCTGTTCGATGCCGCAAAGGACTATTTTTCTCTCTAACGGTTGACAGACCGGCCGGAACCGGGTATCATATCTGAAACATCCGCCGGGAGGTGCTTGAATATGGATTCAACCGTTGTGATCGAACCGGCCTATAATGCCCTCTCAGACGTTCGGGCCCTGTTTGAGGCGTACACCGCCATGCTGGTGACGCACGACCCAGCTTTTCAAATCTATCTGGACATCCAGCACTATGCGGACGAGCTGCGCGCCCCCGCCGCCAAGTACGCCCCGCCGGACGGACGGCTGTACCTGGCCCGGGTGGACGGGCGGGCGGCGGGCTGTATCGCCCTGCGGCGGCTGGACGGCGAGCGATGCGAAATGAAGCGCCTGTACGTCCAGCCGCAGTACCGGGGCCGGGGGCTTGCCCGGCAGCTGATCCGCCGGATCACAGAGGACGCGCGGCAGATCGGCTACCGCTGTATGCTGCTGGACACCCTGCCGGTTCTGGAGGATGCCGTCCGCCTCTACCGGCAGCTGGGATTTTACGAGATCCCCTGCTACAACGACAGTCCTGTGGAGTCCACACTGTTTTTCCAGCTGGACCTGTAAATCCAGCTTCCACTTGAAATCTGATGAAATGAGGTGGCCCTATGGCTTATTTTTTCTCCGAGCCCTCCCGTACCTTCAGTGAGTACCTGCTGGTGCCCGGCTACTCCTCCGCGGAGTGCATTCCCGCAAACGTCTCCCTCAAGACCCCGGTGGTGAAGTACCGGCGGGGGGAGGAGCCCGCTCTCACCATGAACGTGCCCATGGTCTCCGCCGTCATGCAGGCGGTATCCGGAGAGCAGATGGGCATCGCCCTGGCGAAGGAGGGCGGCATCGCCTTCATCTATGTCTCCCAGCCCATCGAGCAGCAGGCGGAGATGGTACGGAGGGTGAAGAACTACAAGGCGGGCTTTGTCATCAGCGACTCCAATCTCCGCCTGGGGGACACGCTGGCGGACGTGCTGGCCTTGAAGGAACGGACCGGCCACTCCACCATGGCGGTCACGGATGACGGCACCGGCACCGGAAAGCTGCTGGGCCTCGTCACCAGCCGGGACTACCGGGTGAGCCGCATGGACCCGGCCACCCCGGTCAGCGAATTCATGACCCCGGCGGAGAAAATCGTCTCCGCCCCGGAGGGCACCAGCCTGAAGGCCGCCAATGATATCATCTGGGACCACAAGCTCAACGCCCTGCCCATCGTCTCCGCCGGCGGGCATCTGGTGAGCTTCGTGTTCCGGAAGGACTACGACTCCCACAAGGGCAACCCCCTGGAGCTGCTGGACAGTCAGAAGCGGTATGTGGTGGGCGCCGGCATCAACTCCCGGGACTATGAGGAACGGGTGCCCGCCCTGGTGGAGGCCGGCGCGGACGTGCTGGTGATCGACTCCTCCGAGGGCTACTCCGAGTGGCAGAAGCGGACCCTGGCCTGGATTCGCTCCCGCTATGGCGACACCGTGAAGGTGGGCGCCGGCAACGTGGTGGATGGCGAGGGCTTCCGCTTCCTGGCGGATTGCGGTGCCGACTTCGTGAAGGTGGGCATCGGCGGCGGCTCCATCTGCATCACCCGGGAGACCAAAGGCATCGGCCGGGGCCAGGCCACGGCGGTCATCGATGTGGCGGCAGAGCGGGACCGGTATTTTGCCGAGACCGGCGTCTACGTGCCCATCTGTGCCGACGGCGGCATTGTCCAGGACTACCACATCACCCTGGCCCTGGCCATGGGCGCGGACTTCTGTATGCTGGGGCGGTATTTCTCCCGGTTCGACGAGTCCCCCACCAGCAAGGTGCTGATCGGCGGCAGCTATATGAAGGAGTACTGGGGCGAGGGCAGCGCCCGGGCCAGGAACTGGCAGCGGTACGACCTGGGCGGAGCGGCCAAGCTCTCCTTCGAGGAGGGCGTGGACTCCTACGTGCCCTATGCCGGCAAGCTGTCGGACGGCATGGCCACCACCCTTTCCAAGGTGCGGTCCACCATGTGCAACTGCGGCGCGCTGACCATCCCGGAACTGCGGGAGAAGGCCAAGTTGACCCTGGTGTCCTCCGTCTCCATTGTGGAGGGCGGAGCCCATGACGTGCTGCTGAAGGACACCACCAATTCGGGGAATCAGCGGAGCTGAGAGATTTTTCCTGCCAGAAAATACGAGGCGGCTGGACGGAAGGCCAGCCGCTTTTTTATGGGTCCCACATAGGGGGATTCAGCCGCGATGACGGCTTGTCCCAATGCACATTCCAAAAGAACGCCTTTTGTCGCGCTCCGGCACGTGCATGCAAAGTTGCTGTATGGGGGCGGCATGAGAGGGTGCCTGCGGGTTTACGATGGCATCCCGGCGGGCGCGGCGGAGTGCCGCAGAGACTTGGCAGTTGATTCCCGCGGCGAAGTGCCGACCAAAATCAGGGTGTAAGGACGCCTTCGATCTGCCTCTGTTTTTCTGTCTCGCGCTGCGGCGCTCTCAGTATTTGCGACACCAGTGTTCCGCTGGTTTCCCTCCTTCTGCGCGCTCCGCTTGCCCGCATCGGGCACGCCGCAACCGTAAGGCGGCACAGCCGTCAACGGATGCGCAGTCGCTGCGCGCTCCCCTGGCGGTCGTAGGGGCCGCCCTTTTTGGGAGGGAAATAACGGGACGTTTCCGCATCAGCCCTTCCTGCGCCCTTACGGGGATAAGGTCTTTAATAGTTCTTCTCCTGTGACCCCCAGCTGCGCTTCATCACTTGCAAACGGGATCCGCAGCAGTGCTTCTCCGTCTACTTTATAAATATATATGTAAATGCCGGAACCGATGTCCTGGGTATCGCCCAAAAATGAAAGGACCTCTTCTCGCGTCATGGTCGGTGTCAATTCCCTGACCTGTTCTGATGTCACCTGTGTTGGCCTTTGTATCGGTTCTCCGCTATCTGGCAGCAGGTTCAGAATTTCTTCCGTCAGCAGGCTGCTTTCTCCCGCATCCATCGTTTTCACGGCCTCTTTGATTTCCGTGCGGGAGTAGTCGCTCAGATCTTCAACGGGGATCCCGAGGGAACGCAGATAATCCACTGCCGCATGATACTGAATGGTATCCATGGCGAATACGGTCAGCGGCGCCGCAAGCAGCAGGCATAAACAGGCCGCGATCACTTTCCACTTAAACCGCCTCCGCTTCTCGGCTTTGGGATTTGCTCCGGCCTCTTTCACATAGTTCTCATTGATGTCACCGAGGACTTCGCAAAATTCCTCTCTTTTCACAGGTCAAAGCCCCTTTCCTGAAGATAGTTGTGTAATTTCAGCCGGAGGCGATTCAGTGTTACGGATACATGGTTCTCCGTCATTCCAAACCGGGACGCGATCTTGGAAACCGGATCGAAATACCAGTACCGGCAGACAAAAATGCGCCTCTTATCCGCTGGAAGCCTCTCCAAAAAAGTGTCGATCGCCCTTACAAGTTCCCTGCGGTCCACTGCCCGCTCCACGTTGTCCGTGTCGGATACGAGCTCCGCAATTTCATCCAGCACAGCCGGGGCCTCTCCGCCGCCTCGTTTCTCCGCGATATGATGCTTGTATCGGTTCAGGGACAAGTTTCTCGTGAGCTTCCCCAGGAATGCGGACAGAACCCTGGGCCTGTGGGGCGGCATAGAGGTCCATGCACACAGATAGGTATCATTGACGCATTCTTCGGCGTCTTCCCGATTGCCCAGGATGTTCCAGGCGATCGAGTTACAGTAGTTTCCATATTTGCCGGATGTGGCGGGGATGGCCCGCTCATCTCGATCCCAGTATAACTGGACGATTGTTGTGTCATCCATCGGCTTTCACCTCGCTTCTTATTTACCCCTTCACTGATATACACAAGGTTTGCGATCAAATCTTACAGCTTGTTTCGGTCCCTTTTATCATATCATACGACCGCCGCGGCTGATGGGAAAAGGGACGCTTTGTCTCCCGGCCTTGCCATCCCGCGCCCGCTGTGGTATGCTGATAGCGCAAAGATAAAAACACGTCCCGGTTGGTAGTCCGGGAGCGGCCCATGTGCCGTCAGTAACCTGCCTCCTTGGTTGTCCGTTCTTTGTGCGAGACCTTTAAAGGAGGACACACGCATGGGCACAAGCAGGCTCACCATCCTGTTCGACGATCCCTTCTGGATCGGCCTGTACGAGCGGGAGGATGACACGGAGTACTCCGTCTGCCGGATCGTCTTCGGCGCGGAGCCCCGGGACCAGGAGGTCTACGCCTATCTTCTGGAACACTGGCGGACGCTGCGATTCAGCCCGCCCCGGCCAGGGACAGAGCATCTGCCCCCTCCCAAAAGCCCCAAGCGGCGCCAGCGGGAGGCCCGGCGGATGACCCAGGCCGCAGGGATCGGCACCAAGGCCCAGCAGGCCCTGAAGCTCCAACAGGAGCAGGGGAAGCAGGCCCGTCTCGCCCGCACCCGCCAACAGCGGGAGGCGGAGGAAGCGCGGAAGTTCCAGCTGCGGCAGGCGCGTCGAAAGGAAAAGCACAGAGGTCACTGACCTCTGTGCTTTTTTCGGGAACCGTTTTCATACGGGGGTTGCGAAGGCGGCAAACTCTGTTATAATAGCGGTGTTGAAAAATCGCCGCTCCGCTGGATACCGGGGCGAACTGGAAGGAGAACTGCGGGTATGAAGATCATCGACGCCCACCTGCACCTGTTTTCGGAAGATTCTGCCGAGGAGATGGCCCGGCAGGTGGGCCATCACAACAACGTAGACCATCTGCGGGAGGTCTATGGAGAACTGCACATTGCCCACGGCGTGGTGATGGGAAATCACAGTCTGGAGCTCCGGCGGCACGACTACCCCACAGACCTGTTCCACTACTGCGTGGGCCTGGACAGCAGCCTGCTGGAGGACGGGAGCCGGGTGATCCCGGACCTGGCGGACCGGGTGGAGGCGCACCTGCGGCGGGACAACTGCTGCGGCGTGAAGCTGTACCCCGGGTACAACAAGATCGCTCTGTCGGACCCCATGTACCAGCCCATCTACCGCCTGGCAGCCCGTTACGGTAAGCCGGTGGCCGTTCACATGGGGCTGACCGCCTTCTCCCGGGCCCATCTGAAATACTGCCACCCCCTGGCCCTGGATGAGGTGGCGGCAGACCATCCGGATACCCAGTTCGTCATGTGCCACTTCGGCAACCCCTTTCTGGAGGCCGCGGCGGCAGTGGTGGAGAAAAATCCCAATGTGGCCGCCGACCTGTCCGGCCTTCTGGAGGGGCGGGTGGACCTGGACGCCTATTTCCGGGAGCAGGCGGGCTACGTGTTCCTGCTGCGCACCTGGCTGACGGCCATCCAGTGCTGGGACAAGGTGATGTTCGGGACCGACTGGCCCATTGTCAACCTGGGAGAATATATCGGCTTTATCCGCCGGCTGGTGCCGGAGACACACTGGGAGCCGGTGTTCTTTGACAACGCCAACCGCATCTACGGCCTGGGGCTGTGAGACGGCAGCAAAAGAGGAGGCGCCGAAGGGCGCCTCCTCTTTTCTGATTTACGGATCGGATGCTCACTGATTCAGGATCTCCATGAACTCGTCACCGGTAATCGTCTCCTTTTCGTACAGATACCGGGCCAGCTCGTCCAGCTTCTCCCGGTTCTCCGAGAGGATTCGGTTGGCCTTTTCGTGCTGGCGCTTCACCAGCTCCACCACCTGCCGGTCGATCTCCGCCGCAGTCTCGGCGGAGCAGGCCAGGGAGGCGTCGCCCCCCAAGTACTGATTTTGCACTGTCTCCAGGGCCACCATGTCAAAGTCAGGGCTCATGCCGTACCGGGTAATCATGGCCCGGGCCAGCTTGGTGGCCTGCTCGATGTCATTGGAGGCGCCGGTGGAGGCGGAGTGGAAGACCAGCTCTTCCGCCGCCCGGCCGCCGGTAAGCGTGGCGATCTTGTTCTCCAGCTCCTCCTGGCTCATCAGGTAGTGGTTGCCCTCCTCCACCTGCATGGTGTAGCCCAGGGCGCCGGAGGTCCGGGGCACGATGGTGATCTTCTGTACAGGGGCGGAATTGGTCTGCTTGGCCGCGACCAAAGCGTGGCCGATCTCGTGGTAGGCCACCACCTTCTTCTCCTGGTCTGTCAGGATGGCGTTCTTCTTCTGGTAGCCTGCGATGACCACCTCGATGCTCTCTTCCAGATCTGCCTGGGCAGCAAAGCGGCGGCCGTCCCGGACAGCCCGCAGCGCCGCCTCGTTGACGATGTTGGCCAGCTCTGCGCCGCTGGCGCCGGATGCCATTCGGGCCACCTTGCCCCAATCCACGTCCTCCGCCACCTTGATCTTCTTGGCGTGGACCTTCAGAATATCCTCCCGGCCCTGTAGGTCCGGCAGCTCCACCGGCACCCGCCGGTCAAACCGGCCGGGCCGGGTCAGGGCGGGGTCCAGGGACTCCGGCCGGTTGGTGGCCGCCAGGATGATGACGCCGGTATTGCCCTCAAAGCCGTCCATCTCGGTCAGCAGCTGGTTCAGGGTCTGCTCCCGCTCGTCGTTTCCGCCATAGGCGCCGGAATTCCGCTTCTGGCCGATGGCGTCGATCTCGTCGATGAACACGATGCAGGGGGCCTTCTCCTTGGCCTGCTTGAACAGGTCCCGCACCTTGCTGGCGCCCATGCCCACGAACATTTCCACGAAGTCGGAGCCGGAGATGGAGAAGAAGGGCACGTTGGCCTCGCCTGCCACGGCCTTGGCCAGCATGGTCTTGCCGGTGCCGGGAGGGCCTACCAGCAGGATGCCCTTGGGCATGGTGGCGCCGATCTCCTGATACTTCTTTGGGTCGTGGAGGTACTCCACGATCTCCTTGAGATTGTCCTTGGCCTCGTCCTCTCCGGCCACGTCGGAGAATTTGATGCCCTCAGAGGACTTGACATACACCTTGGCGTTGGACTTGCCGAAGGCCATGGCGTTGGGGCCGCCCATGTTCTTCATCATGCGCCGGGAGAGATACTGCCCCAGGGCAACAAAGATGACGATGGGCAGGATCCAGGTCAGCAGAAAGCTGAGGATGGGATCCGTCTGCTGGATGACTTGGCCGGAGAACTCCGCGCCGGAGTCCTTCAGCATCTGTTTCAGGTCCGGATCCGGGATCATGCCGGTGGAGTAGACGGCGGTCTCATCCTTGTTGGTAAAGACGATCTGGTTCTCCTGCTCCTGGATCTCCACTTGGCCCAGATCCTGGTTTTCCGCCATGTCCATGAAGGTGCCGTAATCCACCTCCTGGATCTGCTGGCGGGCCATCCAGGGCATGGCCAGGAAGTTGAACAGCAGCAGAATCAGCATGGCCACGCAGTAGTAAAAAATCAAGGGCCGTTTCGGGGGTCTGACTTCTTTCATACGGGATGTTCCTTTCCTTGTTGTTCCTCACAGTTCATCTGTTGGTCCATGGCGGCCAGGGCCGCCAGCAGGGCGCTGCGCACGCCCTGGGCCGCGAAGTCGATGGCGTACTCCGCGAAAAGGGCCGCTGCCTCCGCCCGCTCCTCCTGCGGGTCCTCTTCCCCGTGCATCAGGCGGGGCAGCCTGTCCCGCAGCAGCTCCTCCATCCGTTTGGAGTAGTCCCGCTGGACGCCCGCCAGCTCCGCCACTGCCGGGGAGCGGCAGCCCTCCGCGCTCTGCTCCAGCAGCAGGGCGTTTTCCCGATAGTCATCCAGCACGTCCGCCAGCAGGTGCCGGATCTTCTCGTGGTCCGCCCCCTGGCACAGCTCCAGGCGGCTTCTCAGCAGGCCGTACTGATGCTCCAGCTCGCAGAGCTTCACGGCAAACATTCCATCTCTCAATTCCATGCGCGCACTCCTTTCCGGTCACTGCGCTGTCTCCGCTCTCATGCTGTGGTTATACCACGTCCGCTCCGTGCGCGCCACTGGCAGAGGAGGCTGTCTGTCCTGACAAAAATGCCCGCGTGTCAAGCTCTTTGACACGCGGGCACATCTGTCAGGTTTCCGGAGGGCGGACCATCTCGCCGGACAGCAGGCGGAACAGCTGATCCGCCAGCTCCTGCCGGTCCAGATCCCGCTGGCGGCAGTTCTCCAGCAGCAGTCCGGTCATCCCATAGGCATAGAAATCCAGGGCAATCTTCCAGTCCCCGGCCCGGAGGGCGGGCGTTCCCCGCCGCTCCCGCAGGCTGTCCGCCAGGTATGTACGGGTGGCGTCCACCATGATCCGCTCTATGGCCTCCCGCCGCTGGGAGTTCAGCAGCCGCTGAACCAGGGGCTGGGATTCTACGGCAAAATCCACGAAGACGCCCAGGGCCTCCTGGGGGGTGGCGGCGTTCAGGCTCTCGCGCACCAGTCGCTGGACTCCCTGCTGAGCCGCCCACTCCACCACATCCACAATGTCCTTGAAGTGGTAGTAAAACGTCTGACGGGAGATCCCACAGACCTCCACCAGGTCCTTCACGGTGATCTTGTCTGCATCCTTCCGGCGAATGAGCTCCAGCAGTGCATCCGCCACAGCGGCCTTCACATCCAGCGGCACGGTCTTTCCTCCCTTTCAGATCCTGTGTTTTATCATACCGGAAATCCGCCGCCTTTGGCAAGTCCTCTCGCTACAAAATTTCACCAGTAGACAGGAACGGGCTTCCTGTTCCCCTACGGGGATTTTCCTCTTGATTTTTACGGTAGCATTCCATATACTAGGTTATATTGATATGGTGTGACGGAATGGGCACACCATATCATCCGATCCGGCGGACAGGTCTGCCGGCCCTGCATGAGAGAAAGGTTTGGAGATGTGACCATGACACCCCAAAAAATCGCCCTGCTCACGGATTCCTGCGCGGACCTCTCCCCTCAACTGGCGGCGGAAAACCAGGTCTTTGTCGTGCCCCTGCGGATCCTGTGCAAAGACGGAGAGTACCGGGACGGCGTAGACATCCACGCCGCCGACATCTATGCCCGGCTGCGGTCCGGAGAGCTGCCTCAGACCTCCCTGCCCGCCGCTCAGGACATTTCGGACGCCTTTGACGCCATCGCCGCGGCGGGGTATGACGGGGTCATCGCCCTGATGCTCTCCGGCGGCCTATCCGGCACCTACAACATGGTGCGGCTGCTGGCGGAGGAGCGGAGGGACCTGACCATTCGGGTGTATGACTCCGTCAGCGGGTCTCTGGGCACCGGTATGATGATCCTCCAGCTGGCAGAGGAGCTGCGGCAGGGGATGGACTGGCAGACGCTGACAGAGCGCCGGGTGCCTTGGTTGATCCAGAACACCTTCCCCTTTTTCTCCGTGGACACGCTGGAATATCTACAGAAAGGCGGCCGCATCGGCAAGGTGACGGCCATGGCGGGCACCATGCTCCAGATCAAGCCCCTCATCACCTTCGCCGCCGACGGGCAGCTCCAGTCCATTGCCAAGGTCCGGGGCCGGAACCTGGTGATCCGCAAGCTCATCGAGCTGGTGACGCAGTCCCACAACGGCGCGGCGCGGTACAATCTGGCGGTGGCCAACGGCGGCGCTCCGGCGGAGATGGAGATTCTGCAGGGCAAGCTCACCACCGCCCTGCCAAACTACGACCACATCTGGAGCGGCGAGCTGGATGGTACGTTGAGCGTCTACATCGGCGACGGCGTGCTGGGAGCCGCGGTACAGAGACTGGAATAGAGCGTGAAGATAAAGGATCGGAAACAAAAGGACCTGGCGGCCCAATGGCCCCGGGTCTTCTCAAAATATATCATATCTCTTTTATAGTTCTATGCTCAAGAAAAGAGGCAGTCCTGCGGCAAAAGCCGCAGGACTGCTTTTTTAAGGCGTGGCACATCCCATTGTCCCGCCGGATTCGGTCGTGCAGAGCTTTCGGAGACAGTGCTCCGGCAGGACTGAGGCCAGGGCCCCCGCCACGGCGGCGGTCTCTTCCCGGTCCAGGTCCAGGCCCAGGGCCGGCAGCCGCCGCTCCAGGTCCCGGAGGCCCGCTTGCAGCTGATGGGCCAGGGCCGCCCCCGTCTCCGTCAGGGTGATCTTGCCGTAGCGTTCCTTGGTCACCAGGTCCTTTTCCGCCAGGACAGCCAGCATCCGGGTGACGGAGGGGCGGGACACCTGGAGGACCCGGGCCACCTGGGTGGAGCTGACCGCCGCCTTTCCCTGGGACAGCTCGCCAATGGCCAACAGATACCGCAGATGCGCTTGGCTCAGTTCCATGAAATGGAACGCCTCCTTCCGCCCGGTGGGGCCGGGCTTCCGCTCGTCAGGAATGACGGGTATTTCCGCAGTGGCATCCGCCGCAGGCCCCGCAGTCGCCGCCGCAGGAGCAGCCGCCCTTTCCGTGACGCCGGTTGTAGATGCCCTTGCCTACGATGGCCGCAAAGACCACCAGGACGATGAGGGCCGCGATGATAGTGGGTGCGTTCATTGGCTGCTTCCTTTCTTATTTCAGGGCGGCGCGGCGTCCGGCGGCATCCACCGAGCGGATGGTCAGCCGCTCGTCCTCGTACTTGTTCTTACGGAACAGCAGGTACACAATGCCCACAACCAGGACCACGGCCACCACAGTGCCGATGCCGAAGGAGACCTCGCCGGTGATGAGGCCGCCGATCTGATAGACAATCAGGGAGACCACATAGGCGAACACGCACATATAGCCGATGGCAAAGGCGGTCCACTTGGCGTTGTTCATCTCCCGCTTGATGGCGCCCATGGCCGCGAAACAGGGGGCGCACAGCAGGTTGAAGATCATAAAGGAGTAGGCGGAAATGGCGGTGTAGTCCTGTGCCACCAGAGCCCAAATCTCGTCGCCGTTCTCACTGAGCTCCCCAGCGAAGTTGTACAGCACGCCGAAGGTGGCCACTACGTTCTCCTTGGCGATCAGGCCCGTGACCACGGCCACAGTGGCCCGCCAGTTGCCGAAGCCCAGGGGCACGAAAATGAAGGCCACGGCACTGCCGATAGCGGCCAAGACGGAGTTATTCATGTCCTCCACCAGGCCGAAGGCGCCGTTCTCCCAACCGAAGCCCTGGAGGAACCACAGGATGATAGAGGAGGCCAGGATCACCGTGCCGGCCCGCTTGATGAAGGACCAGCCCCGCTCCCAGGTGGCCCGCAGTACGTTGCCCACGGAGGGGATGTGGTAAGCAGGCAGCTCCATGACGAAGGGCGCCGGGTCGCCGGCGAACATCTTGGTCTTTTTCAGGATGATACCGGAGATGACGATGGCCGCCACACCGATGAAGTAAGCGGATGCGGCCACCAGGCCGGAGCCACCGAACAGGGCGCCGGCGATCAGGCCGATGATGGGCATCTTAGCGCCGCAGGGGATGAAGCAGGTGGTCATGACCGTCATGCGGCGGTCCCGCTCGTTCTCAATGGTCCGAGAGGCCATGACGCCGGGGACACCGCAGCCGGTGCCCACCAGCATGGGGATGAAGCTCTTGCCGGAGAGGCCGAACTTCCGGAAGATCCGGTCCATGATGAAGGCGATTCGCGCCATGTAGCCGATGTCCTCCAGAATGGCCAGCATCAGGAACAGTACCAGCATCTGGGGCACGAAGCCCAGCACCGCGCCGACACCGGCCAGGGCGCCGTCGCAGATCAGGCCCACGACCACTTCGTTGACGCCCCAGCCCTCCAGGGCGGCACGGGGGATCTCCACCAGCCAGGCAGTGCCCAGCACATCGTTGGTCCAGTCCGTCAGGAAGGTGCCGAAGGGACCCATGGCGATCCAATACACCGCGAACATCACCACGGCGAAGATGGGCAGGGCCAGGATCCGGTTGGTGACGATCTGGTCGATCTTGTCGGAGGTGGAGAGGCGATGTTTCTCGCCCTTCTTCTTGACGGCCTTCGTCACCAGATCGTTGATGTACGCATACCGCTGGTTGGTGATGATGCTCTCCGCGTCGTCATCCAGCTCCTTCTCGCAGTCCACGATGTGGTCCTCCAGGTGGGCCCGGAGGTCTGTGCTCAGGTTCAGGTCCGCCAGGACCTTCTCGTCCCGCTCAAAGACCTTCACCGCGTACCAGCGGAGATATCGGTCGTCCACCATACCCTGGATGGACTCCTCGATGTGGGCGATGGCGTGCTCCACGCTGCCCGTGAACACGTGGGGCAGTTCAGCGGCGCGCTTCTGCTGGGCCATCTTGGCAGCCAGCTCCGCAGCCTCCACGCCGCCCTCGCCCTTCAGGGCGCTGATCTCCACCACCTGGCAGCCCAGGGCGTCACTCAGCTTCCTGGCGTCGATCTGGTCGCCGTTTCTGCGGACCAGGTCCATCATGTTCACCGCCACCACCACGGGCAGGCCCAGTTCGATCAGCTGGGTGGTCAGGTACAGGTTCCGCTCGATATTGGTGCCGTCCACGATGTTCAAAATGGCGTCGGGCTTCTCCTTCACCAGATAGTTCCGGGCCACCACTTCCTCCAGTGTATAGGGGGACAGGGAGTAAATGCCGGGCAGGTCCTGGATGACGATATCCTTGCGTCCCTTCAGCCGGCCCTCCTTCTTTTCCACTGTGACGCCGGGCCAGTTGCCCACGTACTGGTTGGAGCCGGTCAAGTCGTTGAACAGCGTAGTCTTGCCGCAGTTCGGATTGCCGGCCAGTGCGATCTTCATGTCCATCGTTCTCTCCTTCCAAAGTGTTAGTTTAGGCTAACTTTCATCCTGAAAAACAGCGGCAACAGCCGCCATTGATATTTCCACCGTCCCCGCATCATCCGGGAAAGGGGGGCCAGGGGAAACCTCCGGCTTCCCCGGTTCTTTCGCCAGTGGCGAAAGAACAAAATGAAATCATTTTCGGCAGGGCGTGTACCTGCCGAAAATCCCCCGACCCGTGCGTCCCTGGGGCGCACACACCAGTGGCCACCGTCACTGGTGTGGGGGAATAGTGGAGGCAGACCGCAGGTCTGCCGGAGCGTAAAGGGGGACGCAGTCCCCTCTTTAAGAGACCTCGATCTTCTCCGCGTCGGCCTTCCGCACACTGAGCTCATAGCCCCGCACATTCAGCTCCATCGGATCGCCCAGAGGCGCAACCTTGCGGACGTGGATCTCCACGCCCTTGGTAATGCCCATATCCATGATCCGGCGCTTGGTAGCGCCCTCTCCGTGGAGTTTGACCACTGTGGCGGTCTCCCCCACCTTGACATCTTTCAGGCTCTTCATATTCTTCCTCCTACTCTGCTCTCAAATCATGATCCGGTTCGCCATGGTCTTGTCCAATGCCACCCGGCTGTCCTTCACCTGCAGGATCAGATTGCCGGCCAGCTGGCTGACCACCGTGACATCACTGTTCACCACGAATCCCAGCTCCGCCAGATGCTGCCGGACCTCATCCCTGCCGGTGATCTTGCGGATCGTAACAGTCTCTCCCGGCCGGGCCATTGTCAGAGGCATCATAAAACCTCCCTCCTCTGCAAGACACTTCTTCCACTTGGATCTGTTCTGTGGTTAGCTTTTGCTAACCTTCTTTCGGTTTTGTAGTTTATCATGGCTAACCATGGCTGTCAAGCCCTTTTTCGGAAAAATTTGAAAGCCGTGAAAAAGGAGTCGGCCCCCGCGCGGCAGGCACACCGCGCGAGGGCCATGTTGAGGGGAAAAAAGGAGATAAGTATCAAAGAAAGATCTTTGATGAGCAAATGTTACCAGGCCGCCAGCTTGCGGCCCAACTCCCGGCAGGCCTCTCGGGCCTCTTCATTGGGAGAATCATTGGCGATCAGGCCCGCTTCGTCATACAGGTTGGCGCCCGCCGCCTCGCAGCGGCTGCACCACTCCCGCATCCATTGGCCGTCGCCCCAGCCGTAGGAGCCGAACAGGGCGATCTTCTTTCCGCCCAGAGAGTCCTCCAATCCGGCGAACATGGGTTCCACTTCGTCCTCCTCCAGCTGCTCGGCGCCCATGGCGGGGCAGCCGAAGGCCACGACACCAAATTCAGAAAACCGGGCGGCAGAGAACTCCCCAGGGGGCAGCATGGCGACCTCCGCACCGGACTCCCTGGCGCCGTCTGCGATGCAGTTGGCCATGGTCTCCGTGTTGCCGGTACCGCTCCAGTATACGATGGCTAATTTGTTCATAGCATTGCTTCCTTTCCAGCTTGTGTTGGAGCTCACGCTGCGATCAGCTGCGTGATGGCCGTGCCCTTCCGGAACTGCTCACAGCAGGCGGCAGTGCAGCGGCGGTATTGATCGAAACGCTTTTGTGCCGCCTCCGGGTCGCCGTAGGCCTTCCAGTATCCGCAGCAGGTGTAGTTCCTGCCCCGGTTCCGGATGAAGCCCACCACATCCTCCAGGGGGTAGCCCAGAAAGACGCCGATCTCATGGGGGAATTCCCGCTCCAGGCACAGCCGCCTGGAAAGCTGCCTCAGCAGCTCCTGACAGCTCTGATCCGCCCCATACCCCTGCCCCGCCAGAAAGGCGCGGGTGGATGGCTCCGAGAGGATCGACCGAAGCCATCCGGCCCGGTACAGGTAGATCAGACAAGCACCCGTCTGCGGACAGTATTTCAGGACCCGGATGGTGATGCCGTAAGGGGCCAGCTCTTTGGCCCAGCGGGCCGCGGCCTCCCGGGGCTGCCGCTTGTCAGCGCCCTGATACCGGAACAGGCTGGCCGGCTTCACACCCGCCAGCGTGGTGGCACATTGTTCCACCAGCACCGCTTCAAAGCTCCGTTCCATGACTGCCCTCCGTTCCTGCCGCCGAAGTTAGTTTTAGCAAACCCCGGCGTTGAAAGTATGGGCCGCTCCCGGCCCGCGCCGTTAGTTAGTTTTAACTAACCACAGGTAGAATATACCATAGCCGCTCTGCTCTGTCAAGCCCCTTTTTCAATTTTTCCGCATCCGGGAAAGCGCGCCGGGGATCCACGCAAAAAATTTGCAAAATCTGCCGCCGTCCTCTATACTGAACCAAAAGACCTCTCCGGAAAGGAAATGCCTATGAAAATTCTGGTACTCTCGGATTCCCATGGCGCCGTCAGTCCCATGGAGCAGGCCGTGGAGCAGACCTCCCCGGACCTGATTCTGCATCTGGGGGACTGCTGGCGGGACGGGGAACGGCTCCACGACAGGTTTCCCTCCATCCCCCTGGAACAGGTTCCGGGCAACTGTGACTTCCGTCCCACAGAGCCGGCGGAACGGCTGCTGGAGCTGCGGGGCAAGCGTATTCTCCTGTGCCACGGCCACACCTACGGCGTGAAGCAGTCCCTGGTGACCGCGGGGTTTGCCGCGGAGGAACAACAGCTGGACCTCTTCCTCTTCGGCCACACCCACAGACCTCTGGTGGACCGGCGGGGCCGGACACTGTTCCTGAATCCCGGCAGCATCGGTGCCCCCACCCGCCCCTCCTATGGCGTAGTGACCATCCAGGACGGACAGTTGGACGGCCGGACATGGTGGCTCGCGTGAACACCCCTTGTCAAACCGGCGGTTTTCCTGTATAATGATCGTACTCAGTTGGACATGGGAGGAGAACCCTGCATGGATATCGCCTCAATCGCCCTCCATTTTCTGTGCGCGGCTGTCGCCGGTTTTCTTATCATGAGCATCTTCGGCGTTCAGGCCCTGGTGGCGCTTTGCTCCTCCATCTCCCTGGCCAGACGCCGGAAGCACCAGGTCCCGGCCTTTGATCTGGCGCTGGCACTCCGCCGGATCGCCTGGCGCACGGTGATCGGCTTTCTGGGCGTGGCCGTGATTTCCGCGCTGATGATCTGGCTCACCGCCGCCCCCGGCACCTTTGGATATCTCTTCGGTATGATTTTGTCCTTTCTGAAGAATCTGAATCGGATGACGCCCAACGACCGGAAGAATCAGCGCCGGTTTGAGAAGATGTTCGCGGACTGCTACCCGTACGAGGACGAGCTAGACGGGGACGATGATTTTTGATTGGGAGAAACAACGCCCCGGAGCATTGCTCCGAGGCGTTTTCTTAATGTCCGCAGGTATCGCAATGTCCTTCGCAAGCCCGCAGTTCCTCTCCGTAGGGGATGCTGTTCCGGTCGTAGTAATCCCGGATAGCAGCCCGCACCGCCTCTTCCGCAAGGACAGAGCAGTGGAGCTTATGGGCCGGAAGGCCGTCCAGAGCCTCCACCACTGCCCGGTTGGTGAGCTGCAGGGCCTCGGAAACAGGCTTGCCCTTGATCATCTCCGTAGCCATAGAGCTGGTGGCGATGGCACTGCCGCAGCCGAAGGTGTTGAACTTTACATCGGTAATCACTTGGGTCTCCGGGTCCACCTGGATATACATCCGCATGATATCCCCGCACTTGGCGTTGCCCACCTCGCCCACGCCGTCGGCGTCGGGCAGCTTCCCCACGTTCCGGGGATGCTGGAAGTGGTCCATCACTTTATCACTATATAAGGCCATAGTCATTGTCTCCTTTCAGATCAGATGCGGCCGCAGGCCGGTCTCCAGCTCGTCCCACACAGGGGACATGCCCCGCAGATAGGACACGATCCCCGGCAGGACCTCCAGGATATAGTCGATCTCCTCCGGCCGGTTCTCATGGCTCAGGCTCAGCCGGAGGGAGCCGTGAGCCACCTCGTGGGGCCGCCCCAGGGCCAGCAGCACATGGCTGGGGTCCAGGGAGCCGGAGGTACAGGCGCTGCCGGAGGAGGCGGCGATGCCCTTTTCATCCAGCAGCAACAGCAGGGACTCCCCTTCGATCCCCTCGAAGCACACGTTCACATTCCCCGGCAGCCGCCGGGCCGAATCGCCGTTCAGCGCGGTGTGGGGGATGGCGGTAAGGCCGGCGATCAGCCTGTCCCGCAGAGGCGTGAGGTAGGCGGCGTTCTGTTCTATGGTGGCACAGGCCTCGTCAAAGGCGGCCGCAGCGCCGCAGATGCCGGGGATGTCCTCCGTGCCGCCCCGCTTCCCCCGCTCCTGGGCACCGCCATGGATCAGCGTAGCCAGAGGAATACTGCGCCGGGCGTACAGCACTCCCACGCCCTTGGGCCCATGGAACTTATGGGCGGAGAGGGACAGCAGGTCCACCTGCATCGCCTCCACATCGATGGGCAGGTGGCCTGCCGCCTGGACCGCGTCCGTGTGAAACAGGACCCCCGCCTGGCGGCAGACGGCGCCGATCTCAGCAATGGGCTGGATGGTGCCGATCTCGTTGTTGGCAAACATGACGCTCACCAGACAAGTGTCCGGCCGGATGGCATCCCGGACCTGCTCCGCCGTCACCACGCCGTCCGGCGGAATGTCCAGCAGGGTTACTTCAAAGCCCTCCCGCTCCAGGGCCTGGAGGGTATGGAGCACGGCATGGTGCTCGAATTTCGTTGAGACGATATGACGTTTGCCCCGCTTCTCCCCCAAGGCCGCCGCGGTACGGAGGGCCTGGTTGTCCGCCTCGCTGCCGCCGGAGGTGAAGGTGATCTCCCGGGGATCCGCATGCAGGTTCCGTGCAAAGATCGCCCGGGCGGCCGCCAGCTTCTCCGCCGCCCGCTGTCCCGGCGTATGAAGGCTGGAAGGATTGCCGTAGATCTCCTGAAAGCAGGGCGTCATGGCCGCCAGCGCCGTGTCGCTCACCCGAGTGGTGGCCGCGTTGTCCGCGTAAATCTTCATCTGGTTCACTCCTTTTCCCAGTTAATTACTATGGTATAGTTATCTCACAAAAAATCCTATTTGTCAAGTAGGAATTCAGGGAAAATATACACGGCGGGTTTCCCCGCCGTGTATGTGGATGCAGTTTCAGATGGCCGCCGCCCCCTGCGGCGCGGTCTCCATAGAGCCGGATGCCGGGGCCGCCTGCCGGATTGTCTGCGCAGGCGCCAGCTCCGCCTCCGGCCCCTCCTGGCTCAGATACTCCTCCAGGCAGACGCCGGTGCGGTAGATGTCCGCTGCCGCCGCCTTGCCCACGTAACGGTAGTGCCAGGGCTCGTACCCGATGCCTGTGATGTCGCTCTTCTCCGAAGGATAACGGAGGATGAAGCCGTACTTCCAGCTGTTCTCCATCAGCCACTTCTGCTCCGCCGTGTCCTCCTGTTCCTCGTCCAGGATCTGATAGCCGGCGGCTACAATGTCCAGAGCCAGGCCGGTCTGGTGCTCGCTGGTGCCGGGCTTGGCCACCCACCGGGCGGCCTCCGCCTCCACCCGGTCCTCCGGCACACCGGAGGCCCGGACCCGCGCCACCTTGTTCCGGTACAGCCGGGTCTGGGTGGCCTCTGTCCGGTAAGCGGAGCAGACGATGGGGTTCAGGCCCGCCTCCCGGCAGTCGGAGAGCATGTCATCCAGATCATCATAGATCCGTTCGTCCACCTGGAGTCCATTGGATAACGTGGCCAGCTTGATCTCATATCCCTCCGGCACCGTGTGCCAAGGGTTCACCAGCAGCAGCTGCCAGTCCTCCTGCCCCCTCTGGTCTGCCGGAGCAAGCTGGGCCGCCGGGACAGTCTGGGGGATGTACGGTATCTCAGCCTCCGCCGCCAGGGCGGTTGGGGCCAGCACCAGAACCGCCGTCAGCAGGGCGCCGCAGCGAGTCAGGATTTTCTTTCGTATGTTCATATCGTTCCTTTCCGGCCGCGGACGGCCGTCTGATCTTCTTTGTTCTGTTTTTATGGTACAGCCTTCCGACCGCGAAAACAAGGGAGATTTTGTGAACGATTGGAAACAAAAAGAAACAAGTCCTCCAACAGAGCAAAACGTGAGGGGTGGAAATCAGAGATACGAAGAGGCAGCTTCTATCCAAACAGCAGCGCTCTTCGTTCTCAACTCTCGACCCTTCACGCTTCCCAGGGGATCCCCGCAAAAAGGCCGCCCGGGAGGGCGGCCTTTTTGCGCTTGATTTTGCAGATTACTTGTACATTTCCGGCTTTTCCATGGTCTCCACCTTCAGGAACTGAGAGGTTCCGCGGGAGGCGTTCAGAGCGTCGCCAGCCACGCAGGCCACGTAGCCGTCCCAGGAGGAGGGGCCGGTGAGCTTGCCGGCATGGACGGACTCCACCCACTTGCAGAACTCAATGTCATAAGCCTCGATGAAGCGCTCCTTCCAGTCGGTCATGATGGGCATGGACTCGGCGGGCTTCACGCTGTCCCAGCCGGCGGGACGGGAGCGGCACACCACGGCGTAGGGATCGGGCAGCTTGACGGTGCCGTTCTCGCAGACCACCTCGCACTGGATGTCATAGCCGTAGCCGTCGGCCACCTGGACCTCCACATCGATGAAGCAGCCCTTCTTGGTGCGCATCAGCATCACCTGGGGGTTATCATAGCCCTTGTCGGAGTTGGAGGACTGGCGGACCTTCACGCACTGCACGTCCTCATACTCGTCATCCAGCAGCCAGCGGCAGATGTCCAGCTCGTGAATGGCGACGTTGGTGACACCGTTCTCGGTCTTGAAGCCCGGGCCCTGGGAGACGTTGCGGTGGCAGGCCTTGATGATGAGGGGCTTGCCCAGCTCGCCGGAGGCGATGATCCGCTTCATCTCAGCGTAGCCCCGATCATAGTGGCGCATGAAGCCCACCTGCACCAGCCGCTTGCCGATCTCCTGCTCCCGGCGGATGATCTCCTCGCAGTCCTTGGCGTTCTGGCTCAGGGGCTTCTCACAGAAGCACCACTTCTCCTCTGCCAGAGTCTTCATGACGTAGTCGTGATGGGTAGGATCGATGGAGGTGATGACCACGGCCTCCACCTCAGGGTCCTTGATCATGCCGTCGCAGTCGTTGCCATAGGACTTGATGCCGTACTTGGCGGCAGTCTCGTCGGCGGCAGCAGCCACATAGTCGCTGACGGCCACGACCGTGGCGCCGGGGACCGTCTCGATAATGCGGCGGCAGTGATCCTTGCCGATGGCGCCGCAGCCGATGATGCCGATTTTCAGAACCTTATCCATGATTGTGTACCTTCCTTTATTTGAAAATGAGGATATGCAGTTGTAAGGCCGCCCGTTTCAGCGGGGAAAGGCAGCTATGATGATGTCTGGCAGATGCGCCCCCCATTTTCTTTTTGAGACATCAAAAAGAAAATGCGCCGCGCCCGGTGGAAAAGAAAACATGTTCGGCGGGTCGGTCTGCGCAGGCGCAGACCTCCTGCCGCCGGCGGGGGATGGTTGACGGTCCCTTGCGGCAGTCAGGGACGGAAACGCGCTACCCTTGGGGAAACCACCAGCCCGGGGAAGTCAGGGATACATCCTGCGCCGCTTTTCGCTGCCGCTCTCCTGGCAGTTCGGGAAAGCCCGGAGATCTTCCTGTAGGGGCGGTTATCAACCGCCCGCCGCACCGTGGCCCGGACGGTCATAGACGTGCCGACCGGGGCGGCAGCTCAGTAATCAAGAATAATCTTCCGGCACTTGGTACAGCGGGAGGCTGGGATATAAGGTGGCGTAATAAGCGGGGTATCCTGCCTGCTCAAATGCTCTGCATCCTTAGACAAGTCCGGTGGTCCGGCTTTCCGAGGCTTTGGCAGCCAATAGATTCCATAGTTGCTTTGCAAAGCGCCGCTCCCCATTTCCGCGCCGCAAAAAGGACAATTCAAACGAATCTCCTCCTCTTTCGATACCCGCAGGAAAGGGACTTGGGGAAACCAAGTGTTTTCCCAGTTCTTTCGCCAGCGGCGAAAGAAGATCTTTCAATCATTTTCGGCAGGACATGCGCCTGCCGAAAATTCCCCGCCCCAGGCGCCTGGGGCGCCGTTCACCAGTGACCGATGTCACTGGTGGTAGGGAGGTCGAGGGGGAGCAAGCTCCCCCTTGAGAGGATCAATACTTCCGGGCGTCCCTCACGTGGTCCAGGTGATCCTGATAGGCCGCCAGGTTCTCCGGCCGCTCGGACACCTCCGTGTCGCCCACGCGCCACCAGGAGCCGTAGCCGTCGGTCATGGTCTTGGGCAGCACCTTGATGTCGAACAGCACCGGGCGGTCCTTCACCTTCTTGGCGTCCTCGAAGGCCGCCGCCAGCTCCTCCATGGTGCGGATGGAGTAGCTCTTGCAGCCGTAGCCCTCCGCTACCTTGGCGTAATCGATGTTCAGGAAGTCACCGAACAGGCCGTCCTTGCTGCGGTACCGCAGCTCCGTGCAGAGCGTCACGTTGCCGTGGCCCACCTGCAGGTTGTTGATGCAGCCGAAGGAGGCGTTATCGAACAGGCAGATGTTGATCTTCTTGCGCTCCATAACAGCGGTGACCAGCTCGCCGTGGAGCATGTTGAAGCTGCCGTCACCGCACATGGCGTAGACTTCCCGCTTGTCGCCAATGGCCAGCTTCACGCCCAGGGCACCGGCGATCTCATAGCCCATGGTGGAGTAGCCGTACTCCATGTTATAGCAGTCGATGCCGGTGGGCCGCCACATCCGCTGCATGTCGCCGGGCAGGGAGCCGGCGGCGCCGATAGCCACGTCGCCCTCGCTCATCATGGCGTTGATGGCGCCCAGCACGGTGGTCTGGCACAGGCCTGCGTCCAGGTCCTTGGCGAACCGCTTGGCGGAGTCGGCGTTGGCGTCGTTGATGATGGGTTTCCAGCTCTTCTTGTCCTCAAAGGTGATATGATCCAGGCGCTCCAGCTCCTTGGCCCACTTCTCGCGGGCGGCGGACACCTCAGTGGTGTAGGGAGCCTTGTAGCCGTCCAGCTTCGCCAGCAGGCGGGGCAGGGCATCCTTGGCGTCGGCCACCACGGGCACGGCGTCCATCTTCAGGGCCTGGAACTCGGACACATTGATGTTGACGAACTTGCAGGTGTCCTTGAACAGCCACTTGGAGGCGGTGGTGAAGTCGGTGTAGCGGGTGCCCACGCCGATGACCACGTCCGCCTTCTTGGCAATATCGTTGGCGGCGGAGCAGCCGGTGACGCCCAGGCCGCCCAGGTTCAGGGGGTGGGTCCACTCGATGGCGCTCTTGCCGGCCTGGGTTTCGCCGAAGGGGATGCCGGTGGCCTCTGCGAAGGCCCGGAACTCCTCGTGGGCCTCAGAGTAACGGACGCCGCCACCGCAGACCAGAATGGGCCGCTTGGCCTTCTTGATGACCTCCGCCGCGTCGGCCAGAGCGGCCTCGGTGGCGGGACGGCGCTCCAGACGCCAGACGCGCTTCTTGAAGAAGCTCTCGGGATAGTCATAGGCCTCGCCCTCCACGTCCTGAGGCATGGCGATGCAGACGGCGCCGGTGTTGGCGGGGTCCGTCAGCACCCGGAAAGCGGAGATCATGGCGCTCATCAGCTGCTCCGGCCGGACGATGCGGTCCCAGTAGCGGCAGACGGCCTTGAAGGCGTCGTTGGTGGAGATGGAGAGGTTGTTGGTCTGCTCCACCTGCTGGAGCACGGGGTCCGGCTGGCGGCAGGCGTACACGTCGCCGGGCAGCACCAACAGGGGGATGTTATTGGCGGTGGCGGTGCCGCAGGCGGTGACCATGTTGGCCGCGCCGGGGCCCACGGAGGAGGTGGCCACGCAAATCTGCTTGCGCTTCATCTGCTTGGCGAAGGCCACGGCTGCCTGGGCCATGCCCTGCTCATTCTGGCCGTGCCAGATCTCCAGGTGCTTGGCCTCCTGGCTCAGGGCCTGGCCCAGGCCCACCACGTTGCCGTGGCCGGGGATGATGAATACACCGCGGACGAAGCGGCTCTGTTCGCCGTCCACTTCGATATACTGGTTCTCAAGGAAACGGACCAAAGCCTGCGCCATGGTCAAACGAACGGTTTTCATGGGGTGATTACCTCCTGTCAGTGATTGGGATAGATGTGGTCGTTGGCATCGGCCTTCCACAGCCAAGCGTGCTCCGGATCGTCGATGCGGGTCTTGTCCCAGGGATCCCCCTCCAGGTGCCGGATGCCCCAGGCGTAGCACATGGCATAGCCCGGCGCGGCGGTCTGGGAGTGGAAGCCATGGTTGATGACGGCGCAGCCATTGTGCTGCGTCTTGAAGATCTCGCCGTTGGCAAAGCCCGCGCCGAAGCCGTCGGGATAGTCGAAGCGGTAGAAGTACACCTCCGGCTGGGGATGGTGGTGGGGCGGATAGGAGCTCCACTTGCCGGGCAGATTCAGCACCTCGCCCAGGACCATCTTGGAGAAGGGGGCGTTGTCCAGGTCGAAGAAGGTCTTGATCTCCCGGGACATGCAGCCCATCAGCTCGCCGCCAAAGCCCTTGTGCTCCACCTGGACCTTGTCCGGGGTGTACATGACGGCCTCATAGGGCGTCTCGTTGACAGTGGCCTGGATATACAGCTCACTGTGGGCCTTGGCGGTGATGGTCACCTTCGTGCCGCAGCCGGCCAGCAGGCAGTAGGCATCGTGGTGGAAGCAGTCCGGCCGGTCGGCCTCCACCTTCTTGCCGTCCCACTCATAGGTGACAGAGCCGGAAAACAGGAGGATTGCCACCTCTTTTTTGGCATCCTCATAGACGTAGGTATCCCCCGCCTCCATCAGCAGCAGGCCCACGTCCATCTGGGTGCCCATGTCGTCCACAGAGGAGTCAATATAGGCATTGTACCCGTTCTTCAGCTCGGCGTTCTTGTTCATATAGGCCATTGGAGTCATCTCCTAAATAAAGATTGTTGCTCAAATTCCATTCGCGCCAGCGGCGCGATGCATTTCAACCATTTTCGGCAGGACATGCGCCTGCCGAAAATACATTGACTTAGCCGCCCTGGGCGGCGTCCCCAGTGACCGACGTCACTGGGGAGGGGGCGGTCGAGGGGGGACGCAGTCCCCCTTCGAATTAGAGTCCCGTATGCTCCCGGATGTACTTCCGTGCCTTCATGGCATACTCCAGCGGATTGGCCTTGGCAGGATCCTGTTCCGCCTCCACCAGCAGCCAGCCCTGGTAGCCGGCATCCGCCAGCACCTTGAACACAGGATCGAAGTCCACGTCGCCGTCACCGGGGACGGTGAAGGCGCCATTGCGGACGGCCTGCAGGAAGGACCAGTCATTCTTCCGGGCCTCTTCCACCACGGGCAGCCGCATATCCTTCAGGTGGACGTGGCCCACCCGGTCCACGTACTTCTTCAGCATAGCCAGGGGGTCCTCGCCGGCGAAGGTGAAGTGGCCGGTGTCATAGCACAGGAACACATACCGGGGATCGGTGTTGGCCATCATGCGGTCCGTCTCCTCGCTGGTCTGGACCACGGTGCCCATGTGGTGGTGGAAGCACAGCTTGAAGCCCCGGTCCGCAGCGATCTTGCCCAGCTTGTTCAGGCCGTCGCACAGGAGCTTCCACTCGGCGTCGTCCATCACATGCTTGTGGCCGCCGGTGAGCACGGGTACGTCCATCTTGCCCTGGATGGAGTAGCTCTGCTCGCTGACGTTGATGCGGTTGGCGCCCACAGCAGCCAGGAAGTCCAGGTTGGCGATGAAGTCCTTCTCCTCCTCCTCAAAGGGGCGGGTCAGGAGGAAGGATGAGTACCAGCGGCTGGCGATGCGCATGCCGCGCAGGTCCAGGGCCTTCTTCAGCTCGGCAGGATCCTTGGGATACTTGTTGCCGATCTCGCAGCCGGTGAAGCCCGCCAGTGCCATCTCGCTGACGGTCTGCTGGAAGGTGTTCTCCCCGCCCAGCTCCGGCATATCGTCGTTGCACCAGCCGATAGGTGCAATGCCCAGGAATACGTGGTTGGAATCAAACATTGGAATTTCCCCCTTGTGAAGCCTCAGAATTTTTCCAGCGGTCCCGTGAGAGCGGGCCGCATGTTTTGCACACTTCTCTCCATTCTGTGTTCGTTCACAGAAATGTGGAAAGCAATCACACGCCTCTCTGCGTGCTCTCTTACAAACTATCATTTTTAGGGAGAAAAATCAACTTCTTTTCCAGGGCCTCCGCCATTTTTTCTATTTTAGCCAAACGGCTCCTCTCTTTTTCGTAGATATAACCGTACTGTCTCCAACCCCCGCAGCGGATGTGCCCGATTTCTCCCTCGTTTCGTCCACAAAAGACTCCGTCCGCCGGAAATCCGGCCCCCAAAACATCATGGAGAAATTGCAGCTGGCTGTACGCTCCCGGAAAAAGGCATCGGCGAAATCGACACTCTGAAAACCGGAATGTCACCCGATAGTCGGCGGCACATTCGCGCCATACCCCCGAAAGATTGCTGTCCCCAAGAGTACGACAGGCACGGAAAACAGTGAATGAAGGCCACCCGTCCGGAGCCTTTCTCTGTTCAGCAGAATCTACGTTTTCTCTATGGAGTAATAAATTTTTCTAAAATCGGAAATGACTTCTATTTTGCGGTAATGTGCATAAACTAACAATGGCCTCTTGTCATTTGCCGCTGCCAAAATATAGCCATGCAGCTCATCTAAAGACGCTTTCCCGCAAGGTTTCCGACATCACGTTGCCAGTCCGCATACTGGAGAAATCAAACGGAGCTGCCCGAAAAATCCTCCATACTGCAGTTCCGATTGGCCACTGGCCTTGAGTTTGTGGCCACGCGCACGAGGTTCTTCACGAATACCTTGGCAAGGAGCTCCGTCATCCGCATACCGGATGGGAACTGTTGTTTCCGGCGTTCAGCATTGTGCATGCCTAATCAGGGAGGATGGGAAACGGATAATTTTTTTGAGGGGGACGTATCATGCAGCTGCTTTGGCATATATTCCGATGGTTCTGCGGCGGAGTCGTTTTCTGCGCTTTACAGCTTCTTTTGACCGGAAACTGCCATTGGACCGATCTTGCCGTATTCTCCCTCCTGTGTATCCCTTTGGACGCTGTCAACGAACGAATGCCCTGGACATTTCCGCTGTGGCTCCAGGCAGTTTTGGGAGGGATCGTGCTGATTGTTTCCCAGTTGACCGCCGGGCTGGTTTTCAATGTCTGGCTTGGTTTGGGGCTTTGGGATTACACTTCTCTTTTCGGCAATTTTTTGGGGCAGATTTGTCTCAGATATGCGCTTTTATGGCTGCTGTTGGCCGGCCCGCTCTTGATTCTGTTTGATATGATCGGATTCCGATCTGGCGGTCCCTGGCCGCACTATAAGCTTATTTGAAAGAGCACGAAGCCCGTTGGGGCTTCGTGCTTACATCTGGAATTCTTTATGGAGAAGCAGCGCTTTGCTTTTCACAATTAAAATGCAGCTGGCCCAAACCATGCTTCCCAGAAGGACACTCATGGCTATAGATAAAAGTCCCGGGATCAAGCAGCAACTATGCAGCCCCGCAAAGAAGACCGCTGCCAGCGCAGCAGTTGACACCGATACCGTGATCGAGCGCAGCAGCGGCCATCCCCGCATTGCCAGCGTCAGGATAGTCATCAGCCCCAACAGCCCCGCTGTTCCCGCATATAACATCTCCTTCATAACAGGAGAGATCCCCTCTAATACAGCGATCTTTCCGGCTGCGTCAAGCGTTTCCCAATTTTCCAGGAACCGCTGACAGAGGCGCTCAAAAACCGGATGGCTGAAGGCGGATTGTGTAAGGTGCGGCAGAATACAGGCACTGAGAAGGCCAATCCCTGCGGGCATCCATGTTCGGATTGCAGACAGCCGGCGCCGGTCTCTTCGCGCGGCTCCTACCCATCGCAGTAGAAACCAAATACCATACGCGATTGCGGCTCCCGCCAAATCGACCGCCACATCTCGTGCAGCTCCACTGCGCCCTGGAACAAACGTCTGATGAATCTCATCCAGGGCTGCCAGGACGGCACAGAAAACTCCCGCGGCAGCAGACCGGCGCAGGATGTTCCGGACAAAGGGCGCAAGCGCCGCTAACAACAGGATGACCAAAAGGAAATACAAAAACATGTGGGCGGCTTTTCTCTCAAAAAACGAGAGCACCTCAACAGCTGCCCCCTGAATATCGGCCTCGGACCGGGCATACGCAGGCGACAGCACAATTAAGATGCGATGCAGAAGTCCATCAGATACTTTCCCGGAGGCAGACGCTGTCTGGGCGGAAAATCCCCAAATGATTCGATACCAGAGCAATGGAGGAATCCAGAGCAGGAATCTGGCAAGGGAAAAATGATTGGTCATAGAACTCTCCTTATATCGTGTAGGAAATCTGTCCTGAAAAAACCGCCATGCGCTGACATTTCGCATGGCGGTTTTTTGAAAATTCTGATCTTTATCTGAAAGCAGCCTGTTGCGGAATGCGGACCTCGGCGCCTTGCCCGCAGTTCACCTCTTCCGGCTCATGGAAAGTTGGCACAACCCTGTGCAGCGCCTCCCGAATGCAGGAGGAATCATCCTTCTCCAGGGCCTCCTGGAGAATCTCCAGCTTCTCTCTCAGCTCACCGGGAGTAATCGCCGGCTGCCGCTCGATAAAAATCTGGCTGTTCTCCGTCTGCTCAATGTCCCGGCTGGCAATCAACAGCTCCTCGTACAGCTTTTCGCCGGGCCGCAGCCCCGTCTCCACAATGTCAATGTCCCGATACGGCACATACCCGGAGAGTCTGATCATATTTTCCGCCAAATCCAGGATTTTTACAGGTTGTCCCATATTCAGAACAAACAGCTCGTTCTTCCGGGCCATGGCACCGGTCTGCAGCACCAACTGCGCAGCTTCCGGAATTGTCATAAAATAACGGATAATGCGCTTGTCTGTTACCGTGATCGGTCCCCCCGCGGCGATCTGCCGCTGGAACAGCGGTACTACGGAGCCGTTGGAGCCCAGGACATTTCCGAATCGAACCGCCACGAAATCTGTGCCGCTGTGTCCTTTCATGGACTGAAGAATCATCTCGCAAAGCCGTTTGCTGGCGCCCATTACAGAGGTGGGATTGACCGCTTTGTCTGTGGAGATCAGCAGGAACTTCTGAACACAGAACTCATCCGCGGCCCGCACGAGGTTTAGTGTGCCAAATACATTGTTGCGGATCGCCTCCTGAGGGCTGTTTTCCATAAGCGGCACGTGTTTGTGCGCAGCGGCATGAAAAACCACATCCGGCCGGTATGTAGCGAAGATCTGCCGCATCCGCCTCCTGTCCCGTATAGAAGCGATCTCCACTTTCAGATTGAGCCGCCCACCATACTGGTACAGCAGTTCCTGCTGAATATCATAGGCGTTATTCTCATAGATATCCACGATCACCAGCTCTTTGGGATCGTGCTTGACAATCTGTCGGCACAGCTCTGAACCGATAGAGCCGCCGCCTCCAGTGACCAATACGGTTTTTCCAGAGAGATATGCATCCACAGGCGCTGGGTCCAAGTACACCGGCTCACGGCCCAATAAGTCCTCAATGCGGACCTCGCGCAGTTGAGAGCGCATCGGCTTTTGGCGGATCATGTCCAGTGTACTGGGCAAAACAGAAATTTTGATCCGCTCGAGGCCGGACAGTTTCTGTAAAATCTCGTGGCGGCGGTTTTCCCCCGCAGATGGAATCGCCACAATGATCTCCTGAATATCCATCGCGCGCAGGCGCTCCTGCACTTGGCTGATCGTCCCCTTCACTTCCACGCCATGGATTCGTTTTCCCAGCTTGCCAAGGTCGTCATCAAAAAAGCATTGCACACTGTATCGGCTGTCTGGATTGCTCTGGAGCTCATCCAGCAGCTGAACGCCAGCTGCTCCTGCACCGACAATGGCCACAGGGATTTGATGGCTGCCCTTACTAAATAGTACCCGACTGCGGTAAACACGGTAGGCAAAGCGCAGCAACAGCATTCCCAAGACCCAGAGGCTGGCCACACAAGTCAGGAGCATAAAGGAAATTATGCTCTGTAGAAAAATGCGGCTCAAGACCTCGTAGAGGAAAAATCCGCAAAATGCAGCCATGAGCAGCGACAGGTATTCCTTACTCTCAGCGTACCGCCAAAGGCTGTCATACGTGCGGAATAAAAGTTGGAAAAGCACTGTGCAGGCATAAAGCAACGCAAAATTTTGAATCAGCTGAACGGATTGTCCAACTGCATCCGTCAGATTATATCGCAGAGAAAACCACGAGAAAAAAGTCGAAAAAACAATTAAAATCAGACTGTCACACAAAAAGAGAATCTGTTTTCGCAGATGATTCATCTTGCCCATACGCTCCTAATTGCATTATGTGTCGTTCCCCGCTTAATTTAGGTTACGATCATATAACAAATTATACAGCGTTATGGCCGAAATTTAAAGTGGCAAATATATCTTTCTGCCATCTATTTTTTCAAATCCATTTTTCGGCTAGATTTTTTTAATTTTGTGTTTGTCATAGAAAAATGGATAAAATGGCGCAAAAAATCAAGTGTAAGCAACTCCTGCTATCGGAGTGCGCACAGGAGGACGTGAGTTTGTTTAGCGCCCCAGCGTGGAACTTTTCATATCCATTTTCAATTAACAAAAGTTCCTAGGCGCCACTCATTTTTTGCTTTTTTACCGCTAAGGACATCCTGTAATTCTGTTTCTACACTTCTGTAGTCAGTAACTTATTTTTACTTTTAACACAGGTCATGCGGATCTCCCCTCTTGTTTGTCCGGATGCGAATATATATCAATATTCGCACCAAAAAGCGAAATAGCCTCCACCACCCGAAAAACTATATCAAAGCAGTTTTCCCCTGTAATGTCCCATACTTATGACACATCAAACTGCCGTGCAAAAAGTTCAACCGCGAGAAATTCATAGATAGACGGTTCCGCTTGATTGCGGGTTACCATCTGTGCAAGCGCCTCTTTTTTGAAGTACTTCTCTGTACGGCAATCCTCAATGTACGCCAACAGATAATCCCGCGAAAACCTCCTGCCCCACTGTGTCACAGGCGCTCCAAAGCCCATTTTATTCGTGCGCCAGGTAACTTCCCGAGGCATTCTTCTGTCAAATGCCTGCCGCATCAGATACTTGGTGTAACCATTTTTGATCTTGTACTCAGGTGGAATCCGACAGCACAGTTCCACGAACTGATAGTCCATAAAAGGAATCCGGCTTTCAATTGAAGCCGACATATACAACCGGTCGTCATAGCGTACAATATGTGTCAACTGGGTTGCCGTCAACTCCGTGTATTGGAGATTTTCCAGTATTTTTGGATACAGCAACTCCCGCAACTCCACACGATTGCGCTGGTCTAACAGGTCGGGGTTGATGAACCGGCCGGCACGATGAAGCTGCCGTGAGTCCCGCACCACTGGCTGATTAAAGTAGAGCGCATAAGCGGCCAGATCTCTCACAGATAATTTGGAATGGCGACTGGCCTGACGAAATTCTGACACCAGAGTCTTCCACTGCTTTCTCTTGATCAGGGATGCGAAAAAGAATGCATAATAACGCTCGTAGCCAAGCATCAATTCATCACCACACTGGCCATTGAGAATCACCTTATAGCCGCGGCGATTGATTTCATCCAACAAAAATTTGCTGCCTAAAAGAGAGAGTCCACAGCTCCCTTCTACATGCCACACCAAATTCTCAAAACGCTTTTCAATGTCCTCGGCATCCGGTAGGATCTGGTTACCTGTACAGCCGCAGGAACGGTTGATAAGATCGGCAAAGAACCACTCGTCACAGGAGTTGTTACCAGGATAACTGGTAGTAAACGTTTGCAACCGTGAGGGGTCTTCCATCTGCGAACACATCTCAGTAACCATGCAGGAGGAATCCAGCCCTCCGGACAAAAGCGCCCCCAGGGGGGCGTCGCTACGCATACGCCAGCGGCAAGACCTGGAAAACTCCTCTGTCACCAACCGCACCCACTCCGCCTCGGTTTTACTGTTATCATAATGAACATGCAACGTCCAATAGGAAGAAATGGTAAAGGAGTCGATGGTGTTATGACCGGCCCCCAGCTGCACAACAAGCTTATGGCCAGGTCGGAGGGTCTTCATGCCTTCAATCAGAGTCTGATCGTTATAATCACTGATATGATATATCAGGTTAGCTGCCAAATAAGAGGTGTCAAACCGCCGTTGTACGGCACCATCCTGACAAAGCTGCTTCAGTTCTGATCCAAACATGATACGGTTTCCCTGGCGCCAGTAATGGAACGGTTTGGCTCCCAGCCGATCTCTGGCGCAAAACAGCTTATTTTCCTGTCCATCCCACAAAGCAAACCCCCACATGCCGTTGAACTGTGTGAGACAATCTTCACCCCATTCGCAGTAGGCATACAGTAAAACTTCCGTGTCGCTGGTGGTGTGGAAGGTATACCCCAGAGCTTCCAGTTGGGCGCGAAGTTCCATGTAGTTATATAACTCCCCATTGTAGATGAGGGTGATATCCCGTTCCGGCAAATACATCGGCTGATGACCACCAACGCTCAGATCCAAGATGCTCAGGCGGCGATGACCAAATCCCAAAAAGGAAGCGGTCCCCACGGCAGTTTCCAGCGGAGGGACCTCCAGCCCTTTTACTGTATCGTTCCCCCCGAAAAAAGATGTCCCACCGGGGCCAATCAAAGCATATCCCTCGTCATCCGGCCCCCGGTGACGGATGACATCCGTCATACGCCGCAAGATTCCAATATCCACTCCACGGTCTAGATCCAGATAACCACTGATGCCACACATAAAATAATTCCCTTCATTTGATATTCGTTGCCCGTGGCAATGCACACAGAGATACAACTGCTTTCTGCGAAGATAGCCCCAAATTGAGGCCAGCATTCGAGGCAGAATGCCTGCACGGCTCCAAAAAAGCTGAGTGGGGACAGGCAAAGAATCATAGCGTGAGCGCGCTAGCAGACCACTCAAAAAAGAGGCTACTCTGCATATGGGACGCGCCGCTTTCTTTCTGATCTCTGCAGAGCGTCCTTCCTCGGACTATAAAAATTACCAGCCGCTAATAGAAGGCTCCTCTTCAGTAGCGATATTTTTCCTGCTCATCTTTGTTTGCGCGAAAAATGACATGGCTTGATAAGCCCGGTTTTCCATACCGCAGGGATGACCAAAACACTATATCCAGAGAACACAAAGAAAGTGGTCAAGCACAGCCGAATCAGCAGCGGCAGTTCTGCAAGCCATTGCTTGCAGCCCCACGTCAAAAGGATGGACAGGATTCCACCTATCAATATGTTCGGTGTTAAGTTCCAAAGAGATTTCAACGACAGGAATGATGCGGTCCGGCGAGCAGACTGCACATTCAGCATGCCGATTACTAGGGTGGCTACGCTGCTGGCAAGGGTCACTCCAAATACACCGAACTTTCGACAAAGCAAAATGCTCAATGTAACATTGCAGGCGATGCCGATGACACTGTTTACCGCGGGGTGCTTAGAGTCCTGATATCCGTATTGGACCCGGCTATATACCTCACGTAACGCCAAAGGGATAAAACTCAGGCTGTAGCCCATCAATGCCTGGGCTGTCATAGCCGCCGCTTCCGCGTCAAATGCGCCGCGGCCATATATGAGCAGGACTATGTCTTCCGCCTGGCTTACTGCGATCACAGTGACAGGCAGCAGCAGAATCACCAGAACCAAAATCGCCCGTTCTGTCAGTTGGGCCACAGCCTGTTCCTTTTCCTGCGAAATATATTCTGTTACATGGGCATAAAGCACGGAGCAGAGGGAGCAAATCAGTGTCCCTACCAGATTGGAAAGTGTAGCGGCATAGCTCATGGCAGTGACCGTCCCATCCGCCAGTCCGGATACCAGGATTTTGTCTACCATTTGGTTGATATAAACTGCACCATAGCCGATAGAAAGTGGTCCAACCATTGCGAGAAGCGAACGGACCTGCGGATTACGGAACGGATTTCTACTGCTCTTCCTCAAATAAGTCCGCGCCTGATAACCCAGAAACCCGGCGCTGAAGGTTGCATACAACCAATATCCAATGACTAGGGAGTCCACGCCCAGATAGGGCGCTCCCAAAATAATCACGATAACCAGGATCACGCTTTGGTACAATCCCTCCAGTTGACCTGGGATAAAGCGTTTGTTGGAGTTGAGAAGTGCATGAAAAACCGCCATCCAAACCAATGGAATGAGGATCGGGGAAAATAGGCGAATATAGCCCCCGAGCTGGCTACTCAATTCCTGGGAATAGCTTGGGGCCAGCAATTTTGAGATCCAGGGGGAAAGCATAAAAATGGTCGCTGAAATCGCCGCTACAACGATGGTGCCTGCGCAAAGGGTGTCGCTGGCAAACTGCCCGGCTTCATTCTGGGTCTCTTCCTTCACATGAATATAAACAGATACCACTGCGGTAAGCATCACTTGAACCAGCAGATATTGGATGTCGCCGATAAATCCATAGGACAGATTGATCAGGTCAGTCTCGGCATTGGCGCCAAAAATGCCGGCGATTACCATCTGCTTGAAAAAACCCAGCGCCTTGACCAAAATCAGCACGCCACTGACAGAGAGAATATTTTTCAGCAAACGAGACTGCATCCCAGAGTATCCTTTCAAATCTTCAAATCACTGCTGCAGAGACTCCTTTTTGTAGGAAGAAGTCTCCCGGCATAGGACAAAAAAGCCGCCAGCACAGATACCCACAAGTCCAAAGAAGATCACAAAGGCCGTAAATGCCTCCTGTCGGGTGGCGGGCCGGGTAGTGTGGCCGATCTGGACCGTCACGTCCTCCTGCTCCGCCGAGAAGGTGATATTCAGATGGTTTTCCTGCGCAATCTCCTCCAGCAGGGCCACTGCCTCTTCCGCCCGCGCATCCAGCGCCCGGGCGGCGTCATCGAGGCGCTGCGCCATTTCTTCACTGGCCTGGCGCAGCGCGGGATACTCGTTTTCCAGCAGATTCAGCCGGGTATCCAGCTGTTCCAGATCCAGCTGCAGCTGGCGGTATTCCGCTGCCTGGGAAAGAATGGAGGCGTAGATCTCATTGACGGCGGCGTCGCTGGTACTCAGGCCGCCCACGGTATCCAGCAGAGATCTGGCATACTCGGATTTGCTGATATTTTGCAGCAGCGTCTCCCGCTCCCGCCGATACTGAGCCAGAGTGCTCTGACGTAGCTCATCGGGCAGGTAAAACGCATCCGGGGCGTTCAGATCCCAGTAGATAGGAACAAGCTCGTCCTCATCAAAGATCAGGATTTCTTCTTTCATCTCTAGGAGCTGCTCTTGCTGCGATTCCGTAATAGAGGAATCGTTCCGCACACCGTCAATGTACGAACAGAGGACCTTGCGCTGCTCCTTGATGTAGTCGTAACAGTCCACATAATAGGTGATACCCATGGGGACCTCCGCAAAGTCCACCGGCTCCCATGCCTGGGCGCTGCCGGACCCTTCCGCCGAGGCCCGGCCGGAAAAGAAGAATCCAGCAGCAAGACCCAGCAGGAGGAACCCGGCCACAATGACCAAAAATAGTTTCCAATCGCGCCGGAACCCGGAAATAAGGTCCTGAACGCGCAGTTCACGATTGTTCATTCTTTACGTGCTCCTCTTTTTGTACAGGAAATAGATACAGGAAGATACAGGCCATCAGGAATCCTCCGGACAGCAGGACGGTACTCCAGGAACCGTTGCAGAAACTCATAGCAAAAAACACACACAGCCCGATATAGATCTTTTGGGGGATGTCTCTGGCTGCCGCATCCAGCAGCCGGAACAGGATCACCAGGATCAGCGGCATCAGGAAAACCCCCAGCACGACCGGCAGATTGGCATACATATCACCCACCAGACCGTTGTTGGCGCTGGATCCGGTCCCCATATATTCTCCGATCACCTTGGGGATCTTAATGGAATAGACCGGGTCATAGGACAGCTTCCCCAAAATCCCGTCCCGGAACAGATTCAGCGGGTGCTCCCGGAAAAATTGGGCGTACACCTCGCTGAGCTGGACAGGCACGTACATGAGCCTGCGCACAAACAGGGACATGGGGGTGAGAAACTGGGCCCCGGCCTCCAGCACCCAGCAGCCCATGACTCCCAGTGACAACAGCCCGGCGCACCAGCGGTACATCCATTTCCGGTACAGCAGGTAGCAGAACAGCAGTAAAAAGAGAAACAAAAACACGGACTTCTGTGCGCTGATGGAGTAATAGAACAGATAGACTACCACCAGCACGCCTACCGCCACGTACCGGCGCTTTTGCAGCCAGTACAGGATCAGCACGGACAAAATGACCGTCATCCAGGAGAGAACGTAGGCAAAAAGACCGGGAATATCGTAGGCTGCTGCCTCTGCCCGGATCCCATAGACATCTGAAAGGTTCAACTTCAGCCGGAATCCGGTATAGATCCCCGAGATCCCCATAACGAACAGGCACGCCCCCACACTCACGAGAAAAAATAACAAGGAGGTATGCCGGTGGGGCAGTTTGGGCACCAAGATGGTGGGCATACGCAGCTGCACCGCCAGCAGCACCAGCCAGTACACCGCCACTGCGCAGAAGAAGCCCAGATCACTTCCCTTGCATCCCAGATAGGACGTCATCGGGAGAAAGTAAACATAGTTCATCAGCGTCACCAGGATGGAGGAGGGACGTTCCTCCTGTCCCTGGAGCCCCACCACCAGGGGCAGACACACCAATACCAGCAGCCAGGAAAGGGCGTATTTGATCCACACCAGATCCGTGGTAAAGCCGCTGTAGGCGTAGATGGGAGAGAGCTGCGTAAGGTACATGAAGTCCAGCACCAGCCGGTAGAGGAGGATCAGTCCGCACTGGAACAAAAACTGATGCCTCCGGCTTACGCGGGAGAGCTTCTCCAGGGATTGGGCCGCCCGGCTCCCACGCAGTTTTTCTGTGACAGATGGCAGCTTCATTTACCCGTTTGTCTCCTCTTTTTTGTCAAACCGGCCTGTGAAGTCCAGGGAGGCCACGTCCTTGAGCGGCAGTTTCACCGGCATTCCGGTGGCCGCGGACTGATACATGGCAAGGATCATCTCCAGCGCCCGGCGGCCGGCCTGAGCGTCGATATACGGGGCCCGGTCATGGACGATGGCGTCCATCATATCCGCGTAAACGGCGGTATGGCCGTTGCCGTAGACATTGCTGGTGGCCTCCTGAAGCCCCTGCAGGGCTGCGTCCTCCTCCCGTTGGTCGGCAAACTGCCAGACGTCGATGTTATTGGTGGAGGTACCGCCGATCTTCACCGTTCCCGTCTCACCGAAGAGATACAGCGTCTCTTCCAGGTTTTTGGGGTAGACGTTGGTGGTGCCCTCGATGGTGCCGATGGCGCCGTTGGCGAATTTCACCACCGCCATGCCCACGTCCTCACATTCCAGATAGTGATGGAACTGCTGAGCCGTCTGGGCATAGACCTCCACCACATCATCCCCCATCATCCAGCGCAGAAGATCCACGCCATGGATGCACTGGTTCATCATGCAGCCTCCGTCCTGGGCCCAAGTGCCGCGCCAGGGGGCCTGGTCGTAATAGCCCTTGTTCCGGTTCCAGCGCACATGGATGGAGCCGTGGGAGAGCTTGCCGAACCGGCCCTCCTCCAGGGCCTTCCGGGTGGCCTGGACCGCCGGATTGAACCGGTTCTGGTGGCAGGCGCACACCTTGACATGGTGGGCCTGGGCAGCCTCCACAATGGCGTCGGCATCCGCCATGGACATGGCCATGGGCTT
Source organism: Dysosmobacter welbionis (assembly GCF_005121165.3). Lineage (NCBI taxonomy): Bacteria > Bacillati > Bacillota > Clostridia > Eubacteriales > Oscillospiraceae > Dysosmobacter > Dysosmobacter welbionis. The sequence continues at coordinate 2,760,121 of NZ_CP034413.3, read as the reverse complement.
TTCGATGATGACGTTGACGCCGTGGGCGATGCAGTAGAGGGCGATCTCCGCGTGGATTCCGCTCTCCGTGGCAATGGCCGCCAGAGTGGGCTGCTCCGCCTCGATCATCTCCCGATAGTCGGTATAGCGGCGGATGGAAGTGTCCTTCTCCAGGCCGTGCTTGGCCAGGAGGGTCTCCATGGCCTCCGGCTTGACGTCGCACACAGCGGCCAGTTCCAGGTGGTTGTTCAGCACGGCTTTGATGTGGTTGACGGCGATCCGGCCGCAGCCGATGAGCACGTATTTCATGTTGATGGTCCCCTTTTATTCCTTGAAAATTTCCTCGTACAGGGCCAGAAGCTTTTTTTCCTCCACGCCCCAGTTGAATTCTTCCCGCACGGCCTGACGGCCATTCTCTCCCATCTGCCGGGCCTCCTCCGGATGATCCAGCAGATACCGGATAGCGGAGGCGATCTCCTCCACGTTCTCCGAGTCCACACAGATGCCGCAGTGCCAGCGCTCTACGAATGCCCGGTTGTAGGCAGACCCGTTCATCACCACCGGCAGCCCCATGGCCAGATACTCACAGATCTTGGTGGCCAGATTCTCAGCCTTCCAATACTGGCCCTGGTTCAAAAGCGGAGAAAGGCCCACCCGGCTGGTCTGCAGAAGCGCTGCCACCTGGTCCTTGGCCAGGACGCCCCGGTAATCTACGCTGGAAAATTCCGGCATCTTCCGGAGCTGGGCCTCATAGTCCGCCGGAGAGATCGGGCCAGCCAGCGCAAGTGTACACTTTGCCGACGCCGCAGCCCGGATCGCACTGGTGATGCCCCGGGCCTCCGTCAAAGAACCTGTCAGGCAGATCTGATCCTGGTTCCGTACGGCTTCCGGATCATACCGCTCATAAAAATCCTCCAGCTTGACGCTGTTGTCTACCAGCGCTGTGTGGGGACACCTTCCCGCAAAGGGGTCCTCTCCGTTCACGGTGCAGGGAAAGATGGCCCCGTCCAGGCGCCGGAGGACGTAACGCTCATACCGCGCATATCCAAACGCAATGATCCGCGTGCACCAGCCCGGCAGATAGGGTTTTTGCCGCAGCTGCACGGCATAGAGCTCGTGACTGTCGAAAATCACCTTTTTCCCCCGGCGCTTGAGCTTGATTCCGTAGGGAAGCAGCTCCGGATCATGAAGGTGATAAAGGTCTGCGTCTACGGCCAGTGCCGCCTCATACACTTTGCGGGCAAAGGAGGTCATCCGGGTAAGCCGCCCGCCGGAGGGCTGTCCCACATCGATGATCCGGACACCGGAGTTCTCCCCGCTCTCTCCCCGCTGCACCAGAAAAACCTGGTAACCGGCCTTTGCCAGAGAGACGCACTCCTTTTGAAAAATACGCGTGTCTCCCGGCTGATGGGCACTGGTCATATGGCATACTTTGATCATTCCTGAAACTCCTTCATACGGACGCGTTCCCAAAAGAGAAGCTGCCGGCTTTACAGAACCTCGATGTTCTCCCGGTTTTGAATGTGCTTGGTCACATTCTTGCAGTCAAAGACCGGCACGCCGCACTCGGCCACCATCTGGTAGTCCACCTTGGTGTGGGCCGTGGTGATGATGACCAGATCATAGGCTTTGACGGTCTCCGGCGTCAGCGCCTCCAGGCCCTGATACCACTGGCCTTCATGACGGTACTTGGGGATAAAGGGATCATAGAAATCCGTCATGGCCCCCGTTTTATGGAACTCCTCGATGACCCGGATGGCGGGGCTCTCCCGGTAGTCGTCGATATCCTGCTTGTAGGCCACGCCCAGCACCAGGACCTTGGAGCCGTTCAGAGCCTTCTTATAGCGGTTGAGGATCTTTCCGGCCCGCTCCACCGTGTACTCAGGCATCCGGTCGTTGACCATCATGGACGCTTCGATCATGGAGGTGTGGAAGCCGTACTCCCGGGCCTTCCAGCTGAGGTAATAGGGATCCAGGGGGATGCAGTGGCCGCCCAGGCCGGGACCGGGATAGAATGCCTGGAAGCCGTAAGGCTTGGTTTTGGCGGCGTCCACCACTTCCCAGATGTCAATGCCCATTTTATTGCACAAAATGGCCAGCTCATTGATCAGACCGATGTTTACGTTCCGATAGGTGTTCTCCAGGATCTTCTCCATCTCTGCCACGGCGGGAGAGGATACGGTGGTCACGTCCCCATCCAGAATGGAGCGGTACACCATGGAGATCACCTCCGTGGCGTCAGCACCGATGGCACCCACAACCTTGGGGGTGTTGCTGGTCTTATAGATGAGGTTGCCCGGATCCACCCGCTCCGGGGAGAAACCCAGGTAAAAGTCCTCCCCGCACTTGAGGCCGCTGCCCTCCTCCAGGATGGGGCGAATCAGCTCCTCCGTGGTGCCGGGATAAGTGGTGGACTCCAGCACTACCATGGATCCCCGTCTGAGGTGCTTGGAGATGGCGATGGTGGAATCCCGGACGTAGCTGATGTCCGGCTGCTGGTGCTTGTCCAGCGGCGTGGGCACGCAGATGGCGATGAAATCCACATCACACACCCGGGAGAAATCCGTGGTGGCGCTGAGCATCCCGGCATTCACCAGCTTTTCCAGATCCGCGTCCACCACGTCGCCGATGTAGTTTTTCCCGGCGTTCACCATGTCCACCTTTTCCTGTTGGACATCAAAGCCGATGGTGCGGAACCCGTGTTTCGCCTTATCCACCGCCAGGGGCAGTCCCACGTATCCCAGACCGCAGACACCCATACACAGGGTCTTGTTTTGGATCTTTTCGATCAGTTCTTCTTTCATGGACATATCAATTATTCCTCCAAAGACTTTTTCAAGTTGGATAAAAATTTCTGATGATCAATTGCAAAGTTGCCGGAGACTGTCTGCCCGGCGGGAACTTCTTTCGTCACGACAGACCCGAGGGATACCCGGGCGCCGTCGCCCACGCGCACGCGGTTGGACACAATCGCCCCGACGCCGACCCAGACGTGATCTCCCACCCGGCTGTTCCCGCAGCAGCGGCTGCCATTCGCCAGCAGGCAATTCCGACCGATATGGGAGCCGTGCGCAATGAAACACTGGGCATCCACTTTTGTATTTTCTCCAATCCGGGTCTCTTCCCAGGGAAAAATCCCGGTACTGATGGCTACCTGTTCAAAAATTTCCACATGGTCTTCGATGATGATCCGGGCAGTATCCTCCACAGAGACATTTTGACCCTGTGTATCCTTTGAAAAAGAGAATCCCTTGCAACCGATCACCGCACCGCTGCGGATGGTCACATCATTTCCGATGATCACGCGTCCCTTGATGACCACAAAGGGTTCAATTGTCACGCGGTCTCCGATGACGACGTTTTCACGGTCAATGGCTGCCAGGGGACTGATGGAGCACCCCTCCCCCACCACAGTAGCCGCAGAAGCGCCCACATAATCCGGATGGCGAGCCAAGCGGTTGTGAATCTCAAAGAGTGCAGCCTTGGGCCGGTCACAGAGGAACACACCTTTGATATGGGGCGGGATCTTTTCCGCCAATGCGGAGGTAGTCAGCACACAGGAAATCTTGGAATTATCCAGAGCCGGGAGGAATTTTTCCTTTTCCAGAAACGTCAGAAACTGGGACTGCTCCTGTTCCGTGGCAAATGCGATGCAGCTGAACTCCCCATCTGCAGCCAGCGTACCGGAAACGCCCCGGACAGCTTCAGATAATTTCATCACAGACCCTCCAAAACCGCGTCGATAACCTTGCGCTGCTCCGCCTCTTCCAGATAGGGATGCATGGGCAGGGAGAAGGTCCGGGCACAGTAGTCGTCCGCGTTGTGGAAGGTCTCTCCGTAATGAGGCTCGTCCCGGAACACCGGCAGCGCGTGCTGGGGCGTGGGATAGTAGATCATATTGGGGATCCCGGCCTCCTTCAGGTAGGCCACGATGGCGTCTCGCTGGGCGGTGTCCTTCGCCAGCAGGGCATACTGGGCCCAGGCGCTGACGCAGCCCTCCGCCACAAAGGGCGTCACAAACCGGCCGGCAAACGCCTCGTTGTACCGGTGGGCCACCATCTGTCGGGCGTCCATCTCATAGGTGCCCAGGGCCCTGAGTTTGGGCAGCAGCACGGCGGCCTGCATAGCATCCAGCCGGGAGTTCATGCCTACCCGCACATTGTCGTACTTGCCGCCGGGGCCCTTGCCGTGGACGCACAAAGACCGGCACAGCTGATCCACCGCGTCGTCATCCGTAAAGATAGCGCCGCCGTCACCATAGCAGCCCAAAGGCTTTGCCGGGAAGAAGGACGTGGTGGCGATATGGCCGAAGGCGCAGGCCTTTTTCCCATGGTAGGAGGCGCCGAAACTCTGGGCCGCGTCCTCGATGAGGAACAGACCGTATTTCTCGCAGATGGCCCCGATGGCATCATAGTCACAGGGATTTCCCAAAATATCCACTGCCACCGCAGCCTTGGGGGTCAGCTTTCCCTCCGTCAGCACGGCCTGGATCTGCCGCTCCAGGCCCGCCGGGCTCAGGCAGTAGGTGTCCGGCGTGATGTCACAGAATACAGCAGTGGCCCCAAACATTTTGGCCGGCTCCGTGGAGGAGATGAAGGTCATGTCCGGGCAAAACACCGCGTCCCCGGCACCCACACCTGCCACCATATAGGCGATCTGTAGGGCATCCGTACCGTTGGCGCAGGTGATGCAGTGCTTCCGGTCGGTGAAGGCCGCCAGCTGCGCCTCCAGCTCCTTCACATAAGGGCCGCCGATAAACTGGGCAGAGTCCAGCACGCCCCGGATATTGGCATCAATCTCATCTTTTAGTGCACGATACTGTGCTTTTAGATCAATAAATTGCATATTCTTCACGCTTTCTTTTGATAAAGGGCTTTGCAGGGTTTCCCACCACGGTCTGACCGGGGGCAACATCTTTCACAACAACGGCACCCAAGCCTACAAACGCATTCTCTCCGATGGTGCACTGATTGCGGATAATATCGCCGGCGAGATAGGCATTCTCTCCCACATGCACGCTGCCGCTGACACTGCACGGAACTGGCATTGCCGCATTTCTTCCAAACCAGCAATTATGCGCGATATGCCCCAGCGCATCGATCTTGACTCCGTCCTCCAGAACGGTGTCATCAATGGTTCCACGGCTGATACAGACGTTTTCACCGATCAGAACATCGTTGCCGATACTGACGCCGCCAAAATGCTTCACCATGACCTTGTGATGCCCGGCATCCTCGGTATAGGCATATCCATCGTGACCAATCACAGCACCGGAGTGAATATCACACCGGCTTCCCACCGTCACCCGGTTCAACAGCACCACACTATTCCAGATGACCGTATCATCCCCGATGGTGATGTCCCCATCCAGCGTGCAGTTGTGGCCGATCCGGACGTTTCTTCCCAGCTTGACCCGCGGACCGATATAGGTAAACTGCCCCACGGCGGGCCGCTCCTCTGGTTGGGCATAAAAATGCTCAATCGAAGAAAAAAATGCGTGCTTGCTTTCCGGTGTCCGGATCACATTGGGAGCGTTACCGCCATCGACATCCTCCGCAACGAATACCAGAGCCAGACCCGTCAGATCCATTCCCAGCGGGATGTTCTCCTGCTTTTTGATCCAGGTGAAGGACCCCTCCCGGTAGTGGGAGAGAGAAGAAAATCGGTCCACTTCCCTCTCCGGGTCACCTGTAAAAGAAAACGGGATCCGGGCCGTCTGCAGAAAATCCAGAATTTCCTTAATTTTCATAAACACCGATCCCTCATCACAATGCTCGCCAAGTCTGTGATATTTTCCTGCATCTGTCCATAGCGTTCCGCATTTGCGGAACGGATAAACGCACTCACGGTTTCTGTGATGGATTCGTCTGCTTTGTGGTACCAGAAGGCATGGGTCAGAATGTGCAGGCGGTCATATGTTCCGGAACGGATGATTTCCTCCACTGGTTCCCGCCATCTCCGGCGGCTGTCCGAGAGGTATTTGAAATCATGGAAAAACGTCTGCCCATAGGAATTGATCATGCCGGGAATCTGAAGGTCCGACTCCAGCGTGGCTTGGGAAGGCCGGTGCATAGAGACGGTAGTCACCGGCGTCTCCAGAATGGAAGCCAGGATATCACGCTCATGGAGGATGCGGGACACTGTCTCCTCCGGTGTCCCTTCCAGATAGGCCTTTTCGTCAAAGTGCAGCCCAACTTCGTGCCCCATGGATTGGATGGACCGGAGCTTTTCCACGCTCCCTTTGGAGGCCGGGTTATAGAAATCGCTTGTAAGCAGCACGAAATAAGTACTGCTCACACCCAGCTCCCGCTCCACCCGGGCTAGTGCCATCGCTTGGCCCAAGCTGCTGTCAATATCATGCCGCAGGATCACACAGCGAGCTGTATCCTGCCAGTTGTGATAGGAACAGACCCGATATCCGCCCGTCTGAAGCAGGTGTATCAGGTTTTTGTATGCCGAATAGGTAAATTCCACACGGCTCATCCCCTTTTTTCCAAAATCTCCATCAGTTCCTGTGTTAAAACTCGGAAATCAAACCGTGCGGCAGCTTTCCTGGCATTGCCGCAAAGGCTCTCATAGGCCTGGGGCGAAAGCACCTGAATCTGCCGGATGGCGGCAGGAATCTCCGATACACTCGAAAGACAAATCCCGGCTTGAAATTGCTCCACTGGATTATATTTTGCAGGGAGATCCATCAGGATGGGCCGCCCGGCCGCAAAGCAGTCGAACATCTTGTTGGGGCTAATACCAAACCGGAACAATTCCTTTCCCTGATCTCCGCCATGGATCAAGTTGATATCGGCCCGGCTGACGATGCTGGGGATATACTTCTTCTCCACCTTTCCCTTGAACACCACATTTGAGATCTCTTCCTCCCGGACCCGCTGCTCCAGCGCTGCCCGCTGATCTCCGTCTCCCCAGATCAAAAATTTTACCCTGGGGTCTGTAACCTCTTTGGCGGCGTCCAGCAGCAGACCCAGATGATTTACCTTCCGGATGGAGCCGGTGTAGACGACCTTGAACACGGAGGGATCCTCCAGGTCCGGGTCCTGCACCGTATAGCGCGCCCGGTTCTCATCAAAGACTGCCAGATCCACGCCGTTATTGATATAGTGGATCTTGGCACGGGGGATCCTCCCCTCCCAGCCCTGCTCGACGATATAGTCATATCCGCCCTCGCAGGTGAACACCACGTCATCCGCCTTTTCATAGATCCACTTCTCCAGCCGCCGAAGGGCCAGCACCGCGGGATTCCGGGGTCCGGCGATCCCATAGGCCACAATGGACTCCGGCCAGAGATCTGCGATCTCCGCCACGCCCCGGCAGCCGTATTTCCGGGCCAGATGAATCCCCATGGCACAGGACGTGGGGGGCATAGAGGTGGCCACAATGGCATCGGGTCTGGGGAACTTCCGGCACACACCGGGCAGCTTCCAGGCGAACTCGCAGATGTTGTAAATCCGCTTGAGCCCGTTGCCCTGGTAATCCATGCACCGGATGTAGACATAGTGCACGCCGTCCACTACCTCATCCCGCCAGGGAGCTCCGTCGGTAATGAGATTCATGTTGGAGTTGTGAACGGTACTGGCGGCGAAGATCGTCACCGTGTGGCCCATGGCCATCAGATACCTGGCAAAGCAGGTCTGCCGGGCCAGGGGATAATATTTCGGAGGCACCGCGTAGTGGTTGATGAGCCAAATATCCATGGAGCAACGATTGTCCTTTCTTTTGCTTATCCCCGGATCACAACCGCCAATGTTTCAAAAATCAGGGCGATATCCTGAACAACACCGGCCCGAGGGATGTACGAGAGATCCAGACGCAGCTTTTCCGGCAGGATCTCCTGAATATACGTACGGTTGGGATCGTCGCTGGCGGCAAGCAGGTCGTTTTCATTACGATAGCGGATGGATGCCACCCCCGTGATCCCCGGACGGACCAGAAACACCTGCCTCTGCTCCTCTGTGTACAAATCGGTATACTCCTGTACCTCCGGCCGGGGGCCTACAAAACTCATATCCCCCGCAGCACGTTGAACAGCTGGGGCAACTCGTCCAGCTTGGTCTTGCGCAGGATTCGGCCCACCGGTGTGATCCGGTCATCCCCGGAAGCCGTGATCTTCAATCCGGAATTTTCCTTCCGCATGGTACGGAACTTATAGATGATAAACGGTTTGCCTCCCAGCCCGATCCGTTCCTGACAGAACAGGATACCGCCCGGAGACGTCAGTCCTACAGCCAACGCCGTGATCAGGAACAACGGACTGAGGACCACCAGCCCGCAGGCCGCACAGACGATATCAAAGAGCCGCTTGGCGGCCATTGCACCCCGTCCGGGCGGGGCAAGGCGCTGGAACGTTTGGGTATTTGCCATGATTCCTCCTACAGGATCTCCCGCAGTGCCCCGCAGATCCGCTCTGCCTGGGCCTGGGTCAGTGTGGAATACAGCGGCAGCGTCAGCTCCCGCTCATACAAGCCATAGGCGTTGGGATAATCCTCCATCCGGAATCCCAGATCCCGGTATGCCGTCAGCAGAGGCAGTGGTTTATAGTGGACATTAGAGGCGATTCCCTGCTGGGCCAGAGCATCAATGACGGCATTGCGCTGGGAAAGGGTCTTCCCCTCCAGCTCCGTCAGATACAGGTGGCAGCTGGAGCGGCCATCCTCCGTCAGGTGCCGGGCGGGGCGAATGGCCGTACTCGCCAGCAGCTCATGATACTGCTCCACCAGGGCATACCGCTTGGCCAGCAGTTCCTCATACCGGTGCAGCTGGGCCAGGCCAATGGCGGCCATGATGTCCGTCATGTTGCACTTGTAAAGAGGCGCCACAATGTCATATTCCCACGCGCCGGCCTTGGTCTTAGCCAGGGCATCCTTGTCCTGGCCGTGAAGGCTCAGCAGCATATAGCGACGATAGAGCGCCGCATCATCCAGACCCAGATCCCTGCGCCAGGTCACTGCGCCGCCCTCTGCGGTGGTGAGATTCTTCACCGCATGGAAAGAAAAGGTGGTGAAATCCGCCCATGCACCGCTGCGGATGCCGCCGCGGACCGCACCGAAGCTGTGCGCGCCATCCGCGATCACCGCGATCCGCCCCAGCTGCGCCTGCAGAGGAGATGCCGGTGAAAAGTCTCCCCGGCGATCTTCCACGATGGAAAAAATACGGGTGTAATCACACAGGATCCCCCCCACATCCACCGGGATGATGGCCTTGGTGCGCGGCGTAATGGCTTTTTCAAGCTGTGCATAATCCATCTCATAACAGTCCGGCTGGCTGTCCACCATCACCAGCGTGGCGCCTACATGACATACCGGGCTGGCTGTGGCTGTATACGTATAAGCCGGTACGATCACCTCGTCCCCGGGGCCGATCCCCAGTACACGCAGCGTCAGCTCCAGGCTGGCGGTAGCGGAGTTGAGACACACCGCGGTATCCGTTCCGCAATAGGCCGCGATCTCCCGCTCAAACTGTTTGCTCTTGGGACCGGTGGTGATCCAGCCGGACCGCAAGGTATCCACCACTTCATCGATCTCCGCCTGGGTAATATCCGGCGGGGAAAACGGGATCTTTTCCATATAAACAACACATCCTGCTTTTGATTTGACCGGCTGGGTCCGTATCGCACGCCAGTCCGGCGGTACTTCCCAGATTCTAGATGCTACCCACAGATAAACTTCTGAATGAGAAAACATCTTCTCGTCATTTTTCCTAGTTAATCAGCTTATATTTTAGCACATTTTTCGACGCAGCTCAAGTTTTTGGGTAACTTTTGATAAGTTTTCCGGCTTATTCTTTTTCCTTTTTGCCATAATTCTGTAAAAGCAGGATAGTTCCGATGGATTCAGGACCATTCTGTTTTCTTTTCCACTTATTCCTGCTGCCCGGCAAATACCGCAGAGAGCAGCGCATACGCGGCAGAGGCATCCAGGTCCTCCGTCTCCACGGTGGTCACACTATCCGCGAGAGCCTGATTGGCCTCATCCAGCGCCACCGGAACCAGCAAATACTCGTTGGCCTGCTCCATCTGTTCCATGGTTGCCAAGACGCCTGCCACAAACGCATCCATCTGCGACTCGTCCAGTTGCGCAAAGGCCTGTCCGTACAGATCAAAGGCACTGTTCCACGCATCGGCATTAGACCGCTCCTGAGCCAGTCCCTCCTGCATGATCTCAAAGAAGCCGGAGAGATCCTGCAGGGGCAGATAATAGTAAGCGGCGACTTTATAACAAGCGTCAAAGTCCCCGGTCTCCCGCAGTTCCCGGGCACAGCGGGACGCCACACCCAGATTGAGGCTGCCCCCCTCCTGCAGTGCATTGACCATCCGGTTGACCTTATAATCCTGATCGGTATAGGCGTCCATCCGATCCAGCTTTTCCATGCTGTCCAGGAATTCCGACCGGGTCATATCCGTCGTATCGAAGTCCCTGAATTGCGCCTGTGCCATCTGGCTGCCCAAAAGCATCGCAAAGGAAACGACCAGCCAGAGTGCGGCGGCCAGGGTCCCTACGACCCGGAGGATCCGCACGCCGCTTCTCCCCTCCGCGGGCTCCCCACAGGAGACAACACTCATAAGGACCAGGAAAAACGCGGCACACTGGAACATCCGCACGGAGAAGGAGATCTCCATCAACCCGTGGAGATTCATCATCACCCAGCAGGCAAGCAATACCGCAGCCATACCATCCTGCTGTGTCCGCAGCCGCCGCACCAGCAGCCATGCCGCACCCAGCATCAGCGCCAGGAACGCCGCAAGACCCAGCAGACCCGTCTCGTCCATCACCTGCAGGATATGGTTATGCAGATAGAGGGACTGGTAGAAGAAGGGCTGCACCGAGGTCAGCAGACCCTCCGTAGCGCCCAGGCCGTGCCCCGTCAACGGTGATTGCGTAAACAGGGTCCAGCCGTCCTTGAGATACTGCACCCGCAGCAGGAAGCTGCGGTCCTGAAACAGATTCTTCTGGAACCGGCTCACCAGGTTTTCCGGCAGCAGCGTATAGGATGTGGGGATCTTCGTACCGTCGGAGAGGGACAGAGAGCGGATCTGAGTCCCCTCCGGTCCCCGGAACTGGAAGAGTACCCGGGTAATCCCCTCCGGCACGGTAAAGGAGGCCTCGGACAGCGGTCCGCTGTAATAAGTCTCCGTCCGGTTTTCCATCTCCTGCGCCTGGGTGGAGCCATAGGCCATCAGAGTGATCTCATCGCCGTTGTCCCAGTCGCCGGTGATGGTATAGGTCTCCCCGGAGGTGACGTCCGCGCCCCGGTAAAGAACATTTTCCTCCGTGCAGACGAAGGGCTCCGTCAGCGTAAAAGCGGCCACCGTTCCCGCAGCGCAGAGCACCACCAGACCGGTAGCAATCCCCGCGATCAGGCGGGGGTGTCCATTGAGAACCTCTGCCGCCTTCTGGCCCAAACCTTCATACAGGCCCCAGAGCACAAGTCCGCATGGCAACGCGGCCAATGTCCCAAGAACAGAGCCGGAGGAGAGCAGCGTCATAGACAGCAGACCGAATGCGCCCATGGATAACGCCGTGAAAAACAGGAGCAGGAACAGCTGGCCCCGCTGCCCTTTTCCCACAAACAACAGATAGCAGAGGACTGTCGCGCCAAAGCAGAGAATGGCACCACGGCTCATCGCGGTAAAAAAGGCCACTGCGGACAGTCCGGTCAGAAAGCAGGCCGCAAATCGCTCCCACGGTTTCCGTCCTGTACGGATCAGGTAGAGTCCCACCAAGACCGCCAGCGCCATCAGGCTGCCGGTCAGGTTTGCGTCGTTATAGATGCCGTCAAACCGGGCGCCCGTATAGGTCGCTTGATCCAGGCTCTGATAAGCTGCATCCCCAAGCCCCTCCATAAAAGAGGCAAAGCCGCGAAAGAGCGGTCCCCGGCACCCGGCATCGATACATAGAAGCCCAATCACTCCGCACACGGCAGAGAAGCTGAACAGGAGTCCGCCGGCGTTCTGTTCCCGTCCGCGTGCCAACAGCAGCAGGCCCAGGGCTCCGGACGCCAGCAGCTTGGCATATTCTCCGTAAGCGTAGGCGCCGAAGCTCGTATACAGGCTGGCGGCCCCGCAGAGGATCAAAAAGGCCAGAAACCCCAGGACCGGGATTCCCAGGCGGCCGCGAAACCGTGCATAGCCCCCCCTGCCAAAGGACAGCGCCAATGCCACAGCCGCCAGAATCAGGCTCATGGGAACCGTCTGCACCGTCATGGCAAAAAACAGCAGCACCGCAAATCCCACAACAAACAGGCGGTCATACAGCGGATGGTCTTTCTCCGGCACAGGCGCCGCATCATTCACCGGTTTTGGAACCACCTCTGCCGGCACGGTTTTTTTTCGCTTCATGAAATTGCTCCTCTCGCGAGAATAGTCTTTTACCGCGCAAAATTATATCAGATTTCTTGTTCATTGTCTATTCCAATGGTTTCATTTATGTATCAAATTAGCAGATTATATTTGTCACTCATTTTTAATCATCCTTCGCTTTTCAGTCCGCAGTCCGGACAAAGGGAATCCACCTCTGCGAGGGGCGGAATGCCTGTGTATTTTTATTTTTCAACGATGTGACATCCGTTTCAAGAAAGCGCGGGCCCGCCTTTCAGACCAAATCATTCAGAGAAAGAGCGGTACCGGAAAGCGCATTGGATGTCATCACAATCCTCGGCTGATCTGATGCATCAAAAAATTTCCATAATTGGCTGCTACCAAATCTTTAATTTTGCTACCAGACTTTCCAGGGTTTCCAAGCTTTGCAGCCGTTTGGTAGCATGAAAACTCAAAATGCTACCGAAGTTGTTCGGAAAACCGCTGGCCCACAAGGGCCGCAAGCCGTTGTGCGAGGAGTGTATCTCTCCAAACGAAAACGGGAGCGGAAGGCGGAAATTTAAAGGAGGTAAACACCCAATGAAGAAGTTCCTTTCTCTGGTACTGGCTCTGGTGATGACCATGTCTCTGGTCACCGTCAGCGCCGGCGCCAAGGACTTCAGTGATGACGGCAGCATCACCTACAAGGAAGCTGTCGACGTCATCAGCGGCATCGGCGTTGTCGACGGTTATTCCGGCGGCGACTTCAAGCCCACTGAAGTCCTGACCCGCGGTGCCGCCGCCAAGATCATCTGCAACCTGATCCTGGGGCCCACCACCGCTTCCTACCTGAGCGCTGACACCGCTCCCTTCAAGGATGTGCCCGTGACTAACGTGTTCGCAGGCTACATCACCTACTGCTCTCAGCAGGGCATCATCAACGGCTACGCCGACGGCACCTTCCGTCCCACCGCCACCCTGAGCGGCAATGCGTTCATGAAGATGCTGCTGGGCGCTCTGGGCTATGACAGCGCCATTGAGGGCTACACCGGTGCCAACTGGACCGTGGCCGTCATCAAGCAGGCTGCCGGTATCGGCCTGGACGACGGCAACGACGAGTTCGTCGGCTCCAAGGCCGTGACCCGTGAGGAGGCTGCCCTGTACGCCTTCAACATGCTGCAGGCCACCATGGTCGAGTACGACGCCAAGACCTCTGTTGACATCAACGGCGCTACCGTGACCATCGCCGGCGACAAGGCCAAGGAAGTTGCGCAGGGCTCCTACGACAACAACATGCACAAGCCCAACCTGCAGTTTGCCGAGCGCTACTTCGACAAGCTGGACAAGACCGAGACCACCGACGACTTCGCCCGTCCCGCCACCAAGTGGACTTTCAAGGGCGACAAGATCGGCACCTATGCGGACGCCGCTGATGTGACTTACACCAGCAACGTGAAGCTGGGTGATATCTACAGCGATCTCGACATGAGCGAGAAGGACAAGAACGCCGAGGTCTATTACAACGGCGTCGAGGCCGATGATGTTGCCGTGTCCAAGGGCAACACCGTCAAGGTCTCCAGCTCCAGCGCCAACAACAAGCTGGTGGCTGACGGCAGCACCGTTGAGGTCTTCTACGATGAGGACAACAACGATGTCACCATCTGCATCATCGACACCTATGTGGGCACCATCTCCTCCAAGGAAGAGAAGGTCTCCGATCCCTATGTTGTCGTGAACTCCGAGAGCCTCGTGACCGAGAAGGACGCTTCTACCTCTGTGTCCATCTCCGGCAGCAAGGCCCGCTTTGAGACCAATACCGACAACTTCGAGGAAGACGATGTGGTCCTGTTCACCTACTCCCAGAGCGCGGACGAGATCAAGTCCGTTGTGAAGGCCGAGTCCGTGGAGGGCACCCTCGACAAGTACACCCTGGGCAAGAACCTGACTCTGGCCGATACCGAGTACAAGTACTCCAAGAACATTGCGTTCTCCTTCGGCTCTGAGACCAGCATGACCACCAAGAGCGACTATGTCATCTATCTGGATACCAACGGCATGGTCATCTATGTGGATGAGCAGGAGTTCGACGCCTCTCAGTACGCGTATGTGCTCTACACCCAGAGCAGCAACAGCCGCTTCGGCAAGGATCAGGTTCAGCTGGTCATGTCCGACGGCTCCGTGAAGACGGTGGATACTGACGACGATTACACCTCTCTGGAGGGCACCATCGTCTACTACCGCGCTGACGACAAGGGCGAGTACGCTCTGCGTCAGGCCGCCAATGTTCATAAGAATGGCAACCCCACCATCACCACCACTGCCGATGCCAGCATTGCTACAAATGGCGTTCTGTCCGGCGGCGCTGACACCTTCGAGATGAAGAACACCCGCGCGGCTATCACCACCAAAACCGGCACTACGGTGTATGGCAACAGTGAGACCGTGTTCGTGGTGGCTGAGAGCGATGCCCGCGGCAAGACTGACTATTCCGTCTACAAGGGCATCAAGAACGCTCCCACCATCATGTCTGATGATCCGACCACCTCTCCCGCTGTGGAGACCAAGGCTGTTGAGATGGTCTACACCACCAGCGGCTCCAGCGATGTGGTGACCTTCGCCTTCATCGACGCCACCGGCGCCTATGTCACCAACGGCAAGCGCGATGTGGTGTTCCTGGCTGCTGAGTCCGCCACCAAGATGATCACCGATGGCGACAACAACCAGTACTACCTGTACAACGCAGTTGTGGACGACGAGATCACCACCGTGAAGGTCAAGGCCGCTCAGGATGCTGGCTCTGTGGTCGTGGCTGGCAACGACACGGTCAACCAGGTTGTGACCAATGCTGACTACAACAACAAGGGTCTGCTGACCTCCGCTGATGATATCTCCACATCTGATTACACCACCCTCAAGGGCACCGGCGTGTGGAAGCTCTCCGGCTCCTACAGCATCGGCCTGAACGGCACGACGGCTTCCGCCAGCGTCCGCTACACGGTTGCCTCTGACGCCAAGATGTACTACATCGATACCGATGGTGTTATCACCAAGATCGACGATGTGAAGAACATCAGCTCCGACTCCACTGCTACCTACATCGGCCTCCTCGATGTGACTGACGGCGACATCGCCTACCTGTTCATCCAGGAAGTTGACAACGGCAAGCAGGAGGGCGCCGGTAGCAGCGGCGTGGTCCTGAGCGGGATCAGCGCAAGCTACAGCAGCGGCACCGTCACTGTCACTCTGACCGGCACGAACGCCGGACAGGTCTACCCCGTGACCATCTCCCTGGTCAACGGCGGCACCCTGGTGAAGCTGACGACCGCCAACGTGACTGGCGCCGCGACAACGACGACCGCCACCATCTCTGCCGCTCTGTCTGCGGGCTCCACCTACATGGTGACCTGCGGCGACCAGAGCTTTGTGTTGGGTGTCTGATTACCCGCCAGAAGGGTGATTGTACCCGCGGTTGAAAATTCCCCCGGACTTCGGTCCGGGGGAATTTTTTGTTGCACGAAATTCTGCAATTTCTTCCGGTCAGGGGGGATTGGATAGCGGGAGTTTTCCCGCCACAATTTTCGGGAAAGGGTGAAGAATTTGCAGCAGACCAGTCAATTTCATCTCAACCAGTGGGAGCTGACGGACCGCATCCGGATGGAGGATTTCAACGGGGACAATCAGAAGCTGGAGACAGCCCTGGCCTCCCTGGCAGCCGCGGACGCGGCGGAGCAGCAGGCGAGAACGGCTCAGGATGCCGCCATCCGCCGGGAGGCAGCCGCAGCCGCCGAGGCCGTCCACTGGTAAAACTTCTGGAAGTGCCTGTCACGCAGGAAGCAGCGCAGGTGGATGTGGATGTATCACAGATCGACTTCACGCAGTACACGGAGGTGTGGATCGTCCCCATCCTCTCCACAGCCTATCACTATATCTATCTGCGCTGCAACAATATTGCGACAGACAGCTATTTCCATCCGGGCACGCACCAAAACTACCTGTGCCGCCTGGAGATGAGCGGCCTCCTGGGTCAAGGCAAAGCAAAGATCCGTCTGGCAACTTATCTCTCCCCCATTGCCTGTATCTGTGAGCATATCTATGATACATCGAACCCGCCCTATTACAGCACCATCCCCTCCATCGCGCCGAAGGACCTGAAGACGCTGAACTTTATGACGGACGCCGGAACCATCAACGGGGAAGGGAAAATCATCCTCTGGGGCTGGAAACTGTAACCCAAAGGAACGCCCCCGGACAAAAGTCCGGGGGACCTTCGACTCTTCCGGTGCTGGCGGCGAAGGAACGGCTCATTCACCAGTTCGTTTCCTCTGCCAACTGGGCCAAAGCCTGTGCAAATCCTCGCAAGCCGTGTGTCCGTGCAGAGAGAAGCTATCAGAGGGCGTGCCGACCGGCTTTGACTATGCCTGACACATAAAAAGGATTCCCGGACAGAAGTCCGGGAATCCTTTTTGTCTTAGTGCATCAGCACGTTGACACAGTTCCTTAGGCAGTGAACGTTGCGTTCTGACCGCCGCAGGAGACCATGTAGATACCGCCGCTGGCAGCGATGCTGGCCAGAGTGCCCACGGACAGGACAGCGGTGGTGCTGGTAGCGCCGGTGGCGCCGGTGACCGTGTAGGTGCCCAGCTCAGTGGTCACACCGGCAACGATCATCTTCAGGGTGACCTTGTAGTTCTGGCCGGCGTTGGTGCCGTTCAGAGTCAGGGTCAGGTTGGGAGCAGAATAGGTCACACCAGTGATGCTGGTCAGCTCCTGTCTGCCGCCGGAAGAGGACTGGTCGTTATCCTCGAAGTACTGCTGGATGAACAGATAGCTGATCTGGCCATCCTCCAGGACGTAGGTCACGACATCCTCGTCGGAGCGGCGGATGTTGCTCACCGCACCCTCGGTAATGGTGCCGTCATCGTCGATGAAGAAGATCTTCGCATCGTCGGCGACCACATAGGTGGACTCAGAGCCGTTGCCGTAGCCAAGCACGACGTTCTCATTGTTCACCTTGTTGATGCCGGTGACGGTGCCGGAGTTGCCCAGTTTGTCCAGGCCGGTGATCACACCGTCGTCATAATCGGCGCCAGTGAAGACCACGTTGCTGCTGAAGGAGCCGTTGGAGGTGCGGTTGTCGATCTTCACGCTGGCATCGACCTTGACGCCCTCAACGATCTTGCCATCCACAACTGCGTTGTAGGTGTAGTACTCGTTGTCGGAGTCCTCGATCTTCTTGCTGCCGGACTCGAAGGCGAAGAAGATCACGTCGTTGTTGCCGCCGGTGACCTTGTAGTCAGCCTCGTCCACGCTCAGGTACACGATGGTGGCAACGCCCTTGTTGCGGCAGTAGTAGCTCATGCCGATGGCATTGGTAGCCGGGCTGCTGTCGTTGTCGTCCACGATGGTGGGAGCGTTGTTGATGCCGGTGTAGGCGCGATAGGTAGCATCCTTCCAATTCTCGCGAGCACCGCTGTCATAGGTGCCCACCACGAACACCGTCTTGCTGTCGGCATAGATGTAGTCGGTGCCCTGCTTGGCATCGGAGGCGTTGGTCACGCCCTTGTTAGTCAGGTTGATCCGGGCCACGCCGTTCCGCAGCTCGAAGGAGTCCTCGGCCTTAGCAATGCTGGGATTCTTGGTGTCGAGATCCTTCAGGCGATACTCGCCTTTGGAGGTCTCCTTCACCAGGACAATCTCAGATTTGGGATTACCAATCTGCAGCTCAGAACCATAGCCAGCGAAGTCGTTGGTGTAGTCCTCCTTGGTGTCGACGGTCTTCATCTTGCCGTCATAGGTGATCAGAGCGGCCTTGTCAGAGGCGAAAGCAACGCTGGAACCCTGCAGAGCGCGCAGATAGGCGTAGTCAGCGATGTTGTACTCAGTCTCCTCGACGTAGATGGCATAGCCGTTGGCATCCAGGTACACGACATACTCGCTGTCGATGCCCAGGCTGCTCTCGCCGCCGTCCACAGAATACATCTTGGAGAAGTCATACTTGGTCTCACCCAGGTTGATGGACTTGCCGGAAACCTTTCTGGTCAGAGTGCCCTCAGCGGACTCAGCAGCCTTGACAGACTGGATCTCGTTGTTGGCATAGGTGAAGAGGACGATCTGGTCGTTCTCGAAACCAGTGGTCTCGAACTCGTCGTTGGCACGCAGGCCGGAGGTGGCGCCGTTCTCAGCAGCCAGCTCGGACAGGGTGATGTAAGCATCCTTGGAGTTGGTCTCGGCCACAACCTTGTTGACCTCAGCCACGTAGGTGTTGATAGCCACGATGGTGACATCGTTGGTATCCTCATCCAGATAGGCCTCGACCAGAGTGCCGTTGCCGACGTTGCACTTCGCAACGGGAGAGTTGGTGAACTTCAGCTCGCTGACCTTCAGGTCGTTGCCCTTGGAGACCTTGGCGGACTCGCTGGCCTCAACGCCGTCCACGAAGACGGGAGCAGCCTCGTCCTTGTCGGACATGCCCAGGTCAGAGTAGATCTGGCCCAGCTTCACGTCGGCGGTGTAGGTGGCGTCAGCGGTCTTGGCGAAGGTGCCAACCTCAACGCCCTTGAAGCGCCAGGTGTTGGCGGGACGGCCGAAGTCATCGGTGGTGTCGGTGGTCAGGCGCAGGTCGGTGAAGTATCTCTCAGCGAACTGCATCTTGTTGTCGTCGTCGATGTAGCCGTCGGTACGAGAGGTGTTCTCGATCTCCTTGGCCTTGTCGCCGGCGATGGTCACGGTAGCGCCGTTGATGTCGACAGAAGTCTTGGCGTCGTACTCGACCATGGTGGCCTGCAGCATGTTGAAGGCGTACAGGGCAGCCTCCTCACGGGTCACGGCCTTGGAGCCGACGAACTCGTCGTTGCCGTCGTCCAGGCCGATACCGGCGGCCTGCTTGATGACGGCCACGGACCAGTTGGGACCAGTGTAGCTCTCGACAGCGCTGTCATAGCCCAGGGCGCCCAGCAGCATCTTCATGAACGCGTTGCCGGTCAGGGTGCCGGTGGGACGGAAGGTGCCGTCGGGATAGCCGTTGATGATCTTCTCCTGGGCGCAGTAGGTGATGTAGCCTGCGAAGGTGTTGCTCACGGGCACATCCTTAAAGGGAGCGCTGCTGGCGCTCAGAGCGGAAGCGGTGGTGGGCCCCAGGATCAGGTTGCAGATGATCTTGGCGGCGGCACCGCGGGTCAGGACATCAGTGGGCTTGAAGTCGCCGCCGGTGTAACCGTCGACAACACCAATCTCGGAGATGACGTCAACAGCTTCCTGATAGGTGATGCTGTCGTCATCACTGAAGTCCTTAGCACCGGCGCTGACGGTGACCAGAGACATGGTCATCACCAGAGCCAGTACCAGAGAAAGGAACTTCTTCATTGGGTGTTTACCTCCTTTAAATTTCCGCCGTTCCCTCATTTTGGCAAATTGGAGAGATACACTCCGCAAACGCGGCCCCCCCCAAACTACCTCGGTGAGCGTTCGGCTTTAGAAGTTCAGAACGCCTGAGTGAAGCCTCTTTTTTACACGGTACACATACCGTGGCTAGCCATTCCTGTATCTGTACCGGGCAGCCAAGAGCGATTCCTCATTTGTTCTAGACGCATCATATCAGATCAATTTTCTGTTTGCAATAGATTTGCAGCTCTTGTAATATAACCGTAACATTCCGGCAGATCGTCTGCGATCCATGCACTTTGATACGCTCTGTCCCAATATATATAATGTATGGCTTGCCAGATGTTCCTCCCGACCCCCCTCCCGGTTTGGGCCGTTCTTCTTTTAGGGTAAGGCTGTACCGTCTGCCCTCTATTGCTTACCGCCCACATACATGTTTCGATTTCGTACAGATAAAAATAAACATTGCTGCATCTGGCGCTCTATGGTAGAATGCAATCGTTACATTTGTTATACAAAAGGTGTAGTCTATGGATTTGTTTGATACTTTTTTCGGTGAGCTCCTCATGACATTCCTCATTGCCATGGTGCCTGTGCTGGAGCTGCGCGGTGCAATTCCGGCCGGTATAGCCGCCGGCCTGCCGCCAGCCGCAGCGGCGGCTGCCGCCATCCTCGGCAATCTCGTTCCAATCCCCTTTCTCATTCTTTTGCTCCGCCGTATTTTTGACTGGCTGCGCAAATCCAGCTGGGTTGGACCGAAAATCGACTGGCTGGAGCGCCGGGCACACCTCAAGGGCCGAATCGTGAAAAAGTATCGCACCATCGGCCTGATCATCCTCGTGGCAATCCCGCTGCCGGGGACCGGGGCCTGGACCGGCGCCCTGGTGGCCGATGTGCTGGACCTCCGGCTCCGGACAGCCCTCCCCGCCATCGCGCTTGGCGTCCTCATCGCCGGAATCATTACCACCACCGTGACCTGCGGTGTCATTCGAGTCTTTTGGTGAGTTTCGCTGTACGTGTGTAATCAGCCGCCTGCGGCGGCTGATACTCCTTTCTATACAGGAACTTCCCCATGTTCGATGGGGCAGTGACCGGAATGACCCTGCGCCGCATTCGCCCGGAAATGTACAACTGGTGGAAATGGCTTCCGGCAGGTATTCATGCAGCAGGAAAATAAGGTCCTGCCGTTTTTCAGGAGATGCGCAGAACTATCCTCTATTTGAAAAGCAGTCGTAACTTCAAGCAGCCTGCCAGCGTCGGTTTTCTGCCGCTTTAAGAGGAAGGTCCCGGCAGATCAAACATTTTTTAAAAGAGTGGGCCGGAGCTGGCCTGTACTCCATGGCTGATGCGTTGCTGCGAAGGATGTCCGGTGCGAGGGAGCGACAGTCCGGCCGCCGCATCCGTTTCATATTTTGCGCTTTCATTTTGCTCCGTTTGTATTTAGCAGGCAACATAGGACTCCTATTCAGAAAAGTCCAAAGCCATTGCGCAGAAATGGCTTCGGACACAAAACGCCCCTGCCGATCAGAACAACGACAACTCTCTGTTCTAATCAGGCAGGGGCATTCAGACGGACCGGATGAAGCTGAAGCTGTAAGTACCCTGTCCCGCTCCCTTGCACCCACGCCGTTGACAGTGACTCCCCAAATTTTCTGATTTGTTCCGGCTAAGGGAAGGCGCCGCCTGTTTTCATCAATTCGGATCGGCTTTAACAGTCCCAATGGCCGGAACTGTTTACAGTTTTTTTACAAAGGCTACGTTCTTGATTTCCCCGCCGGATATGATAGGATTATGCTCTGAGAAAGGAAGGTCCAGATGAACTTTTATCAGGCGATGCAATTAGATGTCTCTGTATGTAAGGGGAAAATCAGAAACGCAGCGAATCCGTCTGAACGGCACAAATTGATTGCGGCCTTGATTGTGAAGGATATCCTCTGTGTTCTCTTTGCAGTCGTTTTTATTTCTATTCTAAACTTTCTGTTTGGAGATGAAAACAGCTCTGCCGCCGTGGTAATCTTCTGCATTCTGCTGACGGTCCGGTTTGTTGACTTCGGCTACTGCCTCAAAAGCTCCCTGATAAACTTCTTTATTGTCTTTGTGCTGCTGACCTTCAGCCCTTGCATTGCGCAGTCCGTAAATCCGGCGTGGGGGTTTCTGATCAACTTCTTGAGCATCGGCTTTATCGTGATCTCCGCCTGCCACGAGCCGTTATACGGAGGGGCGGGCCTGTACCTGTTTGCCTATATGTTCCTATACGGGAATCCGGTTGGCGGACATCTGCTCGTGCTCCGGGTATTCGAAATGCTGCTGGGATGCCTGCTGTGCGGAATCATTTTCTACATCAATCACAGGAAGAAAGATTACGGCAAAACGTTCTCGCAGATCGTGAAAGACTTTTCCCTCTTTGATCCCCTCGGAAAATGGCAGTTTCAGGTGACGCTTGGATTATCGCTTGGAATCCTTGTCGGAGAACTACTTCAGGTAGACCGGATCATGTGGGTGGGCTGTGCCTGCCTGACGGTCCTATCGCAATATGGCGAGCGCCCAAACAAACGGGCATTTCAACGCCTGGGCGGCGTCGTGGCTGGGAGTGTTTTATTTGGGATCGTATACCAACTGCTTCCGGCTTCCGCCCACTCGTATCTGGGAATCTATTCAGGATTGCTGCTCGGCCTCTGCGCCGCCTATCATTGGAAAACCCTTCTGAACTGTTTTGGCGCGCTTCTTATGGCTACAAATATCTTTGGGGTAAAATCAGCAATTATCCTCCGTATTATAAACAACATCATCGGGTGTTGTTTCGGCGTCCTTTTCTATTATGTATATAACTTTATAGTCGACCGGTTTGCCAATGCCAGAACGGGACGGAGTTGACAATCATAACGAACAGCCGCTGTGGGAACCTCCACAGCGGCTGTCTTGAATTGTTGACCAGAGGATGAAAATATATAGAAACCTGCCCTGTCCCATACTTAGTTACTCATTTTGGTCTAGGATTTTTCCACCTCTCTTTTGGTCAAGTCACGTCGGCGCTAACAGCGCAGGCACCTCAGCCGTATTCTATCTTCCAGATATGGAATGCTTGGCCTCATTTGACGGAGTCCACTCCAGGGTCATGTCCTCAAACTGCTTTTCGTGGAAAATCATCCGCTATTCCACATTCTCCGCCGAAACGAAGCAAGGAACAGGCCATCCGAAGTTTTCCCTGCTCCTCTCCAACAAAAGCGGATGCCGGGCCATCCGCACCGCCGATAAACCCGCTCCCTGCTACATACGAAGTAGTCTTCGGCTGATCCGGGGCGCAGGGCGCCTGTCTGGGGCGATCCCCGTCGCCGCGGTCCGCAAGGGTCATAGCGCCGTCCTGCAGTTCCAGCGTAACGGTATAACTCATGGCGGCACAGTGCTCCGGATACTCCGTTCCTGCCTATGATCCCGGCTTTTCTGGGTGTGCAGAAATAGGCACGGTCATCCGCCCATTTCTCGATCCCCAGCAGCGCAAGGTCAATTTCCTTTTTGAAACGCTTGGTATGCAATATCCCGCAACCGTACAACCTCCTGCCGGTGGATTTTCGAGGCATTGTATCCTGGCACAATACCCAAAATCAGCCTGCGGACAGTCACTCCAGTCCGTCAACTCCCTGCGCCTGCCGGTGTGTATAACGGCGCAGGATCACCACAAACCAGGTGAACACGACGATGCCTTTTGCAATGCTGGAGATGCTGATGCTCCACCAGACCCCATCCAGCCCCAGTACCGTGGCGCTGAGGAATACAGCCAGAGGGATGCGGGCGGCGTTCCCGATGATACCGGCCAGCGTGGGCGGCATTGGGCGGCCCAGTCCCTGGAACGCGCCGGAGGAGGTGATCTCCAGGCACATCAAGATCTGGGAGTAACCCATGATCCGCAGATAGCTCACGCCGGTCTGCAGCACGTGGTCATCCGGAATGAATATCCGGAACAGCGGAACAGGAAAGACCACCAGCATAAGTGTGGTGAAGCCGCTCCAGACAACGATCATACCGATGGCTGTCCAATACCCCTTACGGATGCGCTCCATCCGGCCCGCGCCGAAGTTTTGTGCGATAAATGCGTTGACCGCCGTGGCAAATCCCTCCGCCGTGGTATAGGAGATGGACTCGATCTGCGAACCGACCTTCTGAGCCGCGATAGCGGCGTCCCCCCAACCCGCGACGAGCCTGGCGAGGATCATGGAGAGGCCGGAGAAAAACATGCTCTGGATGGAGACAGGCAAACCGATTTTCAAAATCTCCGCCCAGGCCCTCCACTGACTGGCCTGGAATATATGGATTTGCGGAAAAACGGTCATCTCGCGGCGGGCTGCCAGAAGGAACATGGCTGTTACGATGGCCTGGGCCAGAACGGTGGCTGTGGCGGCTCCGGCCACGCCCATCTGCGGGAATGGGCCGATCCCAAAGATCATAAGCGGGTCCAGAATGATGTTCCCCACCAGCCCGATGGCCGTGGAGCGCAGAACCACCACGCTTCCCCCCATAGCGGTGAACATCCCCGTAAAAATCTGATTGAAGAATGAGAAGAAAAATCCGGCCGCCACAATTACCAGATAGGTGCGTGCGTCCGCGATCACAGAGGGCGTGTTCAGCCTGAAAAATGCGATCAGCGGCCCGTTGAGTGTGATACAAAGCGTTGTAAACAGAACCACCAGCAAGGCCCCGAGATGGAATGCCGCCTGCCCATAAGAGGCCGCACGTTCTATATTTTGCGCGCCCAGCTCATGCGCCACTTTGACCTGCCCGCCCAGGCGCGGGATCATGGCAAGGCCGTTGGCGAGCCACAGATACATTCCCGCGGCGCCCACCGCCGCCACCGCATTGGCTGATACGCGGCCGATCCATATCATATCCGTCATATTGTAGGCCATCTGGATCAAAGACGTGGCCATGATGGGCAGGGCTAAACTGGTCAGGCTCCGAACAATGGAGCCCTCCAGCAAATCAACTTTCTGCATAGCGGGGGATCACCTGCCTTTGTGGAAGTAGTCTGAAAAAATGATATTCCGGCCCTTAGAAATAGTCGGATATATAGGGCGGCTGCTGCTCAATCGCGTCCTCCAGCATGTCAATCGTCTCCCCGCCGGCGTGGATTCTCCCGATTTTGGCGAGGTAGTCCGGGCGCTTATAGCCCATCAGCATGGTCGTCATGGTCTGGATGCTGATGCTGTCGGCGCACGGCTCGGAGATCTTCACAGCCGTCCCCCTGCCGTCCTTTGATATCTTCAGCAGGAACGAGCCCTGGTTGCACTCCATGATTGGGTCCGTCATGGAGAAGCGCCACTCCCGCTCCGTACCGTCCGCCTTGAAGGGATAGTCCGCGACGAACGCGGGGAAATCCACAATCCTCGCCATATAGTAGGGAGAGATGGACTCCTTGATGCTGGCGTCCTCCAGCAGGAAGGCCAGCGGCTCGTCCGTATAGGTGCTGCCCTCCACCCGGTCGATCATGGAGAAGTGGGCGGAAACAAAGTTCCACAGCCCCGTGCGGGCCTCCTCATGATTGAAAATCATGTCCTTGATATAGAACACTTCATTTTCGATCCAGTAGATGATATACCCGTCCGGCTCCTCATTCTCGTTATAGTAGATTGCCGCCATGATATCGTCCCGGTCCCAGAGCCAGTATTCGTTCCAGGCCAGCTCATCCCGGAGGATGGCTCCGTGGGTATGCTCGGCAAAGCGGGCGTAGGTCTCCTTCAGTTCCTCGCCGTCCGCCTTCACCCGGCGCACGCTGCCGGCGACCTGGTGGTTTTTCGGAAGCTGATAGTCCTTGATCTCATACGAGATCTTGTCCGAGATCAGTTCCCAGCCCTTTCGCCGGTAATAGGGGATCGAATAGGGGTAGAGATAGCAGATATACTGCTTTTTCTCCCTCATGTTTTTCAGGGCCTGCTCCAGCAGCTTGTGCATCAGGCCCATATTGGAGTATTCCGG
This sequence comes from Dysosmobacter welbionis, assembly GCF_005121165.3. Taxonomy (NCBI): domain Bacteria; kingdom Bacillati; phylum Bacillota; class Clostridia; order Eubacteriales; family Oscillospiraceae; genus Dysosmobacter; species Dysosmobacter welbionis. The sequence goes on along the minus strand of NZ_CP034413.3, from coordinate 2,734,491 downwards.
GTAGGTCCCCACTCCCGTCAGGCCGCCCATGGAATAGGTCTTCCCAAAAACCTTGACGCGCATCGGATAGACCGCCACCTGGGAAACCAGGGTGTCGCCGTCAAACCAGCCGATCACGTCCGCTTTCTGCATGGTTGGAAATTTCGCCCGGATGATCTCCTTCTCCTGCCAGCCCACGGAACTGAGCTCCTGATCCGTCACCTGGAATACATAGCGCAGCAGGGCGTTATATTGTTCCAGATACTCATTGCCTACCGGCCGCATTTTCAAATCTTTTTTATTCATCAAGAATCACCAAATTCTCCGTTTCATACAAAATATATCCATCGTTATAGTATAGGGGAAGTTCAAATAAAAGACAAGCCGCCCCATGGCCCAACACAATCCCAGTTGTCTCAAAGCAGGATTACGCCCCAACAAGACAGCGCCGCCAGAAATCCGGAAGCGGCCGCCTTGTTGGGGCTGTCCACAGTCGCTATTCTCATTGAGCCAAAGAGGCCGGAACCTCTGCCGCAATCAGCAGGCCGCATCATTGCCTTTCCGCCGGGACAGGCGCTTCAGGATGGCCGCTTCGATCTGATCCCCATATTTCATCCCCAGAAGAAACAGGACTAACCCCGCTACACCGATCAAAACCATCGCCCACGGAGAGACATGAAAGGCGGCGCCGCCCAGGGCGCTGGCAAAGAGCAGTCCCCAGGGGCGGGCAAGCAGGACGATCACCGCAAAGCAACGGAATGAGAGCGAGGACAGGCCGGCCAGGATGCACAGAAGATCGTCTGGGAAAAAGGGGAAAAGGAACGCCAGAGTGAGGAACACCGGAGCCTTGGTCTGGAGGATCTGCTGATATTTTTCAGACAGCCTCCGGCTGACAAAACGCCCGGCAAAGTCCCGGCCCAGCACCCGGGCCAACCAGAACAACAGCAGGGAACCGGCGACTACTGCGGCGAAGGTGAGGAAAAAGGAAGGCCATGTTCCAAAGAGAACACCGCCCGCGGCAGCGGTAATATTGCTGGGGATCGGAGCCAGCACGACAGAGAGAAATTGGAGCAGGAAAAAACACAGGTGGGAGTATGGCGCAAAGTCGTCAATGTAGGCCCGCAGGGATTCCTGAGAGGACGCCGCCTGGAAAAAGCCGGTGGAGTATAGGAACCATCCACCTCCGACAATCAGAAGCCCCGCTGCGGTCAGGAAGAGAATACGCTGTCTGGATTTCGTAAAAGACACCTCTTTATCGTTGAGCCGTGAAAGGCATTTTATCACACGTGAAGGGGAAAACGACAGAAACTGTCTTAACATTCTATGAAGGAATCGTAAATAAACATGGTCAGGGTCCCGGATTTTCTCTTTGCCGCAAAGGTGTGGACGCGCTCCCCGCGGCGCTCCATGCCCCGGCACTCATAAAACGGGTAATTGCAGGTGGTGTCTGTGAACAGGAAGAAATTGCTGATCCGCCGGTTCCTCATGTAATCCCGCGCGGCATCAAACAGCTTCTTCCCCAGGCCGATGCCCCGGTATCTGGAATTGACCGCAAAGAAGGCAATCTCTCCCTGGTACTCGGTCTGGGTGTCCTGGAGGAGCTGCTGGTCGATCTCTTCCACGCCGGAAAAGAACCTAGTGACCATACGCCCCTCTTTGGACAGGAACAGCGACGCCACGGAGAGGAGCATCCGCAGTCTGAGGCGGAACGGGCATCTCTTCTCCCTGCGGTCTTTGACCATGATAATCCCCACCGGGACTTCATCCACCAGCGCGACCTGGGTAAAGGTCTGATTGGTGAGGCAGCTGTCCAGATAGGCCCGCGCCAGCTTCTGCGCCGCCTTGGGGGAGGCAAACTTGTCATACTGCCACGTCTCCCGGATGATCCCGATCAAAGCCGGGCGGTCTGATGTCTGGTATTCTCTCAATACGATCTGTCCATCCATTTTGTTTTCTCCATTTCTTCTTTCCAAAATCGTCTGCGGGATCTCCTGATACCGCTTCAGCACATAGTCCCGCTTTTTTGTGAACCACCGGTACTCTGTAATCAAGGCTCCGACCACAAACAGCGCACCTGCGATCAAAAGACTGTGCTGGAAGCCCGCCCATTTCAGGACACAATAGCTGATGCCGGACGAGAGCAGCGCGGCGGCCAGATAAATACCAATCGCGTACTGCTCCACCTTTTGCGGCGGCAGGGTGAGAAAGAAATCGTCCCATTTTTCGCTATTACCCCTGAACTGCTTCCCTTTCAGCCAAAAGAGCAGGAAAACCAGGCCCAGGCCGCTCCACAGGCACAGAAGCCATTTTCCTGCGATTACGGCCAGCAAAATCACCAGCTTCAAAATACTCCCCCCTGGAATCAATAGCAGTAGCGCCGCCGGTATTTCAGGAGCATGACGGCGGACAGGACGACTGCCGCCAGCTCCGCGGCCGGTGTCGCCAGCCAGATCCCGGTGACGCCCAGAATGACCGGGAGGACCAGCATGGCGATCAGTGTAAAGACAAAGGTGCGGGAAAACGCCAGCACTGCCGAAATGAGCCCATTGGAAAGTGCGGTGAACATCCCGCTTGCAAAAATGTTGAAGCCCACAAAGAGCAGGGCCAGGGAACAGATCCGGTTTCCTGCCACAGCCAGGTCATAGACAGGTGTTCCGGGCCGGGCGAAGATGGACACCAGCGGCTCTGTGACAGCCAGAGAAACGAGCACGGTGGCCGCCGCGATCGCGCCGATGATTTTCAGGCTGGTGCGGACCAGCTTCCTGAGCTTCTCATGGTTCTGTTCCCCGTAATAAAAGCTGAGCATGGGGGCCACCCCGTAGGCATAACCGGCATACAGGGACCCGGCAAAGGCCAGCACATAGGAGATGATGGTAATTGCGGCAACGCCGTCCTCCCCTACATATTTGAGCATCGTCCAGTTGAACATCAGCGTGATGATGCCGTTGACCAGCGCGGTGGCCATTTCAGAGCAGCCGTTCGTGACGGCTCTCCCGAGCGTTTGGGGCCGGCAGACCGGCCTGACAAAATGGAGCAGGCTGTTCCGGTTGGAGAACACCAGCAGGCCCACGATGGCTGTGATGGAGTACCCCAGGCCGGTGGCAACCGCCGCCCCGCCGATCCCCCAGCGGAAAACGGCGATAAACAGGTAGTCCAGCACGATATTGGTCACGCCGCCGGCGACGGAGCAGAGCAGGGAAAGGGACGCCTTGCCTGCTGCGATCATATAGAGGGTGAAGTTATTCATCAGAAGAATAGGGACGGTGAACAGCAGGTAACGGCTCAGATATTCCCAGCAATAGGCGGAGACCTCCGGGGACAGGGACATGGAGCCGAAGATCTTCCCCATGAACAGATAGCCCAGCCCGCACATCACAAGGCCGGTCAGGACATTGACCAGGATCAGAAACGTAAAGTCCTGCTTTGCTTCATCGGGCTTTCCCTCTCCCATCTTTCTCATGATAGCCGCGCTGCCGCCGGTTGCGAGCATGGTGGAGATGGCCGTCACCAGCGCGATGACGGGATAGACCAGATTGAGGGCAGACAGGGCACTGGTCCCGATCAGGTTTGAGACGAACAGCCCGTCCACCATCGTATAGAAGGACATGAATACGCTCATGGCGATGGTGGGGACTGCAAATTTAAGAATGTTTGTCAGGGTGACGGGTCTGCTGTATGCAATTTCATTCTGCACGGAAATTCCTCCTGCTTCTTGTGGTAGTTACCGGCATGGAGTATCATAATCCCTACAGTTACTGTACGGTCAAGGGGGTTTTTGAAAATGCTGCGGGAAAAACCGAAGCTGTTTACCATCGGCCAGTTTGCCGCTCTGCATGGGATCAACAAAAAGACACTCATGTGGTATGATGAGATCGGGCTGTTCAAGCCTGCGTTTATCCACGAAGAAAATGGGTACCGGCTATACAGCTATTACCAGAGTACGGAGCTGGAGGTGATCCTGCTGCTCCGGGACATGAACGTGCCCATCCGGGATATTCAGGAATTTATGAAAAACAGGTCCGCTGGGAGCATGGCGGACCTGCTTCGGGATAAAATCTCAGAACTGGACCGGACGATCCAGGGGCTGAAGGCCGTCCGGTCAAAACTGTGCAGCCGCCGCCAGGAGATGACCGAACTTTTGGACCTGGACCTCTCCGAGATCTCCCTCATTGAGCGGGAACCGCAGTATCTGGCGACGGTGCAAACATCACCGGAAAAGTCCCTGGAGGAGGAGATCGAGCTGATTCTTGAGCAGACCAAGAAATATCAGCTTCCGCGTATGTACCAGACTCCCTACGGCTCCATGCTCCCGGTGGAAAACCTCCTGGCCCGGAGGTTTGAGGACTACTCCAAGCTGTTTATCGAACTGCCGGACACGCAGAACAGGATGGGACTCCACAGGCGCCCCGGCGGGGTCTATTTGCGGGCATTCTGCATTGGGAATTGGGACAGGCTGCCTGCCCGCTATGAAGCGATCCTCCGCTACGCAGAGCAGCACCATTTACAGTTCTCCGGCTATGCCTATGAGATTGGGATCAATGAACTGGTGATCGACAGAATCGAGGACTATATTACAAAAATTGAAATCCCGGTTTTGAATTTCAATTGACAACAAAAAGCCAGGGTGCAGCAATCTGAAAAGATCACCGTTCCCTGGCTTCTTCATACTCTATTCGCTGGACTATGCGTTTTAATGCCGCATTATCCCAGATATTCAATTATCCGAGGAAATTCTTAAATATTGCTGATATTAAAGGCTTTCAAAGAAATATCCTCGGATAATGTAATGGCTATTTCAGAAAATCAGGCAACTGATTTTCCTTCTGATTAGCAGGGGTTTCCTTTTGATGTGAAAACCATTTCTCGTTCCAATCTCGGATATACCTGTTCACGGTACTCTGGGAAAGCTCTGCGTACCGTTCAGTCGTAGAAATCGAGGAATGTCCGAGAAAGTTTTTGATTGCTATGATCGGGACTCCGGCTTCTAACATATGTGTGGCGGTTGTATGTCTCATGGTATGCGGGGTATAACACTTTTCAAGAAACATCTTCGGATACTCCGCCTTGGCAAGGGCAACATATTTTTTATAAATTTCCTCAATGCAGGAGATAGTCATCTGCGGATGTGTCTGGCTGGAAAAGATATAGGCATCTAACCGTCCAGTTCTGCCTGTTTCTTCCAGATACCGTTTCAGGAGGATTCCGCTAGGTTTAGCGATTACAATCCTGCGGGTCTTATTCCCTTTTCCTGTGATTGTCAGCTTGTACAGATTTTTTTCAACAAGGAAATCTCTGACTTTAAGATCACAGATTTCCTGTGCCCTGGCTCCGCTTGCATACATCAGGTTTAAAAGAACCTGGTCACGGAAGCCCAAGCGTTTTTCAGTGTCAGGAAGCCGGAGCAGGGCTGACACTTCATCAAGCGAAAAAATAATCCTTGGCTGGCTGGATGCCTTTTTTACAGGAATCCTCCTTACAGCATTCGCAAACACAGTCGCCGCTTCAAAATTTCTGTTCTGTGCGTAAGCGGCAAAGGATGTGAGTGCCGAAAGCCGGAGGTTCCTTGTGGATACCGAGCAGCCCCGTTCTGTTTCGATCCATTTCAGGAAACTGTCGATTGTTTCAAAATCGAGATCCTGAAACACGATTTCTCCGGCATCTTTCTTTTTCACTTGATAAACATACTGGAACAGAAGCCGAAAAGAATGCTTATACGATCGGACGGTGTTAGGAGAAAGACCTGATGAGAGCGGCATATATTCCGTAAAAAACTGTTCCAGCAGAAGCATGAAGTCGGGAAGTTTATTTTTCCTCATCGCCCACCTCCATGAATACGCTGACAGCATAGTCTTCAAACAATTCCGTGTATTCGGGGAACATGTCGCTGCTGAATTTCAGGTACTTCTCAGTCTCGTTCATGTCATGGTGTCCAAGATAAACGGACAGGAACGGTACAGAATCATTTACCGGACGTCCTTTTTTCTCTGCCTGTACAAAAGAATGGATGGCAAAGTAATGACGGAAACAATGAAGACATTGACCTCTGGAATGAGCCTTTCCAGGTACACACAGGTTGGTTTGCTGTAACAGCTTCCTGAACCGTAATCCGAAAGTTCCTTTTGTAACAGCTGCCCCTTTTTTCCTGACCGATGGAAACAGGTGGCTTTCCGGCTCTGTTTTGATTGCCATCGCAATGCAGTACTTTTCCAGCATTCTGGTTAATGTTACATCCATCGGAACGACACGCTGCTTGTTATTCTTGGCATGGCGGATCAGGATAGTTCCGCGGGAAAAGTTTATATCCTTCACCCTGGCAGCAAGTGGTTCCCCCAACCGGAATCCGCAGCCCAAAAGCATCCGCAGTAACATACAGAACTCCATGTCCATCTGTCGCGTTTGCGGGTCTGTGTGCCTACTGCCCCAGCTATCGGCACTGGCCAGAAGCATTTGTATTTCCTCATCCGAAAAAATATATGGGACATAGCTGTCTGATGTTTTAGGGCAGTCAGGCATAAAAACACTGTAGCCTTCATACTGGAGATACCTTAAAAATTTCCGGAGATAGCTCACCTTGTCGCTGACTGTTTTAGGTGCGTTAGTCTGGAGAAGTCTGCCAATCCAACGATTCACTGTCCTTTCTGAGATTTCGCCGGTATTTTCTTCTGCCAGCAGTGAGTCGAACGAAAGCAGGATTCTGCGTGTATTCTGTAAAGTACCGTCACTGATTGTGCCCTGGCTGATTGCAAGGTATTCCGCCAGCTCGTTTTTGAAAATGCTTTTAAATTCATTCATGACAAAGACCACCTTCCTTCCAGAAAACCGGCAAATGTACCTGCTGCTTCCGGTACAGGGAGTGCGTAGCCCCGAAGCTGCTCAATGTCCAGACTGGCATAAGAACGGATGGCATTTTGGTCTGTATGTCCAAGAGTTTTTCTTACGACTTCATAAGGGATGTTGTCATTGACCATGGAACTTGCAAGGGATGCCCGGAAGGCATGTGCTCCCTGCTTGCGTTTACCTGGATCGATTCCTGCTGTTTCAATGGCAGTCCTTACAATCTTAGTGATTGCCTGTACTGAGATATGGCTGTAAGGCGGAATAATTCGGAGAAACACATATGGACTTTCATTGTCGGCACGCTCTTCCTGTAAATATCTCTCCAAAGCAGTTTTTACATCGGGAACCATGGGAAGTTCAATAGTGACACTGGTTTTATGCTGGGTAAGCAGGATCAGGTCCCTGTCAAAATCCAGCTCTTTGAATGTCATGGATGAAATGTCCCCGCTTCTGATTCCGAGCCGCGTCGCAAGGAGCAGGGCTGCATAATCACGCTTTCCGTGTGGGGAAGTCTGGTCTATGCTGCTTTCGATTTTTAGAATTTCATCTGTTGTGTATACAGAAGGGTATGGCTGCGGTCTTTTAAAAAGAGGGACAATACCACTGTAATCCCTGTCGGTATGACCGGACTGATAAGCATACCGGAGAAATGTCCGGATGTGGGAAAGATACCACTTGCTGCTGACTGATAAGCATACGGTTCCTATATTTTGGGGATTCATTTCCTGCGGTTTCACACAACCGATTCTGGTTAGGGCGGATAAAAAGTAATGTCCAATCTTATCATGAAGATGAATTGTACTTTCCTGTAGCCCCTTACGTCGTCCGTCTTCAAGATATTCCGACAAAAAAGCATCCATCTCGGGATTCAGTTCCTGATACCTGCATGATGCAATGTCGTTTTCGTTTGTCTGTTGACACATGGTTAAAACCTCCTCGTTATTTTAGTGGCTTTAACTGTACCATACATGAAAAACGTTATCCGAGATTTTCTGTTCAAAACCCAGAATACCAAACGACATTTGAAGTTTACCTCGGATAATTGAATATCTGGGATAATGCGCCCTATCCCAGAACTCGGATAGGGCGCAATTTCATACCCGGTTTTAAACAGAATGAGGCCGCAAGCACTCTGCGGCCCATAGGGTTCAATCGTAAACCAGGATTTGATTGAGGGCTACGCTACGTCGTCAGTAACATGAAATGTAACTTTACATGCCGTCGCATCAATCTCGCAAATCATCGCATAATAAGTTCTTTCTGTGCAAATATTCCCGTCAGGAGTAAGACTGACAAGCACCAGAGCGGTTCGCTCATCATCAATGTCAACAGCTGTAACGGCATCCTGAACAATTCCTGTATTTTTTCGTAAATTCCGATCTCCACGGACCAAGGTTATAGGAACGCAAAGGCGCTGTCTTCACAAATTCTGTTCTATCTTGCGCGTATATATGCAGCCCCTTTATCACTGCGTCTTAAAAATTATTTTATCGCAAACGTTGAACTGCCCAGCGGCGGCAATGTCCCTTACTAAAACAGAGCAACGGCAGCGGATAACCTGATCTTCCAGCTGTTCCTGGGCGTGTTCGATCGTCTCCCGCGCAGTCACCCCCTGACCCGTCAAATGACAGCAAATAGAATGGGCCACTGTTTTGACGGAATCCACATACAATATCTCAGAAACCGGCAGCCGTACCGTTTCATCGATCCCGATGGGCAGTTCGACGGTGTCCCCGTCCGCGCTGTTTTGCTGCTCCGGCACCGCCATTTTCAAATATCGAATATACTCCCGAACCATCTCATTCTGATCCACACATTTTCAATAAACCCAAAGGGCCGCACGCCGCTGCGCAGAATATCCATGCCCTTCTCCCCATGGCCGGTAACAAAGACGATTTTCCCGCCGGGGTCCGTGTGGTAGATCTGCCGGACAAGGTCCACGCCGTTGGGGGGAATCCCTTCCCAGGTCATAATCGAGAAAATAGAGATAGCTTCCACCGCTGCGGATAAACTGGAGCGGCTCCTGACCAGCAGAGGCCAGACAGACAAGTTGGCCTCTGCTTTGCTTTGCCGGATCGCCCGTTCCAGCAGCTCGGACAGAAGCTGCAATGTGAAGGGATCGTCGTCGCAAAGAACGATCGGTACCATAGGCGGAATCCTTTCTTGTCCATCTTTTCCCGCAGTATATCAGATTGAAAGGTTTTGTCCTGAATAAATGCAATTTGTCCTGAACGCATAGGACTAACTCGCATTTAAAGCCGAGGACGCACATCTGGGGCCAAAATCCAGCCTATCGCTCTTCATTCATGCTACAATGCCGCCGATAACAAGAGGGGATAAAAACCAAGGATGTCCCCATGAATCAAAAGGCAACACGAAAAATTACCCCCGCGGCTGTCAGGCTGCTGGCATTGGATGCCGTCCGGGGGGCCGTGATTGGAATGCTGATCGGGACAGGCGGGAGCAAGGTTCTGCTGGCGGCGGCGCTGCCGGAAAGGAAGCTGAACTTGTTGTATCGTCCTTTTGCAAAGGTCGGAAAAGCTGCGCTGATGCTATACAGCGTTCCATTTGTATTGGCATGGATTTTGATGCTGTTTGGACTGACACCTTCTCTTCCCTCGCACAATTTCCCGGCGGGGATGTTGTGGTCATCCTCATCACACTGGCTGCTGGCTGGATAGGATATTTGATAAGGCCTATCTAATGTGAAGCGAGATGGTAGATATAAGAATCAGAAACAAACGCATATAGCATCTTGTTGGCATTTTTAACAATAATTTCTTGTAACCCCTTGTGAATTTATCATGAATTTTCGCCGCCCAATAAATGACACTTCTATTCCCTATTGTTTTTTTCTCTGTTCTCGATTACACTTATTTTAACTGGAGGAAGAATTCCATGAAAGTAAAGAATAGCCTGGACGAAATTTTGTATGAGCATATTGTTGAGAGCCTCATTAATGGTGATTATGAGATGGGACAAAACCTGACCTTGGACGAACTGGCTCATCGCTTCGAGGTCAGCCGAACGCCGGTGGTTCAGGCCGTTAAATTACTGGCCAATGACGGGATCCTTCAGATCATGGGTAATGGCCGCATCTATGTGCCGGAGTATGACCAGGAGCATGTGCGCCAGATGTGTGAAGTCCGTCAAATGGTAGAGGGACATGCGCTGGAGCGGTTTATGTCCGGCCTTGGGCTGTCGGCAGAAACCGTATTAGCCCAGTTGAATCGTTACAGTGAAGAGGGTGTCCGCCTCACCGGCAGTTCTTTTTCTCCAAAAGAATTCGCCATGTTGGACCGCCGCTTTCATCGGTTGCTTGTAGAAGCGTCAGGGAACAGGATTCTGCTGGAGACGTATGACCGGGTACAGGGGCGCTTTCTAGTGTCCAACTATCTGCTTTGCCCTTTGCGGCTCCGGGACTTTAGCGGCACAGCCAGAGATCACGTTCGCCTAGTAGAGTCCATCCGTTCCGGAGATATCACGAGGGCCCAGCACTGTTTACAGCAGCATATCGAAGGTGTGCTTCGCCGGTTGTAAGGATGGGGCCATTTTTTAATTATTTATTTTTAATTAAAAATAAATAATTAAAATCAGGATGCTATTTCCAGTTTCCAGACGCCGCCTCTCCCGGCAGCAGGACACATCTGCGGTGCCGCTGGTACAGGATGAAATTTGTAGTCAATGACGAAATGGAGTGAATATGATGGAGCCTATGATCTGCGAAACATTCCTGCAATTCCGATATCTCAGCGACCTGGGTCTCTCGCCGGACGGTCGGTACACTGCCTATATCCGCCAGCAGGCGAATTTGGCCTCCAATGGCTATGACGCCCGGCTGTGGGTCTATGACCACAGTACGGGGGCGGACCGTCCCCTCAGCTCCCTGAGTCCGGTGCGGGCTTTTTCTTGGATGGATAACCGGACCATCCTCTTTTCCGGGATGCGAGGCACAGCCGGTTCCGCTTCTCAGGATACCACTACATATTACGCGCTGCCGGTGGATGGCGGCGAGGCGCAGCCCCTGTTCACCGTCCCCATGCGGGCGGGCAGGGCCCGGCGCTTAACGGACGGGCGGTTCGTTTTCACCGCCACCGTGGACATGAACCGCCCAAATCTGGACAGTCTGAGTCCCCCGGAGGAAGCTTCGGCCCTGGAGGAATACAAAAACCGCACCTATGATGTGCTGGAGGACATTCCCTTCTGGGCCAACGGCCTGGGCCTCACCAGCGGGCAGCGGTCCCAGTTGTATATCCACGACCCTGCGTCCGGCGTAACCACCCCCCTCACCGCGCCGCCCTTCAAGGTTACAGGCTTTACCGTGGAAGATGGCCGGATCCTCTATACCGGTCATCGCTTCACGGATGTCCAGACTCTGCGCCACGGTGTTTTTATCTGGGACGCGGCCAGTGGAGAGACCCGGTGCCTCCTGGAACAGGACCGGTATCTGGTGAAGCTCTTTGCCCTTTGGCGGGACCAGGCGGTTCTCTGTCTTACCGACGGGCTTGGCTATGGAAATGGGGAAAATGGCGATTTCTACACCATCCCTCTCTCCGGAGGAGAACCAGAGCTGCTCCTCCGCCACAGCCATCATTGTGTGGGCAACACCGTGGCCACCGACAGCCGCCTTGGTGCCGGAGAGACCTGGCGCGTCTGCGGAGACACGCTCTATTTCCTCTCCACCGTGGACCGGGACAGCCGGATTGAGGCTTTGGATCTGACCTCCGGCGAGGCCCGCCCCCTCACCGGGCCGGGCAGTGTGGAGTATTTGGATGCCGCGGCAGACCGGCTGGTGTACCTGGCGTTTCGGGAAAACCGGATCGGAGAGATCTACACTCTGGAGCATGGCCGGGAGATCCGTCTGACCCACGCCAACGACGGGATCTATGACCGCTGCGCCGTCTCCACGCCCCAGCCGCTGGAGGTGGATACCGGAGGTCCGCTGCCGGTCCAGGGGTGGGTACTCCCGCCGGTGGCCTACGTTCCCGGCAAAAAATACCCAGCCATTTTGACCATCCATGGCGGGCCCCGCCTGAGCTACGGCTCGGTGTTCTTTCACGAGATGCAGGTCCTGGCGGGAGCCGGATACTTCGTTCTGTTCTGCAACCCCCGTGGAAGCGAGGGCCGTGGAAATGACTTTGCCGATATCCGGGGCCGGTTCGGGACCATCGACTATCAGGATATCATGGCTTTCTTGGACGGAGCCCTGGCCCGCTGGCCGGACATCGATCCCACCCGTTTGGGCGTTGGCGGCGGGTCCTATGGCGGTTTCATGACCAACTGGATCATCGGCCACACGGACCGGTTCCAGGCAGCCTGCTCCCAGCGGTCCATCGCAAACTGGACCGGGATGGAGGGCACGGCGGACATCGGCTACTACTTCGCCAAGGGGCAAACCGGCGCTTCCCACCGGGAGGATCGGGATCTCCAGTGGCAGCAGTCCCCTCTTCGCTATGCCGATCATGTGACCACGCCCACATTGTTCCTCCACGGTGAGGAGGACTATCGCTGCTGGAAACTGGAAGCGATCCAGATGTTCACCGCTCTCCAGCTGCGGGGAGTTCCCTCCCGGCTGTGTCTTTTCCCAGGGGAAAACCACGAACTCTCCCGCTCCGGCCGGCCCCGTCAGCGGCTCCGGCGACTGGAGGAAATGCTCCGCTGGTACCAGCGGTATCTCAATAAACAGGAGGCATAATTATGGAACGCATCAAAGCAGATGACTTGTACGCATACCGATTCCTCTCCGAGGTGGCGGTCGCACCCGACGGGGCTCACGCAGCTTTTGTGTCCCGCCGGGCCAGAGATGATGGAAAAGGCTATTACGCCTGCATCCATCTGCTGGACACCGCAACCGGCGCCGTTCGCCCCCTGACCGGCAACGGCGACGAGGCCGCTTTTCGCTGGCTGGATTCAAATACGCTGATCTTCCCCTCCTGCCGGACCGGGGATCAGCCTGGTAAAACCGCCTTTTACCGGCTGGACATCCGGGGAAGCGAAGCAGAACGGGCTTTCACCATTCCCCTGTCGGTAAAGCAGTTTCACCCCCTGCCCGACGGAAGATGGTTCGTCCTGACCCGGCGGCCCATGACCCCTCCGGAGGACCTGCCTGCGGACCAGCCTCAGCCCGGCCGTGACTATACGGTTTTTGACGAACTGCCCTTCTGGGCCGACGGTCTGGGGATGATTAACGGCACCCGGATGAGCGGATGGATTTTCGATCCTGCCGACGGCTCCGTAAACCAGATCACCCCTCCCACCTATGACATGGAAGGAGCGGCAGTCTCTCCGGAAGGCTCTCGGATCCTCTATTGGGGTGTGAGCTTTGAGGGAATCCGGCCTGACTACCGGCAGCTGATGCTCTACGATCTGGCCACCGGCCAAACCCGGTCACTGGTCCCCGATAGGAAATATCGGATCACCCAGGTGGGCTGGTGGGGCACGGATATCTGGTTCGAGGGCGGCGACCCACACACCAGCGTCTCCCGAAGCCCCAAGCTCTATCTGCTGAATCCGGCCACCGGGGACTGCCGGACCTTCTGCGCCCCGGACGGTTTTTTGGGTACCTCCGCCATCGGGGATATGTCTTTGGGCGGCGGCAAGGTCTGTGCCGTCCAGGGAGACAGTCTCTATGCCGTCCGTCTCCAGCGCGACGTCACCGCCCTGCTGCGCTTCGACAAGGCGGGGAACTTTGCTCCTGTGGCCTCCTATGAGGGGATTGCCTGCTTTGATATCATTGGAGAGAACGCCTATCTGGCAGCTTTCCGGGATCACCGGCCTCAGGAGCTGTACCGCCAGCCCCTCTCCGGCGGGGAACCGGAGAGGCTCACCCAATTCCACGACGCCTTTCTGGAGACCCGCCAGATCTCACGTCCGGAGCACATCACGTTCCGCAGCCGGGACGGTCAGGAGGTGGATGGCTGGGTCATCCGCCCCTCCGGATACGAGCCGGGGAAGAAGTATCCCGGCGTATTGAACATTCACGGCGGCCCCAAGGCGGCCTACGGTTCCCAGTACTACCATGAGATGCAGCTGCTGGCCGCTGGCGGTCGGTTCGTGTTCTATACAAATCCCCACGGCAGCGACGGTCGGGGCAGGATTACTTCGATCTGGTAGGTCGGTGGGGCACCATCGATTACCAGGATCTGATGGACTTCACCGATGAGGTGCTTCGCCGTTATCCGGACGTGGACGCGGATCGGTTGGGCGTGTGCGGCGGGTCCTATGGCGGCTACATGACCAACTGGATCATCGGCCACACCCAGCGGTTCAAGGCTGCCTGTGCCATGCGGAGCATTTCCAACTTTGTCACCTCCATCTCCACCTGTGACAAGGGGTATCTGTTCCTGCTGGAGCACATGGGCCTCAATGCCCTGGAGCGGAAAGGCGTCATCTGGGACGAGAGCCAGATCCTCTGGGACAAGTCTCCCCTGAAGTACGTCCGCAATGTCACCACTCCCACCCTGTTTATCCACTCCAACACCGACTACCGCTGCTGGATGGACGAGCCCCTGCAGATGTTCACCAGTCTGCGTCAGCAGGGTGTTCCTTCCAAGGTGGTCCTGATTCATCAGGAGGGCCACGAGCTCAACCGGTCCGGGCGGCCGGTCAACCGTCTGATCCGGCTCAACGCTCTGTGCGACTGGTTCGACCAGTATCTCTAAAAGGCTGCGCCGGGCGGCCCTTTCAATAAACAGATAGAGAAAGGATGAATGACAAGTGTTTGATATGTTGCTGTGGTTCGCAGTGGTGATGGTTCTCTTCGCTGTCGGCGACGTAGTGGCCAAGCTGACCAAAGCCCGGATCTCCTCGGTGTTCGCCACGCTGATGCTGTTCCTGGTCCTGTTCGTCGCCGGCGTATTGCCCGCCGACATCATCGAAAAGGCCGGTCTCAGCGCCGCTTCCAGCTGGAGCGTGCCAATGCTGCTCTTCGCTATGGGGTCCATGATTAACCTGCGCCAGTTCATGGATGAGTGGCGGACTGTGGTCACTTGCTGGTTCGGTATGCTGGCGGTAATCATCGGCGTCTCACTGACCATCCCTATCATCGGCAAGGAGATGGCCCTCAGCGCCATCCCGGTAGTCAACGGCGCTCTGCCCGCAACGCAGATCATGACGGAGGCTGCCACCAAGGCTGGCTATCCTCTGGCCGCCGCGCTGGCTGCCATTACCTTCGCCGTGCAGAAGTTCGTGGGTACGCCCTTTGCCTCCAGCGCCAGTCTCCGCTATGCCCAGGGCCTGATCGGCGAATACCGGAAGGCCAAATCCAGCGGCACCCTGGACGAGTTTATGGCCGCCGCGGGCAAATCCGAGAATCGGAACAGCGAGGCAAAGACAGCGTCCAAGAGGATAACATTGGCCGAGAAATTTGACGGCTTTTATTCCAGCAATGTGTGCATTTTGCTGGCAGTAGTCGGCGGCCTGCTCTCTGTATGGCTGGGTGAGCTGACCCACATCAACTACGCCATCCTGGGGCTGGTGTTGGGCGTGATCTTCACCCAGCTGGGTGTGGTGCCCAAGAACCTCCTCCAGAAAGCCCAAGCCAGCGGTTTTATCAACATGGTGGTGTTCGCTGCCATCATTCCCGCCCTGGCCAACATCTCCATATCCGACCTCATCGACCTGATCCTCCCGCTGGTGGTTGTGTTCGCGGTGTCGGTACTTTCCATCTTTGTTATGATGAAAGTCCTGCCGGTGTGGAAGATTCTGGGGGATAAGTCCATGGCCTTCGGCGTAGGCTTCTGTCAGATGCTGGGGTTCCCCTCCACTTACCTAATCTCTGTGGAGGTATGCAATGCTGTGGCGGAGGATGAGGATGAAAAGGCCTTTCTGATGAGCCGGGTCATGCCTCGCCTGGTAGTGGGCGGTATGGCCGCAATGGTCTCTATTTTGGTGGCCGGTGTGATGGCCGGTATGCTGTAAATTGCAGCCGATCAGATCCTAAAAACTCGGATTCCCTTTAAGATGTTTTCGGGTGAGGACATGGCGGATCACTTCTAAACTCGAAAAGCGACTCATTCCCGCTTGATTGAAGTTCTCAAAATTCGTGACACCTCCCTGAAATTTGTTATAGCAATATAAGCGTCAAACAGGAAACCGCCAAGCATCAAAAGAGGCTTGACGGTTTCTTGTTTGCTGCTCACTCTAAAGGGCCGGAAAGCCAAAAACTTCTAAAGCCCCGCCCGGCAGAGCCGAAAAGCAAATCACAGCAGAAATCTTTTAAGAGAATAAACAGAAGATCTGCCAGCGTGCCGGTCAGGAGACGTTCCAATCGGCTCTTGCGAAATGCAGTCTGTTTTATGGGGGAGATGACACCTTCTCGACGCCATGCATTTACATAAAGGAACAGGAAAGATTGCTTCATGCAAGCTTTAGCGCAACTGCTTAAAAAACCGAAGAAGATGTCTTTGAGCCAATTCGCCGTAGTTCTCCCCCAGCTATGCACTACGGGTCAGCTTTGGTTTATTCATTGTCAGTCAAAACAAGATATCCACCATCATGCGGTTTATCAATAGAATATTCACTGTGGAGAAAGGGAACGGATCACAGCCCGTTCCCTTTCCTCACATAACGATATCGTCAAATATTAGTTTACGATTGCAGGAATCCAATCATTTGTTGCCAAAGAGCTGCCCAAAACCGAGTTCCGCTCTGTAGCGGATAAAGTTAGCGTACCATCGTCTGCAACATATACATTTGCGCCATAACGGAAATGAACTCCCATCATACCAGCCATTCCTCCAACACTGACCATGTGAATCTGCTGAAGTGCTTCTCCAATGGTCCATGTTTCCGTATTCAACTGGTACAGGTATGCATAATCCGCAAATGTCACACCCTCGCTTGGCGACCAAAGCCCTATCATATAAATATCATTTGTCCCATCCTCAGTAATCAAGCCAAAACCTTGAAAGTCCTTATCAGATTCAAAACTTCCAACTTCGGAGAACCGGGCGTTTTCAATGCCATTTGATGCCAATGCACGATAGACATGGTACACAGTATTCTCGCCATCTAAATGGGCAACTATCATCACGTAATACTCAATGCCGTTTTTATCCTCATAAGAAGTAATCCCCAAAGCACCAGCCTTATGGCTTACAGCTAAGTCAAATGTCTCAACTCTTCTTAGTTCTTTTACGGCCAATGAACGCAAATCATATAAAGCTATATGCGCGGAAGCATCTTGTTCAGAGGGAACCAACAGATAATCTCCCATTACTTGAACGCCACCAGGATGTCTCCAATTCTGAAGGTATGTTTTGAACCCCCACTTGTCACTGCCCGTTTTGGGGCCGGCGACAATATGCGCATAGGGCGCAGTTCCTACACTATGCGTCAGAATAGAATATCGAGTATGATCGCAACTATCATACTGCGCATATCCCTGGATATGATTTACGGTAGGGTCATAGCTGCCGGGGAAACCTTCCAAATTGCTTTGAACACCATCAATCGGAAGCGCAGCAAATTTATTTTTAACATCGACAACTTTATTCGCACTATCCGCAGCAGCTTCTACCACGTGAATGGCTTCCAGAGAAATCTCATTAACCTCGTTGCCGCCTCTCAAAAACGATGCATAAACTGTTCTTCCCTCTGTCGTACTTCCAATTGCCAATACAGTGTCGGGGCCGTCACTATCTCTTGTATGCTGGCCAGAGCGTTGACCAAACCACCAATTATTTCTAAACAAGGTGCTCCCCTGAGCAATAACAACATCAGGAAATGTAACACTTAGACCCTGCGGATCATCGGCAGTATCCACAACCAAATTCAAATCACCGACAAAGGCAAAATTCAAATCATCAGCAGTCTGGTCAAATGTTGTTCTATCTCCGTTCACAGAAGGATCATTATATCCTGAGATCTTTGAATTGAACCATGATGCAACGCTTTCAGAGGCACTGCGCCCAACGCTGAATGTAAATTCCCCATTTTCAAGTGTATGCACCTGTCCAACATAGTTGCGACCATCAGGATCTTGCCCGTTTGTAATACTGAGATCCTTTATTACGAATGTTCCACTTACGATGCCAAGTCCGTCAGCTGCTGATATTGTAACGGCATTTGACCGGTAAGCCATATAAGTGGAGGTTCCTTCTGCCCCCGCAGTACTCATTAACATCACAACAGCGATAGCCAAGCAGAAAAGCCTTTTCAAAATTTTCTTCATCTCAAACACCGTCGCTCTTCAAATTGTATGAATTTGGCAATGCTCAAATAAGGAGATGTCTCAGTACTTGCGCAGATCTGTATTATTTCTGTGTGGTTTTTACCTTTGCCTTGTGATTTTTCCAGGCAAACAGCAAAATAGAACCTACAGCAATCAAGATAAAGGCACAGCTGATAGGACGGGTAAAGAAAATGTCCAGACTCCCGTCAGACAGCACCAGTGCCCGGCGGAAGTTTTTCTCGGCCAAAGGCCCCAGCACAATGCCGAGCAGAATGGGAACCAACTGAAAATCCATCCGGCGCAGGAAATACGCTACAATGCCGAAGATCAGGATGATGTAGATATCATACATCCGGTTATTGGTGGAATACGCACCCGCAATGCAAAAGGTCAATACAATAGCCGCCAAAATCTCGTAGGGAATACGGGTGATATGCGCGTAAAAACGGGTAAAGCCACTGCCCAGAATATACATAAACACATTGACCACGATCAGGCCCAGCATAATGGCATATAGAATATTGCCCTGCTCTTCGAACAGCGTGGGGCCGGGGATCATGCCGTGGATCATGAATGCACCCATCAAGATAGCGGTGGCGCCGTCCCCTGGGACCCCCAGCGTCAGCATGGGGATCATCGTTGCGCCGCAGGCGCCATTGTTGGCGGACTCGGAGGCGGCCACACCCTCGATCTCGCCGTGGCCAAAAGTCTCGGGATGGCTGGAGGATTGCTTCACCTGGTTATAAGAGATGAACGCCGCCAAACCACCGCCAGTTCCAGGGGTTGCGCCGATAATGACACCGATCAGGGAGCCAATGCCGATTGGTTTGCGGCATCGCCGATACTCGTCCTTCGTGATTTTATCTCTGGTGATGGCTGAAGAACTGATAGTCTTGTGGTCGGTCCTTGGATCATACTGGGACTTCATCATAATCTCAGAGATAGCAAACAGTCCAATGAGGGCGATGATCAGGTCGATACCACTCATGAGCCGATTGCTTCCAAAGGTAAAGCGGGCGGTGCCGCTGATATTGTCCATGCCGATGGTAGCCATGAACAAGCCGATGCAAGCGCCGATCAGTCCCTTGAAAATACTGTTGTTAGAGACGCCCGCAATCACGGATAGTCCAAAAACTGCCAAAGCAAAATATTCGGCAGGGCCAAACAGCAGTGTGATTTTTGCGATCTGGGGAGCCAGAAACAGTAGGGCAAATGCGCTTATAAGGCCACCGATGGTTGATGCGTACAGTGCCATTTGCAGTGCCTTGAACGCTTGTCCTCTTTGGGTCATGGGATAACCGTCAAACAGCGTTGCCGCATTGGCCGAGGTACCCGGGGTGTTGATGAGAATCGCAGTGATGGAACCGCCGTAGGTACCGCCGCAGTAGATGGCCAGCAGCATTAAAATAGCCATCGTGGGATCCATGCCATAGGTCAAGGGTATACAAAGGATGAGACCTAAATCGGAGGTCAGTCCGGGGATAGCACCCACAATAATACCGATTGCCAGCCCCACCGGAATAATCAAAAAGTTCTGCCACTGCAGCAGAACTTGCAGTCCGCCTAAAAATTGTTCCATAAGTATTCTCCTTTTCGATCAGGGCAGGGAAATATGAAGAAGCACCTTGAATACGTAGTACACGATGCCCACCATCCCCAGAGGAATCGCATAGTAGTACCACTTTCTGGCTTTATAGAACATCATGACCGCCAGTACCAGCAGGATTGTGGAGACAATATAGCCCAGATGTCCAATCAGGAAACAGTAGGCGATCAAAAGCAATGCGAACACTACGGAACGCATTTCTTTTTTAAAGGCATTGGAGCGAAAACTCTCTTTCGTCACATACAACTCCTGCTTCTCCCGGACGAAGATCCCCTCCAGCAGCAGACCGACAGAGCAGAGGAACATACCACCAATGGCGATACGGGGGAAGGTCTGTGCGTTGATTGGCGTTTTCTCCAGCGTCTGGACCTGTACGGGAATCAGGAACCACAGCACTGCGCTCAGAACCACAAAAATAGCGCCCGATATTATTTCTCTGTTATATCTGATTTTCATAATTCAATACCTCTTTTTAAAATGGGTGCCCCATATCTCGGCGATATGGGGCACCGCAGAGTGTCACTGCACCAGAGGAATATACTCGGTCATCGCCTCGGTCTGAGCTTCTACCATATCAACGATCTCGCTCTCAGTGGCCTCCCAGGCTTCCATGCCCATGCCTTTCATAAATTCCTGGAACTCGGGATCAGCATAAACCTCCGCGATGAAGTTGGTCAAAACTTCCTTCTTGCTGTCATCCACAGAGGAGCGGACCGCAAAGTAGTCCATGCCGGTGAAGTCCACGTCGACTCCCTGATCCCTAAAGGAACTGATGTGGCCAATGCCTTCCACCTCCAGCCCCTCGGGAATGAAGGTTCCCAGGCAGTTCAATTCGCCGTTGATCACATAATCGCGGTAAGTCGGGGGAGAACCGATAGCCACGTCAACATGGCCGCCCACCAACGCATTGATGGCCTCCTGGCCGCCGTCGTAGGGAACAGGCTCAGCGGGGATGTCCAATAACTTGAACAGGACGGAAATCATAGTATAGCTGTCGTTGCCAGGGCCGCCTGTGGTAGCGTACTTGATTGTGTTCCCCTCTGCGGCATAGGCTTTCAGCTCGTCGATATTGGTGATGCCGCTCTTAGAGTTAGTCAGAACAACGAACTCCGTGATACGCATACCAATCAGAGGCGTAATATCATCCAGTGTGTAGTTGACATTAATGAAGCTGGGAGTCAGTGAGAACAAGGGGCCGTTGGCAACCACCATGGTATAACCGTCATCCTCCGCCTGCAATGCATCGTTCATGGCGATAGTTCCGGAACCACCGGTATGGTTTTCCACAATCACGGGCACACCCAGATACTTCTCACCATAGGAGGCAACCTGGCGGGCAATGGTATCGGGTCCGCCGCCAAGGCTCCAGGGCATAATAATAGTGATCTGCTTTTCAGGGAAAGCGCCGTCCGAAGTCGCGGGAGTTTCCTGCTGGGAATCGCCTGCGCTGTCAGGTGACGTTCCCGTGGTTTTGCCGCCGCAGGCAGCCAAACTCAGAATCATAGCGAGTGCGAGGACCAGCGACATGAGTTTTTTCATTGTTTTCTCTCCTCTTTTCATTGAATTCTAATAAACTCCGGTATAACCATCCCGGAATCCATTACAAGTTTGATAGCCTGAAAGCCTTCGGGCTGTGAGAAATAAGGCGGATACTCTCGCTCATCCGAAAACAAAAAGTGTGGTGGATGCTCCGCCGGAAAGATTGCGGCCAGCTTCTGATATACCGCCTGATTCGCGCTATGATACCGTCTATCAGATGCCGAGGTCGTAATAATATACTCCAACGGCATATTTTTCATAAAAGATTCCGAAATTGAATCTATTTGTCCATGATGTGGCAATTTGAGAACGTTTACATTTTTGAAAAAAATTTCAGGCACCTCATCCCATTCAGATGGACAGCTATCCGCCGCGCTGAGAAAAACGATGTCTCCCAGTTCGAAGCGCAACAGCATACTGGTGTGATTGGATGTAGCGTCCAACCGGATCAGGCACTCAGTCACGGCATTTGTATCCGCCTCAAGACTGTATGCCCGTTCCACGATCTCCATATATGCATCTACAACACAGCTTTTGGGTGCCAGTATCCGCATCTTCGTGTCTATTCCAAATTTCAGTACCTGTCCTGCTTTCAACACGGTAACAGGAATGCCTTTTTCCTTCGCATGAAGCAAAATCCTCCGATACGCATTCAAGGCCGCAACATATAGCGGTACACTGCGGGGAGCGTTACTGGCTGGAGTCAGTTCACAGCCTTTTAAGAAAGGCTCTACCGGGTACGGAACATAGAGATGATCTACCACTGTCTGCTGTAATACCGCCTCCAGCCCGCATACATGATCTTCATGGATATGCGAAATAATCACAGCATTCAAATGCTCAATCTGCTGTCTGGCAAGATAATCTGCTGACCGAATGCGATAAGAATCGCCTTCAAATTCTGACTCCAGGGCACTTCCTCCATCCAGCAGTGCAGTATACCCATTCTTTAACTGAAAGAGGATTGCGTCTCCGTAACCGACATTGATGACTGTAACACACATGGCATCACATCCTTCCGCACTTTGACTTCACCATTTAAAACGCTCTATCAGGAGCGTGTCAAATTTCTACATAGCATCAAGCGGTTCCCCGCACTATAAGCTCCGTAGGAATTTGAATATGCGCCTTTTCTACCGGCATCCCCGCAATTAAGTCAAATAACGTTTGCATGGCAAGGCATCCCATCTTAGCAGCATCAATTCGAACAGTGGTCAACTCGGGTTCCACCACACGGCTGATATAGCTGTCATCAAACCCTATGATCGCTATATCTTCCGGCACTCTCAGCCCTGCCCGGGTAACTGCCTTCATGGCGCCTGCGGCAATGGTGTCATTGGTGCAGAAAAAAGCTGTGGGGCGATCCACCCCCCGCAGCATCCGGGTCATGATTTCCTCGCCATCTTCCAGCGCCGGCTCAATATCAGCAATAAAACGATCATCAACGGGAATATCATACTTAGCAAGAGTTTTAACGAAGCCCTCTATACGAGCTTCACTAACTTGTGGTGAAAACCGGCCGGACAACAGGCCGATTTTACAATGTCCCAGCTTGCAAAGATATTCCGTAGCCTGCACAGCACCGCCATAGTGATCTGCCGAAATGCACACTAAGCCATCCATATCCAAATAGTTGTTTACCAACACTACCGGAATGCTCTGTTTACGAAACTCTTCAATGACCCGGATATCAACCTCGCCAGCAAAAATCACTCCATCCATGTGCTTTTTGATATAAATATCTCCATTGGGCAGGTGGATATCCTGACTGGTCGTTACGAACAGGCTGTAATTCCTTCGGGTTCCCTCCTGCATGGCTGCTTCCAGCATCGGAGAATAAAAAGGATTCAAAATAGCGGGATACTGCTTTTCGTGGATAATAAATGCAATATTTTCTGTCTGTTGCCGAACCATCGCCCTTGCGATGGCATTAGGCGCATAGTTCAACTGCTTCGCTGCCGCATATATCTTTTCACGCGCCTTCTCACTGACTGCTTCCGGAGACGCATATGCTCTGGAAACTGTTGCCTTTGAGTAACCACATAACCGTGCGACGTCAATGATTGTTGCTGCCATGTATGTATCCCACGCCCTCTTGAAAACGTTCTCATTTTTAAGGTCAAAAAAACACTGGCACTCTATTGTGAAAAATAAACAACCAGTATCGCCGCGTCCTCTTTTCTTAACATGTTTTTAACATAAAGCCGCCATCAAAAAAAGTCAACACTTTTTTTGACAAACCACACTATTTTGGAATCATTCCCAAATTTTGCATGTCTTTTTTTGCAATTTTGACTTAAGCAGTAGGCCCTGTTATTGCTGCACAAACAAACTCATTCCCAAATAGTATTATATGGATTTGGCGCGCTTTAACGGCAGTATCAGGAGCTGACACAGGATCTCCGAAGAAAACGAGCCGTACATATTACGGGCTCTCTTCCCTGCCCCGCACAGATGAACCACGGGAATGCTTTACAGAGTTCTCATTCGTCTGCCTGTGGAATGATGGGACATTTGTACGCTCTGGGGGCAGCTACGGCGTGCAGACGAGCCAACATCACATTCGATAATATCCAGGCCCTTCACTTTCATGTCCTTCGCCACACCTTCACAAGCAACATAATTTATGGCGGAGCGTCTTTAAAGATGTCCGAGAGCTGCTGGGCCTTTCCAGCGTGAACACCACCATGAACATCTACGCCCATGCAAAGAAAGGAACCACAGGTTCTTCCGCCCGGTTTCTGGATAAGGGTGCGGGTGAAAGCTGAGAGCTTTCCCTTACAGACATCTCGTAAGGAAAAAAGCAAGGGAAATGGCCAAGAAAATATCCCCGGAAACCTTGAAAACACAAGGATTTCCGGGGAGCGCGGCCCAAATGTATTAGAAAAATGACAGGAGGAATTCAAAATGTGCAGAACCGAAAAAGGTGGTCATCCTGAAAATCCGTTCGAGCAAGCCGGGAGAAAGCCGGATACACCCAAGCGGCCGCAGCAAAGCACGTACACTTGTTGTATGAGGCAGGGACTTCTGCCCCTCCATTTGGCATCGTGTGCCGCATGGCCGATCTGTACCATTGCAGTCCAGCTGACTTCCGTCTTATGGAATACAGGCCGAAGTGATGGATGGAGTCTGTACCGATGTGACATTGATTCCAGCCGTTTCCTGCGACAGGGACTTCGTTGATTCACTTGCCAGCGTTATGACAGAGGGCAGCTTAACCCTATGCATCTGTTCGATGTGGTGTTGGATGCGCTGTCCTGATATTTTCCGCCGCTGGAGGGCGTGGCAGAGCCACGCCCCCCTCTTGGCTTCTCAATCCGCCATTTTCAGGCTCGGTTTATTCCTCTTCATCAAAAAGTCTGAAGTTCGGATCAACGGTACCGATTCCCAGATAACGAGCCTTGTAGTCCTTAAGCAATTGGAAGAACTTTCCGCTCAGTATGACAATGACAATCAGGTTTACAAAGGCAGGTATTCCCGTTGTCAAATTGGCGATTTCCCAAATATCCGCACCAGAAATATCGTTTCCCACCGCAGCCAGAAGCACTACAAGGAACCCGGGAATGGGGTAGATTACCTTAAATACGTTAATCAAGGTCCGCTTGAGCTTTTCATTCGTGCCGCACAAATGGCGCAACAGCACTTCGAAATAAGCCCACCATCCGGTAGTAGTAGAAAGAGCAAAGAGGAAAATGGCCACCGTGATGATGATAGTTCCAACAGGCCCAAGCACTGTTTCGAAAGCCGCCAAGGTCAATGGAGCACCATCCAGGCCGGAATCCCACAGGCCGGTAACGACGATAACCAAGGAGGTAACCGTGCAGATACACATCGTACCGACAAAAACCTCAAATGCCCCCCACAATCCCTGCTTCACCGGATGCTCCGTTTTGGCGGAGGCGTGAATCATAGGCGATGTACCCCAGCCAGCCTCGCTGGAGAACATGGCGCGGGATAAGCCGGTTCGGATAATCAAAGCCACGCCCGCTCCCATGAAAGCGCCGGTGGCTGCGGTCCCGGTAAATGCATCGCTGATAATCAGTCCAAGTGCTGCGGGCAATTGTGTGATATTTACTATGATAATCACGATTCCGCCTACCAGGTAAAAGACGCACATGGGGGGAACTACTTTCGCCGCCAGCTTGCCCAGCCAAGGAATTTCACGGACAGTAGCCAAATAGGTGAGACCAACATAGACTAAACCTACCGCCAGCATGGGAATGCCAAAAGTGGCGTTGACGGACTGTGCGACCGTGAAGTTTTGCATGGAAAAGACATTTCCAAAAATGCCGATCCCGAAGATAACCGCCAGCACGCCCCAGAATTTGAAGCCCTTATCCCGTCCCAACCCTTTCTCCATATAGTATGTAGGCCCACCATAATAGCCGCCCTTTTCATCCTTTGAACGGTAGTATACCGCCAGGGAAACTTCGGCCATTTTCATCATCATGCCCAAAAAGGCCGCAACCCAAATCCAAAAGGCTGCACCCGGTCCGCCCACCGCGATAGCGGTCGCTACGCCGCCGATATTGCCAACACCCACTGCTCCGCCAACGGCAATGCTGATTACTTCCAAGGGTTTCATCATGCCCTTACCGTTGTCCTTTTTTGAAAAAAGTGTTCCAATGGTGTTTTTCAGAATATGCTTTAAGTGTGCGATTTGAAAGAATTTGGAGCCGACCGTAAAGATAATGCCAGCCAACAGAATAAGTACGATGAGAGGCATTCCCCACAGAAGGTCCGAGATCGTCTTAATAATGGCCATAACAAGTTTTCTCCTTTTTCTATATGTCTGTCATCACACTCGTGTATAGTGCAGGCTCACTGTCCGGATTACCTGCTCAAAGGCCGGTACATCAGTTTCATTGGATACCAATACCAGAACACAGGGTTCTCTCCCATATAGAATCCCCACATCATTCGTAATCCCCTCATCCTCGCCGGTCTTGTGCTCCACCCGCACGGTGGGCGGAAGCAGGCTGGGGATTTTATGGTTAATCTGCTGTTGCGATAGCATCGCCCGCATTCGCTCAGACGCATTGGCACTCACGCAGCGTCCGTGGTAGATTTCCTCCAGAAGGCTACCGATCTCCTTCGGTTGACATAAATTCTCCTTTCCCTGACGTGCGGCCTCCGTGTCAAACAGAAAGCGAAAAATCTTGGTTTCCTGAAGGCCGAGCACCCGGAATCGCTCATTCAGGAACTCAATGCCAAAGCGGCGGATTAACACATTCGTAGCCGTATTGTCACTGATAGTAATCATCAGCTTACAGAGGCTTTCTATGTCATACGCCTGCGTACCGGAGATATGCTGCAATGCGCCGCATCCGGGCACTTTGTCGCCGTCCCGGACCAAGAGCCGCTCCTGCAGCACACCGGGATGCTCCCGCTCCTCCAGCAGGATGGCCGCCAAAATTGGCAGTTTAATTACGCTGGCCGCTTGGAACAACTCCGTTTGGCGGCTTCCGTCCGTTTCTCCCGTGACTAGGTTTTTGTAGTAAAATCCGATATGCCCCGGAACTGAGGAAAGCTGCCGCTTCACATATTCGTCCATGCCGTCTCTCCCTCCTGCTCCATTGCTAAGCGCGAATGGCTCGTCCTAGACTTGACTGCTTGACTGTTCCGTGTTCCACAGCGATTTTTCCCCCAATCAAGACCCATTCTATCCCTTCCGGAGGACGGTCGGGATGCTCAAACGTAGCACAGTCCCGGATCCGATCCATATCAAAAATTACGATGTCTGCATCTGCGCCCTTGCGTAAGGTCCCCTTTCTCGTCAGCCCCAGTTTTTGGGCCGGCATGGCACTCATCTTGGCGACCGCATCATCCAAGTTCATCTTCCCGGCTGCAACATACCGGCACAGCAGGCGTGGAAACGCCCCTGCACCTCTCGGGTGTCCTTGCCCCCGATCCATCAGCCCATCACTGGCCAGCATAATGGCCGGATGAGACAGGGCCAAAGCTACATCCTCCGCCTTCATAACATGGCAGACCGTCAATGTGTCCGGTGCTGTCTGACGCAGTTCATGAAACAATCTCTCCGTGCATCGTTGTCCCTTGTACATACCCTCGCAGATTTCTATCGCAGAATACTGTGTGCAGTAACGCTCCAAAAATCCCTCATCGTAGGTTGTTTCCCCTATTCGCGTGCTGAAAGCGTCATACGGATAGCAATCTCCGCTCAGTTCCATACCGGAGGCGCGATATCTATCTATGAGGGCCAGCAGTCGTTCCATCTGCCCAAATCCCCCATGCTTCCCACATGGGAAACTTGAACCGGAAGATCCAGCTGCCGCCCTATGGAAACCAACTCCTCCACCGCGCCGAATACATTATCCGCGTCATCTCGCACATGGGCGGCCACAAGACGGCCATGGCTTTGGCAGAAGCAGGCGGTTTTCACCATCTCATCCCGTGTCACACCGGGTACATAGCGAATACCGAAGGACACCCCAAAGCAACCTGCTTCCAGAGCCTCTTTGACCAGCCTTGACAACCGTTGTTGTTCATCGGGCCGAATTGCACTGTACTTGTCCCGGTGCCCGGCCTGCTCCCGCAGGAAGGTATGGCCAGCTAGTAGTCCCATATTGATCGGGCCGCCATCACGGTCCATCAATTCTAAATACCGCAGAGGCGAGACCGTATTGATACCGCAGTTTCCACCAATCGCTGTAGTGACTCCCATGCGAAGCATGGAGGTCATAATGCTGGGAATCAGTCGCCCCTCCTCTGGGTCATAAGGATCCTCGTGCATGTGGATATCCACAAAACCAGGTGAAACCACCATCCCTTCGGCATCCAAAATCACATCAGCTTCCGGCTCTTCAGCAGTCAGCCCCTGAATACGCCCGTCTTCCACTAGCAGATTATTTTTGGAGTGAACATGACTGGCCGGGTCTACAATCAGTCCGTGTTTAATCAGTGTGCGCATCACTTTGCCCCCTTTCTCCGTCCGTCAGCCATTCAGGCAGGCCCGTATTTTGCGGCACGCCTTCATATCCTTGGCGGCGGACAACCAGCGCATCCTCTCCGAGGTTCAACAGCACAACCATCGGCATACAATGCATATTGTAATTCTTCTTCATCCGTGCTTCTACATCCGCCCAGACAAAAAGATAGCGCCCATCGGCGCCGAACAGTACCACTTTGCGGTGATTCACTCACATTACAGAGGGGGATTCATTCTAGAAATTATGCTCTGGACAGCGTAAGGGTATCATACCATAAGATCACGAAAAAGCCAATTATATAATGAAGTTATTTTCCATCTCCTGACTCCAGTATTCTGAGCACTTCCTTGTTAGAGTCGGAGACCATTTTCCGGGTCTTGTTGAACGCATCATGCTCCTTGTCTGCCTTGACGACGGCCGCTTGTCTGGGGGCGCGCCCTTATCCCAAAATATCCTATCGGCGGAAAACCAGAAGCTCACTGACACAGGCGGCAAATTTCCACATGGCGAAGGTGCTCTGGCGCTCGATCAGATACTCAATGCAGTTGGAATACCCGCTCATCGTACGCCCATCCAGCACGCGTTTCCAGGCGATCAGGTCCATTGGTCTTGCTGCGGTCCGCACTGGCACAAATGATCTCTGCCCGGCTGTGCCCTGTGACGGCGTAAAAGCCCGCAGAACTGTTTTATACCATGGTGTATAGAAGTCCCGCGCGGTGGGCGGCCCGCAATGACGGATACGGGTTGTAAAAGCGTGCCTCCCTTGTTTTGGTCTTTCTCCCCATCGCTCCGCAGGGCGTGCTTGTTGTATTTTTGCAATGACTTCTTCCTGCAATTCGCCTTTCTGAACGATATTAGTTTCCTTTCTGAGAATGGCTTGGAATGGCGAGAAGGCAGATGTCGCTCTGCTGACAAATCCGCATGGGATATGTCGCGTCACACGGCAGGATATCGGTCTGCTGAAGCTGTGCTCCGGACAAATCAGGATCACTTCTCAGCCTTTGCCATCATCCGGTTCCGCAGCAGAAATCCAGTAACCTTTGTTGTTGCAAAGATGGTCCATGGCCAGGCGCACAAGCGCAGGCCACCGTCCCGCCATGTAGTTGATGCGTGCAGGACAGGATTTTGGGATGCAGAAGATGAAGAACTGCCATACGCTGTCGGAAGCTCTGAGGACGGAGCGCTGACCGCCGCATTGGTGACGCGATCTGAAAAAGCGGTGTGTGCCATTGGTATTGGGGCAAAGACAGCAGTGGCGAGGTCTGCTGTCTGATCGGAGACTTTTTATCTATCAGTAATACGCCAAAACAAAGCCAGCCGGGGATCTTCAAAATTTCCGGCTGGCTCTTATAATGTTCACTCCATTGCTTTCCGATATGGGGATGCAGCAGCTCCCTATCAGCTCTGCTTTTCAGCTTTCAGGAATACGGACGGTGCGCGCTTATAAGTCGCAAGGCTCACAACGACCAGTGCGATACCGCAGGCAACCGTGCCCGGCACCGCCGCCCCAAGGCCGAAGGGCTGGCCTGCCAGCTTCCAGCCAACGCAGACAACAAACCCGCCCAGCAACCCGGCCATGACGCCGGTCTTGGTTGCCTTCTTCCAGAACAGCGCTGCAAATGCGGGAATCCCAGCCGATGCGGCATAGAAGCTCCAGGCGAACATGAGGATGTTGTATGCATTGTGGATGTACAACGCGATCACCAGCGCGCCCAGGGGCAGGACAATGGAGAAGATGCGGGAGAGGGAGATCTCGGTCCGCTCCGGCATTTGGGGACGGATGGTCTTTCCGATGTCGTGGACGCAGGTCTGCACAGATACCAGCAGATAGCTGTCCGCCGTGGACATGATGACCGAGAGCATACCGGCCAACGCAAGTCCCGTCAGACCGGCGGGAAGGATCCGGATCGCCAGGGCCGGAACGACAGCGTCCGTCGAGCCATACTGCGCCAGGATGTCGCCGCCGAGGATCTGACGGCCCACAACACCCATGAAGTAGACCAGCACAATGGTCACGCCGTATACGGCCGTACCCAGGAACATCCCGCGCTTTGCCGCCCTTCGGCTCTTGGCGGCAAATGCGCGCTGCCACATTTCCGCACCTGCCATGGTGAAAACCAGATAGGTGATGATGTCTCCCAAAATGCTGCCGTCAATATGCGGCTCCACCAGCGCCGGGTCCAGGTTGGCCGCAAAGTTCGCAAAGCCGCCCACGTTGAACAGGGCCGCCACCGGGATCAGGATATACACGAAGACGATCAGCATATAAAATTGCAGCACGTCGGTGTATACCACGCCGAACAGGCCGGAGGTGGCTGTGTAGACCATAAAGACCACTGTTGCGATCAGCGCGCCCATCTCATAGGAGAGGCCGAACTCTCCCCCCAGCATCCGGATGATCGTGGCCGTGGCGGTGACCTGGGAGGCCACCGTCCCCATCATGGCGAACGCGATCAGCACAGAGAGGGTGATCTTGGCTGCCCGGCCAAACCGCCGTTCAAACAGCTCCGGGATAGAGGTGATCCCGTACTGCATCCCGATATCCGAGATCTTCCCGGCGATGCCGGAGAAAATGAACATTCCCAGAAGGTATGGAATTGCGGTAAGGACCGCCTTGAAGCCGTCGGTATAGGCCACACCTGCCCGGCCCATCAGACCGCTGCCGCCGATGATCGTCGCGCAGACGGTGGCCATCAGCACCATCGGCCCAAAGGACCGGCCCGCTACATAATAATCCTTTGTGTTCTGGATCCGCCTGACGGAATAGACCCCCACCAGGACCATGATGACAAGGTATGCCGTAATGATTCCCAGATCCAAAATCGTCAATACGCTGTGATCCATCAAAAATGCCCTCCTTTTCTTTGTTTGCTCCAGAGGGCCGCACCTGCATACCTTTGTCCGGCAAGATCTTCAGCAGCTGTCTGCTTCCATTCACACCCACATTATATATGTTTCGGCGCAGCCCTCTACCCATAAGGGCAGATCCTGATCCATATTCTTCACCCCTTCTAACCACGTCCTCTTGTGGCAGTGAATATATGAACATTATAATGTTACTTGAAAAAAATGTCAATTTGTCCGATATGTATCAGAAATTCTTTATTCAAAAAGTATATATGCCATCCCGCCAGTTTTGCCAATCATGATACCTGGACCAAGGGACGCTGTATACTGCACAAAGAAAAACTGCGCATCCATACAAGCCCCTGCCTGCTGGATGCGCAATTTCCTATATCATCTACCATCATTCATGCGTCAGCAAATACTCTTTCAGTCCGCTGAGAGACGCCCTGCCGGCCTCTGCCCCGAGGTCATAAACAGCCTGCAGCTTGGCGGGGTCCTTTTCCACACGCCTGATTGGGAGTGGGCCATTGGGCCGAACCACGAAGAGCTCCCCGCGCTGCTCCATCCCTATGATCTCCTCCACCTGCCGGTTATAGACTTCCCACCGCCGGTTCAGACTCTCCGCAAAGGCCGGATAGCGATGGTAATAGAGGCGGTTGAATCGCTGAAGCCATGCTGCGGGCCGCTCTTTCCGATACTCCAAGGGACGTGTGAGCACGAGAACGGTCTTGTCGTAGCCCAGACTCTTGCAGAAATGGACTGGAATACTGTCGCTGACCCCGCCATCCAGGTAGAATCTCCCATCCAACTCCACAGGCCGGGAGACATAGGGCATGGCAGAGGTGGCCCGCAGGACCTCCATCTGACGGAACGGCTCTGTGATCCGGATATACTCCGGGGCGCCTGTGTGCAGATCGGTGACCGCGGCATAGAAGTCAACGCCCGATCTCTGAAAGGCCGCTTCATCAAATATATCCAGCTTGGAGGACACCTCATAGAAGGCGAAGTCGGCGTTGATCAGATTGCCCGTGGTCAGCAGCGAGCGCAGCCCCATGTACCGCTTATCCCGGATATACTTCAAATTATACCGTATGGCGCGTCCCTTCTGACCGGCGGGAGCATTGATCCCAAACAGCGCACCGGCCGACACACCGACGATTCCATCAAAGGATATCTGTTCATCCATCCAGGAGTCCAGAACGCCTGCGGTAAACATTCCGCGCATGGCGCCGCCCTCCAAGACCAAGCCCGTTTTCATCCCTGTCCTGCCTCCTGTGATTTTGTCGATTTTGATATTTTACCACAGGAAAAGCCAAAATGGAATGCCTTGTACGAGACACAGGATATCGATCAGAAAGCGCAGAAGTTGATACGGCGGGAAGGACATTTTCCTTGACGGTTCTTTTATTTAATGATACATTTAGGTATGTAAGTTTTCTTCGGAAACGAGATATTTCTCTACTGGCGGTAACAGTCCGCGAGCGATCAGCTAATCCGGTGGAATTCCGGAGCCAACAGGTTCGGTCTGGAGGGGAGAAGAAGGCTTTCTGGTGCCGTGCCGGATGCCCATCCTCCTCAAGCAAAAGTGTATACTCTAAGCACCCGGTACAGCCATCTCTCTGCGTCAGGGAAATGGCGCCGGGATTTTTTATTTCCGGCGGCTTCTCCCTCGGAAGCGTCCAGTATGAATACGGAAGGAGCCTTGCTATGGAGCCAAACCTGCAGCCAAACCCATTGGAAACGGATCCCATACCCAAACTGATCGTTCGATACGCCGTTCCCACCTCACTGACACTGATGGTCAACTACCTCTATAACATCGTGGATCAGATCTTTGTCGGACAGGGCGTGGGCATTACAGGAATGGCAGCCACTAATATCGCGTTCCCGCTGACCATTCTGGTCAATGCTGTGGCATTGATGCTGGGAGACGGATGTGCCGCCAATATCAGTCTGTGCCTGGGTCGGAAAGAGCAGCGGGAGGCGGACAGCACCATCAGTCACGCCCTCACCCTGATCTTGGCCAGCGGTCTGCTGGCCGCTCTGGCCTGCGGCATCTTCGCCCCGCAGATCGTAGTCCTTTTCGGCGCGACGTCGACTGCCTATGCAGAGTCTCTGTCCTATATGCGCGCCATCGCATGGGGGATCCCGTTCCAGCTCCTTTGTCCCGCCTTCACCGCCATTATCCGGGCAGACGGCTCCCCGCAGTACATGATGAAGTGCATGATGACAGGGGCGGTCATCAATCTGATCCTGGACCCTATCTTTATCTTTCCGCTGAAGATGGGCGTTGTGGGCGCCGGGATCGCCACGGTGATCGGGCAGGTGGCTGCTGGATGCCTGGCCCTGCTCTACCTGCGCCGCCTCAAAACCGTTCATATCCGGCGGGAGGACCTGCGCCCTACACGGAAGCTGACCTGTCGTATTCTGGCACTGGGCCTCCCCAGCTTGCTTACGCAGATGCTCTCCGCTCTGGTGCAGATTACCCTGAACAATCTGATGCGGGCCTATGGAGCCGCCACAGTCTATGGCAGTGACATTGCCTTATCCGTCTACGGCATGATGATGAAGGTCTACCAGATCGCTCACTCCATGTTCGTCGGGGTGTCCTCTGCCATCCAGCCCATCAACGGCTATAATTTCGGCGCCAACCACTATGCGCGGGTCCAAAAGACATTCCATATAGCTTCTCTTATTGCAGTAGGCATTTCAGTGGTGTGGTTTCTCATTTTCATGGTGTTCCCGCGGCAGATCGCAAGCTGCTTTGTATCGGACAATGCGCTCTATCTGGATTGCGCACAGCACTGCTTCCGGCTCTATATGCTGGCCTTTTTCCTGTATGGCCTTCACATGACCTCAGCCTCCTTCTTCCAGGGGATCGGCCGGCCTGGTAAGTCCCTGCTGATTCCTCTGGCCCGGCAGGGCTGCTTCCTGATCCCTCTGGCGCTTCTGCTATCCCGCTCCTTCGGGCTAGACGGCGCACTTCTGGCCGCACCGATAGCCGATGCTCTTGCGTTCCTGCTCTGCCTGCTGCTGGCCCGCTGGGAATTTCGAAGTTGGAGAAGAAAGGGCTGGCTGTGCAAAGGAGAGCGCAAATATCGCGCATCATAAGCGCACATGTTCCGAAGCCCCTGGATCGAGCATTTATAAATGAAAATCTATCATTGGGAGGACGATTCCCATGACAACGCGGACCCTTTCATTGCAGTTGGAGGAAGATTTCACCACACATACAGCCGCACTGTTTGTAAGCCATGTCAATGTCTTTCAGAGCACCATCCGCATAATCGCCGGTGAGCGAAGCATCAATGCGAAAAGTCTTCTCGGGGTCGTCTCCTTCGGCTTTCGTCAGGGACAGCAGGTACAGGTCGCTGCAGACGGCCCTGACGAAGCCGAAGCTGTAAACGCGTTGTCGCAATTTTTCCAGTCTTCTGCTTCCGCATGACTTGTCTGCATATAGGAGATGGAGAAGAACCTCAATGAAGCCATTCAACACAAAAGAGAGATTCTCTATTCCGAACCTGATGGGATATTTTCGGCTCCTCCTCATTCCGGTATTCTGTTACCTCTATCTGGCAAAAGAAGCGTACCATTGGGCCGCAGGTGTTGTCCTCCTCTCCAGTCTCACGGATCTGTTTGATGGGATGATCGCAAGAAAGTTCAACATGATCACAAATTTGGGCAAGGCGCTTGACCCGATCGCGGACAAACTGACACACGGTGCATTGGCTCTTTGTCTGGCCTTCCGCTATCCCCAGATGTGGGTCCTGTTTGGTCTTATGGTGCTCAAGGAGGGCTACATGGTGGTTATGGGCCTGCTCTTTTTCAGAAAAGGGAAAATGCTCAATCTGAAAATATCTTAGGCATACGAATTCCTCCACACCCGTGTGACTTTTCTATCAAATGATCCATTTGAAGATGTGAACGGTTTTCCCTTTTGGGAGAAACAAAAATGTAACACGAGCGCATACTTACTTTTACAGGCCGGCTCCGTATGGAGCGAATACACATGCATTAAGACAACCATTTTATTTATTTGGTCATTTTTGATGGACATTTTATGTAAGGAGATCCGGTAGAATTTCCGGTCCTGATGGCTGCGTTCTACGGCCTGCGTAGAAGTGGGGTTATGGGACTGCGGTGGAGCGCAATCGACTTTGAGGGAAATATTCTCACGGTCGATCATACCGTGGTCCAGTATCGTTCCGATGGCAAGAGTGTGATCGAAGGCAAGAACCGGATGAAAAACAAATCCAGCTGCAGAACGATGCCGCCGGTTCCCCAGTACCGGGAACTTCTGCTGCGGATGCAGGAACGGAAAGCCACTTGTAAAGAGTTCTGCGGAAACTGCTACACGGAGTCGGAGTACATCTATGTCAACGAGCTGGGTATCCCATATAAGCCTAATTTTGTGTCCGACCATTTCAAACGGGTCCTGAAGCAGCACGGCCTTCGTCCGATTCGTTTCCACGATTTCAGATATACGTGCGCATCCCTGCTTCTGAAAAACGGAGTCGCGGTGAAGGATATTCAGGATTGGCTGGGACTCAGCAGCTACGCTACAACCGCCAATATCTACGCGCACCTGGACACGGATTCCAAGAAACAGCCTGCAACGAAAATGAACCAGACAGTCAGCATCACCCCTGGCATCTCAGCCGCGATTCAAGCCGGAGGAGAGAACTCCAGGAGAGAACCGGGCTTCAAAAAGAAAATACTCAGGTTTTCAATTCATGAAAAACCTGAGTATTTTCAACTGGTGCCAGTGGTGGGACTCGAACCCACACGGTGTCGCCACCAACGGATTTTGAGTCCGTCACGTCTACCAATTCCATCACACTGGCCGGTGGATACTGGTTTATTATACAGGAGGTCGGAGCGAAATTCAAGTCCTTTTTCTCACGCCCTGACGCCGTACCGCTCCGCACGCAGGAGGATCCGCCGGGCCCAGCGGCTATGGGTGTTGTACTCGTTCATCCGGCCGCCGTCCTCACTGGCAGAGACCAGACTGCCGCTGCCGGTATCCCAGTTCAGGATAGCCCGGGCGTCCGCGTAATCCTGACGGGAAACGCGGAGCATTTCGTTCACCACGGGGATCTGATTGGGATGGATGACGGTCTTGCCGGTGAAGCCATTCAGCAGATCCAGCTCCATCTCCCGGCGCAGCCCCTCTTCCCATCCCTCGCCGGAGTAATACTCCCATACCGGGCCGGACACCACGTATTGAGTGCCGAAAGCCGCCACGATGTCGATGAGGATATCCGCCACCGGGCGCAGGTCGTAGATGGTCCGATTTGCCGGACGGCGCAGGCCGAAGGCGTGGGAGAGGTCGTTCCCCCCCACCCGGATGTTTAAAATAGAGCCAGACACGGTGTCCAGCTGGGCCCGCACCTCCGTCAGAGCCTCCCGGCGAGTCTGCGGGGGAATCATGGCCGCAGACTCAAACACCGGCATATAGAAGTACTCCTCCGTCCGGCCGATGGAGCGGATGGCTGCAAGATAGGCCCCGCAGTTCTCCAGGAAAAACTTGGGCAGGATGAATCCACGGAGAATGGAGGAAAACGGGGCGTACTCCTCCGCCAGCCGCAGCAGCTGCTCCGGTGACCGGACCCGGACAAAAATGGGCGGCAGAAAAAAGGAGCCGCCCTCCGCAGCGGACGCGATCCGGGACAGCGTCCCCCGCAGCATCCGCTCCGCGTCCGCCACGGCGTCCTCCCGCACCGTGTCCTCCAGGCAGAACGCCAGAGAATACGGCGTTGGAAACCGCTGCTCCACAATCGCGCCCACAATCGACCCGTGGGCGTTGGCAGGGCAGTAGAGCAGTGCTCCCACGTCATATCCAGTCAACTTGCTTCTCATGCTCATCCTCTTTTACCTTCAGATCAGCGGCCGGCTTCGGCCGGGCACTTATGGGCGCTATTATAGCACTTCCCGCCGGAGAAGAAAATACCCGCGCCATGCTGACGAATGTAAAATTTTTGTGGATTCTCAAGCTATGCTCCATGCATCTGTTGAAAATCCTCTCCAAAGCCGCTATAATGAGAAACACAAATCTTGTGATGAGAAAGAGACTGGGCTGCGATGTTTCAACAGGCGGGAACGGCACAACTGAATGATTATTTCCGCCCGCTCTCGGAACGGGGCGGGTCCCGCGTGTTTTTCTGCCGGATCGCCGGGTACGGGGAGACGGTGGCCGCTTTTCTGCGCCGCTACTATGAGGCGGCCCGCCGGTCCGGCGTCATCATCGACGGGCGCATCCCCAACCCCACGCCCGACAACCTGTCCTATTTCAATGAGATGATGGGGTCCGGTTTCCAGATGGACCGGGATTTTCTCTCCCAGCGGCTGAAAAAATGGCTGCCCCGGATGACGGACGGGCAGCGGGACGCTGTGGTGACGGCCATGTATGCCACCCTGGACGATATGCGCCGGGCGGGCAAAAACGACAATATGCTCCGCAATGCCTACATGAAATACATGTGCTGGCTCTACTACAAGTTCGAGCGGATCGTCAACGTGCTGGGCGGCGAGACGCTGCCCAAGATCCTCTATGCCGGGGACGTGAGCCATTATGAGCTGCAGCTGCTGACGGTCCTCTCCCGGGCGGGGGCGGATATCGTCCTGCTGGAGTGCGGCGGCGACCAGGCATATCTCACCGTGGACCCCCAGTCGGCCCTGTCGCACCTGTATCAGGCCCCTGGCCTGGGGCCCTTCCCGGCGGGCTTCGGTGTCAAGCAGCTTCAGGCGGAGCTGGAGCGGGAGGTGCGCCGCCAGCGGCTCTACGGCACGCCGCCCTCCCTCTCTCCCTGCACCAACGCCTGGGTGCAGAAGGCAGAGCTGAACGCGGCGCTGACGGCTGTGCAGGCCCGCGGAAACGATCCCCGCTTTTTCTGCAACCTCTTCCTCTGCCAGTACGGTGTGGAGGACAATCTCACCTATACCAACGACCTCTTCGCGTTTTATCAGTCCCTCCAGGGCGGCGGCCGCCGGATCTGCGTGGTCAACGGAGACCCCGCGCCCCCCGGGCCGGAGGAGATCGCCGCGGTCAAGCGGGGCAACTACGCCTCCGCAGAGCAGCTGGCGGCGGGTCTCGCCGCCAACATCCGGTATCCGGCCAATGTGGAGCTCCAGCGCCTGATGACCCGAGCTTTCATCGATCTGGTGCTGGAGGAGGGGGAGCGGTGCGGCGGCAGCGTCTCCAAGCTCACCAGCCGGGCAGTGTACCTCCTGTGCTGGCTGAACCGGTATCAGAAGGACCTCTTTCCGGACTGGAAGGCGCCGGAGGTGGCGGTCTTTCTCCAGTTTGGCAGATGCGCGTCGGACACCGGAGCCCTGTTCCTGCGGCTGCTGGCCCGCCTGCCGGTGGATGTCCTGTTGCTGCTCCCCAATCTGAATGAGGGCAGCGCCCTCCACACCCCGGATCTGCTGGAGGTCCACTGTCCCCAATCCGTCTCTCTGGACCGCTTCCCGGTGGACCAGAACCAGGCCCGGGTCACCACCGCCGCCTATCAGGCGGAGCGGGACCTGGACCGGCTGATGTACCAGGACACGGGACTGTATCGGAACCAGCAGTACGCCAAGGCCTCCACGGTCCTGCTGCAGACCATGTACGAGGAGATCCCGATTCTGTGGGACCAGGAGATGAAATACCGTCCCAGCTTTTCCGCCGCCGGGGACACCGTCACCCTGCCGGTGATCTGCCAGAAGATCTGCGGCGTGAAGGACGGCAACGCCTCCCAGTACTGGCTGGACATCAAGAAGCTCATCACGCCGGACACGGAGGTGGTCCGGTCTGTCCCCTGGGTCCAGGGCACGGATCCCAACCCCGTGAAGCCGTACGCCACGCAGTTTTTGAAGAACGGCAAGCTGCTGCGCGGCAAGATCAAGTCCCACAGCGCCTATCTCTACGGCATCCTGCGGGCGGAGATGCAGGAGCACCTGCTGGACAAATTGCAGCTTCTGCTGGACCAGAAGCTGATCCGCGGCACCTTTGAGAACGGTACGGAGTACACGGTGATCGCCACCGCCCTGAATCTCCCCAAGGACCTGCTGCGGAAGATCCAGAAGTTCGACTTCACCAAGAAGAACCCCAAGCTCATCTACATCAACCCCACGGAGGAGAGGATCTCTCTGGAGGACAGCATCCTCGCCGCGTTTTTGAGCCTAGTGGGCTTCGACGTGCTATTCTTCGTCCCCACCGGCTACCAGTGCATCGAGCAGCACTTCACGCGCCCCTTTGCCAGCGAGACGCAGATCGGGGACTATCTTTACGACCTGCGGATTCCTGATTTCAACACCGTGCAGGAAAGCGGACTGCACTCCATCAGAAAACTATTTGGAAGGAGTATATGACTTATGGGCCTGAATCTCAGCAGACCGACCCCATCCCAGCCTCAGCCCTCTCAGGGACAGGCACCTGCCGCCCCCCAGGAAGAAGAGAGCTATCAGCAGTACGACATCTCCGCCGACCGGCAGATGATGACCCAGACGCTGGTCAACTCGCCGGAGGTGGATGCCCTGGCCAGCCAGATCGAGGTATACAACCTGGAGTCCATTGTCTCCTTCGGCGCCGGAGCAGCAGACGAGATCTCCAAGTGCTCCGACGTGGTACTCAACAGCATGAACCTGTCCCAGCTGGATGACTCCAGCGCGATGCTGAACACGCTGGCCAAGATCATGGACAAGTTCGACATCGAAGAGATCAAGGAGAACCCCGGCCTCTTCGGCAAGCTGTTCGGAAACCTCCGCAAGCAGCTGGACAAAATCCTCGCCAAGTACCACACCATGGGCGATGAAGTGGACAAGATCTATGTCCAGCTGAAGCAGTACGAGGCAGACATCAAGCAGTCCAACCGGAAGCTGGAGGAGATGTTCCAGGCCAATGTGAACTACTACCACGAGCTGGTGCGTTACATCCTGGCCGGTGAGCAGGGGTGCCGGGAGCTGGAGGCATACATCGCCCAGCGCCAGGCGGATATGGAGGCCACAGGGGACAACTCCATCCAGTTCGAGCTGACCACCCTGAATCAGGCCCTGATGATGCTGGAGCAGCGGACTCAGGACCTGCGGACGGCGGAGAACGTGGCCATGCAGTCCATCCCCATGATCAAGACCATGCAGTTCAGCAATATGAATCTGGTGCGGAAGATCAACTCCGCCTTCATCATCACCCTGCCGGTGTTCAAGCAGGCGCTGACCCAGGCCATCATGCTCAAGCGCCAGCGGCTGCAGGCGGAGGCCATGAGCGCCCTGGACGCCAAGACCAATGAAATGCTGATCCGCAACGCCCAGAACACGGCGGAGCAGGCCAAGATGACCGCCCGTCTGGCCTCCGGCAGCTCCATTAAAATCGAGACGCTGGAGCAGACCTGGCGCACCATCGTCAGCGGCATCGACGAGACGAAGCAGATCCAGGAGAACGCCCGCAAGCAGCGGGTGGAGGACCAAAAGCGACTGGAGGCCATCAAGGCCCAGTTCGACCAGATGTATCACATGCCGGACAAGGGGTCCGTGAATCATTAAATATTGGGAACGGAGGAAATCACTATGCCGATCAATCTTTCCAAGGGACAAAAAGTCGACCTGACCAAGGGCAACCCCGGCCTCACCAAGATCATGGTGGGCCTGGGCTGGGACGTGAACGCCTTTGACAGCGGCAGCGCCTTTGACCTGGACGCGGCTGCCTTCCTGCTGGGCGCCAGCGGAAAGTGCCCCACGGAGCGGGACTTCATCTTCTATGGCAACCTCAAGCACAGCACCGGCGCGGTGGAGCACATGGGCGACAACCTGACCGGCGAAGGCGACGGCGATGACGAGCAGATCATGGTGGATCTGGCCAAGGTGCCCGCCAGCATCGAGCGGATCGCCTTCACCTGCACCATCTATGACGCGGAGAACCGCCGCCAGAACTTCGGCCAGGTGTCCAATGCCTTCATCCGCATCGTGGACCAGTCCACCGGCACGGAACTGATCCGCTACGACCTGGCGGAGGACTTCTCCATCGAGACGGCCATCGTGGTGGGTGAGCTGTACCGCCACAACGGCGAGTGGAAATTCAATGCCATCGGCAGCGGCTTCCAGGGCGGTCTGGCAGCCCTGTGCGGCCACTACGGCATTGACGCTGAGTGATTACAAGGAGGAATATCATGCCTATCAGTTTACAAAAAGGACAGAAAGTCAGCCTGACCAAGGGGAATCCCGGCCTGACCAAGGTGGTCGTGGGCCTGGGCTGGGACGTGAACAGCTTTGACACCGGCGGGGATTTTGATTTGGACGCGGCGGCCTTCCTGCTGGGAGAGAGCGGCAAAGTGACCTCCTCCGGGGACTTCGTGTTCTACGGCAATCTCAAGCACAGTTCCGGCGCGGTAGAGCATCTGGGCGATAACCTGACCGGGGAGGGTGCCGGGGACGATGAACAGATCCGCATCGACCTGACGAAGGTGCCCGACAACATCCAGCGCATTGCCTTCACCGTGACCATCTACGAGGCGGAGAGCCGCCGGCAGAACTTCGGTATGGTGAACAACGCCTTCATCCGCATCTTCGATGAGACCAACGGCCAGGAGATGCTCCGCTATGACCTGGGCGAGGACTTCTCCATCGAGACGGCAGCGGTGTTCGGTGAGGTCTATAAGAACAACGGCGAGTGGAAGTTCAACGCCATCGGCAGCGGCTATCAGGGCGGTCTGGCGGCCCTGTGCGCCAACTACGGCGTGGACGTGGAATAAGCATCCCGACAGGGAGCATCAGATCTCTCCGGCCGCGCCCGGGGGCGCGGCCGGACATTTTGAAGGAGGAAATATATATGTCTGTGAGTCTGCAAAAGGGCCAGAAGATCAGCCTGACCAAGGGCAACGAGGGTCTTTCCAAAGTCATCATCGGTCTGGGCTGGGATGAGGCCGCCAAGTCCAAGGGCGGTTTGTTCGGCAGCCTGTTCGGGTCCTCTGGCCCCGCCATCGATTGCGATGCCTCTGCCTTTGTGCTGCAGAACGGCAAGCTGACGGACAAGAAGGACATCGTCTACTTCGGCAATCTGAAGCACTACACCGGCACTGTCCAGCACATGGGCGATAACCTGACCGGCGCCGGCGAAGGCGACGATGAGCAGATCGTGGTGGATCTGGCCCGCGTCCCCGCGGAGTATGACCGCATTGTCCTGGTGGTGAACATCTATCAGGCAGTGCAGCGCCGCCAGCACTTCGGCATGATCCAGAACGCGTTCATCCGCATCGTGGACGCCCGGAACAACCAGGAGATGTGCCGCTACAACCTCTCCGAGAACTACGACAACATGACCGCCATGATCTTCGGCGAGGTCTATCGCAACAACGGCGAGTGGAAGTTCAACGCCATCGGCCAGGCCACCACGGATCCCGGCCTGGTGGAGCTGGCCCGGCGCTATATGTGAGCGGCGGCCCCAAAAAAAGATATTGAAAATTTGAACCGCGGGAGGGGTCTGCTGTGCGCAGGCCCCCCTTCCCGCAGCGAATGGGTGTAACAATCATGCATTTTAATGGACTGACTGACAAACAAGTTGAGGAATCCCGAAAAAAATACGGGTCCAATGTGATCCCCGACTCCGAACCCACCACCTTCTGGGCGGAGTTCAAGGAGACGTTCAAGGACCCCATGATCCGGATCCTGCTGGCTATTGCGGCCCTGATGATCGTCATGTGTGTGCTGGGCTATGCGGAGATCTATGAGCCCATCGGCACTGTCGTGGCCGTGCTGATCGTGGCATTCGTCTCCGCCAAGACCGGCGTGGCCAGCGACACGAAGTACCGCCAGCTGAAGGACAGCACCAAAAAAGATCAGTGCAAGGTCTACCGCAACGGTCTGGTCACCGTCATCGACGTGGATGACGTGGTGGTGGGGGACAAGGTCCTGCTCCAGTCCGGCGACAAGGTGCCGGCGGACGGCGTGCTGATCCACGGAACTTTAAGGGTGGACAACTCCGCCCTCAACGGCGAGGCGGAGGAATGCCCCAAGACCGCGGCGGACGAGTCCTTCCCCCTGCCGGAGGACATCACCGGCGACACCTTCGTGGACGCCCACTCCCTGTTCCGGGGCGCCGTGCTGTTTGACGGCGAGGGCGTGCTGGATGTGCGCAAGGTGGGCCTTGCCACCATGATGGGCAAGATGGCCGAGGAGATGCAGGACGACGAGCCGGACTCTCCCCTGAAGGTGAAGCTCGGGAAGCTGGCGGACATGATCTCCCGCTTCGGCTACATCGGCGCCGTGGTTATCGCCATCATGTACTTTGGCTACTTCATCCTCTCCGCCGGCGGGTTTGCGGCGTACTTCTCCTCCGGAGCCCCAGTCATCATCCAGGACATCGTGGAGGCTGTGTCCCTGGCGGTGGTCATCATCGTGTGCGCCGTGCCGGAGGGGCTGCCCCTGATGATCTCTCTGGTGCTGATGCAGAACACCAGCAAGATGCTGGACCACAACGTGCTGGTCCGCAAGGCGGAGGGTATCGAGACCGCCGGCTCCCTGAACATCCTGTTCAGTGACAAGACGGGCACCATTACCAAGGGCCACCTGGAGGTGGTGGAGTTCTTCACCGCAGACGGCGTGGCTATCCCTCTGGATCAACTGGCCCAGCAAACCAAGCTCAAGGGCCTGATCGATCTGGCCATCGGCAAGAACAGCCAGTCCATGTATGACGGCAGCGGCCGCGTGGTGGGCGGCAACGCCACGGACCAGGCGCTGATGCGCTTTCTGGGGCAGGAGACCTTCCACAAGCTGGATGAGGTCTCCTCCTATGCCGTCACCAAATCCCAAAGCTTCAACTCCGCCAATAAGTTCAGCCAGGCCTACATCGCCGGGGCGGGCCGCACCTTCTACAAGGGCGCGCCGGAGAAGTTCCTGGCCGTGGCCCAGAAGTACCTCAGCCTGGACGGGGACGAGCATCCCCTGGACCTGGAGTCCCTGAACGCCAAGATCGACGAGCTGGCAGGCAAGTCCATGCGGGTGCTGGCCTTCGGCTACTCCCCCAGCGAGATGACGGAGAACGCCATCAACGCCGACACGGTGCTGATCGGCCTGGTGGGCATCCGGGACGACGTGCGTCCCGA
This sequence comes from Dysosmobacter welbionis, assembly GCF_005121165.3. Taxonomy (NCBI): domain Bacteria; kingdom Bacillati; phylum Bacillota; class Clostridia; order Eubacteriales; family Oscillospiraceae; genus Dysosmobacter; species Dysosmobacter welbionis. The sequence goes on along the minus strand of NZ_CP034413.3, from coordinate 2,690,484 downwards.
GGCCCGGGAGGCCATCGCCGAGGTGCAGAAGGCCGGCATCCAGGTGGTCATGATTACCGGCGACCGGCTGGAGACCGCCGTGGCCATCGCCCGGGAGGCCGGGCTGCTGCGGACCCGGGACGATGTGGCGCTGACCTCCACCCAGCTCAACGAGCTGTCCGACGACGAGGTGAAGAAGATCATCCCCCGCATCCGGGTCATCGCCCGCGCCCTGCCCACGGACAAGTCCCGGATGGTGCGCCTGTGCCAGGAGCTGAACCTGGTGGTGGGCATGACCGGCGACGGCGTCAACGACTCCCCGGCCCTGAAGCGGGCGGACGTGGGCTTCGCCATGGGCAGCGGCACCGAGGCCGCCAAGGAGGCCGGCAAGATCGTCATCCTGGACGACAACTTCAAGTCCATCAAGGACGCCATCTGGTACGGCCGGACCATTTACCACAATATCCTGAAATTCTGCAGGTTCCAGCTGGTCATCAATGTGGCCGCCGTGGTGGTCAGCGCTATCGCTCCCTTCTTCGGCGTGGAGGAGCCCCTGAAAGTCACCCACCTGCTGTTCGTGAACCTGGTGATGGACGGCTTGGGCGCCATCATGCTGGGCAATGAGCCCGCCCAGGAGCGGTATATGTCCGAGCCGCCCCGCCGCCGGGATGAGAGCATTGTCAGCAAGTCCATGATGGCCCAGATCGTCACCATGGGCCTGTGGCTGACGGCGTTGAGCTTTGTCTTCCTGAAAGTGCCTTTCTTTGACAGCTTCTTTGCCAGCACGGAGCAGAAGCTCTCCGCCTATTTCGTGCTGTTCATCTGGAGCGCCCTGTTCAACGCCTTCAACGTGCGCAGCGACAGCTTTGACATCTTTAAGGATCTGAAGCTGAACCCCGGTTTCATGCGGGTGTTCGTTATCATCGTCCTGGTGCAGGCGTTCATCGTCAACGCTGCCCTGATCCCCGTGCCGGTATTCGGCTGGATCAGCAATATGTTCAGCTGTGTGCCCTTCCCGCCCGCCGGGTGGGCTGCCGCCATTCTGCTGGCGTTCACCATGATCCCCGTGGACATCCTCCGCAAGGTGATCGTGGGACGGAAGTAAACCGAAAAAAGAGGCAGGCATCCAAAATGCCCGCCTCTTTTTTCTTCACCGCCTTTTTGCCAGCACCACGCCGAATACCGTGCCGGTGACGCCGCCCACCAGATGCATGAAGTTGGCCACGTTGTCCCGCAGGGCCACCATGGCGTACACCTCCTGCCCCAGATACAGGACCGCTGCCAGGATCAGCGTCAGGGGGATGCGGCCGTCCTTCATGCCCGCCAGGGAGGCCAGCATAATCAGCATGAACACAATGCCGCTGGCCCCCAGCAGGGCGGAGCCGGGGAAGAACACGCATTGCAGGATGCCGGAGACCCCCGCCGTCAGTAGAATGCCGGCCAGCAGCGTCCGGCTACCGTACTTCTCCTCCAGCGGCGGGCCGATCACCAAAAGCAGCAGCATATTGCCCAGGAAATGGTCGAAATCCGCGTGGCCCAGCACATGGCCGAACAGCCGCACATAGAACAGCGGATCTGCCAGGGAGGAGCGGTAGACACAGAAGGCGTGCAGGGTCGTCCATCCTCCGGTGATCCAGTCCAGCAGCAGGACACCCAGGGACAGCAGGAAAAAGGTCAGGATCACCGGAGAATTGTATTGCAGCTTTTTCATGGCGCGCTCCTCCCCGCCGGCCGCGGCGGTGTTGTTTTTCCCATCTTACCACAGATTCTCCGGCGGCGCAATTTGAAATGGCCGAGGCGCGGGAAAGAGGTTTCTTTGGGGTGGAAGCTGTGCTATAATCAAAGTCTCACCACGATTTCATGACACGACGAAGGGAGGGTGCCGCAATGCACCCATATACGGCCGCAGACACGCTGCGGATCGCCAAGCGATACAACAACCCCAAGCGGAGCTACCTGCTGGTCAATCCCCTGCAGGCCAAGCACATCCCTGTGAGCCCCGCGGCGGCTCTGGAGATGATGGGTGCCCTGGGGGACCAGGTGGCCGCCAAGTACCCGGAGGCCCGGCTGGTCATCGGCTTTGCCGAGACGGCCACCGCCATCGGCGCCGCCGTGGCAGCCCGGCTGGGGCCGGACTGCCTCTATGTCCACACCACCCGGGAGGCGTTGGACGGAGATTGGATCCTCTTTCGGGAGGAGCACAGCCACGCAGCGGAGCACCGGCTCTGTGCCGACCAGCTGGCGGACTGGATCGACCGCAGCCCCGCCATCGTATTCGTGGATGACGAGTTCTCCACCGGGCGGACCCTCATCAACATGGTCCAGCAGCTGCGGGAGCGGTATCCCCGGCTGGGCGAGCGGCGGCTGGCAGCTGCGTCCATCCTCAGCCGGGTCTCTCCGGAGAACCAGGCCAGGCTGGCAGAGGCCGGCATTGCCTGTGAGTGCCTGGTGCGGCTGGAACATCAAGACTATGAGCGGATGGTGACCGGGATCCCTGTAAAGGAGGCGGCTCCCCCTGCCCAGGGCCCCCTGCCGGACCTGCGGACGCTGTACACGGCGGAGCCTCTGCCGGACCCACGCCGTGGTGTGGCCGTCGGCTGCTATACGGACTGCTGCCGCGCCGCCGCGGAAGAGCTGCTGTCCCGCCTCCGGGAGGAGCTGCCGGACCAGGGCGCCCTGCTGGTGCTGGGGACCGAAGAGTGCATGTATCCTGCCCTGACGGTAGGGTCGCTGGCGGAGCAGACGGGTCTCTGTGCCACAGTACGCTGCCATGCCACTACCCGCAGTCCCATCGGCATCTGCCCCGACTCTGCCTACCCCATCCGAAACGGGGTGCTGCTGCCCAGCTTCTACGGTGGGGACCGGAAGACATATCTCTATGACCTAGCCGCCTATGACGCCGCTCTGGTGGTGACGGATGCGCCCGCGGCGGTGGACGGGACCGCCTGCACCCGGCTGGCGGCGGCCCTGGGGCAGCTGGGCTGTCCCCGACTCTATCTCTGCAGAATTTGAGAGGATCTTATGTTCAGCACATATCAAAGTCAGGATGTGACCATCCTGCTGAAAGACATCACCGGCCTGGTGACGCCCCTGGGCACCCGGGAGCGGGAGGCCAGGATCCAGAGCGGTGTCCACTACTCGGAGATGCTGCCCCTGGAGTATGAGCCCTCCCCGGCCTATCTGGCCGCCTATCACGACGCCCTGGAGCGGTACGCCGGCATCACAGCGGAGGCTGTGGCCCGGGCGGCGGAGCAGATCTGGGAGAGCAGGGGAAGGCAGTGCGCCCTGGTCTCCCTGGCCCGGGCAGGGACGCCCATCGGCATTCTGATCCGCCGCTATCTCCAAGGCCGGTACGGTGCCGACCTCCCCCATTACACCATCTCCATCATTCGGGGCCGGGGCATCGACCGCAATGCCATGGCCTATCTCCTGAACCGCCACGCCCCTGGAGATATCCAGTTCGTGGACGGCTGGACCGGCAAGGGCGCCATCCAGCGGCAGCTGGACGCAGCCATGACGGACTACCCCGGCGTCTCGCCGGGGCTGACAGTTTTGTCGGACCCGGCCAACGTAGCGGCCATCTGCGGCACCCATGACGATTTCCTCATCGCCAGCTCCTGCCTGAACTCCACCGTGTCCGGCCTGTTGAGCCGGACGTTCCTCCGCGGCGACATCATCAGCCCCGGGGACTTTCACGGCGCTGCCTTCTACCGGGAGCTGAAGGACCAGGACCTGACGTACCAGTTCATCGACACCATCCAGGCCCATTTCCCCGCCTGTGCCGACGCCGTTCCCCCGCCCCGGCGCAGCGGCCGGGCCGGACTGGAGGAGGTGCACCGGATCGGGGCGGACTTCGGCATCCGGGACATCAATCTCATCAAGCCCAGCATCGGGGAGGCCACCCGTGTCCTGCTGCGGCGGGTGCCCTGGAAGGTGCTGGTCCACAGCCTCCGAGACGAAGCCCATCTGGGGCACATCTACCAACTGGCCAGGGAGAAGGGCGCGGAGCTGGTGGAGTATCCCCTGGAGAACTACCGGGCCTGCGGCCTGATCCGGGACCTGGCGGACACATAGCCATGGGAACGATTCTGTTTGCCAGCGACCTGGACAACACGCTCCTCTTCTCCCACCGGCACCGGCAGCCCGAGGACCGGTGTGTGGAGCGTCTGAACGGGGCCGAGCAGGGCTTCTTCACCCGGGAGACGCCAGACCTGCTGCCCCAGGTCGTCCAGCGGGTCCATCTGCTGCCCATCACCACCCGGTCCATCGAGCAGTACCAGCGCATCCAGTGGCCGGACGGCACGGCGCCCAGGATTGCCCTGACCGCCAACGGCGCCGTCCTGCTGCGGGACGGTCAGGTGGACCGGGCGTGGTACGCCGCGTCCCAGGCGCTGGTCCGGGACCACCGGGAGGCGCTGGCCGCGGTCCTGGATCATCTGACCCGGCAGGGCGGGGCCACCTCCGTGCGGTGCGTGGAGGGTGTGTACGTCTACGCCGCTTATCCGGACATCCCGGCGGCGGAACGCGTGGCCCGGGATTGGTGCGGCGGCTCCGCCCTCCAGGCGGTGGTCTCCGGCCGGAAGGTCTATTTCTTTCCACCGGGGATCGACAAGGGGACCGCTCTCCGCCGGGCGGTGGAGCGGTTCGGCCCGGAGCGGGTGATCGCCGCCGGGGACAGCGTCATCGACGTGCCCATGCTCCGTCAGGCGGACCTGGCCCTGATCCCGGACGCGGAGCTGCTGCCCCGGCTGCCCCGGGAGCGCACGCGGGTGTGCGGCAGGGACTGCCGCTTTCCCGACTTTGTACTGGAGAACGTGCTCCGCTATGCCGCCTCTCTGGAGAACACTTGATTTTTCCACCCAAAGATTCTATACTGAGGTTATCAAAATAAGGGGAGGATCTGTCTATGAGCGAGTATTCCGGCAACATCCGGGATCTGCCGGTGGTGACCGGCGGACACTTCATTGAAAATTCCACCAAGAAGATCGTCTTCGGGCCTGACGGCCGGTTCTGGAACGACTATGTGATGCGCCTCTTCACTCTGGAGCCGGAGGCCGAGAGCAGTGTCCACTCCCACCCCTGGCCACACTGGTTCCTCTGCATCCAGGGGGAGGGCTATTTCCTCATCGACAAGGAACGGGTGCCCCTGGAGTTCGGCACCTGGGTCCATGTGCCCGGCGGCGTGCGCCACAACTTCGGCAATACCGGCAAGGGGCAGCTGATGGCCCTGTGCATCGTGCCGCCGGAGGGGGATGTGAATCCCCTGAACGGGTGCTGAACCGTTTGCCTGACCCTGCCAAAAAGAGACCGGACAGAAATCTGTCCGGTCTCTTTTACCGTGTGCGATTAGAAATAATGCCCAAAAAGCTTCATGTACAGCGGCATTTGCCGGTATTCCCGGTGCGCCGGATCATGCGGGAATCGCTGTGCCCGTTCCGGCCCCTTTCCGGGGAGCCTGCCAAATCACTCTGCCTCGAAGCCCCATGCCTTTTCAAAGCCATCCCGGGTAGCACCGGCAATGCGGCCCGGCATCTCGGCGCTGCCCACCAGAATGGCGTTCAGTCCGGCGGCCCGGTAAGACGCCTCCATGGCCTCCTGGCTGTGGGTGCCCATGGCCAGCACCACGGTGTCCGCGGCGATGGTCTTGGTCTCACCGGTAGCCATGTCCTCCACGGTCACGCCGGTATCAGTGACGGCAGTGAGCCTGTGGCTGGTGTAGACCTCCGGATCATAGGGCTTGATACGGCTGTAAATGTCGTTGAACACCACGCCGAAAATCCCCTGGCCCACGGTGGGGTTCATCTCCACCATGGCGAGGCTGTGGCCCTGCTCCAGGATCATCTCCGCGCACTCCAGGCCCGTCAGGCCGGTGCCCACCAGCACCACCTTGCCGGTGCAAGGGGCCTTACCCAGGATGACGTCCTCCGCCAGCACGGCCTTGTCGATGCCGGGGATGGACTTCGGCACCACCGGCGGCGCACCGGCAGCCAGAAACACCCCCACGGGGTGCAGGGCCGCCACGGTCTCCGGCGTGGCCTCGGTGTTCAGCTTCACGGTGACGCCCAGCTCCCTGGCCTCCAGCGCCAGCACGTCGGTGACGTCCTGGAGGTTGGCCTTGTGGGGCGGCAGCTTGGCGATGTTCAACGTGCCGCCCAGGGCGGCCTCCTTCTCCAGCAGCGTCACGGCGAAGCCCCGCTTGGCCAGGATGACGGCGCACTCCAAGCCGCCGGGGCCGCCGCCCACGACTACCACGGGGCGGCTGTTGCCGTTCTTCTGGAGGTCCTGCCAGCGGTAGCGGTACTCCCGGCCCAGCCGGGGGTTCAGGGAGCACTCCACCGGCATGGCGTTGCCCAGCAGCCGCTCCCGGCAGTACATGCAGCCGATGCACTTACGGATGCTCTCCGGCTTGCCGGCCCTGGCCTTGTTCATGAACTCCGGGTCCGCGAACTGGCTGCGGCCCAGGGCCACGAAGTCGCTGACGCCCTCCTCCAGCAAAGATTCGGCGAAATCCGGGTCCTTGATGGTGTTGGTGGCGATGACGGGAATGGACAGCGCCTCCTTGAAGGCCTTGGCCACGTGCTTCTTCCAGCCGGGGGTGTAGGAGAAGGGCTCGCAGTTGGCGTTGCCGTTCCAGGAGCTGCCATTGGAAATGTTGATGCAGTCGATGCCCTGGGCCTCCAGGTGGCGGCCGATCTCCAGGCCGTCCTCCAGCGTGAGGAAGCCGGGCTCGTCGGTCATCTCGTCGCCGCAGATGCGGACCGAGATGGGATACCGCCCCAGCTTGGCTCGGATGCCGGCGATGATCTCGTCGATGAAGCGGCAGCGGTTCTCCAGGGAGCCGCCGTACGCGTCGGTGCGGCGGTTGTAGTACTTGCTGAAGAACTGGGCGATCAGATAGGAGTGGGCGCCGTGGAGCTCCACACCGTCATAGCCCGCCTTCTTGCAGCGGATGGCGGCGGCGATGAACTTCTCCTGCACCCGCTTGATGTCCTCCAGGGTCATCTCCCGGGGCACCTCGCCCCGGGCGCCATGGGGACACCGCTGGGGCTCAGGTTCTGCCGACCGGTGAAGGCGCTTTTGGAGGTGGCGCCGCCGTGGTGGAGCTGGGCGAAAATCTTGGCGCCGTAGGCGTGGACGGAGCGGGTCAGCTCCTCCGCCTCCTGGACGTTGTAGTCCTGGGCCATCCGCAGGTTGTGCTGGGTGGGGATGGAGTCCACGTCGTCCACTCCGGTGTACTCGTTGATGATGAGGCCGATGCCACCCTTGGCCCGCTCAGTGTAATAGGCGATCAGACGGGGTGTGGCGTTGCCCCGAATGTCCGCCAGGTCTGTGCCCATGGGGGACATGACGGCCCGATTCCGGATGGTGAGGCCGCCGATGCGGCCAGGTTCAAAGAGCTTTTTGTACGCCATGGGTCAGCCCTCGAAATTGCGGTTGTGGCTGAAGTGACCGGGATTGGCCACTGGGGCGATGGTAGAAACCCAGCGGTTGGTGTAGTTGAAGAAGCCGGCCACAAAGGCGGCCTCCAGGATCTCGTGGTCGTTGAAGCCCGCCTTGCGCAGGTTCTCGATCTGGGTCTCGTCGATCTCGTCGGCGTGCTTGGTGACATACCAGGCATACTCGCACAGGGCATACTGCTTCTCCGTCAGCAGATCCTTGGCGGAGCGGAAGTTGTAGCAGAGCTTATCCACCAACATGGGATTCTTGGTATAGCCCCGCAGCGCATCGCCGTGGGTGGTCAGGCAGTAGGAGCAGCAGTTGATGGAGGAGACTACCACGCCGATCATCTCTTTGTCCGCGTTGGTGAGGTAGCAGGTGTCCGGGTTGAACAGGGATCCCTTGAAGTCCAGGAAGCCGATGTACTGGGATGCGTTCAGAGGCAGGACCTTGAACAGGTTGTTGATAAAGCCCCAGTTCTTCTCCATGGTCTCCACGTTCTCGTTAAAGACGGCATATTCCTTGTTGGTCATCTCATTGCGGTTGGGCTTTTCCAGCCGGGAGAGCTGTTCATCAAATTCCAGTGCCATAGTGCGATCCTCCTGTAAAAATAAGCTGGTTTCATGATAGCATAAAAACGTTTGAGTGTAAAGAAGCGCAGGCGCGGCAGAGTGCAGCTCTGCCGCGCCTGTTGGGTCCGGATCAGTCCACCGGGCAGATGGCGAAGCATCTAGTGGGGAATCCGGTGCCGTCCTTCAACTTGGGAAAGCCGATGACAATCAGGCTGCCCACGGGCGGGACCTGGTCCAGATTCCGCATGACCTCAATCTGGATCCGGTCCACCTGGAGGATGTACTGCTCACCGGGATAGGGATAGGCGCCCTCCTTGGTGGTGACGAAGCCGGGATCGGTGTCCGCCGGCTCGTGGCCGATGGCTCCGATGTTCCGCTCCTCCACCAGCCACTGGATGGCCGCCTTGTCCCAGCCGGGATAATGGGGCACGCCGTTCTCATCGGGATTGTCCAGGTTGGGCTTTTTGTACCAGTCGGACCGGAAGGCCACGAACGCTCCCTCGGGGATCCTGCCGTACTGGGCCTCCCAGGCCTTCAGGTCGTCCACCGTCAGCATGAAGTCGGGGTTGGCGGCGCACTCGGCGGACTTGTCGATGACCACCAGGGGATACATCAGCTCCTGGACGGTGATCGCGCTCATGTCCCGGCCGCTGCCCCAGAAGTGCCGGGGCACGTCGGTGTGGGTGCCGTACTGGCTGGCCACGCTGTACTGGATACAGCGCATAGGGGCCATCATGTCCTCAGGCGTGCCCTCCGCATAGTCGAACAGCAGGTCCGCCTGCAGGGGCTTGAAGCCGAACCAATGGGGCGTCTCAGGACTCAACTCATGGGTCAGGTCCACCCACTTGTACTTGGGGGACTTCAACTCTTTGATCTGCTCCCACAGTGTCAAATTCGCCATAACGTGTTTCCTCCTTTTCATGTGACGGGGTATGCTTGTCTCCAAACGCGGTATGCGTCTCGATAGATGCAGTATACAGGGAAATCCCAGAATTTGCAATCTGCGAAGTGTAAAAAAATATTGTCCGCGCCACAAAACCATTTGTCTTTTTCTGCTTTGATGTGGTTTTCAGACAGCAGCCCGCCCAGTCTCTTCCGGCGCAGAGAAAGGCCGCCGCCCGTAAGGGCAGCGGCCTTTTTTCGTTGCGCTATCGCTCCGGCGGTACCGCCAGCTGGAAACTCTCCCAGGTGTATTCCGCCGCCTCCACCTGGCCCCAGGTGTACCCGGCGGCCTCGCACTCCGCCCAGGTGAGATAGCGGAAGTAAAACTCCACTTCCAGGTGACAGGGCAGGATGTCCAGAATGATCTTTCGGATCTGGTCGAAGTCCTCCGGCTCCCCGGCCACCTCCGGGAAAATCACCCGCAGCTGTCCCCCGCCCATCTCCAGCGCCCGGGCGCGGATTCCGCAGCCCCGGATCGTCCGGTCGATGGCCGCGGGCGTCAGGCTGTCCCCGTCAATCTGCAGAAGGGCCGCGATGGCGGCCCTCCGGTCCTCTGCCGTGACGGCGGCGGGGCGGCGGGCAAACAGGGCCTCCCGCCGGGCCAGCCCCTCTCCCTCCGCCGTGGCAGTCAGCGCCTCCCGCTCGATCTCCTCCAGCCGGCGGCTGACTGTGTCCAGCCCTGTTCCCAGTGCGCAGACGGCCGCGCCGCTGGCGGAGTGCTCTTCCAAGTCATAGATTCCCAGCGGTGAGAGCAGGCTGCGCAGGTGCGCCTCATACATCGTCGTCCGCCTCCATTTCCGTCACCGTCACCCGGCCCAGCATGGGCAACGTTCCGTCCTCCGCCGCCAGATCGGCGGCAGGGGCCAGCAGGCGGTAGTTCTCCACGCCCTCCACGTGGTACAACAGGTCCCCCAGCTCCGCCAGCAGTACCGGCCCGCCCAACCTGCGGCCGCTGAAAAAGCTCGCCAGAGCCTGCTCTGCGGCGGCCTTCACCGCGGAGAAGTCCGCCCCCTCCCGGACGGCCAGCTCCGCGGACACGTCCATCTCCACCGCCGCCGGGGCCTTGACCTGCACGTCCACGGCGATCTCCCGCCGCTCCTGCAGGTCCGCCTGGACCGCCGCCAGCAGTGTCCCATTCGGCAGTCCGGCCGCCGTGGCGATGTATACATCCACTGTGCCGATCCCCCGGGCCCGGCCCACTGCCCGGGCTGCCGCCACGCCCTCATGGCCCATGGCGGTCTGCTCGTACCAGGCCGCGTTGGCCCCGTTGGGCAGCCGCTGATAGCTCTCCAAAATCCGGCTCCGCAGGCTCGCGTCGTCCTCCTGGTCACTGCCGCCGGTAAAGGGCGCCGGATTGGTGCATCCGGTGATCCCCACCGGGCAGGCGGTGAGGATCACGATGGTCCCCGCGGCGGCATTGCCGCTCCGCCCAGGCTCCAAGGCCTCCGCCGGAGCATCCACGGACAGCTCCCCTGCTGCCAGCACCGCCTCCGCCGTGGTTTGGAACCGGGTCTCTCCCTCCGTCATGCAGGCCGTTCCGGCGGCGATGCTCAGAGCCGTGGACGGCGCCCGCTCCACAGAAAAGCGGAGCGTTCCCACCGCCTTCGTGGCCGCCGTCCGGGCGATGCCACGCATCTGGGCGTGGTAGTCCAGATACACGCCCCGGGCCGTCTGGGGAAAGCTCTGGTCCAGCACCCACTCGCTCTGGATGCCCAGGGCCTGCAGCTCCGCTGCCGCAGCGTACAGCCGCACGGCCAGATCGCAGTCTGCCTCCGGTGTGAAGCCCGCCCGCTGGGCGAAGGCCGCCAGCAGCGTCTGGTAGATCTCCTCTGTCGTTTTCAAACAACCGCTCCTCTCACGATACCTCCACGGTGACGGACAGAGCCTCTCCCTGCCAGGTGAGGCCGACCGTCACCTGTGCCCGGCCGCCGCCGGATTCCGTCAAAATCACCTGCTCCACCGTCAGCCCCGGTTCCGCCGCCAGGGCCTCCGCCACATATTGTTCCGCCGCGCTCTGCCGTCTGGCGGCGGGCAGCTGTCCCAGCTGCCACAGCCGGCTCCCCAGCTCCGGCAGGAATGGGAAGGTCCCCCGCCGCGCTGTCAGGCGGAAGAGAACCTGCTCCAACAGGGCCTCCCGGCCCTCGGTCCGCCGCAGGCCACCGGTCCCGTCAGGCACATAATCTCCATTCCGCAGGGAAAGTCCCATCTCCATCCCCCCTCAGCTCTCGCAGGGCGCATAGGGCTCCCCGTTCACCGTCAGGCTGCCCTGGATGCGCACTTTGCCCTGCAGCTCGATCTCGCCGCCGCTGCGCAGGTACACGCTGTTTCCGCCGGGGGTGAAGAGATAGACCTCCCCCGGTCCCATGCCTTCCGGGATCAAAGCCTGCTGCTGTCCTGCCACGCACTGCTCCTCCCCGCCAGGGCCACCTTTGATAACCAGTACCGCAGCGCCGCTCTCCGGCATCCACACATAGCCGCCGGGGCCATACACTGGAAGCGCCCGTACCTCCCCCGGGTGACCACGCCCACGCTGTCTCCGGTGATGGTGGTCATGCCCAGATCCGCGTCCGCCGTGGGCGCCGGCGCTTTCATCTGTCTCGATAGCCACATCTCATATCCGCTCCCTCAGTATCAATGTACAGACCTCTCCCGTCTCCGGGGAGGCCGTGTTTTCCGCCTCGGCCACCCGGTACTCGCCGGAGAGGCCCATGGCCTCCAGTTCCAGCCGGACCGTGTCCCCGGGAAACGCCGGGAAACACCCGGCTAGCCCCAGCTCAATGGTCAGTTCCTCCTCCCGGGACCGCCGGATCTGATACTCCCCGGTATACCGCATGGCAGCCCAGGTGCTCTGCCCCGGGGTGTAGACCACCCGGCGGCACTGGCCGCCCCGGTCCAGCATGTCCCGGTTCTGCACGCTGTAGGACACGTTCCGGGTCTTGTCGATGACCAGCACCTCCGTCAGCACACCGTAGTGGTCCTCCCGCAGGGTGCAGGAGAGGATCGGGCTGGTCCCGTCGATGACGATCCGCCGCCCGTCGTCCCGCTCCGGCGCCGCCACCAGCAGCCCGTCCCGCCGGAAGCGGGGCGAAAAGCCCCCATAGGTCCGGCAGAAACCCTCCAACGCCTTCCACTGACTGGTGCCGGCGGCCACGGTGTAAACAGAGTCCGCCGACACCGGCGCGATCTCCGCGCTGGAAATGCCGTAGGGCGCCGCATGGCACCGGACGATCTCGGCCAGCGTGGCTCCCTGGTACGTCACCGGCCGGGACTCATTGTCCAGCAGCCGGGCGGCGTATCCCCGGCCGCAGATGGTCACCGCCAGTCCCGCCGCCGTCAGCTTCACCTCGTACTCGTCCACGATGCCCCGCAGCAGCACCCCGCCGTTCTCGTCCAGCGCCAGGAAACCCGCCGCCAGATGCAGCAGCTCCGCCATGGTCCTGTCGTACACGCAGGTGACCTCATAGCTGTCGCAGGGCACGCCGCCGGTGTAGGTGATATTCCAGCGCAGCAGCACCGGCAGCTCAAAAATCCGGTGGTCGCTGGTGATGATCCGTCCTCTCATGGTATCCTCACCTGATCCCCCGGGTAGATCAAGTTGGGGTTCTTGATCTGGGGATTGGCTGCGATCAGGGCGGTCAGCGCCACGCCGTACCGCCAGGCGATCCCCCACAGGGTTTCTCCTTTCCGCACTGTATGGACGGCACCCCAGCCTCCGGCGGGAATCTCCGGGTCCGTTCCGCCCTCTGGCTCCCCTTCTACGGGCACTTCCACCAGCCCGCCGGAGGCCGTGCTGTCCTCCCAGAAGGAAAAGCGGTAGCGCACATAGTCCGGCAGCGGCTCCTCCATCAGCTCCAGGGTCACGAAATAGGCGCTGACCGTCCGCCAAACCGGGTGCACCAGCAGCCCCGGCCCGGTCTGGTCAAAGACCTCCGCCAGCGTCTGGAACTCCTCGTAGGCCCGCTCCCCTGCAAAGGTACCCTCTCCCCGGAAAATGCGGTATGTCCGCCCCAGATCCTGCAGGTACCAGCCCCCCAGGGGGATCTTGTGGGCTGCTATCTGCCGCCGGTACTCCACCGCGCAGCTCTCCGGGTTGTGAGGCCAGGTGTAGTCCTTATAGCGCATGGGTTTCAGCAGCAAATTCTCACCTCCTCAGTCATACAGCGGGAATCCGCCGTCATACCGGCGGGCGTCCCGCTGCACCGTGCGGGACAGCGCCCTGGCGCTCTCCATCATTCCTGCCGCGCCGGAGTCCCGGCGTCCCGGCAGAAAATAGAACGTCTCCTCCGCTTCGCCTCCGCCGGGCATTGTTGCCCCGCCTCCATCAGACAGACCGCCATCCTCCGTCATGGGATTCCGCCTCCCGGCAGAATCGGCGGTCTCTCCGGTGCCAGCCGGTCCGAAGGCGGCCGTATACTGCCATTCTGCACGCTTCCGGGCCAGGACCAGCCGCAGCGTCTCCCCCGCCGAAGTGGGGCCAGTCTGCCTGTCGGCCCCAGCGCCCGCGAAGCTGTTCCCACGAATCTCCCATCCGCCGGTCCCAGACGCCGTCCCGTCCGTCTCCCATGGGGCAGGCGCTGCCGGAGACGTTCTCTCCGTGGCTGGAGAGGCGGCTGCGGTCTCCGGCTCTTCCGCGCTTCCGCCGCCCAGCATCAGCCGCCCCAGGGCGGTCCGCTGCCGCAGCAGCATCTCCCGGATGTATTCCATCTCAGCCCTCCTTCAACGCCTGGAACCGCCCCTGATCAAAGTCCCGGTTCACCGCCGCCGGAGCGGGGGAGGGTTCCTCCCCCGCCAGACGGCGCAGCAGTGTTTCCATCTCCCCGGCGGTCAGCCCGACCAGGACCGCCGCGCCGTCGGGGAACACCGGCTTCCCCTGGCGCAGGCAGCTCTCTGCCAGCACCTGGGCGTTGCACAGCAGGGCGCGTTCCAGGGGCTCCTCTGCCAGCTCCCGGGTCCCCCGCCAGATCTCCAGCAGCCGCCAGGCCGTGGGCGGCCGCAGCTCGTCCAGTTCCTCCATCATGCCGTGGTCTCGATCCGCTTGGAGGCCACCACGGTCACCTTCTCTGCCACCATGGCATTCAGCTGGCCCTCTTCCTGAATGGCGCTCCACTGGCAGCTGCTGTAAATGACCTTCCGGTCCGGCTTGCAGATCACCAGGGAGAAATCCCGCAGGTCATAGAAATTGATGCCGTCCGTCACCGCGTCCTCAGTGGCGTACAGCCGTGTCAGCTCCAGGGTGTACTTCCGCTGACCCTCGATGGTGGCCACCGGCTCGCTCTCGCCGAACGCCTCTACGCTCTGGCTGGATTTGCTGGCCCGGGCGGTGTAGCCCTGCACCACCGCGATCTTTCTCCCATCCAGCTCCAGATAGATGTCCGCGCTGGTGGGAAATCCCGTTGCTTCCATACCGTCTCCTCCTTACACCGTGATGTGGACCGTCAGATAGATCTGGTTCAGCCCATGGGCCACCGCGAAGCTGAACTCCACCAGACACACGGTGGGGTCATCCTCCGAGGCCGTCACCGTCACCTCGCCATAGCTGTCGATGATCTCCTCGGCCACCTTCTTCTCCAGCTCCACAATCACCTGAGAGCGGATGGCGCTGCGGCTTTGGGCCGTGTTTTTGGCCCGGGCGAACTTGCTGCGCAGGGCCTGCCGTACTGCCGGGATCACATCGTCCACGATCAGGATGGTGGTCAGCTCCCGCCAAGTGGTGTCCGCTGCACCGCCGGTTGTGGTCCGGGTGGTGATCCCCCGCACCGGGGATACTGTGCCCGCCGTGCTCTCCAGGGGCGTCACGCCGCCCCGCACCAGCAGGTCGATGTCATTGTCGGTGTATGCGGTGCCCAGGCCCCCCAGCCCCCGGATCTCCGCCCCGTTGAGCGGCACTCCCGGGTCCCGTCCGGAGGCGATGACCCCTGCCAGGGCCGCTGCGGCGAACACGCCGGGCAGCGTCTTCCCGCCGCTGTCCAGGGCATCGGGCCCCACCAGCACCATTCGCTCGCTGTTTAGCGCCGCCGCGTGGGTCACCAGCTCCGCTGCCGACTCACCGTCGCCGCCCACCACGGCGATCCGCTCCATCCGGGCGGCAGAGGCATCCTCCACCGCAGTCCGCAGCGCCTGCTGCACCGTCTCCTCGGCGCTGTCGCACACCAGAATCCGGGCCTCCTCCCCGCCCAGGGCCGCGAAGGCGTCCTGGTAGTCCTTCACCGCGCCGGCCTCCGCCACCCGGACCGCCGCCACAGTGGAGGCACCATTGGCAAACAGCAGCCGCAGGATGGTGCTCATCCCCGGCGTATCCGCTGCGTCCTCGCCGAAGGCCGCCACGCCCGCGGCATAGCCCGTCAGGGTCACCACCTCTCCGGCGGTGCCCTTCACCGCCTTGGCCGCCACGCCAATGACCTTGGCGGCCCGCCCGGCGGATACCACCGTTGACGCGTCATAGCTGGAGTACACCCCCGGCCGCTCATGCATTGTCTCGCTCAAGTGGTCACTGCTCCCTTCAATCGAAAGTCCAAAAATACCGTGTCGCCCTCTTCCGCCCGGGCCAGGAAATACGCCCGGCACCGGAGCCTTCCCCGCCGCAGGAACAGCCCTGTCTCCCGCTCCCAAGTCAGGGCTTCCCAGTTCAGCTCACCGGGGCGGATGCCGGCGGGCAGCCTTCCCAGCAGCACCTCCGCCGCCGTCTCACAGCCCTGTTCACAGTCCGCAGCCCGCTGTCCCCGGATCTCTATGGAGATCACCGCCTCCAGCTGCTTTCCATACAGCTCCCGCGGTGCGCCGGCCCCGGTATCGAAGACCTCGCCCAGATAATTGCAGAATCCCACGGTCCGGCTCTCTGCGGTCTCCACAGCCACCGCTGCCACCGGGCAGCCATACCGCCTGGCCCGCTGGTCCGGGTAGGCGTCCAGCGCCGCCACCCCCTCCGCCGCCAGGGCGGAGACCACTGCATCCCGGATCTGACTCAGCTCCCGCATTCCGCCGCCTCCCGCTCCTGTTCCAGCGCCGCCCAGTAGTGGGACAGCGCGTTACCAATGTAGTAGGGCCTGCAGCTGCGCACCCGGAAGCGCGTGGCCTCCCAGGCCAGGGCTTCCCCCTCCTCCAGGGCCGTCTGCCCCAGATACAGCCACAGCCGCCCATCCACCCAGCCGATGGAGGTAACGTCACTTCGGGCCCGTTCATCCCGCTCCGTCATCGGCTGTAAAAACGCCCGCACGGTCCGCTCTCCGTCCGCCGTGTCCACGGTGACATCCTGTCCATATCGCTCCAGGACCTGCCGCACCCAGTCTGTCATCCTCTCACTCCCCGAAAGCAAAAATCGTCCGGCACCGCAAAGGGTGCCATCAGCCGTTCCGCCGTGCGCCGCAGGCTCTCCGCCAAAGCGCAGCTCTCCGCCGCGCCGCGGATCCGCACGGACACGCTGCCCGCTGTGAAGCCGGACACGCCTTCACCGCCCCGCGCCGCCGCCAGGTCCGCGGCGGCGGTGAAGGCCACGGCGCAGGGGAACGCCTTGCCGCAGTCCTCCGCCGTCATTCCCGGCCGCAGCCGCTTCTCCCACTGCTGCTCCGCCGCCTGACAAAGCAGTTCCAGCAGAGCCTCTTCCGCCTCCCCGGCCCCGGAGAGTTCCCGGGCCAGGGTCAGGACCGTCTCCTGTGCCCCGCTCATACCACCAGGACCTTGGATGCCTCCGTGAACAGCTTGGCAAATCCGGAGATGGAGGTGATGGCCGCCCGCTCCAGCTGGCGGTCAATGAGCTTGTCATACTCCACCGTGATCTCGCTGCCGCAGATCTGCTCCAGGGCGTAGTTCCTGTCCAGGCCGATCAGGATCCCCGCCGGCATGGCAGAGGTCCGCAGCAGTTTTGCCCCCAGGGGCGTGGTCAACGTGCCGGTGCCCTGGAAGTTCAGCCCCGTCAGGGGATTCTGGAACTCATCCAGCTTCAGCATGGCCAGCATCACGTCGCTGCCCACCAGCATGGTGTTCATGGTGTAGGGGTCGAACTGGCTCCAGAACTCCAGCAGGGCGTCATAGGTCAGCGTCCCCTTGGTTCCGGTGATAGGCTTCGTGCCGATGGTGTACTGCTGTGCGGCATTCTGATTTCCGTCACCGTTGCGCAGCACCTCGATGGCGTCCTCCAGGTGCATCCGGCCGATGTAGGCGCCGATCTGCCGCAGAGTCACAGAAAACAGGTCCAGCCGCTGGAACCGGATAGCCTCATAGGAGGCTACCAGCATCCGCCCCCGCTTGTAGAGGTGCACCAGGTTCTCCTGGGTGCGGACGGTGGTCTCCGGGATCCGGGCGCCCTCCTCCACCCGGCGGAGCTTTTTGTCCTCCTCGCTGGGCACGGAGGCGATGGACCGGTAGTCCATGCCGTCGAACTTGGTCACCGTGGCGGTGATGGCCGGCAGGATGCTCTCTTCCTCCATCCCCTGCCGCACCACCCGGGAGACGAACTCCGGGAACAGCACGGCGGAGTCGGAGGTGTGGAAGAACTTCTCTACCATGTCGCTGCCCGCGCCCTTTACATGGATGTCAAAGCGCTTCAGCTGCCGCTGAAAGGCGTCCAGCCCCTCCAGAGGCGTACCCCGGTAGTGTTCGCTGGGGTCCAGCTCCTCCAGGGCCTGGGAAAAGCTTCGGCTGCTGCGGCCGTACATTCCCTTTTCCAGCTTGATGTTCTCAAAATGATATGCCATCGTCTCTCTCCTCCTCACAGTACAAAGGTCACGGTCTTGGCGGTGGTGTCCACATCCACCACCAGATAGGTGCTGCCGTCCGCGTCCGCCTGGACGCCGCCCTCGCCGTCGGCGCTGAGGCCGCTCCAGCCCAGGGCCGGTGCCGCTCCTTCTGCCGGTACGGTGTACCCGGCGGTGACCATGCCGCCCAGGGCCACGGCGCAGGCGTCGCCGCCCCGGCCGACAGAAAGCACCATGCCGCAGAAATCGTCGCCCGCCGCGCAGGCGGCCACCGTGCCGTTGGCACTGACCTTCACCAGCTCCCCCTCCGCCAGATCATCACAGGCGAAGGTGGCGGCCCACTGGCCGATCCCCTCATAAGAAAGCTTCATGCTTCATCCTCCCTTAGATCAGAAATTCTGTCTCGTCCTCTGTTTTTGCCGCTCCCCGGCTCCGCAGCTGCGGCACAGGCGGGAACCGGCGGGCTGCCTGGGCCCCGTAGACCCGCTTCAGCTCCAGCAGCTCCGGCTCCTCCAGATGCTCCGCCGCCTTGGCCAGGGCGCCGCCGTCCATGCTGTCGTCCGCCAGCATGGCAAGCCGCGTCACCTCCCGCCGCAGCTCCCGCAGGTATTTCCGCCCCAGCTCCGCCTGGGCCCTCAGCTGTGCCATCCCCTGGTTCTCGTGGCCGTACCGCTTCAGGACCCCCGCCTTCCGCTGGGCTGGCACCGCCACGAAGGACCACTCGTATGCGTCGGTGGGATCCCGCAGCTCCAGGTAGCACAGCTGCTCCCCGTACCGCTGCCCTGGCGTGTGCTGGCAGGTGCCGCCCTCTGCGCCGCAGATGGAGCACACCCGCCGGGCCACGCTGCACCCTACGCTGACCTCCCGCTTGATGCCTCCCTCGATCTCCGCGATCAGATCCGCGTTTTTCTCCGTCCGCAGCAGATAAGCCCAGGCCTTCAGCCAGCAGTAGCCGTCCCCTACCGCGGTCACCTGGGCGCCCTCCCGCACCATCTCCGTCCGGTAGATGCGGGCGGTCTGCCCCTCCGCCGTCCACTGGTGGTCAAAGATGCCGCTCTTCCCCACGAACAGGTCGCCCAGTGTGTTGAGCGCCGCCGTATCGAACCGCTCCCAGTCCCGGTCCACCTCGTTGTCGCACAGTCGCAGGGAAAAGGTGTACACCTCCTCTGCCCGCAGGGGTGACTTGGCAAAGCGGTTGATCGCCGCCAGCTCTGCCTCCGCCGGCACGCCTCCCGTTGCCTCCAGATTTTTTTCGAGTTCTTTCATACCTCTCTCCTTGTATGGAACGCGGCCGCCTCCGCCGCGTCGTTCTCAAGCCGCAGCTTCCGCGCCTGCTCCAGATAGAGGGCCGCACGGGCGTCCTCCACCTCGTCCTGGAGGTTGATGTCCTCCCACAGGACTTCAAAGCCGCAAGTATACCCGTGCATCCGCAGCCACAGCCGGCAGATCCGCTCCACCACCGGCGTAATGGTCCGCCGGATGGCCGTGATCTCCGTGGTGAGCATGTCCGCCTGCTGGGAGCTCATCCGCTCCGTGGAGCTCCAGCTCAGTCCCAGCATAAAGGGCGGGATCCCCGTCTTGGCCACCACCTGTTCCAAAATCTGCCGCACCGGCACCTCGCTGTCCAGGACGGGCGCGTCAGCGCCGATGACCTGGATATCCACATCTCCCACAGCCACAAAGTCCCGCACGCTGCCGCTCCTGGTATCCTGCATGGCCCGGGACCACTCTCCTGCCAGCATCCGGCTCCGCTCCTCCGCTTGGCCGTTTCCGTCGTCCCGGCAGGTGACGGCGAAGCGCAGGCTGCCGCATCGCTCCCAGTTAATCCCGATGGTGTGGTAGATCTTCATCAGGATATCCGTCAAAAACGGGAGCCCCCGCAGAAGGGACACGCCATAGGGGCTGTCCGCCTCAGGATTCAGAGGCGTGAACAGCAGCAAGTCCTGACAGGGCAGCGGCCCCATCCGCCCCTGCTCGTCGGGGCCGCAGATTGTAAATGCCAGGGGATGGTCTCCCTCCCGAATCTCAATATCCTCCACCCGGCCCCACAGCACGGCCGCAATCTCCCGGTTTCCTGCTGCGGGCACGATCTCCCCGATGGCTCGCCCGCAGGTCAGCAGAGCGTCCAGGTAGCCCTCCAGAAAGGCATCGACCCCATACTGCCCCCGTCCAGCCGGGACCGTGCGGAGGAATTCCCCCAGCCCCCGCTCTGCCGCCGGGTCGGAACAGGCCGCCGTCACACCGCCCACCATCCGGATCAGCTTGTAGATGGCGGCGTCCACCACCGGCACCGCCTCCCGTACTGCCCGGTACAGCCGGATCTCCCCACTGCGCATGGGCACATACTGCCCCAGCAGTCCAAATGGGTGGTATCCCGTCTCCCGCAGCTGGACCGACGCTCCCGCCGGCGCCGTCTGTTTCCGAAACCACTTCAACTTCCAAACCTCCCGTCCATTCCTTACCGCGGTCCCTCAGGCCCGTCTCTCCACCCAGGTGGCCGCAAAGCCATTCTGCTCTTCCGCCGCCAGATCCATAGCGAAGTACCGCAGATCGTCCATGGCGTGGTCCTGCTCCTTTTTCGGAGCGTCCCGCCGCCCCTTGTCGTCCCAGCAGTACGTTTCCATCTCCCGCAGGCAGTCGGCGCAAGCGCCGCAGATCATGATCCGCCGCCGCTTCAGCAGGTCCGCCGTCACCCGGATGCCGTCGGCCACATCGTTGTCCGCCCGGACCACCCGGAATCCCTCCCGCCGCAGCGCCTCGATGAAACTTGCCGCCGACGGGTCCACGATCACCCTTGTGATCTCCCTGCCCTCCGCCAGCTCCCGCAGGTCCCGGACATACTCTGCGTCGGTCTTCTGCCGTCCCTCCCGGCGGGAGTCGTAGTAGAACTCTCCCACCCGGTACCAGATCTCTCCCTGCCGGCCCCACAGGCCGAAGGAGGCCGGGTTGGCGGTGCCGTAATCCACAGAAATCCGCCACTCCTGAAAATCTCCCTCCGGCACAGGCACGCTGTCCCGGTCCCGGTCGAAGAAGTCGTACACCCGCCCCTGGGCGGCTGTCCACTCCCCCAGCACGAATCGCCGGTAAAAAACGCCGGAGTAGGCGCTGCGATAGCGGGCCCGGATCCGGGGCGACAGGGCGGGGTTGTCCTCCATGGTGAAATGAAGGTACAGGGCCCGCCGTTCCCGCGCCCTCAAAATCCACTCTCGGTAAAACCAGTGCTGAGGGTTCTCCGGATTGCAGTTGAACCACAGGCGGCTCCCCGCCACGCTGCACCGGGCGACGGCCTGCTCCACAAAGCTCCGGGGCATCAGGGCCGCCTCGTCCAGCAGCACCCCCGCCAGGGTGCTGCCCTGGATCAGCGCCGCGCTGGACTCGTCCCGCCCGCCAAAGAGCAGGAAATGGTTTTCATGGCCCCCCAGCCGCACGGTCAGCAGGTTCTCCGACCGCCGCTCCCAGCAGTCGAAGCCCAGCCGCCGCAGATAGGGCACCAGCTCCGCCAGCAGGTTCCGCCGCAGGGAGGTGATGGTCTTTCCGCACAGTCCCAGCTGCCGTCCGTTGAACCTGGCCATGGCCCAGAGGAAGAAGGAGAGCCCCATGGAGAAGGTCTTGCCGCTGCGGACGGCCCCGTCGCAGATGATGGCCTCCCAATCTCCCGGGCGGCACCACCAGGTCAGCACCCTTCGCTGCTTTTGGGAAAACCGCATGATCTCAGCCGTCGTCCCACCCTCCTTCCTCCCCGGCAGCTTCCGTCAGCACCCGGTACAGCTCTCCGGCCCCCTCCGCCTTTTCCTCGCTCAGGAGTCCGTACAGAGCCTCCAGAGCCCGGATGCGGTCAATAAGCTTCACTTCCACGCCGCCCTTGTCCGTCACCTTCAGCTCCGCCACGGCAGACAGATCCAGCGTCTCCAAATCCGCCTCTTCGCTGTGCAGGGCCAGCCGCGCCGCATCATTCACCCGGCCGAAAGCCAGCTGGGCCAGACGCCGTACCACATCCTCCCGGTGCACCTGCCCAGCCGCTGCCTCCCGCATCCGCTCCAGCCGCCTGCGCACCATCTTCGTCTCCAGCACGGCGTATCCATCGGCGCAGCCAGCCATTGCCGCTGCCTGGTCCGGGTCCATGCACTGGAGATACTTCCGGCAGAATGCTTCGGCCTGCCCCTTCAATTTCTCCAAGGACGCGTACCTCCTTTCTCAGTCGTTCGATAATAACCGCCTTCCGGCCAAAAGTTGCACGCCGCCGGGCATCTCTTTTGACTTAATAATAAAAAAACGCTGTACCGCGGGCAGGAGATCCCCGCGGTACAGCGTGTTGCGCTCCAGATTCAATTGTATGGCTGGGTGAGCCGCCGGTTGGAGCCGGTCAGGCTGCCTCGCCGTCTCTGCCCTGTCGCAGCAGCTCCGCCGCCGCTTCGGCTCCCTGGACGCCATAGAAAATCATCCCCAGGGCCCGGTCCGTCTCGTCATGGCTCTGGACGTCGACCTTGGGATGGCAGGCCCGCCAGCGGAGCAGCTTCTTGGCCTCCTCAAACAGGCATCTGCCCAGAACCAAGCTCTTTCCCTTTGTGGTTCCACCCACTACCTGAAGATCGTCGATGTCAGACAGTTCCATGTAGAAAAACGTCTTGTCCCGGGTCATCAGAATGGCCCGCTGGTTGGTGATCCAATACTGCTCCCCCATGAGGTTCCGGCGCTCCGCCACGGGCGAGATCAGAATCACCGCAGCCACCAGCAGCACCAGGCCGATAAATCCCATACTGGGCGCCTCGGTCCCGGAAAGATACACGGCCAGCAGCCCGCCGCCCAGTGCCACCGTCAGTCCCCACTTCAGCAGGATCTGCTTTTTTGCCTCTGCCTCCAGAAGCGAAAACGGGGCGGGACGGCCCTGCCAGCGGACCTGCTCTCCCGGCCGCAGATATGTTTTGAGTCTTTCCTCCATACTGATACACACTCCTTTTGTTTTTCGGCAGCTCCCTGCCATCCATTATTATACGCATTCCGTCGTTCAACCGCTGACAAGGTCCATTTGGGGCTTGTTAAACGTATGCAAAAATCCACAGGTTTCCCGCCTATGTTCTTTAACGTTTTTTAGTGGAATCTTAACACCTCTTTCTGCTATAATAATGTTTCAAGCCCCACAGATGTAAGGAGGACCTGCTGTGAAGATCACCCGTTCCAGTTTGAAGCGTACCTTTTCCTTCTCCTGGCGCGACCTTCTGGTCTCCGCCGCCATTCTTCTATGCGCCACGGGGGCCTGCGCCCTTCTGCACCAGACGGCGGACACCATCGACGGCTTTGCCTCTCCGGTCTATGTGCTGGCCGTGCTCCTGATCTCCCGCTTCACCAGCGGATATCTCTTCGGGCTGATTGCGGCGGTGCTGGGTGTCATCGGCGTCAACTATGTGTTTACATATCCCTATATGGCGTTTAACTTCACCATTTCCGGCTATCCGCTGACAATGTTCACCTTTCTGGTGGTCTCGCTGGTCACCAGCACCCTGACCACCAAGACCAAGGAGCAGGACCGCCTCCGGATGGAAAACGAAAAGGTGAAGATGCGGGCGGATCTGCTCCGCTCCGTCTCCCACGACATTCGCACCCCTCTGACCTCTATCATGGGTGCCACCTCCGCCATTTTGGAAAATCCCGCCCTCTCCCCGGCCGAACAGCAGTCCCTTCTGGTGGATGTGCGGGATGACGCCCAGTGGCTCATCCGCGTGGTGGAAAATCTGCTCTCCATCACCCGGATCGGCAACGAATCGGCCAAAATCACCAAGGAGCCGGAGGCTGCGGAGGAAGTCCTGGACGAGGCGGTCCGCAAATTCCGAAAACGGTTTCCCGCCGTGTCCGTGGAGGTCCACGTGCCGGATGAGCTGCTCCTGGTCCCCATGGACGCCATCCTCATCATGCAGGTCCTGTCCAATCTGATGGAGAACGCCGTGTTCCACGGCGGAACCACCACGCACATCGCCCTGTCCGCGCAGCGGGATGGCCCCTGGGCCCGCTTTTACGTGCAGGACAACGGCCAGGGCATTCCCCCCCAGAAACTGCACACCCTGTTCAGCGGTGCGCTTCGCTGTGAGGACTCGTCCCCCGGCGACGGAAAGCGGAACATGGGGTTGGGCCTATCGGTCTGCATGGCTATCATCCGTGCCCACGGCGGCACATTGGAAGCAAAAAATCTGGAGTCCGGGGCGGAATTTTCCTTCTGCCTGCCGCTCACTAAGGAGGAAGTATCATGACGATTCGTGAAAAAATTCTGGTAATTGAGGACGAGAAGAGCATCTCGCACTTCATTTCCACGGTCCTCAACAACAACGGCTATGAAGCCATGCAGGCCCAGACCGGCGAGGAGGCGCTTTCCATGATCTCCTCCCACTGTCCCGACCTGGTCATTCTGGACCTCGGCCTGCCGGACATGGATGGTCTGGACATCCTCCGCAGCCTGCGCAGCTGGTCCAGCCTGCCGGTGGTGGTGGTCTCCGCCCGCTCCCATGAGCGGGACAAGGTCGCCGCATTGGATCTGGGGGCGGATGACTACCTCACCAAGCCCTTCGGCACGGACGAACTCCTGGCCCGGGTCCGCACCGCGATCCGCCACACCCGCACCATCTCCGGTAATGACGAAATCGCCCGGAACGGCACCTATACAGTGGGAGAACTGGTCATCGACTACAATAAGCACCAGGTCCGTGTCCGCGGTGAGAATGTCCACCTCACCCTCAGCGAGTTCCGCATCGTGGCCCTGCTGGGCAAATACGCTGGCAAGGTTCTGACGTATGATTTCATCATCAAGGAGCTGTGGGGCCCCCGGGCCAGCGGCGACAACCAGATTCTCCGGGTAAACATGGCCAACATCCGCCGGAAGATCGAAAAAAATCCCGCCGAGCCGGAGTATCTCTTCACAGAGATGGGCGTCGGCTACCGCATGGCGGAGGGCAGCTGATCCGCTCCGCCGTCCGCACAGGCGCATGAAGAGCTCCCAACCGGGCTTCTTCATGCGCTTTTTGTGCATCGCTCCCCAAAAGTAAGCGCATTCTTGATAAGGCTGTCGTTTTCTTAGCGACATCTTAATTTCCGTGAACTATTTTTTAACGCTTATGCGGCCAAAAATCTGCTATGCTTATAGCCAGAAGCCCGCGTGTCCAAATCGAGGACCTGGCCGCGGGTTAAGGAAAAGGAGTGTGTGTTTTTATGGCAACTTTCTTGATCGGCCTCGTGGTCTTGTTCGTAGGCGCAGCCATCTATGGCAAGTTCTGCGAAAAGGTCTTCGGCCCCGATGACCGGGAGACGCCCGCTTATTCCAAGCAGGACGGCGTGGACTACGTTCCCATGCGGGGATGGAAGAACAGCCTCATCAACCTGCTGAATATCGCAGGCACCGGCCCCATCATCGGACCCATTCAGGGCATCCTGTTCGGGCCCATCGCATTCATCACCATCCCCATCGGCAACGTAATCGGCGGCGCTATGCACGACTATTTCTCCGGCATGATCTGCCTCCGCGACGGCGGCACCCAGATGCCGGACATGGTCCGCAGATACTCCAACAAGGGTGTCTTTACCGTCTATAACATCTTCCTGAGCGTGTTGCTGCTGCTGGTCGGCGCGGTGTTCATCTATACCCCCGGCGACATCGCCGCCACCCAGGTCTTCGGCTTCTCCGGCGCGGTGAATGATCCCACCACCTGGATCATCTACGGTGTTATCTTCGTCTACTATCTGATTGCCACCGTGTTCCCCATCGACGCCATCATCGGCCGCATTTATCCCATCTTCGGCGCCATCCTGCTGTTCTCCGCCGTGGGTGTGTTCATCGGCCTGTTCGTCAAGGGCTATCCCCTGCTGAACCTGTGGGATGACTGGCATGGCATCGCGTTCGACGCGTGGGCTGTTGATGCAGCCACCGGTGAGCAGGCGGCCTTCAGCTATGGTCAGTACTTTGACGCCAACCACTTCATCCCCATCTTCTTCATCACCGTGGCCTGCGGCATTCTCTCCGGCTTCCACTCCACGCAGACCGCTATCATCTCCCGCACCATGAAGAGCGAGCGGCAGGGCCGCATGACCTTCTACAATATGATGGTCCTCGAGGGCTTCATCGCCATGATCTGGGCCGCCGCCGCCATGGGTGTGTACAACCTGGGCCTGCAGGAGGTCAATGCCTCTCTGGCTACCGGCACCATCGGCGTGATCTGCAAGGATATCCTGGGGCCTGTGGGCGGCATCATCGCTCTGCTGGGCGTTATTGTTCTGCCCATCACCTCCGGCGATACCGCGCTGCGCTCCCTGCGCCTGTCTGTTTCTGAGTCCCTGCACATCGACCAGAGCTCCAAGGCCAAGCGCCTGGGCCTGTCCGCCATCATCTTTGCGCTGGTGGCTGTGATCCTGGTCTTCGCAAAGAGCAGCCCCAGCGGCTTCAACACCCTATGGCGTTACTTCGCATGGTCCAACCAGACCCTGTCCCTGTTCGCATTCCTTGGCATCTCTGTGTGGATGTTCGAGAACAGCAAGGCCAAGTGGGTGTGGATCCCCCTGATCCCCGCTGCCTGGTACACCTTCGTCACAGTGACCTACATCGCCAACGCGCAGATCGGCTTCCATATTCCCTGGACGCCCGCTTACATTATCGGTGTCTGCGCTGCTGTGGCCTATGTTGGCATCGTTGTCTGGTACGGCAAGAAGCGCGCTGCCCGGCTCCAGAAGCTGTAAGCTGCAGTGTCTTCCAAAATCAAACCCGTCCCGCCAAAAGGCGGGACGGGTTTTTTACTGCCTGAACTCCCGCATATTTTCAGGTCCGTCCAGCACAAATATTCGTGTTCACATCCGGTCCTTAAAAAATTTCTCCCTTTTAAGTTAATTGTTGCTACTGCTTGGGTAGCCAACTTCAATGTAGATTTATTCATCAGAAGACATAATAAGAGGCAGGAACCATAATGGTTCCTGCCCCTCTCACTATTTACCATCTTTTGAACAAACCAACCTTCTTTGGTTTCTCCCCCTTAATACTTAACTCGCTATAGACAAAGCCAAGCATCTCTGTAAGCACATTTTCAAAATCTCGTGTGTTATCTGCATAACCAGATACATAATGTGCAAATTCGTGCATAAGCACGCCGGCAAATGTTTCTTTAGACTTCAAAATACTTCTCTTGATGATTATAGCATTCTCTGCCGGATCCCATATGCCATGAGTTACAAAGCCAAATTCATCCATACGAATAGTCTCGGAAATTTTAATGCTTGGTATCTTTCTCCTGTATTTCTTATTAACGAGTTCAGTAATTGGTGTTACAAGGTCAAAAGTTTCTTTTTCATCACCTGTTAAGTTTTTGTACTCAATAAATCTGTATTTGTATCCCTGCCTATATTCATCGGATACAGTCTTAAATGT
This sequence comes from Dysosmobacter welbionis, assembly GCF_005121165.3. NCBI lineage: Bacteria > Bacillati > Bacillota > Clostridia > Eubacteriales > Oscillospiraceae > Dysosmobacter > Dysosmobacter welbionis. Next base: position 2,663,470 of record NZ_CP034413.3, on the reverse strand, counting down.
ATTAACAACATCTGATATTTTCCCGAATACTGCATCAGTTACCATGATGAGTTCTCTTCCGCTGTGCGCTAATATCTCGACTTGATCATTTGTAAGTTGTGCCCGCTCAGATGGTGTCATAAAAACTACATTTCCGGATTTGTTTAGAGTCTTCGCTGCATAGGCTGCAATATCAACCCATCCTGTTTCGTCTTTATTTGCCCCAGTCATTACATTCCCTATGTCGGCAACGAGCGGTCGCATGACTTTGGTAGAAACGCAGTTCTTCAAAATATTTTTTATTGTTTCCGAATAAGCAGTACGCCCCAAATTTGATCTTTCACGGTTTAGAGCTTTCTTCATTTGCGCATTCATGCTTGTAATATTGTAGCTAAATAGGAAATTATCTTCTGAAGCTATTTGGACACCGTTGGCATATATGAAAGACTTACCATCACCTTTATTTGTATATACTTCGCCATAATTTGTTTTTTCCAAAAGTTCCAAATCACTATTAAATACCAAAAACATAGATTTCGCTTTTTGCAGGTCAGCTTGTTTTACACCAGTAAGCACTACATCTGTGCCTACCATTGTAGGATACTTGGGTTCAAAAAAGACTGCGTGCAAAGTTTGTATGTCAAATCCTGCCTTTTCAGCCATAGTAAGAGATATAGTTGAGTATTTGGAATGGATTGTAACTCCGATATGGTTTCTGTAAAATACGCCAAGTGCGTCTTTCAATCCCACGCCAAATTTACCAATCAAGTTAGTTGCAACAAGTTTTTCTTTGTTTTCATTCTGAGTAAAATGTATGTATTGCAACCCGCGTCCGTAGTCTCTAATATGACACACACCATCAGAATAAGAAATCTCGATTTCTTTCGTCCCTGTTAAAGTCATTTCGTCCAAAGCATTGGCAATTATTTCTCGAATTGCATGCTCAACACCCCAATGCTCAAGAACTTTTTCAATGTTCAAGTCAAATAAATTATCCATTTGAACTCCTCCATGCACAATAGCTCTTTGTGAAAGTATATCATATTTAGCGAATTAGTGGCAATGTATCTGCACCTCCCAATCCTTTGATTTGAAATTTATATTTCTTCTGACCACAAAGCCAAATGAAAAGAGGATACCCTGTTTCAAAGGGTATCCTCGTGCAGATGTGACTATTTATTCACGTATTTCAAATTTTATTCACGATTATACATAGCAACACTTATCTTGAAAAGGGACAAAAATTTTGGAACTTTGTTAGGTGAGGTAAACGAATTTTTAATTGTTTTCTCTGCGATATTAACAAATTCTTTATAAATATGAATAAATTATTTACAACTCCTTTCTTCAGTGCTATGATAAAGCCAGAATCTGTCCGGGAAACTGGGCATAAAGGAGTGTGTGTTTTCTATGGCAACCTTTCTCATCGGCCTGGTGATTCTGTTCGTAGGCGCAGCCATCTATGGCAAGTTCTGCGAAAAGGTCTTCGGCCCCGATGACCGGGAGACGCCCGCCTATTCCAAGCAGGACGGCGTGGACTACGTTCCCATGCGGGAATGGAAGAACAGCCTCATCAACCTGCTGAATATCGCAGGCACCGGCCCCATCATCGGACCCATTCAGGGCATCCTGTTCGGGCCCATCGCATTCATCACCATCCCCATCGGCAACGTAATCGGCGGCGCTATGCACGACTATTTCTCCGGCATGATCTGCCTCCGCGACGGCGGCACCCAGATGCCGGACATGGTCCGCAAGTACTCCAACAAGGGTGTTTTCACTGTTTACCAGATTTTCCTGAGCGTACTGCTGCTGCTGGTCGGCGCGGTGTTCATCTACACCCCCGGCGACATCGCCGCCACTCAGGTGTTTGGTTTTGACGGTGCTGCCACCTCTGTCTCCACCTGGGTGATTTACGGTGTCATCTTCGTTTATTATCTGATCGCCACCGTGTTCCCCATCGATGCCATCATCGGCCGCATCTATCCCATCTTCGGTGCTATCCTGCTGCTGTCTGCCGTGGGTGTGTTCATCGGCATGTTCGTCAAGGGCTATCCCCTGCTGAACCTGTGGGACAACTGGCAGAGCGCCACCTTCAATTATGGTGAGTATTTCACCGCGCAGCACTTCATTCCTGTGTTCTTCATCACTGTGGCCTGCGGCATTCTCTCCGGCTTCCATTCCACGCAGACCGCTATCATCTCCCGCACCATGAAGAGCGAGAAGCAGGGCCGCATGACCTTCTACAATATGATGATTCTGGAAGGCTTCATTGCCATGATCTGGGCCGCCGCCGCTATGGGCGTGTACAACCTGGGTCTGCAGGAGGTCAATGCCTCTCTGGCCACCGGCACTGTCGGCATCATCTGCCGCGATCTGCTGGGCCCCGTGGGCGGCATCATCGCCCTGCTGGGCGTCATCGTTCTGCCCATCACCTCCGGCGATACCGCGCTGCGTTCTCTGCGCCTGTCCATCTCTGACTCTCTGCACATCGATCAGAGCTCTAAGCCGAAGCGCTTGGGCCTGTCCGCCATCATCTTCGCGCTGGTGGCGGTGATTCTGGTCTTTGCGAAGAGCAGCCCCGATGGATTCAATCTGCTGTGGCGTTACTTCGCATGGTCCAACCAGACCCTGTCCCTGTTCGCATTCCTGGGTATCTCCGTATGGATGTTCGAGAACAGCAAGGCCAAGTGGGTGTGGATCCCCCTGATTCCCGGTGCTTGGTACACCTTTGTTACAGTGACCTTCATTGCCAATGCACAGATCGGCTTCCATATTCCCTGGACGCCCGCCTACATCATCGGTGTCTGCGCTGCTGTGGCTTACGTTGCTATCATTGTCTGGTACGGCAAGAAGCGCGCTGCCCGGCTCCAGAAGCTGTAAGCTGTAACTATTTTCTGAAACAAACCCGTCCCGCCAAGTGGCGGGACGGGTTCTTTTTATCCCAAAACCACGCCCATGCCTGTTAGAACCCCCAGCACCGCCGCCATCACGGGCGCTGGGGATCGGCACAGGCGGAAGGACTCCGGCAGCAGTTCACCGAATACCACGTACAGCATCGCCCCGGATGCTCCGCCCAGTGTGAGCATCTGCAGGCCCGGCCCCATCGTTCCCAGGCAGAAGCCCAAAACCGCCCCCAGCACCGTGGGCGCGCCGGCTACCGCTGTGGTCAGGACTGCCCGTCCTCTGCTGGCACCGCCTGCCGCCAGGGGAACTGCAACAGCCATTCCCTCTGGAATGTTGTGGAGCCCGATCACCAGTGCCATCATTCGCCCATCCTCTCCCGCTTCGGCCAGATCCGCAGCGTAGGAGGCGCCGATTACCATCCCCTCTGGCAGGTTGTGCAGGGCAATAGCGGCTGCCATCACCACACCTGCCAGAAAGAGCCCTCCCCGCTTCGCACCTGCCTGCAGCCCGCTTACCAGCTCCTCCAGGAGCCAGATCCCCCCGCAGCCCGCCAGTACGCTGGCAGATGCCGCAGGAAGCGCGGAGAGCCCTGGCCCCGCCTGAATGGCATCGGTCAGCAGGTCTGCACACACCACAGCAAGCATCATGCCCGCCGCAAAGCTCAGCAGCACACTCACGGTCCTGTCCGTACCTCTGCGGAACAGATAGGCGGCCAGGCCCCCCAGCCCGGTCCCTCCCATGCCTGCCGCGGCCGTGACAGCTATGATCGTACCCACAATCTTCTCTCCCTCCCATAAAGATGGGCCAGGAACACCGCATAAGCGGCATTCCTGGCCTTTCGCGTTCTTCTGTATCCGTTGTCGACTCACAGCAGCATATACAGCAGCAGGAAGATCAGCCCTCCGCCTGCCAGCATGAGATCAAAGGAGAAGGTCTCTTCCGTTAGGAAACGGAGGGGTTTCCGTCCGTATGTGCCGAAGTTCTCGGCCCGCTTCGGCACAAAGATGCCGGGGGCCTTGGTAAAGAGGATCCGCTCCCCCAGCAGCACCAGCCAGTCGCCTACGGAGGCGGCCACCCGGGCGCAGAGGGCCCCCACAAAGGTCAGGGCCGACAGCAGCGGGCGGTATACCAGATTCTCCAAATCCAGCCGGGCCGGCCAGCGGTCCAGATAAACCATGCCATCCGCCTCCCGCCGCATCAGCAGCCCTCGGACCACCAGGAGATAGACTGCTGCGCCAATAGCTAGGGAGATGCATGCGCCCTTCAGGTTGACCCAGGCAAAATAATGGACGCTGTGACCAGGATCTGCCCGCAGGAATCGCCCCGCCCATTGGGCCAGAGGCTCCATGGTCAGTCCCGGAGTCAGGCCCAGCACCAGCAGCAGGGCTGCGCCCACACTCAACGCCGCATGGGTGCCCGGGACATATAGTCCTTCAAGGCCGGCCGTTGGCCAACAGCACGGCTGGAGACAAAAATCGCCACGAACAGCTTTGTCATGTACGCCGCTGTCAGTCCGCCGGAGAGCAGAAACAGCCACTCCACCGTCGTGAACCAACCTGCGGCGGCCCCCGCGTGCTCCAGCACATGGATGTACTCCACGATGCTCTCATGGAGCAAGGTCTTGCTCACATAGCCGGAAAAACCCGGTACGCCTGCAATGGAGGCCGCCCCCACGAAGAACAGGACCTTCAAAACCGGCTTGTTCCGCCCCCAGCCCCGGATGTCATTGAGATTCAGCGAGTGAGTTCCCAGATACACCACACCTGCCGCCACAAACAACACCAGCTTGATGAGGGAGTGGTTCAGCATGTGCAGCACCGTGCCCCAGGCCGCCAGGGCGTTCTCGCCGTTCAGGAAGCCCTGCATGGCTGTGCCCACCAGAATAAAGCCGATCTGGGACATGGAGGAGCAGGCCAGCGTCCGCTTCAAATCGACGGAGAACAGCGCCAGCACAGCTCCCAGCACCATGGTCACCACGCCCAGGGCCAGTACCACTGTATTCCAGGGAAGCTCTGTCCAGAACAGATACCGGCAGAGAATGAGCACACCGAAAACACCGCTCTTGGTCAGGATGCCGGACAGCAGGGCAGACGCCGGTGCCGGCGCCACGGGATGGGCTTTTGGCAGCCAGATGTGCAGGGGGAACATCCCGGCCTTGGCGCCAAATCCCACCAATGCGCATCCACCGGCCACGTACAGGGACCCGCGCTTCTCCGCAGGCAGCGCGGATACCGCCTCCGCCATAGCAGAAAACTCCAGCGTCCCCAGCAGCTGCTGGAGGAGCAGCAGGCCCGCCAGCAGCGCCATGCCGCCGATCACAGCCACAGCCAGATACGTCTGTCCGGCCTGCCGGGCCTCCTCCGTCTCGTTTTGCACCACCCATACATAGGAGGTGAAGGACATCATCTCAAAGAACACGAACAGCGTGAACAGGTCCGCTGCCAGAAACACCCCCATCAGAGCCCCCAGCGTCAACAGCCAGAAAAAGTAGAAACGATTACAGCCCTCGGCGGCGGCAAAGTAGCTGGGGCAGTTGAGGCCGGTGGCCGCCCACAGGAAGGCGCTCACCAGCGCCAGCAGGCTCCCCAGACTCCCGGCCTGAAGCCGCAGGCCAAAGCCAAAGACCCCCGGCAGCTCCAGGGCAGCCCCGGGCCACAGCAGAAGCAGCAGTGCAGCGGCCAGCTCCACTGCGGGAATGATCTGGATCAGCCAATTCCGGTATCTCCTGTCCCGCCGCCGCAGCGGGAACACCCAGGCAGAGAGCAGCATGGGGAACAGGACCAGAAACAGCAGCAGAATGTTTCCCATCGTCTCCCTCCCTTACCAGTTCCGCGGAACCGCGTTCCATAAAAAGCCGATCACTTCGTTGGACAGCAGCGCCAGAATCACACCGGAGGCGGTCAGCAGCACCAGCGGGATCCACATGGTCCTGGCCGGGTCGTGTACCCGGGCCAGTGCCGCACGGTCCAGCTCTCCCACCGGGAAATAGGCCCGCACCACAATAGTCAGCATGTACAGCGTCGTCAGCAGCGTGGACAGAATCAGCGCGGCGATGCCCGCGTAGGCCAGCGGATTCACCGAGGCCACTGCCGCCTCCGCAATCATCCACTTGCCTGCGAAGCCTCCCAACGGCGGCATTCCGATCAGCGCAAAGGAGGAGACGGTGAATGTGGCAAACACCACCGGCATGGCCCGGCCGAAGTCCTCCATCTCATAGATATACTCCTTCCCGCTCTTGAGAATAATGGCGCCGGCGCAGCAGAACATGGTGATCTTGGTGAATGCGTGGTAGACCATGTGGGTCATGCCGCCCACCATCCCTGCCGGGGTCATCAACGTCAGGGCAAAGAGGATGTAGGAAAGGTTGCTCACCGTGGAAAACGCCAGCCGCCGCTTCAGATGGGGTGTCCGCAGCGCCCGAGCGGAGCCGTAAACAATGGTCACGATAGCCGCCGTCATCACCACCGTCTGGGCCCAGCTTCCCCGCAGGAAATCCGCCCCGAAGCCGTAGTAAATTAGCCGCAGCACTGCGAAGGCGCCGGCCTTGACCACCGCCACTGCATGGAGCAGTGCAGACACCGGCGTAGGTGCCACCGAGGCGTCCGGCAGCCAGCCGTGGAAGGGAAATACTGCCGCCTTCACCCCGAAGCCGAAAAAGGCCGCCACAAACACCAGCTCCAGCGTCCGCTCGTTTCCCGCCGCCAGACTCTGATCCAGAATGCCGCCGTAGGTGAAGTTCAGGTGTCCCACGCCGTAATTCAGCAGAAAGACGATCCCGATAAAGGCAAACGCCGCGCCGGAAAGGGAGTACACCAGATACTTCCGCCCGGCATACCGGGCCTTCTCGTCCATGGCGTGCATCACCAAAGGCAGCGTGGTCAGCGTCAGGACCTCATAGAAGAAATACAGCGTCAGAAAATCCTCGGAATAAGCGATACCCAGCACCACACCGTAGGCCATCAGCCAAAAAGCGAAGAACCGGTTCTCATGCCCCTCGTGGGACATATAGTCCAGCGAGTACGCCGTCACCAGCGGCCACAGCACGGACACGATGGCCCCATAGACCATGGACGCCCCGTCGATCCGCAGGGAGATGGAGAACGCCTCGTTGAATCTCACCATGATACAGGCCAGAAAGCCGCTCCCATAGAGATAGGTCAGCACGATACAGGCCAGAGACAGTGCTGTCGTCGCCAGGGATGCCGCCATGATATAGATGCTCCGCACCCTCCGGCTCTTGGGCTGCAGGATCAGCAGCGCGATTCCCAGCACGATGGGAACCAGAATGGGCAATGTCAGAAATTGGCGCACAGACGTACCTCCCTTCTCAAAGCTTCCCCACTGTCAGGGGAACAGCCGGGCCGCCAGAAGACCCAGCCAATGCAGCAGGCCGCCGGGCAGCAGACCCATCAGCACCACAGCCGCGGCAAAGGCAATCATGGGCCATGTCATCTGGACTCCCACTTCCCGCCGCTCCGTAATAAAATCCCGGCCGGGGAAGAATCCCTCTGTCACCACCGGCAGCAGGTATCCCGCCGTCAGCAGGGCGGAGACCACCAGCACCACCAGCCCTGCGACGCCAAAGGCCTGGATCGGTGCCTCCAGGCTGGCGGTGAGCAGGTACCACTTGCTCACGAATCCCGCCATGGGCGGAATCCCGATCAGGGAGAGGGCCGCCAGGGTGAAGCACCACATGGTTACCGGCATCCGCCGGCCGATGCCCCGCAGTTGATCCACCCGGGTGCAGTTGGTGGAGAAGATGATGGCGCCCGCCGCCAGGAAGAGCGTATCCTTGGCCAGGGCATGGAAGACCATCTGCAGAAGAGAGGCCTGGACGCCATCCGGCGTCAGCAGCATCAGGCCGAACAGCACATAGGACACTTGGCTCACCGTGGAATAGGCCAGCCGCCGCTTCAGCTGCTTTTCCCGATAGGCCAACATGGACCCCACGAACACCGTGGCCAGCGTCAGCGTCAGCAGCACATATTGGGGCCAGCTGCCCGCCAGAAACTCCGGTCCAAACATATAATAAGTAACCCGGATCACAGCCACCACGCCACCCTTGGTAATGACACCGGAGAGCACGGCTGAGGCTGGGGCCGGCGCCACCGGATGGGCGGCAGGCAGCCAGGACTGCATGGGCATCATGCCCGCCTTGGCCCCGAAGCCAACGATCATCAGACAGTATGCCACCAGCAGCAGCGGCTGGTGCTCTGCAGCCCGGGAGAAATCGATGGCCCCACCCGGCTGAAAATCCGGCACCGTCAAGTAATAGGCGATAAAGAAGTAGCCGGCCAGGGCCATGCCCGCGCCGAATACGGAATACCCCAAGTATTTGAAGCCTGCCCGGCGGGCCGCCGGCGTGGCATTGTGCAGCACCAGCGGCACCGTAATCAGGGACATCATCTCGAAGAACATATACATGGTCACGAAGTTGGCCGCCTGAGCAAGGCCCATCAGTACCCCCAGCGTCATGGTATAAAATCCCATGAACTGATTGCCCTGCCCCGCATGGCGGATGTAGGGTTTTGTAAAGACCACCACCGGCGCCCAGATGCACACTGCCAGCACCATGAAGAACTTGGACAGCCAGTCGCTGTTCAGCACCAAGCCCAAGTCCCCCTGGATGGTCAGCAGCCACAGCCGCTGGGTGGGCATCGTGCAGTTAGCCAGCACCATCACGGCGGTAATCACGATCAGCGTCACCACCAGCCAGTCACGGTAAGTCTCATTTTTCTGCCGGAATACGAAGATCCCGCCGATCAGCGGCACCAGAATAGGCAGCAGCAACAGCATGGGCGCACTCCCTCACAAACAACAAGTCTCAAATCAGCCGGACACCCGCCTCGATCAGGTCTGTGATCGGGTGGTAAAAAATGCCCAGCACAAAAATTCCCACGATCAGGATGGCGGCAGCCGCGGTGAAGGCCCGGTCCGCAGCCAGATCCCCCGGATGCACGTCGGCTAGGACCAGCGCCTCATCCTCCGCCGGGGGCTTCACCCAGATGGCCAGCAGCGCCGGAACATAGTACAGTGCGTTCAGCACCGTGGACAGGGCGATGGTCAGCAGGATCATCGCCGTCATACCGGTGGGCACGGCCGCGCTGGCAAAGTAGAGCTTGGAGACAAAGCCGCCGAACAGGGGGATGCCGATCATGGACAGGGCCCCCACAGTGAAGCCCAAGCCCGCCCCAATGTCCCGGTAGGCGCTGCCCCGCAGGTTCTTCAGGCTCTTGTGGTGGCCGCTGACGGCGGAGAGTCTGCCGGCGCAGAGAAACAGCAGCGGCTTGCAGCAGGCATGGACCAGGATATGGAAACAGGAGGCGATCAGCCCCTCGATGCTCCCCAGGCCCACACCCATGAAGATATACCCCACCTGCGCCACGGAGGAATACGCCAGCATCCGCTTGATATGGTTCTCCCGCATAGCAGCCAGAGAGCCCAGAATCATTCCCAGCAGCCCAAAGGCCAGGATCACGTCGGTGACTCCCAGCTCCACCATCAGCTCCATGGAGAAAACCCGCAGGATCATCACCAGCAGCAGCACGATGTACCCCTTCAGCACCAAGCCGGACAAGATGGCGGAGGACGCTGTGGTGGCGCCGCCGTGGGCATCCGGCAGCCACAGGTGGAAGGGGAACATGGCGCTCTTGACGCCCAGTCCCGCCACCAGCAGCCCTACAGCCACCGTCAGCGGGAGCGTGTAGCTCTCCGAGAGCCGCAGCTCCGCCACTGCCTCCGCCAGAGAGGGCATCAGCAGATAGCCGGTGATGCTGTTCAAAATGGTCAGCCCGATCAGGAACAGCCCGGACCCCACCAGGCTCATGAACAGGTACCGGATGGTGGCGATCAGATTGGGGCCGTTGTCCTTGGCCATCACCAGCGCGCAGGCCGCGATGGTGCTGGTCTCGATGAACACATACCCGGTGAACATGTCGTTGGTGTAGGTCAGTGCCAACAGGGACGCCTCCAGCATGTTCACCATGACAAAGTAAAACTTCTGCTTCTCCGGCAGGATGTCCTGAAACAGGTCCCGCCGCCCGCCCGCCAGAGCAAGGGCCATCACCAGGGAGAACACGGCGGCCAGCAGTGCCTGAAGCGGCCCGCAGTTGATGGCGTTGCCGTACGGCGCCAGAAATCGCCCCATGGCGTAGGTGAAGCTCACTCCCTCTGCATAGGTGTATTCCAGTACCCAGCCGTTCAGCAGCGCGGATGCAGCGCACACTCCGATGGTGATCCAGTAGCTGATCCGCCCGCTGCGGATGGCCGCGGTCACGATGGCCGCCAGGATAGCCAGAAAAATCGAAAAGAAGGGAAAGTTCTCCACAAACGGCCGCATCAGTCGTCCTCCTTCTTGGCCCGCTCCAGCAGTTCCCGCATCTCAATGGTGCCATAGCGGCGGTAGATCCGCTGGATCAACGCCAGGGAAAACGCCGTGATGGACACAGATACCACAATGCCGGTCAGCACCAGGCCGCTGGGAATCGGATTGATGTACAGCGGGTCGAAGCCCCGGTCCCCCACGATGGGCGCGACGCCCCCGTCAATATACCCCAGCGAGGCCAGCAGCAGGAAGACGGCCGAGTCCATGATGTTGAATCCGATCACCTTGCGCAGCAGATTCTGCTGCAGCATCAGATTCGTGAAGCCGATGCCAAACAGGATGACAGCAGTGACCGCGTAGCGGTTCTGGATGATCTCCTCCAGCATTCTCTTCTCCGCCTCCTCTCAGATCTCTCCCCTGGAAAACAGGGCGTAGAATCCATATACGGTGCAGGCCACCACCAGCCCCACCGCCAGGTCGATCAGCAGGATCATCCCGGTGAGGTAATTGGGCAGGCCGTTGGCCCCGATGAAGATGTAAACGCCGTACAGCACAGCATACAGCAGCAGACCGAAGGTCCGCACCGCGCTGTACCGCCTCTGGTTCATCAGCACCCGCGTGTGTCCGGGGCCAAAGGCAGCGGAAAACAGGATCAGTCCCGCCCCCAGGATAGTCCCGCCGGAAAACCCGCCGCCCGGCGACGTCTCGCCGTTCAGCAGCACATAGATGGCAAAAAGGAAAATAAAAGGAAGCAGCACCCAGGCCACCTGCTTGAGGATCAGGTCAGAGCGGCCCTGCACGGCGGTCTCCTCCCGCTCCATCTGCTGGAGCTCATGCTCGCTGGTGTTCTTCCGGTCCCGCAACAGCAGGATCATCACCGCCGACACCGCCAGAAACAGCACGCAGCTCTCCCCCAAAGTATCGAAGCCGCGGTAGCCGATAATCATGGCCGTCACCACGTTCTCAGAGCCCGTCTCCTCTTCGCTGTGCTCCAGATATCGCTCCGCCACCTCGTTGTTGATGGGGTTGTCTTCCTGGCCGAATCCGGGCATGTTCATCACTGTGGTGAACAGGATAATTCCCAGCGCCACGCAGATCACCGCCGCGGCGATGGGATACCAGTTGAAAAACTTCCGCAGCCGGTCCTTTTCCCGCCGCTCGAACTCCTCCTCTGACGGGCGGAATTCCCGGTGGGGGCGCTGCTCCATGACGAACAGTGTCCGGTCCTTGGGCTCCCGATCTCCGTCCACCCAGGAGATAAACTGTTTCAGCCGGTCCGGCTGCTCCTCTTTTTTACTCATCCCGTGTCCCCTTCAGCGCGTGGATCTTCTTCAGCGTCAGGAAAAAGAGGATGCTGGTCACACCGGCGCCCACAGCCGCCTCCGTAATGGCCAGATCCGGGCTCTGGAGCAGGCTCCACAGCACCGCCATCATCAGGGACAGCGCCATATACACGATTACCGATGCCAGCAGCCGCTTGCACAGCGGCGCTGCAATAGCACACACGATCACCCCGACCAGCAGGATGTATTCCAGAACGATCATCGTACCTCCACCTCGCATTCCTTTTCCAAATCCGGGACTGTGGATACCTCCATCTCCGCGACCAGATGGCTGCACACCGGACTGGTCAGCCATAAAAACACAAAGATCAGCAGCGTCTTTGCGGCGGACAGGGACCAGCCGTGCAGCAGCATCAGCCCGATCAGAACGCAGAAGATACCCAGGGAGTCCCCCACTGCGGCGGCGTGCATCCGGTTGAGCACATAATCGAACCGGAACAGCCCCAGCACAGCGGAGAAAAACACGAACAGGCCGAACAGGAAACATGCCAGCCCGGCTGCGGTCACCAGATTATCGATCATGGGCGTTTCCTCCCGTCTTCTCCCGCTCCGGGCGTTTCCGCCGCCGGGCCGCCACCAGACGGGAGACCACCACCACCGCCAGAAAGCTCAGCAGCGCGAACACCAGGGCCACATCCACCAGAAAGTCCTCCCGCAGCCAGACGGAGAGCAGCACCAGCTCCGCGATCACCAGCGTACTGATGACATTCACGGCCACGATGCGGTCCGTAAACCGGGGGCCCAGCACCGCCCGCACCAGCGTCGCCAGGATCAGCAGCGCCAGCACCACGGCGCCCGCGGTCAGCACCCAGGTCCTCACTTGTTCCATTGGGCCGCCTCCATCCTCTCCAGCCGCTGCTGGAAGGAACTGTCCTCAATCCCCTCTGCCAGCGGCGTGTCCAGTGTGTGCACCAGCATCCGGCCGTCCTCGGCCCGCACGGTGATTGTCCCCGCGGTGAGCGTGATCGAGTCTGCCAGCATTGCCCTGCGGCGGTCTGTCTTCAGCGGGGTGTGGAACCACACCAGCTTGGGTTCGATGCCCTTGGGGCGGGTGTAGATGATCCGCATGATTACCAGTCCGGCCTTCAGCATCTCCGCCAGCAGGTGAGCAAAATACCGCGCCATGGCCCAGATTCTGGAAGGACTGCCGCAGAACACCCGCCACTGATAGCCCAGCACCCGCTTGCAGAACCAGGAGATCAGCGCCGAGACTGCAACGCCCCACAGGCAGGTATGGACACTGATCCCGCCGGACAGCAACAGCCACAGCAGGAAAAACAGCAGGAACATCGCTTTGCCTCCCTCTTTGCGCTGTATACAAAAAGAGACGTCTCAGCAAGTGGTGTGTTTCCTCCCTCAACGGCGGATGGCACACGCTTGTTGGACGTCATCGTCTACCCGTTTTTCGTTAAAAAACGCACAAGCTTTAACATTATTTTAACGATTCTCCACGTCTCTGTCAACTATTTCAGCGGTTTTGACCCTCCTGGCACGCCGGAAAATATCCACAAATCTCTGAATCAAATTTCGGCGTTCTGACAAAGCGTCACAATTCTTCCAAATGTGCTCTGTCAAGCAGCCGTCTCTTCCGTCATATTTTCCAACTCCCTCCAGTGGGCACCGCATATCCCCACCCCGGCCTGCATAGTCTCCAAAGGAGGTGATGTCCAACATGACGATCCATGTGGTCCAAGCCGGCGAGACGGTCGGCTCCATCGCGGAATCCTACGGCGTCGATCCCGCCCGCCTGGCCGCGGACAACGCCGTGCCCCCCAGCGGCGCCCTGGCGGTGGGACAAACTCTGGTGGTCCGCTTTCCCCGCCAGGTCCACGCTGTCCGGGCCGGGGAGACCCTGGCTTCCATCGCGGAGGCATACGGCACCACAGTCCGCCGCCTCTGGCAGAACAACTGGCCTCTGGGCGGCGGAGCAGCCCTCCAGCCCGGACAGGTCCTGGTGATCTCCTACTTTGACGAGCCCCTGGGCGCCGCCGCCTTCAACGGTTATGCCTACCCCTACATTGATATGTCCCTTCTGAATGCGGAGCTTCCCTATCTCACCTATCTGACCCCTTTCACCTACGGGATCACCGCCGACGGCGATTTGCTCCAGCTGGAGGATGACGCTCTCCTCTCCGCTGCCCGTCAGCGGGGCGTCCGCCCGGTGATGCATCTGTCCACCATGACAGAAACCGGTCAGTTCGACACCCAGCGGGCCACCCTGGTCCTGACAGACAGCGCCGTCCAGGACCGCCTAGTGGATCAGGTCCAGCAGACACTCCGCCGCCGTGGCTACGCCGGGCTGGATGTGGACTTTGAATTTCTCCCCGGCCAGCTGGCGGCGGCCTACGCCGCCTTTCTCGCCCGCCTGCGGCGGCTCCTGAACTCCCAGGGCTTCTTTCTCTGGGCCGCTCTAGCCCCCAAGACCTCCGCCCGGCAGGCGGGACTTCTGTACGAGGGGCACGACTATGCCGCTGTGGGTGCCGCTGTGGACGGCGTGCTTCTGATGACCTATGAGTGGGGCTACACCGCAGGACCGCCCATGGCGGTATCCCCCCTGCCCAACGTCCGGACCGTGCTGGACTACGCCGTGACGGAGATCCCGCCGGAGAAGATCTTCTTGGGCCTTTCCAACTACGGCTACGATTGGCCCCTGCCCTTTGTCCAGGGCGTCACCCGGGCGCCCTCCATCTCCAATCAGCGGGCCATCGAGCTGGCCATTGAACATGACGTGGCCATCCAGTACGATGAGACGGCCCAGGCCCCCTTCTTTCACTACACCGCAGCAGACGGCACAATTCACGAAGTCTGGTTTGAAGACGCCCGCAGTCTTTCCGCCCGTCTGTCCCTGATCGCGGAATACGGTTTCCAGGGTGCCGGCATCTGGAACCTGATGCGCCCCTTCTCCCAGCTCTGGCTGGTCATATCCTCTCTGTATCATATTGAGGATTGATTCCCCTGCGGAGTATTTGAAAAAGCACTTGACTTGGAGTAGACTCCAAGTGCTAAAGTGTTCTCATCAAAAGACAGCGCCCCGCAGGCGCAAAGGAGGCTTTTCAGTATGGCGCTTTCCGCATCTGCCAAAGACTATTTGTCCCGTTTCTTTCCCGGCCCTCCTTCCCCGCTGTGGGAAACGGATCCGGAGTTTATGGAGCTCTTCGCCAATTTCGCCCTGGACGAGGTGGTGAACCAGGGGGACCTGGATGACGCCGCCAGGATGATGGCCATTCTCGCTGCCCTACTGGGCTGCCAGGGTGTGGAGGAATACCGCGTGCTGCTGCCCGCCGCCCTGCGGGCCGGCATCACCCCTGTCCAGGTAAAGGAGATTCTCTATCAATCCGTGGCCTATCTGGGGATCGGCCGGGTGCGTCCCTTTTTCTCCGTGACGAATCAGGTGCTGACGGAGCAGGGCGTCGCCCTGCCGCTGGAGCCCGGCTCCACCACCACGGCAGAGACCCGGCTGGCCGCGGGCAACCAGGCCCAGGTGGATATCTTCGGTGAGGGGATGCGGGGCTTTCAGAACAGCGGCCCGGAGGAAAGCCGCCACATCAACCGCTGGCTGGCGGACAACTGCTTCGGCGACTACTACACCCGCGGGGGCTGGACTATAAGCAGCGGGAAATGATCACCTTCTGCTTCCTGGCCGCCCTGGGCGGCTGCGAACCCCAGCTCACCAGCCACGCCGGTGCCAATCTGAGGATTGGAAACGACAATGCCTTCCTGATCCAGGTCATCTCCCAGTGCCTGCCCTACATCGGCTATCCCCGCAGCCTGAACGCCCTGCGGTGTGTGAACGACGCGGCCCAGGCCGCCCGCTGAGAGGAGAACGGCCATGACCATCGCCGAAGTGAGCAGGAAGTATGATATTTCAGCGGACACCCTTCGCTACTACGAGCGCATCGGCCTGATCCCGCCTGTCCCCCGCACCAGGGGCGGCCTGCGGGACTACGGGGAGGAGTCCTGCGGCTGGATCCAGCTGATGAAGTGCATGCGGGCCGCCGGGGTGCAGATCGAAGCCCTGATCGAATATGTGGACCTGTTCCAGCAGGGAGACGCCACCCTGGACGCCCGCAAGGCCCTGCTGGTAGAACAGCGGGACCAGCTGGTGTCCCGGATGGCGGAGATGCAGGCCTCTCTGGACCTGCTGAATCAGAAAATCGACCGGTACGAGCAGGGTATGATGACAGCTGAACAGCAGCTCCGCCGTCTTCACGCGGAGCGCGAAGGCGCCTGAGAGGCCCAAAAAGGACAATATACTGTCGAAGTTCGACAATATATTGTCCTTTTATCCTTTATTGGAGCGTTTCAGCGGCCGTCTGCTCCAGGCCAGCCACAGCGCCCAGGACGCCGCCGCGCTGGAGGCCAGCACGGCCAGGAAATGCCCCATGCTGTTCTCCACCAGCGGACCTTCCAGGCCCAGCACCTCCGCGCCGCCCCGGACCAGCACGATGCACCAGGGGTGCAGGACATAGATCAGTGAAGAGAGCTTGCGGCAGCTCCGCCTTTCTCCGCGATTCAGCCCCAGCAGAAGGGAAAACAGGCAAACCATCACCAGCGGCAGCAGCATGTACATGCTGTCGTGCCGCTGGACCTGAAGCCCATGGAGCCAAAGCCCCTCTGCGGTCATGGCCGCGAAGGCGGCGCACAGGCCTGCAGCGGAGGTCCTCACGCTCCACCGCACACCGGCGGCTCCCAGCAGCAAAAATAGCGGCGTGAAAAACAGTCCGTTCCGCGTATAGGCAAAGATTTGGAAAATCTCCCCGTACAGCGCCTCCAGCGCCGGGAGCTGGCAGGTCAGTCCATAATAGCTGTCTCCGCCCAGGCCCACCAGGTAAAGGAGCCCGGCCGCGGTCAACGCCGTCCGGGAGCCCAGCCGGAGCAGCCCCCTGGCCACTAGAACACCCAGAATCACGCCTGGAAAATACCACAGGTGATAGAAGGTCCCATCCAGCAGGAGCTTTTTGACCCACTCCGCTGGCCCATAGCCGCCGTTGTACCAGTTCAGCGGCAGATACAGCAGCACCGCCGCCCCGTAGAGCAGACAGGTCTTTTTCAGAAAGACGCCGGTCCTGCGCCACTGGTCCTTTGCCAGAAAATAGCCGCTGACCATCAGGAAAAACGGCACCGCCACCCGGGCCAGCACCCGGGTGAACCAGAAGTCCCACAATGGGGAAACAGACACCAGCGGGGAGGTGTGGTTCGCCACCACCAGCATCACCGCCGCCAGACGGAAGAGATCCAACGCCGCGCCCCGGCGTCCGTCTGCCATACCTACACCTCCCAAACTGTCACGACAAATCCGTTCCGGTTGTCGCCGGAGACCTGGCAGCAGCCCTCCGGCAAGCGGAGCTCCGTCTCATCGCCGGCGCAGGGCATGTAAAACACCCGTGCGCTCCGCCCATGTTCCAGGCGGCACGTCCTGGGCGCTGTCTGCACCCAGTCCAGATACTCCTCCAGGCACAGGCCCTCCCGCTCCATCAGCAGGGCATGAGGCGTCCCCACATACCGATAGTGCCACGGCTCACAGGCGATACCGGTCAGGGACTCCTTTTCCCGGTGGTACCGCTGGATGAAGCCATACCGGGGCGCCAGTCGCCGGAACCGCCCGCAGGCGCCTTCCTCCGGAAAATCGGGCCGGATGAAGTCGATCTCCCGCGCTGCCCGGCCCAGGTCGATGGCAAGCCCCGTCTGGTGCTCGCTGCACCCGGGGACCGCCACATACTGCCGGGTGAACGCCTCTCCCCGTCTTTGCAGGGTGTCCTCCCAAATGGCCTGCTGCTCCGCCTGACTGCGCCAGCCGGAGACCGGCACGATCTCCCGCGCCCCGCCTGCTGCCTGGATGCAGGCGGCCAGCAGCCGGGCGGCCTGCCGCTCCAGCAGGATATTGGGATACCGCTCGTCCGCTGCTGTCAGCAGCTGCCGCGGCTCCTCCGCCAGGGGATGCTGACGGTTCACCAGCACCAGCGGCCCGGAGCGCATCTGCCGCCGGCTGTACCGCGCCGCCCTCATAGCTCGGCCCCCAGCTGGATCAGGCGGCTCACCAGCTCCCGGAAGGGGATGCCGGCGGCACGCATCATGGCAGGATAGCGGCTGTGGGGCGTGAAGCCCGGGATCGTGTTCACCTCGTTGAACACAATCTCCCCCCAGGGGGTGAGGAACAGGTCCACCCTGGCAAATCCCCGGCAGCCCAGTGCCCGGTAGAGGACCTTCGCCGTCTCCCGGATCTCCGCTGCCTTTTGCGGGGCGATCCGGGCGGGGCAGTGGATGGCCGATGTCTGGAGGGTGTATTTCTCCGTATAGTTGAAGAAGCCCCGGGACAGCTCCACCTCATCCACCGCCCCGACGGTGAGCTCCCGGTTCCCCAGCACCGCACAGCCCACCTCAAAGCCGGGAATGGCCTCCTCCAGCAAAATCTCGCCGTCGTGGCGGAAGGCCGCCTCCACCGCCGGAGCCAGCTGTGCCGGCTCCTCCACCCGGCTCACGCCGAAGGAAGAACCCGCCCGCACCGGCTTGACAAACAGCGGCCAGCCCAGTGTTTCGGCTGCCGTCCGGAGCTCCTCAAAGGCACAGTCCTCCGGGAAGAGACGGCTCCGGGGCACCCGTACCCCCGCCAGAGCCGCCAGCTTGTGGGCTCGGTCCTTGTCCATACACAGGGCGCTGGACAGCGTCCCGCAGCCTACCAGGGGCACACCGGCCAATTCCAGCGCCCCCTGAACCGTGCCGTCCTCACCGTTCCTGCCGTGGAGAACCGGGAAGGCCAAGTCAAAAGCCACTTCCCGGCCGGAGCCGTCCAACAGCACCAGGGCCTGGTTCCCCCGGTCCAGCCGCAGAGTGCAGGGCACGCACGCCGCCTCCCGCTGCCATCTTCCACCGGGAATGGCATCCAGCGGCCCTGTGTAAACATACCACGCCCCCTCCCGGGTGATCCCTACCGGGATGGGGCAGTACCGCTCCGGGTCCATGTGCGTCAGCACGCCGTGGGCGGACTGCAGAGACACCTCATGCTCTGAAGAGCATCCGCCGAACAGCACCAATATCCGCAATCTTTCCATCTCATGTCCTTTCCGGCGCCCAGCGCCTTTCCTGATGGAAAGATCGTATCAGATTCGCTTCCCGCAGATCTGTGGACGTTCCTGCAAACCTCCTGTGATTTTCCTGCGGAAATCTTACGAATTTCTTGCGGCGGCCCCCTGCAGGGGCAGGCGGACGGTAAAGGTGATCCGGTTGTCCGCGCTGGCAGCCCGGATCGTCCCGCCGTGGAGGGCAATGATTTCCTTGGCTATGGCCAAGCCAAGGCCCGCGCCGCCCGTGCGGGTGGCGCGGGAGCTGTCCAGCCGGAAGAACTGGTCGAAGATGCGCTCCAGCTTCTCCGCCGGAATGGTCCGCCCCTCGTTGGTAAACGTCAGGACCACGGTATCCGCCTCCTGCTGTCCGGTGATCCGGACTGTGGACCCCGGGAAGCTGTAATGGAAGGCGTTGCGCAGCAGGTTATCGAACACCCGGGCCAGCTTGTCCGGGTCGCAGTCGTATGCCAGACGGGGCGGCAGCTCCAGTTCACACCGCAGGTCCTTTTCCGCGAACTGGGGGGCAAACTCACTGGCCACCTGCTCCAGCATCCGGGTCAGGTCCGTAGGCTGCTTCTCCAGCTCCAGATGGGTCAGGCTGAAGCGGGTGATGTCAAAGAACTCATTGATGAGGTCCTCCAGCCGCTCCGCCTTCTCCAGGGCGATGCCGGTATACCGGCTCCGCAGCTCCGGGGAGAGCTGCGGCTCGTCCCGCAGCAGCGTAAGGTAGCCGATGACGCTGGTGAGCGGCGTCTTCAAATCATGGGCCAGATAGACCACCAGATCGTTTTTCCGCTGCTCTGCCTCCCGGGCAGCCCGGGCGTCCCGCAGGGCCCGTTCCCGGACGGCGTTCAGCTGCCCCTCCAGATCCTCCATGGGCTCCGGCAGCTCAATGGGCTCCTCTCCCGGCTGGGCCAGCTGCTCTGCCGCCGCGGCCAGCGTGTCCACCAGCCGCATGGGGCGGGCAATGAAGGAATAGCTGATAGCCACCCAGCCCAGCAGGATGACCAGCATACACACAAAGACGATGTAATCCCGTACCCAGTTGAGGAACTGGTAGAGCGGATCCCACGCATACCACGTAAAGGCGCTGCATACCAGATACCCCAGGAAGACCGCCGCCAGCACCACCGTCACCCAGGCCGTCAGTGCCAGCAGATAGAATCCCCAGGTCCGCAGGGCCCGGCGGCGGCCCCGGTCCGACAGCGGGGGCCGTTCTCTTCTCTTATTCAATGGTATACCCCACCCCCCAGACCGTCTTGATGAACTTCGGCTTCCGGCTTGGCTCGTGCATCTTCTCCCGCAGGCGGGCGATGTGGCTCATGACCGTGTTGTTGCTGTCCATGTACTTCTCGCCCCACACCGCCTCAAACAGCTCCTCACTGGGCACCACCTGTCCCCGGTGCTCGCAGAGATACCAGAGAATGGCAAACTCCAGCGGCGTCAGCGCCAGCTCCTCGCCGAAGAGAACGCACTTATGCGTGGTCCTGGAGATCTGCAGCCCCCGGAAGTCATGCTCCGCGGTCTCCCTGGGTTCCGCCGCCTCGCCGGTGTTGTACCGGGTATAGCGCCGCAGCTGGGTCTTCACCCGGGCCACCAGCTCCAGCGGATTAAAGGGCTTGGTAATGTAGTCATCCGCCCCAGGGTCAGGCCCATGATCTTGTCCATGTCCTCCACCCGGGCGGTGAGCATGAGGATGGGAAAGAGGTGTTCCTCCCGGATCTTCTGGCACAGGGTAAAGCCGTCCAGGTCCGGGAGCATCACGTCCAGAATGGCCAGGTCCAAATGCTGCCGCGCCACGCAGGTCAGCGCCGTCTCCCCGCTGCCGCACTTGTACACTGTGTAGCCCTCATTTTTCAG
The DNA here is from genome assembly GCF_005121165.3 of Dysosmobacter welbionis. Classification (NCBI taxonomy): domain Bacteria; kingdom Bacillati; phylum Bacillota; class Clostridia; order Eubacteriales; family Oscillospiraceae; genus Dysosmobacter; species Dysosmobacter welbionis. Next base: position 2,642,996 of record NZ_CP034413.3, on the reverse strand, counting down.
GCAGACCTCCACCAGATCCGCAATCGCCGCTTCGTCATCCACCACCAGGATCTCCGCCATGCCTTCGCCTCCGCTCTTTTCTTGCGTGATACATCCATTATACCAGACCCGACAGGGAATGCAAACCGGCCTTTTCCGTCCCGGCGTGAAAAAGGCAGAGCCGCCAACAGACGGCTCCGCCCAGCTGCGTCAAAAGTGCAGGAACTTCTGTACATCCCGGTCCGCGCCCAGAACCAGCATCGTCTCCCCCTCCCGGAAGCAGTAGTCGCCGCCCGGAATGGGGATGAGCTCCTCTCCCCGCTTGGCGGCCAGGATGTTGATATTGTGCCGCTGGCGCACCCCCAGCTGGCCGATGGTCTTGCCCACCCAGGCCGGCGGCACCGCCGTCTCGTAAATGGCGTGGTCCGGCGTCAGCTGGATGTAGTCAAAGATATGGTCGGAGCTGTACCGCACCGCCGCCCAGCTGGCGGTCTCCCGCTCCGGATAAACCACGTCATCCGCGCCGTTGCGCAGCAGAAATTTGGCGTGGACATCCCGTGCCGCCCTGGACAGGACGAAGCGTGCGCCCTGCTCCTTCAGCAGGGCCGTGGTCTCCAGAGAGCTCTGGAAGTCGTCTCCAATGGCCACCACGCACAGGTCAAAGTTCCGCACCCCCAGGGAGGCGATGAACGCCTCGCTGGTGCTGTCCCCGATCTGCGCGTGGGTCACCAGGTCCAGCGCCTCGTTGACCCGCTCCTCGTTTTTGTCCACCGCCAGCACCTCGTGGTGCAGCTCCTGAAGCTTGGCGGCCATGTGCCGCCCGAAGCGGCCCAATCCGATCAGCAGTACCGATTTCATCCTCACACGTCCTTTCTCAAGCGTACCGCTCAGCCCACAGTGACCCGCTCCTGGGGCAGCTGCGCCGGGGCGGCGCCGCTGTCCGGCAGGACGGCGTAGATCAGCGTCAGGCCGCCCACGCGGCCAAAGTACATCAAAAAGATCAGAATCAACCGGGAGACGCCGCCCAATCCCGGGGTCACCCCCAGCGTCAGCCCCACGGTCCCGAGGGCGGAGGCGGTTTCAAACAGCGCCGCCTCCAGGGAGATGTCCTCCACGCAGCAGATGGCCATACCGCCCAGCAGAAACAGCCCCAGATACATCATAAGGACCGCCGCGGCGCTGCGCAGTGTCTCCGTGGGGAGGCGGCGGCCGAAGCACTGGAGATCCGCCCGCCGGCGGAACACCGCCCGGGCCGCCAGCACAAATACCGCCAGAGTGGTGACCTTGAATCCGCCGGCTGTGGAGCCGGGGGAGCCACCCACCAGCATCAGCAGCGTAATCAGCAGCCGGGAGGGCTCGCTCAGCTGGGAGAGGTCCAGGGTGTTGTACCCTGCGGTCCGGGGGGTGACCGCCTGAAACAGCGCCCCCTGGACCTTCTCCCCCAGGGTCAGCGTCTGCCACTGGGGCAGCCGGAGCTCATAGAGCAGGAAGAACAGCGCCGGCAGCAGGATCAGTGCCGCAGTCACCGCCAGCACCAGCTTGCTCTGAAGGCAGTAGGCCCGCAGGTGCCACTTGTGCTCCCGCACGTCTCCCCAGGTGAGGAATCCGATGCCGCCCAGGACAATCAGCCCCATCACGGTGAAATTCACCAGTGGGTCCCCGCATAGCCGGTCAGGGAGACGAAGGGCGTGCCCGCCGCCCCCATCAGGTCGAACCCGGCGTTGCAGAAGGAGGACACCGCATGAAACACCGCGTACCAGAGTCCCCGGAACAGCCCCATCTCCGGGCAGAACCGCAGAGCCAGCAGCAACGTCCCCGTCCCCTCCAGGACCAGCGTCACCGCCAGAATGAAGCGGGTCCGGCGAACGATGCCCCCCACCTGGGGTGCGGAGATGGACTCCTGCATCACCCACCGCTCCTTCAGCCCGATCCGCCGCCCGGCCAGCATGGAGATGGCCGCCGCCGCGGTCACCACACCCATGCCGCCAATCTGAATCAGCATGAGGATCACCGCCTGGCCGAAGCCGGACCAGTACAGCGCCGTGTCCTGGACCACCAGTCCTGTCACGCAGGTGGCGGAGGTGGCGGTGAACAGCGCGTCGAAAAAGGCGGCGCCCTGCCCGTCCCGGGTGGAGATGGGCAGGGTCAGCAGTAGTGCTCCCGCCAAAATCAGCAGCGCAAAGCCGATCAGGATGATCCGCGCCGGCGCCATGTGGTTTTTTCTGCGCATGAACACAGCGATCCCTCTTTCCGTTTTATCAGAAGCCGCCCGTGGACAGCAGGACCATGATAACACGGATGGGCCCGCCGGTCTGTAAAAAGGCGGCCCCTGCCGTTTGGTTCCCGTTAAAGTTTTCCCAAAAAGGGACTTTGCAGCACGCCCATTGTAGCACAGCGCCTCCCGCCCGTCCACCGCTTTTTTCCCGGCTGCCGTTGCATTTTCTGCAGTCCGTGATATAATGGTTAGATAGAACAAACAAGGACATTTCGTCCGCTGCAGAAAGGAAGCGCATACAATGCTGAACGAAAAAGTATCCCAGCTGTTGAACGATCAGGTGAACAAGGAATTCTACTCTGCGTATCTGTATCTCCAGTTCTCCAATTTCTATGTGGAGCAGGGCCTTGCCGGTTTTGCCAACTGGTACAAGGTCCAGGCCCAGGAGGAGCGGGACCACGCCATGCTGATGCTCCAGTATCTCCAGAACAACGACGTGCCCGTAACGCTGGAGGCCGTCGCCAAACCGGATGCGGAGCTGAAAGCCAACATGGACCCCCTGAAGGCCGGTCTCGCCCACGAGCAGTATGTCACCTCCCTGATCCACGCCATCTATGAAGCCGCGTACGAGGCCAGGGATTTCCGCACCATGCAGTTTTTGGACTGGTTCGTGAAGGAGCAGGGTGAGGAGGAGACCAACGCCACCGATCTCATCAAGAAGATGGAGCTGTTCGGCTCGGACCCCAAGGGGCTCTATATGCTGGACCAGGAGCTGGCGGCCCGGACCTATGCCGCCCCCTCCCTGACCCTGTGACCCGCGATCCCGCGACCCACGCACGGCGGCCTGTCCGCCGTGCGTTTCTTCTGCCCGCTCTGGACGGCGGCGGCCGCCCGTGGTATACTGGGCGCAGTTTGATCCCAAGGAGGTTCCCCGATGAAAGACCTGCTGATCGTGGAGGATGACCCGACTCTGGGCGAGGGTATCCGCCTGGCCCTCCAGGCGCCGGAGCTCCGCCCCCAGCTCTGCCGGTCCCTGGCGGATGCCGGGGAGCTGCTCTCCCGCCGGAGCTTCGACCTGCTGATCCTGGACATCAACCTGCCTGACGGCAATGGACTGGACCTCCTCCGTGCCCTCCGGCGGGAGAGTGAGGTTCCCGTAATCCTGTTGACTGCCAATGACCTGGAGACAGACATCGTGGCAGGTCTGGAGCTGGGGGCGGATGACTATATCACCAAGCCCTTCTCTCTGGCGGTGCTGCGGGCCAGGGTGAATACTCAGCTGCGCCGGACCGCCGCCCCCCAGGCGGAACGGGTGCAGCTGGACGGCTTCACCTTCGATTTCGGCCGGATGGAGTTCTCCCGGAACGGCGTTCCGGTGGAGCTCAGCAAGACGGAACAGAAGCTGCTGCGGCTGCTGGTGGAGCACCGGGGCCAAACCCTTACCCGGGCCGCCCTGGTGGACCGGATCTGGACGGACGGGGCGGAGTATGTGGACGAAAACGCCCTCTCCGTCACAGTGAAGCGGCTGCGGGACAAGCTGGAAGACATGCCGTCCAAGCCCCGCTATATCAAGACCGTGTACGGCCTGGGCTACACATGGGCGGTGAACTGACATGACAGTGGAATACACCCTGCTGGCCCTGGCGGTTCCGGCCCTGCTGGCAGCGGCAGGATTCGCCGTCTGGACCCGCCTGCGGACCCGCCGGATGCTGGACACTCTGGGCAAGATGCTGGATGACGCCATCCGGGGCGAGTTCCGGGAGTCCCTCTATGACGAGAGCCGCCTCTCCGCCCTGGAGACCCGGATGGCCCACTATCTCTCCGCATCCGCCGTATCGGCCAAAAATCTGGCGGAGGAGAAGGACGCCATCAAGACCCTGATCGGGGACATCTCCCACCAGACCAAGACTCCCATCGCCAACCTCCTGCTGTATGCCCAGCTGCTGGAGGAGCAGGACCTGCCGCCGGAGAGCCGGGAGTATGCCTCCGCTCTGGAGCATCAGGCGGAGAAGCTGCGGTTCCTCATCGACGCGCTGGTCAAAACCTCCCGGCTGGAGAGCGGCGTCCTTGCCATGACGCCCAAGCGTCATGGCATCCAACAGCTGTTGGATGCCGCCTCGGCCCAGGCCGCTCCCGGAGCGGAGGCCAAAGCGATCACCCTGACGGTAGAGCCCACGGACCTGACCGCCCGGTTCGACCCCAAGTGGACAGCGGAGGCCCTGTATAATCTGGTGGACAACGCGGTGAAATACACCCCGGCAGGCGGCGCCGTCACCCTCCGGGCCGTGGGGTATGAGCTGTTCTGCCGCGTGGACGTGACGGACACCGGCCCCGGCATCCCGGAGTCCGAGCAGGCCAGGATCTTCCAGCGGTTCTACCGCTCCCCCTCCGCCAGCGAGGCGGAGGGCGTGGGAATCGGCTTGTATCTGGCCCGCCAGATCGCCGCCGGTCAGGGCGGATACCTGAAGGTCAGCAGCCGCCCCGGGGAGGGGAGCACCTTCTCCCTGTTCCTGCCGAGGGCGGAGGAGAGGACGTAGAAGGCGGCGCGTTCCGGCCCGGACATCCCAAATCTTTCAGAACTGTTAGATTTCAGAAAGAATGTGGAAAGATTTCTTTGGTACAGTCTGTATTGTCGAAAGGCAATACAGACTCAGCTTGTCGAAAAAGTCTTTTCGCCAAGCTGCTTGCGTTTTTAGAACTTTTAAAGTTCTCAAAACGATTGATTGAAAACGAAAGACACCCCTCCTGGGTTATCTCCGCGCTAAGTGCCGCCGCTTTGCGGCGGTTGCGCTCTGAATCGCGCCTGCGGGCGCAGTCTTTCGTAGCTATCTTCCTTCCCGTCAAATAAGCCCTCCGGGTTTATGGAGATAGCCGAAGTCTGTATTGCCTTCTGGCAATACAGACTTTTCCTTGGAGGAATGAACAATGACGATCTTGGAAACAAAGGATCTGCGGAAGGTATATGGCTCCGGCGATACGGAGGTCCGGGCCCTGGACGGGGTCGATCTGACCGTGGAAAAGGGCGAATTCGTGGCGGTGGTGGGCACCTCCGGCTCCGGCAAGTCCACCCTGCTCCACATGCTGGGCGGGCTGGACCGCCCCACCGGCGGCACCGTCACGGTGGACGGCAAAGAACTCTCTGCCATGCGCGATGAGGAACTGACCATCTTCCGGCGGCGGAAGATCGGCTTTGTGTTCCAGAACTACAACCTGGTGCCGGTGCTGAACGTGTATGAGAACATCGTCCTGCCCATCCAGCTGGACGGCAACGCGCCGGACAAAGCCTATGTGGAACGGATCATTGAGACGCTGGGGCTGGAGGCAAAGCTCCAAAACCTGCCCAACAACCTCTCCGGCGGCCAGCAGCAGCGGGTGGCCATCGCCCGGGCTCTGGCGGCCAAGCCCGCCATCATCCTGGCGGATGAGCCCACCGGCAACCTGGACTCCGCCACCAGCCTGGACGTGATGGGACTCCTGAAGGTCACTGCCCAGAAGTTCAGCCAGACCATCGTCATGATCACCCACAACGAGGAGCTGGCCCAGATGGCGGACCGGATCATCCGCATCGAGGACGGGCGGATCGTGGTGCGGGGGTGAGCGCCATGATGAAGGTATCCAACGGCAAGACCATCCGCCGTCTGGGCTGGCGGTCCATGAAGGCGGCCAGGACCCGCAACCTCATCGCCGTTCTCGCCATCGCCCTGACCACGGTGCTGTTCACGTCCCTCTTCACCATCGCCATGTCCATCAACGACGGGTTCCAGCAGTCCAACTTCCGTCAGGTGGGCGGCTTCTCCCACGGCGGCTTCAAGTACCTGACGGAGGAACAGTTTAACGATCTGAAGGATGACCCCCTCATCGACCAGTGGGGAATGCGGCGGTTTATCGGAATGCCCACGGAGGTGCCGTTCAACAAATCCCACGTGGAGGTCAGCTACGCCGACGCCAATGAAGCCCACTGGATGTACTGCGACCCGGTGGAGGGCCGTCTGCCCCAGGAGGGCACCGACGAGGCCGCTACCGACACCCACGTGCTGGAGCTGTTGGGGGTGGAGCCGGAGATCGGCGCCAGGTTCACCATCTCCTTTGACGTGGACGGCCATACCACCACCCAGACCTTTACCCTCTGCGGCTGGTGGGAGTATGACGAGGCAATTGTGGCCAACCACATCCTGATTCCGAAGAGCCGGGCGGACGCCATTCTGGACGAGGTGGGAACCGTCCCGCCCGGAGAGGATGGCATGACCGGTTCCTGGAACCTGGATGTGATGCTGAAAAGCGGTTCCCGCCACATTGCGAACGATATCGCTCAAATTCTGGAAAATCACGGCTATCAGGATCAGAGCGCCGGAGCGCCGGATTATATCCACACTGGCGTCAACTGGGGCTATACCGGCGCCCAGCTCAGCGACAATCTGGACCCCTCTGTGGTGATTGCTGTGGCCGCCATGCTGCTGCTCATCATCTTCACCGGCTATCTCATCATCTACAACGTGTTCCAGATCTCCGTCACCAACGATATCCGGTTCTATGGCCTGCTGAAGACCATCGGCACCACGCCCCGGCAGCTGCGGCGGATCATCCGCCAGCAGGCGCTGACGTTGTCCCTGGCGGGCATCCCCCTGGGGCTGGTGCTGGGTTGGTTGATCGGCGGCCAGCTGACGCCGGCCATTGTGTCACAGCTGAACGGCGTGGTGCCCATGACCTCCGTGAGCCCGGTGATCTTCATCGGCGCGGCGCTGTTCTCTCTGGTGACGGTGCTGCTCTCCTGCCGGAAGCCCGGCCGCATCGCCGGCAAGGTCTCTCCCATCGAGGCAGTGCGCTACACCGAAGGCGGCGGCATCAAGCGCAAGACGAAAAAAGGCCGCAGGGGCGTGTCCCTGCTGTCCATGGCCTGGGCCAACCTGGGCCGCAGCCGGGGCAAGACCGCCGTCACCGTCACGTCCCTGTCTCTGGCGGTGGTACTGCTGACAGTGACGGTGAACTTCACCAACGGCTTCGACATGGACAAGTACGTGTCTCATTTCGCATCCAGCGACTTCATCGTGGCGGACGCCGGCCAGTTCCAGACCGGCGGGGACATCTTCAACACGGATATGGGCATCCCCCAGTCCGTCATTGACGAGATCAATGCCCAGGGCGGCATTACCGACGGCGGCGTGATCTACGGCAAGACGTTCGATGCCCTGGAGTACGTTACCGAGGACTGGTTCCGGCAGAACAAGGAGCACTTCTATACCCAGGAGCAGATGGACAATCTGATCCGCCTGACCGGGCGGAACGAAGAGGGCCTGCTGGCCGACCGGATCCAGCTCTCCGGCATGAGCGATTTCGCATTGGACCACCTGACGGTACTGGAGGGAGACCTGTCCAAGCTCTATGAGGACGGCGGGCGGTATGTGGCCGCTGTGTACAGTGATGATGATTACGGCAATCCGGAGATGGACTCCCACTGGGCCCGGCTGGGGGACATCGTCACCGTCCGGTACGTGGAGGAGACGGAGTATGTAGATCCGGACACCGGCATCGCCTACGCCAGCCCGGAGGACGTGCCCGCCAGTGCCAACTATGTGGCGCAGCCGGTGAAATACCGGGATGTGGAATACGAAGTAGCCGCCCTGGTTGCCGTGCCCATCTCTCTCAGCTACCGCTACTACGGCGCGGACGAGTTCATCCTGAATGACCAGACCTTCATGCAGGACAGCGGCACAGACAGCGTGATGTACTACGCCTTTGATACCACCGACGAGGCCAACGGCGCCATGGAGAAGTTCCTGGCAGACTACACAGAGAACGTGAATCCCCAGTTCGACTATGAGAGCAAGGCGCTCTACGCATCGGAGTTCGAGGGGATGCGCTCCATGTTCCAGCTGTGCGGCGGGGCCCTCAGTTTCATCGTGGGGCTGGTGGGCGTGCTGAACTTCTTCAACGCCATCCTCACCGGCATCATCGCCCGCAAGCGGGAGTTCGCCGTGCTCCAGTCCATCGGCATGGCCGGCAAGCAGCTCAAGACCATGCTGGTGTATGAGGGGCTGCTCTATGCCCTGGGGGCGGCTGGGATCTCCCTGGTGCTGACCCTGATTTTCGGCCCGGTGGCCTTCAAGGCGGTGGGGAGCATGTTCTGGTTCTTCACCTACCGCCTGACGCTGACCCCGTTCCTGATCGTGGCCCCGGTGTTCGCCCTGCTGGGCGTCCTGGTTCCCCTGGCGGTGTACCGCTCCGTCTCCAAGGCCACCATCGTGGAACGGCTGCGGGAGGTGGACTGATCCCCAGGGACCACTTTCCCGCAAAACAGCGGCACGGCTCTCAAGAGCCGTGCCGCTGTTCAAGTTCTTTGGCAGTATCCAGCTTTCAAGGCAGGTCCCGCTTGTATTTTTGGGGGATTAGACTATACTGTAAAATTGAAAACCCAGAGAGAAGGTGCTATATGGAATCTGTTAAAATCGGCTCTGTCGGCCTGGGCCGTCTGGGCTACGAACATGCAAAAAACTTAGCCGCATCCATTCCCGGCTGCGTCCTCCACGCCATCTGTAACGTGGATACCTCCCGTCTCCGGGCGGTGGCAGAGGAATTGGGCGTTCCTCATACTTACACCGATTTTGCCGCCATGTGCGCCGATCCGGAGTTGGACGGCATCGTCATCGTCTCCCCCTCTTTTCTTCATGTGGAGCAGATCAAAATTGCCATGGAGCACGGCAAGCACGTTTTCTGTGAAAAGCCTCTGGGCACCAATGTGGCTCAGTGCAAGGAAGCTGAAAAGGTTGTTGAGGCCCATCCGGAACTGGTGTTCCAACTGGGCTTCATGCGCCGGTTTGACCCCTCCTATGCTGAGGCCAAGCGCCGTGTGGACGCCGGTGAAATCGGCAAAGTGGTGCTGGTCCGCTCCTGCACCCAGGATCCCCGCAGCACCATTGAATCCACACTGAAATTCCTCCCCCACTCTGGCGGCCAGTTCCTGGACATGTGCGTCCACGATCTGGATCTGATCCGCTGGTTCACCGGCTCTAACATCCGTAACGTCTGGGCCATCGGTGGTGTCTTTGAGTTCGACCTCTGTCGGGAACTGCATGACACAGACAATGCCGCCGCCATGGTCCAGTGCGAAAACGGCGCCATGGGCTTTCTCTTTGCCAACCGCACCCATGCAGCAGGCTGCAATGTAGAGACGGAAATCGTCGGAACCCACGGCACGCTGCGCATCGCCCCCGTGGGCGCCCGGAACCTGCTGCAGGTCGTGGATGAGCATGGTGCGCGGCAGGAGTACTATCCGGACTTCATGTCCCGCTGGCACACCGCTTTTCTGGCTGAGATGCAGGCGTTTACGGACCACATCCGTACCGGCACACACCCTGCGGACCTGACGGTCTACGACGGCACCGCTGTATCCGAGGCGGCCTATCGCTGCAAGGAATCCTTTGAGACCGGCAAAATGCTCCCCATCCGCTGAGCCGCACCGCAAAAGTAATACTTCTTCCAACGCAAAAGCAGGAGGATCGTCCCGGAACTCCGGGGGATCCTCCTGCTTTTCAAATGGCATACAGGCCCCGTTATATCTGTCTCTTACCGGCGCCCGCCGCTGCGGAAGGAGCCTCCGCCAAAGCCGCCGCGACGGCCGCCGCTGCCCCGGAAGGTCCCTCCGCCGAGGCTGCCCCGGGACCCTCCGGCACTCCCGAAGGAGCCTCCGCCGAACATGCCTCCCCGGCTGCCGCCGAAGCCGCCCCCGCCGAATGTTCCGCCGGAGGGCGGCCGGCGCGGTGGCTTTGGCGGTCTTGGAGGACGGGGTGGCCTGGGCCGCTGGGGCCGTCCCCAGAAGATGGGGTAGTACAGCACCGTGGGCCGTCCCATACCGGGCCGCAGATACCGCCGGCGGTAGCGGGAGTACCGCATTCCGTCCAGGATCACCCACAGCACCAGCAGCACCACTAGCAGCACCACAACGCCGCTCACCAGGGACCCAAAGGCCGGCGCCACATAGCCGTGGGTCTCCGTATAGTAGTACCCGCTGCCGCTGGAATAGGTCTCCCGGACGGCAGGGATATACCCCTCCCGGATCGTGACGCCGTAGAAGTCGGCAAACCAGGCGATGAAGGCATCAAAAGTCGCCTTCACACCGGCGTCGTACTCCCCGGCAGCGAAATCATTCTCCAGGTAATAGGACTGCAGACTCATGAAATCGTCCGCGTGGCTCTCCAGCCCGGTCCCCACCACCACGCAGTAGTCGCCCATCAGGCCGCTTTGGGAGATGTTGTCCAGCGCCAGCAGCATCACCACGCCGTTGTTCCGCTCTGCGGAGCCTACGCCATAGCTGTTCCCCAGATCCGAGGCATAGTCCATGATGTCCGCGCCGCCAGTGGAGTTCACCACACTTACCAGGATCTGGGCCCCGGTCTGGGCAAACAAGGAGGCGTTCATGGCGTCGATATGCTCCATGGTCTCATCCGTCAGCACCCCGGCGTAGTCATATACATACGTATAGGACCCCACAATGGCGGTGGACGCCTGGCCTCCGGTGTCCGGCTTCTTGGCCTGCCCAATCACCACCCCGGCCACGATGGCTAAAATCAGCACCACCGCCGCCACGGCCCGTTTCTGAAAAAACTTCATAAGCGTATGTCCTCTCCGTCCCTTCCCTGTAAGCGGGAAAGGGGGCTAAGGGAAAGCCTCCGGTTTTCCCCAGTTCTTCCGCCATTGGCGAAAGAAGAAATTTGAATCATTTTCGCCGCAGCGTGTACGTGGCGAAACTACCTTGATCCAAGCGCCCCGGGCGCGTTCACCAGTCCGCAGACTGGTGGGGATTCCAAAGGGGGATCCTGCTCTCCCTTTAATTTCTCAGCTCCAACAGCTTTTGCTTCAGCTCGCCCTCGATGCGGCCCAACTCCGCCTCGGCGGCCCTGCGCTTCTGGGCGCCCTCCCGCTGGATGTTCAGCACCTCGTCCAGCGTGGAGATCAGCTGCTGGTTGGTGTGCTGCAGCGTCTCAATGTCCACCACGCTCCGCTCTGCCTCCTTGGCGGTCTCAATGGTGCCCATCTTCAACAGATCCGCGTTCTTTTTCAGCAGCTCATTGGTCATCTCCGTCACGGCGCTCTGGGCCGCCGTGGCCTGGCGGCCGTGCTCCAGCCCCAGGGCCAGCACCATCTGACTCTTCCACAGGGGGATGGTGTTCACCAGGGAGGACTGGATCTTTTCCACCATCAAGGTATCGTTGTTCTGCAGCAGCCGAGTCTGGGGGCCCATCTGCACAGAGATCATCCGGGTCAGCTCCAGGTCGTGGAGCTTTTTCTCAAACCGCTCACACATCTGGACCATGTCGTTGTATGCCTGGGCGTCCTCCTGAGCGCCGGACTGTTCTGCCTTGGCCTTCAGAGCAGGCAGTTCGCCCGCCCGCATGTCCTCCAGCTTCTTCTTGCCCGCCAGAATGTACATGGTGAGCTCCTTGTAGTATTTCAGGTTCAGCTCATACATCTGGTCGAACATGGCCACATCCTTCAAAAGCGTGACCTGATGCTGCTCCAGCTCCCGGGCGATCTTGTCCACGTTGGACTCCACCTTGGCGTACTGGGCCTTCATGGCCTCCAGCTTGCTACCCGTCTTTTTGAAGAGGCCGAAGAGCCCCTTCTTCTCCTCTTCCTCGCCGAAGCCCTTCAACTCCACCACCAGCTCGCTGAGGGACTTGCCCACCTCTCCCAGGTCCTTGGTGCGCACAGAGTTCAGGGCGTTCTCAGAAAAGCTGGCCACGTTCTTCTGGGCCGCCGCGCCGTACTGCAGGATCAGGTTGGAGTCCGTCAGGTCGATCTTCTTGGAAAACGCCTCCACCGCCTGTTTCTCCGCGTCGTTCAGCAGGTTCTCGTCCAGCCGCACCGGCGTCGCCTCCGGCTTGGCGGCCTCCGGTGCGGGGGCGGCGGGCGCTGCCGGGTCCAGAGTCAGTTGGGGCACCGCATCCGTCCGGCTGGGATCCAGGGTCAGTTCAGGCATCATGCTCTTCTCGTCTGCCATTGTGTCATCCTCCATCATAGTATCATTCACTCTCTGCCATTTTCTTCATTCCGGCGGGCTTCTCCCGCCGCCCGCACACCGCAGACAGCATAAACCACTGCGTACACCACCCCCAGCACACCGCAGAGGGTACAGATGCCCGGGGCCTGCTTCATAAAACCGATACCAAGCAGCAGCCATATCACGGAAGAGAAAAAGTGATGGGCAGCCTCTCCCCACCTTCCCGCCTGTTTACAGGCCTTGTCCAGCCGAAGGCCCAAAGCCACCGCCCCCGCCAGCCATGCCAGCGGCAGCAGGAGCTCCGCGTTATGCAACCCGCCACGCTCCAGTTTCCAGAACAGAAGGACAAATCCTGCGGCCATATAGAAAACCAGGCCCGCCATTCTGATGGCGATCTTTCTCATGGCGTTTCCTCCGATCACAGCTCCAGCCGGATATCGGTCTCTTTCTTCTCGTCCGGCTCCGCCTTCAGCGGGCTGTCCACCAGTCCCTCCCGGGCCATCATGTTCTCCAGCACCGTGATATCCGTGGAGATGTCCAGGGCCTCGGCGCCGTACAGGCTGTCCAGCTGCTTTTCAAAGGCCGCCACGATGGTCCGCATCATCCCCTCCACCTTGGCCAGGGTGGTGTCGATGTTCTCTCCGGAGACCCCGGTACCGCTCATGCGGTCATAGGCATTCAGCAGCTTCAGGGTGGTGGGCAGGTAGTAGTCCAGAAAGCGCCTGATCTGGGGCAGCTTCTCCGGGTGCGTGCGCACCTCGTCGAAGATTCGGGCGCTCACCTGCTCCAGCCGCACAATGTCGGCGGAGATGCCGGGGTCCGCGATATTCTCATCCAGCCGTTTCATCTCCCGGATGGCCATCTCCCCGTCGCGGACCATCTTGTCCAGCTCAGGATTTCCTGTAGAGGCCGGTTTCTTTTCAACGGGCTCCTCGGCCTTTTCCGGCGGCGCCTTGCCAGCCTCCTCTCCTACGGGGCCGCCCCGGCACAGGGCGGCCGCCGCCGCGAACGCCAGAAGGGAGGCCCCCGCCGCCAGGGCATAGTGCAGCGGCTCATACAGCGGCAGCACCAGCGCGTAGGCCAGCCATACCGCCGCAGCGGCGTAAAAAGGCGCCGCACGCTTCTGTCTTGTGGTCTTCATCCGCTTCAGCCTCCCCAGGTCGCTTTTAACAATATTATACCCCGCCGGAGAGAGCCGGTCAACGGCAGGGACAGAAAATCCCCGGAAGCAAAGCGGCGCCCCTCTCGAAAGAGGGGCGCCTGCTTTCATTTGGGGAGCCCATAGCCCAGCGTCACCGGGTCCTGCCATAGCCCCAGCTCCGGCGGATGGAACGTGCAGTAGACGAAAAGGAACGCCAGCCCCCACAGCGCCAGCAGGCCCAGGATCTGCTGCCAGAGAGAGGTGAACCGCCCCCGCCGCAGAAGCCGGAAATCCAGGGCGAATGCCCCCAGCACGGAGAGGTAGAACACGGCGATGTCCGCCCAGAGCAGATGCCGCCCCAGCACGCCGGTGTACGTATAGAACAGCACCGGGATCAGCGCGACCCCTGTCACCGTGCTGACGCCCCGGGCCGCCAGAAAGTTCGGATAGTTTCGTCCCAGGCAGCACACCTGTACCACGGAAAACAGGAACATGGGGAAAAACAGCAGCTTCATATGTTCCCAGGTGGACTCATTCACCGCGGAGAAGGCAGCCGCCGCGCCCCATCCGCCGCTCCAGTCGTAGGCAAAGTGCAGCAGCGTCCCCAGCGCCGCCGTGAACAGCGCACCCGCCAGCTCCCAGTAAAACAACCGCTTCCCCATATCCGCCTCCATGACAAAACAAAAGGACTGCGGCCAGGCCGCAGTCCCAGTTTATACCGGCGTTGGCAGATTTATGCATCCAGATACGCCCCATAGCTTCCCAGAGTCTCCGCCAGCGTCTCCGGCGCCCAGTCCCAGTAGTCGGCGTCCCGCAGGCACCGGCCCAGGACGGCACACAGCTCCCGGGCCTCTGCGTCTGTCCGGTCATCCAGCAGGGCGGGCAGGGCCGTCATGTCCTCTGCCGGGTGGTCCAGGATGTAGTTGGGCAGCAGCCAGTCATGGGAGAACCCCTCCGTCAGAAAGAATGCGTCCACCAGCTCCGAAAGCGGGGCTTCCTCCCCAGAGCCGGACAGTGGCAGCGTCACGGCGCTGCCTCCGGTGGCCAGACCGTCGCAGGTCCAGTCGCCGTCCTCATTTTTCTGGATACTGGCCTCGCCGCCATAGCCGTAGTACCCGTCCGCATCCGGTTCTCCCAGCCCTGCGCCCGCCTGCCAGCTGTTGGCCATCTCTCCATACGGGTCATCCACCAGCAGCCGGAAGCCCAGCCCGGCACAGAAGTTCTCCGGCTCACCGTAATAGGCGTCAAACACGCTGGCGCCGTTGGCCTGGAAGTCCAGGGGCTTCCAGCTGACCCAGTCCGGCACATGGCGGACATTCTCCGCCACGGCCTCGTTCAGCTGCCGGGCGATCTCTTCGTAGTCCGTCTCTGCCCCATCCACCGTGGGACCGCAAAACGCCGCGTCCCACAGGGCGTCCTCGGCGATCCCCTGCAGCAGACCGCTCAGGCCGGATTCCCCCTCCGCCGCAGCCGTCACACAGGCATAGTGGGTCTCCCCGTCCACGGTCCACAGCACCACGTCCCCGCCGGTGCAGCACTGGAGGGTGGTCTCCCCGTCCGGGGCGGTCATGGCAAAGAGCCGTCCTCTGCTTTTGATGTCGCTCCACTGGTCTCCCCAGGCCTCCGCCGAGGCCGGCTCCCACTGGTAGCCGATGGAGAACAGGTTCTCCCGCCCCGCCACGTTCCGGGCGGCCTCCGGGGTGATGGAGAGGCTGATGCCTGTGGCATCTTCCTCTTCCACATCCAGGGTGAAAGTCAGGTCCTTCGTGATCTCAGCGTACGCCGCCATGGCGGAGGCCGTCAGCTCCTCGCCGGAGAGGGGCTCCGTCTCTTCCGGGACTTCCTCCGGCAGCTGCTCCCCGGCAGTGCCGCAGCCGGCCAGCAGCGCCAGCAGCACCCCGCAGAGAAGAAATCGCTTCATGTTCGCACCTCGCTTTCCAGGTCCTGGTTTTTGCGCTCCGTTCTCTGCATTTCATGCCCAGAATACCCTGATTTTTTGCAAAAATCCACTCAGTTTCACAACAAATTGTAACGATTCGGAAACAAGGAAGCCTCCCCCGGCACTGAAAAATGCCGGCCGGGCTTCCGCCGGCCGGCATCTCTTCTCTTTTCTCAGACAAACACCGCCTGTACCAGCACCATGTACAGCACAGTGCCCCCGGCGATGGACAGCAGCACATTCCGCTTCCAGAGGTGGAGCCCCGCCACCGCCGCAATGGCGATCAGCTCCGGCGCCCCGTGGGGCGCCGACAGCCAGGAGACGCTCCGCAGGCAGTACACCACCAGCAGGCCCATCATGGCGGGCGGAAGGACTTTCCCCAGGTATGTCACCACGGCGGGAGGCCGTTTCTTCTCCGGAAACAACCAAAAGGGCAGCCATCGGGTCAGCTGGGTCCCGGCGGCCACCGCCAGGATGATGCCCAGCGTCTGCAAAGGCGTCAGCGTCACAGGGCTCCCTCCTCTCCGCTGCGGTCCAGGCGGCGCCGTGCACTCAGCAGCACCGCCAGCACCAGCACCATGGCGGGGATCACCATGTTGTCCGCTCCGAACACCGCCAGGCTGGCGGCGGCGCAGAGGATCCCCATCACCCCGGCGGGCCGGTTCTCCGGCTTCTTCCACTGCTCCAGGAACAGCACCACAAACAGCGCCGTCAGAGCAAAGTCCAGGCCCGTGGTGTCAAAGGTGAGGAAACTCCCCAGCAGGCCGCCCAGGGCTGTGCCCGTAATCCAGTAGAGGTAGTCCAGCAGGGAGATCCAGAAGTAGAAGTCCTTCCGGGCCACGCCCTCCGGCGGCTCCAGAGTGGACACCAGGGAAAACGTCTCATCGCACAGCACGTAGATCAGAAACGGCCGCACCTTCCCCAGGCCCTTGTACTTGTCCAGCAGGCTCAGCCCGTAGAACATGTGCCGGGCATTGACCATGACGGACAGCAGAAACGCCTGCACAGGGTCAAAGGCCGTGGTCAGCAGCGTGACGGCCACAAACTGCATGCTGCCCCCAAAGGCGATGGCGCTCATGAGGACGGACCATCCCGGCCCATACCCCTTGGACTGCATCAAAAGGCCATAGGCAGTCCCCAGGCACAGAAAGCCCGTCATCACCGGGATGGTGGCGGGAAACGCCGCCCGGAGGGCCATGCTGCTCCCGCCGGCACGGCGGCTCTCGTCGTCTCTCAGGGGCACAGCAGATCGGCCTCCTCCGGGTGCTTTTCAAACCAGATCTTGGCATAGGAACAGGTCGCCCTGGCGCGCTTTCCTTCCGTGCGGATTTGGTCGGCCGCCGCCCGGAGCAGCTGTCCTGCCACGCCCTGGCCCCGCAGGGTGTCATCCACAAAGGTGTGGTCGATCTCCGCCACTCCGTCCCGGTCGGGGAACATCACCTCGGCGATCAGGCGCCCATCCTCCATGGCGTAGATGCGTCCCGGCTCTCTCTGAAATTCCATAGGTCTCCCTCCTGCGCCGCGCGCCGTCTCGTCACATCTTCTCCGGCGCGTCCACGCCGATGAGCTTCAAGCCGTTCCGCAGGACGATCCGGGTGTCGTCCGCCAGCTTCAGCCGGGCGTCCCGGACCGCCGGCTCCTCGCCCTTGATGCGGCAGGCGGTGTAGAACCGGTGGAAGCAGGCTGCCAGCTCCTGGAGATAGCGGTTGATGTGGCTGGGGTCGTAGTCCCGGGCCGCCAGCTTGATCTCCTCGCAGAACTGGGCGATCTGCTTCAGCAGGGCCCGTTCCGCCTCACCGGAGAGCAGGGACATGTCCACGTCCGCCTGTCTGGGCACGGAGACGCCCTCCTCCGCCAGAGCCCGCAGCAGCGAGCAGATCCGGGCGTGGGCGTATTCCACGTAGTAGATGGGGTTTTCGCTGTCCTCCCGGACCGCCAGGCCCAGGTCGAACTCCATCTGGGTGTCCGGCTTGGCGTTGAAGTACCACCGGGCTGCGTCCACGCTGACCTCGTCCAGCAGATCCGAGAGGGAGATGGCCTTGCCGGTGCGCTTGCTCATCCGCACCACCTCGCCGTCCCGCAGCAGCTTCACCAGCTGCATCAGCACGATGTCCAGCCGCTCGCTGCCGTTGAGGCCGAGCGCGTCCAGGGCGCCCTTCAGCCGGGCCACGTGGCCGTGGTGGTCCGCCCCCCAGATGTTGATGACCTTGTCGAAGCCCCGGACAGCGAACTTGTTCCGGTGATAGGCGATGTCCGCGGCGAAGTAGGTGTAAAACCCGTTGGCCCGGCGCAGTACGTCATCCTTCAGGTCCAGCTTCTCGATGTCCGCCTCTTTCTTCCCCTGCCTGCGGTAGTGGTCCCGTAGGATGTCGGCCGTGCGGAGCCACAGGGCGCCGTCCTTCTCATAGGTCCAGCCCCGCTCCGCCAGCAGATCCACTGTCTCCTTCACATAGCCGCTCTCATGGAGAGAGGACTCGTAGAACCAGTTGTCATAGTGGATCTTGTACCGCTCCAGATCGGTCTTCATCTTAGGCAGGTTGATGGACAACCCGAACTGGGCCAGCGCCTCCTGGCGCTCCGCCTCCGGCACATCCAACAGCTTATCTCCGTTTTTCTCATAATAGGCCCGGGCCAGGTCCTTGATGTCCTCACCCTGGTATCCGTCCTCCGGGAAGGGCACCGCGTCCTCCCCCGGATGATCTGGAGATACCGGGCTTCAATGGAGTGGGCGAACTTATCGATCTGGTGGCCCGCGTCGTTCACGTAAAACTCCCTCGTCACGTCGGCGCCGCACGCCGCCAGCACGCTGGCCAGGGTGTCTCCCAGCACGCCGCCCCGGGCATTGCCCATGTGCATGGGGCCCGTGGGGTTGGCGGAGACGAATTCCACCATGATCTTCTGCCCCTTCAGGTGGTCGGCGGTGCCGTAGCCGGCACCCTCGCTCTCCACCGCCTCGCAGACGGCAGCGTACCAGCTGTCGTTGAGACGGAAGTTCAGAAAGCCCGGTCCCGCAATCTCCGCGGAGGCAAAGTAGCTCCCCGCCAGGTCCATGTGGTCCAGCAGTGCCTGGGCGATATTACGGGGCGGCTGCCGCAGCGCCTTGGAGGCCGCCAGGGCAAACGTGGTGGTGAAGTCGCCGTTGGCGGTGTCCTTGGGGATCTCCACCGGGGCGGTCTTCACCTCCGCCTGGGGCAGCGTCCCGTCCGCCACTGCCGCCTGATAGGCGGCCATGGCCAGCGCCGCCGCCTGGTCCTTCGCGTTTTGTACCATGTTGATCATATCGTTCCCTCTTTCGTGAATGAGGAATTCAGAATGAGGAATTTTGGTGTCCGGCAAAGCCGGACAGATTCCAATTGCCACCTGCGGCGGCACCGCAATTCCTAATTCCCAACCCCTGTTTTTCCCGTTTTACCCGGGTCTTAAAGCTGTTTTTCCCTGTCACCGTGCGCTTCCCACGGGACAGATCCCGGGGACCCCTTTTCTCGGAATCCCCGGGCGAAATGAATTCGCCCTCCGCCAAAGATTTTGGCTCCTCCAAAATACTTGGACGCGCTGCCGCACGGTTTGCCGGAACGCTCTCTTACTTTCGCTTTACCCGGATCTTGAAGCTGTTTCTTCCTGTCACCGTATGCTCGACCGCGATGGAGTACTTGATCTCCAGCAGGCCGCCCCGCTCGCTGAGGTTGTGCCGCAGGGCGCTGGTCTGGATATCCACCGACAGCTCCCCGTAGGGGGTCTCATACAGGGACGTGTGCTGCCGCCCCTCCTCAAACACCATCTGGGAGTTCACACTGCCCACCCGGCGCAGGATCACCTGGGGCCCGCTGACCTCAAAGGTGGTGGTCGTCCCCTCCATGCCGGTGAGGGCTGTCTCCTGATAGGTCAGCAGCAGGCCCTCCTCCGTCAGCTCCAGGGTCCCCTCCGTCGTCAGCTCCGTGGCATCCGGGTCCACATCGTCAAAATACTGCTCTCCCCGGATGAAGAGCAGCACCGGCAGCTTCTTCTGCCGCGTCTCAATATCGCTCAATGTCAATCCTCCGTGCTGTATGGCGCAGGTCCTCCTGCAGAAACAGCGAGGCCGTCCGCTCAAAATCCTCCACCCGGTCACTGACGTAGAACTCCGTCTCGCCGCGGCGGCGCTCGTCCGCCCGCAGCTCCCGGGCCTTCAGCATCCGTTTCAGCTCAAAGGCGGACTCCTCCCCGGCGGACACCAGCTCCACGCCCGGCCCCATCACGTCCCCGATCACATCCGTCAGCAGCGGGTAATGGGTACAGCCCAGAATCAGGGTGTCCACCCCCGCATTCTTCAGGGGCGTCAGATACTCCCGGGCCACGGTCTCGATCACCACGTCTCCCCGCCGGATGCGCCCGGCCTCCGCCAGGGGCACGAACAGGGGGCAGGCCCGGCTGAACACGGTCACCTCCGGGTCCAGCCGCCGGAGAGCCGCCTCGTAGGCACCGGAGCGGACGGAGGCCGCCGTGGCAATGAGCCCTACCCGCTTGTTTTGGGTCATCAGCACCGCCCGGCGGCAAGTGGGCTCTACCACGCCTACCATGGGCAGGTCGTTTTCCGCCTGCAGCGCCGCCAGCGAGGTGGTGGTCACCGTCCCGCAGGCGATGAGGATGGCCTTCAGATCGAAGGAGCGCAGGAAACGCACATCCTGGCGGGCGTATTTCAAAATGGCCTCCCGGGAACGGCTGCCATAGGGCACCCGGGCGGTGTCGCCGAAGTAGATCAGGTCCTCCTCCGGCAGGATGCGCCAGAGGGAGTGCACCGCCGTCAGACCCCCCAGGCCTGAATCGAATACCCCGATGGGACGCTGGTCCATCCCGCTCCGCCTCCTTCTTCTCCCGCCGCCGGACCGGCGGCCGCTTCATGCTCATTTTGCATCTGGATTACATATTATACTATGCGGCGCCTTCTGCCGCAAGACAGATTTTAGTCTTTTTGCCCTGTTTTTTATGTGGAATTCTGCGTATGTCTCTGCTATAATCGTGACAGTATCATCTATTTGGGAGGTGTCTGCCCCATGAAGATCGAACTGACGGAACAGCAGTTCCGGTATCTGCTGGATCTGGTATACATAGGAAACTGGGTCATCAATTCCACCCGGGAGAACGACCGCATCCAGGAATACGACCAGGTGGAGAGCCTGATTTTCTCCCACTGCCTGCACCACAAGATGAGCAAGCTGGTGGAGCTGTACCGGGGGGAGCTGATCCCCTCCCGGGCCTTTGCGGACGGCGGCATCCACGAGGCCATCGAGCAGTATGAGGACGTGGTGTTCTATGAGATCCTGGCGGAGGAGCTGGCCCTGCGGGACATGGATGGGGAACCCCTGACCCGTGAAAACTATGGGGAGCTGATGGAGCGGATCGACGCTTATCTCTCCGAGTTTGACGAGCACGGCACCGACAACATCTCTGTGGACCTGCCGTAAGGCGGAAGGCACGCCGCCCCGGCACCGGAGAGGTTTCTCTCCAGGCTTGTTTCAAAGAACAGAAAGAGAAAAAGGAGCAACGAGATCATGGCTGAAAAATCCAAAGTCTACTTTGCGGACTTCCGCGCCCCCAGCTGGCGGGAGAACCTGCCCCAGAAGCTGGCCCGGCTGATGATGACCGCCGGCTTCGGCGATATCGATATGGACGGCAAGTACGTGGCCATCAAGATGCACTTCGGCGAGCCGGGCAACCTGGCCTACCTCCGCCCCAACTGGGCCCGGGCCGTGGTGGACCTGGTGAAGTCCCACGGCGGCAAGCCCTTCTTGACGGACTGCAATACCCTGTATGTGGGCGGCCGGAAAAACGCCCTGGACCACATCGAATCGGCTTATATCAACGGCTTCACCCCCTACTCCACCGGCTGCCACATCCTGATCGCCGACGGCCTGAAGGGCAACGACGAGGTGGAGGTTCCCGTGGAGGGCGGGGAGTATGTGAAGTCCGCCAAGATCGGCCGTGCGGTGATGGACGCGGACGTGTTCATCTCCCTGACCCACTTCAAGGGCCACGAGCAGGCCGGCATGGGCGGCGCTCTGAAGAACATCGGCATGGGCTGCGGCTCCCGGGCCGGCAAGATGGAGCAGCACAACTCCGGCAAGCCCTTCGTCAAGCAGAAGAAGTGCATCGGCTGCCGGGCCTGCGCCAGGATCTGCGCCCACGGCGCGCCCCAGTTCGGTGCCGACGGCAAAGCCACCATCGACACGGACAAGTGCGTGGGCTGCGCCCGGTGTCTGGCGGTGTGCCCCAAGGATGCCATCCAGTGCCTGTATGACGAGGCGCCCGCTATTCTGAATAAGAAGATCGCCGAGTACACCAAGGCCGTGGTAGACGGCCGCCCCTGCTTCCACGTGTCCCTGGTGGTGGATGTCTCCCCCAACTGCGACTGCCACGCGGAGAACGATGTCCCCATCGTCCCGGACGTGGGCATGTTTGCCTCCTTCGACCCGGTGGCTCTGGACCAAGCCTGTGCCGACGCCGTGCTGGCCCAGACTCCCGCGCCCAACTCCGCCCTGTTTGACGAGGGCTGCGACTGCTCCTCCGGTGACTACTTCCACGCCGCCCATCCGGACACGGACTGGGCCGTCTGCCTGGAGCACGCGGAGAAGATCGGCATCGGCACCCGGGCATACGAGCTCATCAAAATCTGATCGGAACGAAACGAAGCAGGACTTAAAAAGTCCTGCTTCGTTTTCCGCATTGCGGGACCCCACTCAGGCGAACAGGGCGTTGAACTGCTCCACCACCGCGTCCGCGCCGGTGTGCGCCACCAGCATCACAAAGTTGCCATTGGAGACAATCCGGGACTCGTTCCGCCACATCTCCGTGGGCGCGGGGTACCAGGCACCGCCGGGGCTTGTGCCGTCCCCCACCTGATAGTCGATTCGGGCCTGGAAGATGTCCTTCACCGCCTGGACATCGCCGCTGTTCTCCACCTCTACCAGGGCAATCTCGTCACCGGAGGCGGAGATCATGGCCATCTGCACCAGACACTGCTGGGTGGCGATGGCGGAGAGTCCCGCATAGAACGTATCCAGCGTCTCACCCTCCACGGCCATCAGGGCGGGCCACGTCTCCTGGTCCCCGGTCACGGAAGCGCAGAAATCCGCTAGATCCACGCCGGAAGCAGACTCCGCTGGAGGGGCAGGGGCGGGCTGGGCCGGCGTCTCCGGCTCCTTGTCCGGCTGCTGGGGCTTTGTGTCCTCCACCGGCTGGTATATCGGCTTCTCCGCCGGGTCTGCCGGACGGCTCCCCGTCTCCGGCTCCTTCGCCGGGTCCGCGGGGCGGGAGCCCAGATCCGGCTCGTCCTCCTGGAGCTGCTGGGAATCATCCGCCGTCTCAGGGCCCTCTATGGTCACAGGGACGCCGTCCTCCCCATCGGTTTCCGAAGTCTCTTCCTCCTGGGGCGGCGCAGCTTCCTCCATCTTCTGGTCCTGGGCGGCGTCCTCCTGCGCCTCCGTTCCTCCACAGGCACCCAGCGCCAGTATCAGCGCCAGAGCCAGCAATCCTGCAAGTCCTCTCTTTTTCATGTTTTTCTCCTAACCTCTCACGGGATTTCACGGCGCTCCGCCGCGGTCTGAGAGGTTAGACGGGCTCTACGGAAAAAAGTTCCCGCTCCGGCGATTTTTCTCCGCTGCTCCGCCCATGACCGCCTCGGTGTGTATAACATTGACTTTTTTCGGAAATTCAAATATAATTGTTTCAAGCATAAACATCAAATAAATACACAGGCCGCGCGTCGTCCGCGCGGCCGCTTTGCCCTTATTCAGCGGACATCCGTCCACCTGCAAGGCAAGAGGAGGTCTCCTATGAAGAAACACCTTCAGGACAGCTTGGTCATCGGTTTCGCCCTGTTCTCCATGTTTTTCGGCGCAGGTAATGTCATCTTCCCCCCTTATCTGGGACTGGAATCGGGTCCGGAGTGGCTGGCCGGCTTTTTCAGTTACTTTATGGCCGACATCGGACTGGCCCTGCTGGCTATGTTTGCCATTCTCCGGCAGGGAAGTCCCGACGGGATCACCGCCCGCATCGGCAGGATTCCCTCCACAGCGCTCATGTGCGCCATTGTGCTGTGCATCGGTCCCATGCTGGCCATTCCCCGGACTGCCGCCACCACCTACGAAACCTCTCTGGCCCCGCTGGTGTCCGGCTTCAGTCCGGCGCTCTTCTCCATCCTCTTCTTTCTGCTGATCCTGCTGCTGTGCGTGCGGGAAACAGCGGTGGTGGACATCGTGGGAAAGATCCTGACCCCCGCTCTGCTGATTGGCCTGTTGATCCTGATCGTGGTGGGTGTGGTGAATCCCATCGGGCCGGTGGGTGAGCAGCCGCTGGTGGAGAATGTGGCCGCCACCGGCGTGGAAGCCGGCTATCAGACCATGGACGTGCTGGCGGCCATCGTGTTCGGCTATATCATTCTGAAGAGCGCCCGGGAGAAGGGACACACGACTCCCGGCGCCCAGCTCCGGGTGGTGTCCGGCGCCAGTCTGGTGGCAGGCATCGGCCTGCTGGCGGTCTATCTGGGGCTGACTTATCTGGGCGCCACCACCGCCCGCTTCTTCGACATCACCGTGGACCGCACGTTCCTGGTGGTGTCCATTGTCCGGAACCTGCTGGGGCAGGCGGGCATCATCCTCTTTGCCGTGGTGGTGGCTCTGGCCTGCGTCACCACCGCTGTGGGGCTGGTCAGCGCATGCGCCGATTACTTCTCCGGCCTCTCGGGGGGCCGCGTTTCCTACCGCACGCTGGTGTGCGTCATCTGCGTGTTCAGTGCCGTGGTATCCAACTTTGGTCTCAATGAGATCATCGCCATCGCCTCCCCCATCCTCAGCGTGGTCTATCCCCCCACGCTGGTGCTGATCGTGCTGGCCCTGTTCGGCAGCCGCATCCGCCGGGACTGGGTGTTCCGCCTGGCGGCCCTGGGCGCCCTGGCAGTGAGCCTGCTGGAGGTAGTCCGCACCTACACCGGCGTGGAGCTGGCCTTTCTGGACCTGCTGCCCCTGGCGTCTCTGGATTTCGGCTGGGTGTTGCCCGCCGCTGTCTGCGGCGCAGTGGGCGCCCTGATCCCCGGCGGCCGGACTGCCGCCTCCTGATGCCATATTTTCATTTTTCACATACTGGAGGACTGATTGTATGAAACAGCACTATCAAGGTCTCGGCCACATTGCCGTGTATACGGCGGATATGGATGCCAGCATCGCCTTTTACGAGAAGATCGGCGGCAGCCTGCATCTCCGGGCCCCCGCCTGCTCGCCGGAACAGCAGCGGGAGCTGGCCCTTGTGGAGTTCGGCGGCTTCCTGGTGGAGTTGATCGCCGCCCCTGTGCCGGAGGGTGCGGGCTGCATCCCTCATTTCGCCGTCTATGTGGACGATGTGGACCAAGCCGCCGCGGATCTCCGCGCCGCCGGCGTGGACACCTTCCAGACCGCAGAGAAGTGCGTGATGCCCAACACCTTCGGCGGGTTGGAGAACTGGTTCTTCACTGGCCCCTCCGGGGAACAGATCGAACTTTTGAAGATGCTTTGAGTCCGCTTTGGCTGCGGAGCAGGGAGACCGTCCATTGGACGGTCTCCCTGTTTTTCTGTGCAAATACACCGCAGATATGGAAAATCGAGCTCTCTCCTGTGTCTGCGGCGGCCGTCAGCGCATGGGGATTTACAGTGTTTCGGCCTGCCCTGCCAGGGGCAGGCACACCACCAGCTCGAACCCGTTGTCCCGGACCCCGGCGTCCAGGGTGCCGCCATAGCGCTCCGCGATTTCCCGCATCCCGGGGATGCCGAAGCCGTGGGCGGCCTTGTCCGTCTTGGTAGTTGCAAGATCCGGCTGCACCGCGCCGCCCAGGGTGTTCTCCACCCGCAGCATGAAGAGTCCCTTGTCCGCCTTGCAGCGGATGGTGATTCGCCGTTCCCCGGCGCCCCGGCTGCCCTCGATGGCGTTGTCCAGAGCGTTGCCCAGCAGGGCGCACAGATCCATATCCGCCACAGGCAGGTCCCGGGGCAGGAAGACGGCGAAGTCTGCGGCGACTCCCTCCCGCTCCATGGCCTCCGCCTTGGCGGTGAGGACGGCATTGGCCGCCTCGTTTTCACAGAGCCGTCTGGTTCCCCGCAGGGCCGGGGAACCGGCTATCTGGTCCAGATAGCCGATGGCCCCCTGTTCATCTCCCTGCTCCAGAAAACCCCGGACCGCCGTCAGGTGATTCCGCAGATCGTGGCGGAGACGGCGCACCTGGGTCTCCTGCTGCCGGAGGCCCTGATAGTAGACCTCCCGCAGACCTGCCAGGCGATTTGCCTGCTCCAGCCGCTCGTGATCCGCCAGAATCAAAATGGCGAACAACAGGACCAGAGAGGTCAGAAATACAAAGGGCAGCACCACCATGCCCTGGTACATCGCCACGGTATTGACCTCGATAGAGTCATACCGCCGGAAGGTCAGCAGCACCACGGCAATCAGGGCGCACAGGGGCATGGCCGCTAGACCCAGCACCAGCTTCCACAGCCGCCGGGAGAGCACCACCGGCTCCCGGGGCAGGCGGCGGCGCAGCAACAGCCACAGCGGGCCGAACACCAGCGGGCGGGCCAGGCGCACCAGCACGTCATAGAGCGCATTCCTGTTGATCCGCTCCACATAGGTGTCCAGCAGGGCACACACGGACATCTCCAGGCAGAAGAGGATGATGCACACCGCCACCCGCCCTATCCGGTCACCCCGGGTAGAGAGGAGGAACAAGGCGAAAAACGCCGGCAGCGTATAGAGCAGGTTGGGGTCGCCGATCCAAATCACCATGCCGGTGGACCCCGCCAGGGTCAGAAAGAGCAGCACCCTCCAGAAGCGCCCATTCCGGGGGCGGACAAAGGGGGCACAGAGCTTGTAGAGGAAAAAGCCGCTGGCCGCCACGGTCAGAAAATAGCCGCAGTTGAGCCAGATCTGCCAGAGAACATCCCGCATCCTCATCCCTCCAGCTCCGCCCGGGTAAAGGCCAGCAGGGCCGAGGGCTGGCAGGACCGGCTGACCGGCAGCCGCCGGCCGTCCCGCAGCACCACCTCGCCGCCCTCCATCCGGTCCACAGCTCCTGTCCGAACCAGATACCGCTGGTGGATGCGGACAAAGTCCGCCCCCACCTCCGCCGCCACCGTGTCCAGCTTGCCGTAAAACGTGTACTCCCGTCCGGCGGTGACACAGGCCACCTGCCGCCGGTCCGAGACGAAATACAGAATGTTGGCAATGGGGATCCGGTAGTGGGTGTCCCCGCTGCGGCAGATGTAGGCCCGGTCCAAATCCCGGACCAGCGCCGCCTGTGCCCGGTCCAGCACCTCCTCCAGCTGTTCCGCCTTCGGGGGCTTTAAGAGATACCCCAGGGCCCCCACGGAGTACCCGTCAAAGACGTGCTCTGCATACCCGGTGACGAACACCAGCTGCAGTCCGGCGTCCGCCGCCCGGAGCCGCCGGGCGGTCTCCATGCCGTCCAGCTCCCCCATCTCCATGTCCAGAAACACCAGGTCCAGCTCCCCGGCGTGGCTCTCCAGCCAGCGGAGCAGTCCCTCGCCAGAGGAGAACTCCCGGAACTGCCCTTGAACGCGCCGCTTTTCCAGGACCCGCTCCAGAGCGGCCCGAAGCACCAGCCTGGCGTCGTAGATATCGTCACAGATGCCGATCCGCAGCATCCCCATCACCTCAAACCGAAAACTGCCCGCCGGGGTCCGGCAGGGGGCGCTTTTCGCCCTAAACTACCTGCCCATTCTACCACAGGAACCGCCGTCTGCCAAACCAAACTTGACGGCAAATCCGCCAAACTTGACATCCCCTCCCCTCCCAACGCAAAACTTGACATCCAGGCCGCCGCAGATGACACCCCCGTTTGCGGCGGCTCTTTTTTCGCGGTACGCTGGTGTCAACAAGGAGGGAAACACCATGACAAACGCCACTGCCATCTCCCGCTCCCGTGTGTGGAGCGTGCTCACCACTCCCGCCGCCATCCCCCAGACGGGGCCACGGCTGAAAACCAATCTGGACACGGATCTGCTGAAGCTCATCGCCATCGCCGCCATGCTGATCGACCACATCGGCGGCGCCTTTTTCCCGGAGGTGGGCGTGTTCCGCTGGATCGGCCGACTGGCCTTCCCTATCTTCTGCTACTGCCTGACGGTGGGCCTGCTGTACACCCACGACGTGCGGAAGTACCTGACCCGGCTGGGCATCTTCGCCCTCGTCAGCCAGCCCTTTTACATCCTGGCCTTCCACCCGGTCGGCGAATTCTGGGCCAACCTCACCAACTGGAACATCTTCTTCACCCTGTTCCTGAGCCTGCTGGGCATGTACGGCCTGAAGGAACGGAAATGGTGGCTGTTCGCCCTGGCGCTCTTCACCGTCAGCTGGTGGAACTTCGATTACTCCGGCACCGGCATCCAGCTGATGCTGATTTTCTACCTCTGCCGGAACCGGCCCCGCCTGGGCGCGGCCCTCTACCTCCTCAGTTATCTTCCGGCCCTGATGAACGGCTGGCCGGAGGATCCCCTGTGCCTGACGGTGGGCGGCCTCTGCATCGACTGGTCCATTTTCGCCGTGTTCGCCGCGCCCCTGATCTTCTGCGCCACGCACTCCCGCATCAAGATCAACCGCTGGTTCTTCTACGCCTTCTATCCCGCCCATCTGGCGGCCATCGCCCTGGCGGGGAATATCCTGTGAGACAGAAAGGAAGAGTTTTATGTTAACAGTCAAAGATCTGCACAAATCCTACCAAGTGGGCAAGACCACCTATGAAGTCCTCAAGGGCGTGTCCCTCACGGTGGAGAAGGGGAGTTCGTGGCTGTCATGGGCCCCTCCGGCTCTGGCAAGACCACGCTCTTAAACTGCATCTCCTGCTACATCCCCATCGACAGTGGGGAGATCATGCTGGGGGATCGGCAGCTGGCAAATCTCAGCGAGGACGCTTTGGCAAAGGTCCGCAACCGGCAGCTGGGCTTTGTGTTCCAGGACTTCCTGCTGCTGGACGGTCTGACGGTCCGGGAGAACATTCTCCTGCCCGCCATCATCGGCGGCGCCGTCACCGGCCAGACGGAGGCCCGGGCGGACCAGCTGTGCGATGTATTCGGTATCTCCGCCATCCGGGACAAATACCCGGCGGAGATCTCCGGCGGTGAGAAGCAGCGTACCGCCGTGGCCCGGGCGCTCATCAACCATCCCCTGCTGATCCTGGCGGACGAACCCACCGGCAACCTGGACAGCAAGTCCAGCCGGGCGGTGATTCGCTCCTTTGAACAGGCCAAGGAATCCCTGGAGGCCACCATCTTCATGGTGACCCACGACTCCTTTGCCGCCTCCTTCTGCGACCGGGTGGTCATCCTCCGGGACGGAGTGGTGTGGCGGACCCTGGAAAAGGGCGCCACGGACCGCACCGCCTTTCAGGACCAGCTGTTGGACGCCATCCGGGACATGGGGAAGGAGTGAGACCATGCGGCACTTTTCCGACGCCTACGCGGCCCTGCGCCGCAAAAACAGGGGCCAGTACGCCTTGCTGGCAGGGTGCAGCTTCTTCTCCGTGCTGCTGATCACTGCCTATGTCTGCATGATGCGCTCCCCCACCATCCTCTCCGTCTTGCCGGAGGGCGGCGACAGCCGCAAGCAGGTGATGATGGTGTTCGTTCTGGCGGTCATCGGCTGCGCCGTGTTCACCGCCTATGCCGCCGGGCTGTTCTTCCGGCAGAAGTCCCGGGAGACCGGCGTGTTCCTGGCCCTGGGGGCCACCCGCCGCCAGCTGCAGCGGGAGATGGGCAAGGAGCTGGCGGTGATCTCCCTGGGCTCCTGCGCCGCCGGGGCGGCCTTAGGCGGCCCTCTGGCTTGGGGCGTGTGGCAGCTGTTCCGCCTGTTCCTGGTGGACTCCCAGGAGATGGCCCTGTCCTTCGATCCCCGGTCCTATCTGCTGTCCATGGTCTTTGCCGCCTACGTGGTGGGGATGCTGTTCTTCCTGGGCGGCCGGTCCATCCGCCGCACCAACATCATCGACATCGTCCAGGAGTCCCACAAGTCCGAGCCTATCCGCGAGGTAAAGCGGTGGTATGGAAGCGTGGGCATCGTCCTGGTGGTGATCGGCGCCCTGGCGGGGTATCTGATGCCGTCGTTCTTTGTCACAGTTCTCCAGTGGTATCCCCCCTCTGGGGTGGAGGCCGTCTTTTACCTGCCGGCGCTGGTCGGCATGTACATGATCCTGCTCCACACGGTGGTGAACGGCTGGCGGAAGCGCCATAAATACCGGGACATCATCGCCACGTCCATGATGAAGTTCCAAGGCCGCCAGACGGTGCGGAACATGCTGGTGATGACGCTGCTGATCGCCGGTGCCTATTTCGCCTCCTTTTACGCCCCCATGCTGAATACCAGCTCCACTTACAGCTTCTCCACCCGGCCGGTGGACTTCGAGTACCACTGGCGGAATGATCAGAACTGGCCGGAGCGGGGTGAGGTGGAATCTCTGGCGTCGAAGCATGGTGTTGACATCACCTCCTGGACCCAGGTGGACGCCGCCACCCTGGGCTGTGACGGCACCGTCTCCATCGAGCAGAGCGCCGGAGCTCTGGGCACCACCTACACCAAGGAATACCGGGAGATCCAAGGCGGGGCCACCTATTTTTCCGAGAGCGCCTGGAACGCCCTCACCGGCCAAGCTGTGGACCTGGCCCCCGGCACCTGTGCCAATGTGCTGGATGATGAAGGCGGCAGCGACTACCTCTCCGGCGGCGACGTGACGCTGGTCACCAATATGGTCACCGGGGCCAGTCTGTCCGTTACCCCGGCGGAGCCTCTGTGTTTCACCATGCTGCTGGGCTGCTACGTGCTGGATGACGCCGACTACGAGATCCTCACCGCCGGACTCACCGACCTCTGGCGGGAGACCTGGGTATTCTTCAACGTGGCGGATGCGGAGGCCAGCTATCCCTTTGCCGACGCCCTGTTCAACGAGATCGTGGACCGCTCCGGCGACGATGTGCTGCAGATGTACGCCTACGACCTGGTAAGTGCGGCGCTGGCGGAGGAGGCCGGCGAGGTCTATGACTACGACCGGGCACATATCGCCGCCCATGGCTTCCCGGTGATAGAGCGGGAGGACCGGGACACCTCGGAGTTCCGCAACTACTGGCTCTACATGCCCCAGTTCCGGGTGCTGGATCAGAACGACTTCGTCACCACCATGGCGGTGTTTTTGGTGCTGTTCATCTTTATCGCCCTGATCTGCTTCGCGGCGGTCATCGTCATTGCCTTTACCCGGTGCATGACCATCGCCCTCACCAACGCACGGGTGTACGACGACCTGCGGCACCTGGGGGCGCCGAACCGCTATCTGTTCCGGTCCGTAAAGGGGCAGGTGTCCAAGGTGTTTCTTGTGCCCGCCATCGTGGGCACGGCAGTCATCTCCGCCTTCTACCTCATGATTATGTACTTCAATGATAACCGCTTCACCCCCGGCGAGATGGCCGGCATGGCCGTCTGTGCTGCGGTGATCGCCGTGCTTTCGGCGGTGCTCTATGGGGTATACCGCATCACCCGCCGCAGCGTCTGCCGCGCGCTGGGAATCCAAGGCAAGTGAAGCTTCCGCGCTGCCGGAAATTTGGTCCGGGGGCACAGGGATATTCCCTGTGCCCCCGGACCTTTTTGTTTATTTTCCGCCGCTGCCGGCGATCTTTCTCCACAAGGTGCTTCGGCCGATTCCAAGCCGCTTGGCCGCAGCGGACTGATTCATGTTCTCCTCCCGCAGCACCTGTTCGATCACTCTCCGCTCGATGTCCTCCAAGGTCCCGGAGAGATCCACCGCCGGCGGAAGGGCACTCACTTTCCGCATCTCGTTCTGCAGGACCGCGGCCACCTCAGCGGCAGTGATATAAAATCCCGAGGACGCCGCGATCATCTGGCGCAGCACCTTTTCCAGCTGCACCAGATTCAGCGGCCACTCAAATTCCACCATCAGCTCCATGGCATCCGGCTCCATGCCCACGGTGGATTTGGCCAGCGCGGTATTGTACTGGGGAATCATCATATTGACAAAGGCGGGAATATCCTCCTTCCGCTGGGCCAGAGACGGCACATTGATGGTGAATCCGCTGAGCTGCAGATAGAGCCGGCTGGAGAACTGTCCCCGGGCCACCTCGGCAGACAGGTCGCAGCAGCTGGAGCTGATTACCCGATGGCGGTGGGTCATCTTGGTATCCTCAATATAGGTCCCCACCTGCTGCTGCAGATCCTTCGGCAGCGTATCCACGTTTTCCAGATATACCGTGTATCCCGTGGCGTGAATGGGAGACGCGGCATTATTCAACAGCATGTCCCAGTTTTTCTCCGTCAGGTCCCTGCACTGCAGGCGCATCAGCGTGGTCCCCTCCGTGGCGCTTTTGGTGTGAATGCGACGGGCCACCACGCCCTTGTGGGTCCCCACCGCCCCTGGATCAGAACGGGCAGCGCGGAACTGCCGGCAGTCTGGATGAGCTTGTCCATTGGGCGCAGATACAGCTCGCTGGAAGCCGGCAGGCTCTGCGCCTGGCGGATGTCCTCCGGGCCCTGGGCGATGGGGAGGCGATCGACGGCCATCTGGATTTTGTCTCCAAGCTGGATTATGAAGTGGAGCTGGCCGTTGTCCTGGGCAGGGACGCGCTCCATGTCCGGGAGGAAGATGTGGGCGACTACATCTTCGGATACAGCGTGGCCAACGACGTCAGCGCCCGGGACGTCCAGTACCGCCACAAGCAGAACTTCCTCGGAAAAAGCCTGGATACCTTTTTTGCCATGGGGCCGGTCATTGTCACTGCGGACGAATTCCCCTGCCCGCCCGCGCTATCCATCAGAAGCTTTGTCAACGGAGAGCTGCGGCAGAACAGCGTGACGGACCAGGTGTTCTTCAATATCCGCCACATCGTCAGTGAGCTCTCGCAGGGCATGACGCTGCCGGCGGGCACCATCCTCATCACCGGCACCCCCGCCGGAGTGGGGATGGGAATGGATCCCCCTGCTTCCTCAAGCGCGGAGATGTGGTCACCTGCGAGATCGACGGGATCGGTCGCATCTCCAACCCCATCCGCTAGCGTTCTGTTTTGAAACGATTCCTGTCCAATCCCTTCAAGGGGCCCCGGAGGTTTTGCCATTGTCCTCCGGGGCCCCGCTCTTTTGATTCCACAGCTCCGCCGGGGTGCAGCTTCTTCTCGCCCATCAGGATCCGGGCCGGGCGTCTCTCCAGAGCCCGCCTCTGTCCGGATGCCGCCGTCTACTTGCCTCCTCTTCGTATCCGTCAGCCGATCCTTTAGCCGCCGTGATGCCCGAAGCCCATCCCGCGGGACGCCGCTCACAGCGTCCCGCAGGCCCTCCTGTCCGCTTGCCGGTGGGGCGGCGCTCCGGGGAAACATATTCCTCTGTTTGGGGCGGGCAGCTTTGGAGACGCGGTTGCCGGTGGCCGTTGTCCCGCGCTGCCCGGCAATTTCCCCCCACCGCAGAAAAAAAGCGCCCTCCGCGGCGGCGGGCGCTTGACAGGACGGCAGGACTGCCGCAGATCTCCGCGGCGGTCCTGTTCCGTTGGATTTGATTTTCAGGCAAGTCAGTCCACCAGCCTGCGGGACGGCAGCCGCCGTTTCCAGATGGAAGGGGCGAACAGAAGCAGCATGGGGAAGATCTCCAGCCGTCCCACCAGCATGTCGAAGGACAGCAGCAGCTTGGACCAAGGGGAGAAGCTGGAGAAGTTACCCATGGGACCTACAATCTCCAGACCGGGCCCCACGTTGTTGATGCAGGCAGCCACCGCTGTGAACGTAGTCACCAGGTCCAACTGCTCCAGAGACACCAACAGGCAGGACGCCACGAAGACCATCAGGTACACCGCCAGAAACAGATGGACGCCCCGGATGCTCCGCTCGTTCAGGGGCTTGCCCTCGAACTGGATGGCGGGCACCGCATTGGGGTGGAGCATCCGCCGCATCTCGCTGACAGACACCTTCTGCAGGATCACCACCCGGGCCACCTTGATGCCGCCAGCGGTGGAACCGGCGCAGCCGCCGATAAACATCAGCGCCACCAGAATGGCCTTTGAAAAGGTGGGCCAGGTGTTGAAATCCACCGTGGCATAACCGGTGGTGGTGATGATGGAGGACACCTGGAAAAACGCGTGCCGCAGGCTGGTGCCCACCGACTCGTACATGTGCACGATATCCAGGGTGATGGCAGCCACTGCCGTCGCCACAATGAGGACATAGGCCCACAGCTCCTCGGACCGGAACACGTCCCGGAACCGCCGCACCAGCAGGAAGTAATACAGATTGAAATTGATGCCGAAGAGCAGCATGAAAATGCCGATCACAATTTCAAAATAGGGGTTGTTATAAGCTCCCACACTGAGATTCCGGCTGCTGAAGCCGCCGGTGCCCGCACTGCCGAAGGAGTGGATGCAGGCGTCAAACAGCGGCATCCCGCCCGCCAGCAGTAGCACGATCTCAATGACAGTCATCACCAGGTAGATGCCGTAGAGGATTTTGGCGGTGTCGCTCATGCGGCTCACCAGCTTTCCCACCGCGGGTCCAGGCATCTCCGCCCGCAGCATGTGCATCCCGTGGCCATCCCCGCCCATAGGCAGAATGGCCATGACGAACACCAGAACACCCATGCCGCCCACCCAGTGGGTGAAGCTGCGCCAGAACAGAATGCCCCGGTTCAGCGACTCCACCTCCGTCAGGATGGTGGCCCCCGTGGTGGTGAAGCCGGAGACTGTCTCAAAGAAGCAATCTACAAAGCTCTCTATGGAGCCGGAGATGTAAAAGGGCAGCGCACCGAAGAGGGACACGGCAATCCACGCCAGCGCCACTACCGCCAGGCCGTCCCGTGCGAACAGAGACGCCTGCCGCGGCTTTTTGAAGCTCAGCAATCCTCCGCACAGCACCAGCAGCGCCGCAGGGAGCAGATACGGGACAGGGGATTCCCCATATCCCAGAGCCACCGCCATGGGAAGCAGCAGCAGCGCCGCCTCCACCAGCAGGATACGGCCAATGGCAAAGCCGATCATTCGATAATTCACAGAACTTACCTGCCTTCTCACTCTGCAAGGATATCCCGAAGATCCTCCAGCTGGGTGTCCGTGGTCACTACGATCACATCGTCGTGGAGGTGCAGGACATCATTGCCGGAGGGGATGACGATCTGCCCGTTCTGCCGCACGATACCTGCCAGTAGCAGGCCCCGCTTCAGATTCAGATCCCGCAGGGGCACGCCGGCGAAGGAGATGTCCGGCGTCACGCTGAACTCCAGAGCCTCCACCTTCTCATCCACGATGCGGTGCAGCGTTTTCACCTTGGAGGCGGAGGCGTTCTTCATGGCCCGGATATACTGGAGGATCAGCTCTGTGGTCACCGCACCGGTGGACACCACACTGTCGATCAGGCTCTCGGTGGAGACCAGCTCCAGCAGGGACTTGCGGTTGATCTTCGCCACCACCTTACAGCAGTCGCCGGACTGCTTGGCAGCGCTGAGTGCCATGAGGATGTTGGCCTCGTCCAGGCCCGTGATGGCCACGAAGGCGTCCGTCTGGCTGATTCCCTCCTCGCTGAGGAGCTCGCTGTCCGTCCCGTCTCCCACGATCACCAGCGCGCGGGGCAGTTTCTCGCTCATCTCCACGCACCGCTGCTCGTTTTGGTCGATGATCTTTACGGACATGCCCATCTCCAGCAGCTCAGATGCCAGATAGTAGCACATTTTGCTGGCGCCCACGATCATGACCGAAGAGGCCCGGGCCCGGAATACGCCCAGAAGCCGGAAGAACTTCTCCAGTTCCCGGGGTGCGGCGGTGAGATAGATCTTGTCTCCCGCCCGCAAGGTGAAATCGCCGGAGGGAATGATCGTCTCCCCCTGCCGGGCCACGGCGCAGATCAGCACCCGGACCTTGAAATTCCGGTACAGTTCCGAAAGCCGGGTGCCGTCCAGGGCCGTGTGCTCCGCCACCCGGTACTCCACCAGCTCCAGCCGCCCCTTGGAGAAGGACTCCAGCTTCATGGCGGTGGGGAACCGCAGCACACGGGCGATCTCACGGGCCGTTGCCGCCTCCGGATTGATGGCCATGGACAGCCCCAGCTCACTGCGCATAAACCGCAGCTGGCGGCCGTATTCCGGGCTGCGGATACGGGCGATGGTGTGCTGCACACCCATTTTCTTCGCCACAAGGCACGTGAGGATATTAATCTCGTCGCTGGAGGTAGTGGCGATCAGCAGATCGGCCTGCTCCACATCCGCCTCCTTCTGCACATCGTAGCTGGCGCCGTTGCCGCACACGCCCATCACATCATAGATGTTGATGATGTTCTCAACCAGATGTGGATTTTGGTCGATCACTGTGACCCTGTTCTCCACGGCCAGATGGCGCGTCAGGGCCACGCCCACCTTGCCCGCGCCCACAATGACGATCTTCATGCGGTCCTCCATCCTTTCTTCCGCCGGGACAGGTTCCGTTGGGGATCCTCCGGCGCAATCCTCCCACATTATAGCGGATATATCGGCAAAAGCAAATATCTTTTTCGTCAAATCTCCAAAAAATAGGACGCCGTCTTTCCCCCTGCCTCCCCTTGTGGTATGCTGTTCTGCGGAATATGGGCCCCGCCCGGAGAATAAGGAGACGATGAAATGAGCACCCCTGTCAAACTGCGCCTGTACTGTTCCATCTGTGCCCGGAACGACTTCTACATGGACCGCATCCGGGCCGTTGCCGACGGTCTCGGCCTGGACTACACTCTGGAGAAAATCACAGACGACGATGTGATCGACCGGATGGACCTGCTGATGCCCTGCCTGTACGCCTACTGCCCCGGCTGCCGGGTGCTGAACGAACAGGTGACGAGTGAGCATCCGGAGACCCTCTGCACTCCCGCCCTGGAGATCAATGGAACACTCCGGTTCTGGGGCGTCCCCGCCAGCGACGACGCGCTGCGGCAGGCGCTGTCTTCCTTATAATTAAATAAGGTGCGGCTGCCACGTCCCGGAGAAGGCGGGCGTTCTCCAAAATTTTACTTGACAAACCGGCATAAACCGCATAAAATCAACGTGAAATTATTTTAGTTAAATTATTTTAATTAAAATAATTTCATCATTTTTCGACATAAGGAGTACCAATATGGAATTCGAGCAAGTACGTGATATCATCGTGGAGACCCTGGGCTGCGACGCGGAGCAAGTCACAATGGACGCCTCCCTGGCTGACGATCTGGGTGCTGATTCCCTGGCTTCCGTGGAACTGGTGATGGCTCTGGAAGAGGCCACCGGCATCTCCATTGAGGATAGCGCCCTGGCGGAGATGAAGACCGTCGGCGACGTGATGAACTACCTGAACGCCCACAAGCAGTAATCCCTGCCCCGCCGGCGGGCCCGCGCCCTCCGGCGGGTTCACTTTCCGCTGAGAAAGGAATGCGCTATGACCAACCAAGAGTTTTTTGAGATTGTCGCCTGCTTCGACCGCAGCACCGCTCAGACGATGAAGCTGTCCACGCAGGAGTTCACCATAGAGCTGACCCGTGGCGGCGCGTCTGCGCCTGCGGCCAGCGCACCTGCGGCCGCTCCGGCTGCCGCCGCTGCTCCGGTGCCTGCGCCCCAGAGCAGCTCCTCCTCTATTGACGCGCCTCTGGTGGGCACGTTCTACGCGGCGCCCGCCCCGGACCAGGCCCCCTTTGTCCTGCCCGGCGACCGGGTGTCCAAGGGCCAGACCGTCTGCCTGATCGAGGCTATGAAGATGATGAGCGAAGTTCCCGCTCCCTGTGACTGCGTCATTGAGAGCGTGTGCAAGAGCAACGGCGAGCTGGTGGCCTTCGGCGAGCCGCTGTTCCGTTATCGGCCATGCTGAGGCGGGTATTGATCGCCAACCGGGGAGAGATCGCCCTGCGGGTCCTGCGGGCCTGCCGGGAGCTGGGGATCGAGACGGTGGCCGTATACTCCCAGGCGGACGCGGACGCGCTCCATGTCCAGCTGGCGGGACAGGCGGTGTGCATCGGCCCTGCCCGGGCGGCAGACAGCTATTTGAATCAGGATGCTCTTCTGACGGTGGCCAAAGCCACCGGGTGCGACGGCGTCCATCCCGGCTATGGCTTCCTCTCTGAAAACGCCGACTTTGCAGACGCCTGCGCCGCAGCTGGCCTGACCTTCATCGGCCCCTCCGGCGACGCCATCCGCAAGGCCGGCTCCAAATCTGCCGCGCGGGACCTGATGCGCGCCGCCGGCGTGCCCGTGACCCCCGGCTCCGACGGCCCGGTCGCCTCTGTGGAGGAGGCGCTGACCGCGGCAGAGTCCGTAGGCTATCCTGTGCTGCTGAAGGCGTCCGCCGGCGGCGGCGGGCGGGGCATCCGCCGGTGCGACCGGCCGGAGGATCTGTCCGCGGCCTTTGCGGAGGCCAAGGCAGAGGCCCAGGCCTGCTTCGGCAATGACGAGATGTATCTGGAGAAACTGGTGCTCCGGCCCCGGCACATCGAGTTCCAGGTGCTGGCGGACCGCTACGGCAACGTCATCCATCTGGGGGACCGGGACTGCTCGGTCCAGCGGCGGAACCAGAAGCTCATCGAGGAGGCCCCTGCCCGGTGTTTGACGCCGGAGCTGCGGGAGCGGATGGGCGCCGCCGCCGTAAAGGCGGCCAAAGCCGTTGGCTATGAGAATGCCGGCACAGTGGAGTTCCTGCTGGACCCGGACCGGGAGCATTTCTATTTCATGGAGATGAACACCCGCATCCAGGTAGAGCACGGCGTCACCGAGCTGGTCACCGGTGTGGATCTGGTGCGCCAACAGCTGCGGATTGCCTCCGGC
Source organism: Dysosmobacter welbionis (assembly GCF_005121165.3). Taxonomy (NCBI): domain Bacteria; kingdom Bacillati; phylum Bacillota; class Clostridia; order Eubacteriales; family Oscillospiraceae; genus Dysosmobacter; species Dysosmobacter welbionis. Next base: position 2,604,940 of record NZ_CP034413.3, on the reverse strand, counting down.
CTGGCGCTGCGCCTGCGGCAGGAGGATGTGACGCTCCAGGGCCATGCCATCGAGTGCCGCATCAACGCCGAAGACCCTGTGCAGGGGTTCCGCCCCTGCCCCGGACGGGTGGATTTCCTCCATTTCCCCGGCGGCCCCGGCGTGCGGGTGGACTCCTGCCTGTACAGCGGGTGCGAGCTGTCTCCTTACTACGACTCTATGGCAGCCAAGATCCTGGCCTACGCCCCCACTCGGATGGAGACCATCCGGCGGATGCGCCGCTGCCTGGAGGAGTTCACTCTGGAGGGCTTCCCCACCAATGCGGAGCTCTCCTATCAGATTCTGTACCATCCGGAGTTCATTCTGGGAGAGTGCACCACTGCCTTCCTGGATGAACACCTGTCGGAGCTGCTGGAATTCAGCCGCAAGCTCAGTGAAAGCGGGGTGGATGCATGAGTGGGATGAACGGCGTCTTCGCCAAGCGCCGGGCGCGCCTGCTGGCCATGAAGGCCATCCGGGACAATCACATTCCCGGCGATAAAGCCATCACCTGTCCCAAGTGCGGGCAGGACAGCGACCGCAAATCCGTGGCGCAGAACCTGTCGGTCTGCCCCAAGTGCGGCTACCATTTCCCCATCGGCGCCTACTATCGACTCAGCACGATTCTGGACCCCGGCTCCTTCCGGGAGCTGTTTGAAAAGCTGCCTGCGGCGGACCCGCTCTCCTTCCCCGGCTACCGGGCCAAGGTGGAGGCCGCCCAGCGCAAGACCGGCCTGACGGAGGCCGTGGTCACCGCCACCGGCACCATCGGGGGCCGCAAATGCGTAGTGGGTGTGCTGGACAGCCGCTTCTTCATGGGCTCCATGAGTGCCGCCGTGGGTGAGAAGATCACCCTGGCCATTGAGTACGCCACCAAGAACCGCCTGCCCCTGATCCTGTTCGCCGCCAGCGGCGGTGCCCGGATGCAGGAGGGCATCCTCTCCCTGATGCAGATGGCCAAGACCAGTGCGGCGCTGGCCCGCTTCTCGGAGAAAGGGCTTTTGTATATTTCCGTCTTTACGGACCCCACCACTGGTGGGGTCACTGCCAGTTTCGCCTCTCTGGGCGATATCATCCTGGCGGAGCCCGGCGCTCTGATCGGCTTTGCCGGTCCCCGGGTCATCCAGCAGACCATCGGCCAGACCCTGCCGGAGGGCTTCCAGCGGGCGGAGTTCCAGGAGGAGCACGGCTTTGTGGACGCGGTGGTGCCGCGCCTTCAGATGCGGGACACCCTGTCCCAGCTGCTGCGGCTCCATGAGAAAGGGGGACGCACATGAGCGAACCGCTGACCGCCGCCCAGCGGGTGGCCATTGCCCGCCACCCCCAGCGGCCCAATATCACAGATTATATTCAGGCGCTGTTCACAGACTTCTTTGAGCAGAAGGGCGACCGCCTCTGCGGCGAGGATGCCGCGATCTTGGGCGGCGTGGCCCTGTACCACGGCCGCCCTGTGACCGTCATCGGCACCCGGAAGGGCAAAACGCTGGAGGAGAACCTCAAGTGCAACTTCGGCATGCCCAATCCGGAAGGGTACCGCAAGGCTCTGCGGCTGATGCGCCAGGCGGAGAAGTTCCGCCGCCCCATCCTCACGTTTATCGACACCTCCGGCGCCTATCCTGGCCTGGAGGCCGAGGCCCACGGCCAGGGCGAGGCCATCGCCCGGAATCTCTATGAGATGAGCCGCCTCACCGTCCCCGTCATCGCCCTCATCACCGGCGAGGGCAACAGCGGCGGCGCGCTGGCGTTGGGCGTTGCCAACCGGGTGCTGATGCTGGAGAACTCTGTGTACGCCATCCTCTCTCCGGAGGGCTTCGCCTCCATTCTGTGGAAGGACTCCGCCAGACATGAGGAAGCCTGTGAGCTGATGAAGCTGACGGCGCCGGACCTGCTGGAGCTGGGCGTCATCGACGGCATCATCCCTGAGCCGGAGGGCGGCGCCCATCTGGCTCCCGCCGCCCACATGCGGCAGGTGGATCGGGCTCTGAGCCGCTGCCTGGCGGAGCTCTCCAAAGAGAGCGGAGCCGCTCTGGCCGCAGGCCGGTATCAAAAATTCAGACGCATGGGCGCAGCACCCCAGAAGGAGGAAGCATGAGCGGAATCAAAATCAGAGGCACCGGCCGGTTCGCCCCTGCGAAAATCGTCACCAACGACGACCTGGCAAAAATCGTGGATACCAGCGACGAGTGGATCACCACCCGCACCGGCATCCAGACCCGCCACCACTGCACCACGGAGACCCACACGGATATGTGCGTGGGCGCCGCCCGGCAGGCGCTGGAAAACGCCGGGATTTCCCCGGAGGACATCGGCGCCTGCGTGGTGGCCACTTTCTCCTCCGACTACCTGTCCCCCTCTGCCGCCTGCATGGTGCAGCGGGGGCTGGGGCTGCCCCACGACGCGGTGTGCTTTGACCTGAATGCCGCATGCAGCGGCTTCCTGTTCGCCATCCACACCATGGAGTGCCTGCTGGCCCAGGCCCCCCGGAAGTACGGCCTGGTGATCGGCGCAGAGATGCTCTCCCGGTTCATCAACTGGGAGGACCGGGGCACCTGCGTCCTCTTCGGAGACGGCGCCGGCGCTGTGGTGGTGGAGTGGCGGGAGGACTATCCCTCCATCCACGCCGTTCTGGGCTGCCACGGCGACCCGGACATGCTGGGCGTCACCGGCGCGGAGAAGCCGGCGCCGGCCCGCATCTTCATGCACGGCCAGCCCACCTTCAAGTTCGCCGTTAAGGCAGTGCCCTACTGCATCGACCAGGTGCTGGAAAAGGCCGTCATGGCCATTGAGGACGTGGACTTCTTCGTCTTCCACCAGGCCAACGCCCGGATCATCGACCTGGCAGCCAAAAAGTACCACATCCCCCCGGAGAAGTACTACAAGAACATCCAGAAATACGGCAACACCTCCGCCGCCAGCATCCCCCTGGTCATCAGTGAGCTCCATGACCTGGGAAAGGTGGGGCCCGGCTCCCGGGTCCTGGTGGTGGGCTTCGGCGGCGGCCTCACCTGGGGCGGCGCCCTGGTGGAGTTCGCCTGACTCCCTGCACGTCAAGCAGGCGCTCTGGACGCAAGCCTGTTACCGGCGAAAACTTCAGCTTTATTTAGGCCGCGCACAGCGGCGAATGGGAGATTTTTATGAAAAAGCTCAATGAAATCCTGGGAACCAAGTACCCCTTTATCCAGGGCGGTATGGCCAACATCGCCACCGGCGAGTTCGCCGCCGCCTGCTCCAACGCCGGGGCCCTGGGCATGATCGCCACCGGCGGCTGGGACGGCGACCGTCTCCGCCAGGAGATCCGCCGGGCCAAGGAGCTGACGGACAAGCCCTTCGGCGTCAATCTGATGCTGATGAGCCCCTATGCCGACGACATCGCCCAGATCATTCTGGAAGAGGGCGTGAAAGTGGTCACCACCGGCGCCGGCAATCCCGGCAAGTACATTCCCGCCTGGAAGGAAAAGGGCATCAAGGTGATGCCCGTAGTGGCGGCGGCGGTTCTGGCCAAGCGGCTGGATCGCTATGGCGTGGACGCCATCATCGCCGAGGGCACGGAGTCCGGCGGCCACGTGGGCGAGATGACCACCATGGCCCTGGTGCCCCAGGTCATCGATGCGGTAAGCGTTCCCGTGGTGGCGGCCGGCGGCATCGCGGACGGCCGTCAGGCGGCTGCGGCCTTTGCCCTGGGTGCCTGCGGCATCCAGGTGGGCACCTGTTTGCTTGCCAGCGAGGAGTGCCCCATCCACCCCAATTACAAGCAGGCTGTGCTGAAGGCCAAGGACAGTGATACGGTGGTCACCGGCCGCTCCATCGGCGGCCCGGTCCGAATCCTGAAGAACAAGATGGCCCGGGAGTATCTGGCCCTGGAGAAGCGCGGCGCCTCTCTGGAGGAGCTGGAGAAGGTCACCCTGGGCGGCCTGCGCCGGGCCGTGCTGGAGGGCGATGTGGAAATGGGTAGCGTCATGAGCGGCCAGGTGGCTGGTATGCTCCACGAGATCCGGCCCGTGGCCGAGATTTTCCGTGATCTGTATGAGAGCGGTATCGCACGGGCGAAGGCCACCGCCGCAGAATGGAGCGACGCAGAATGAAACTGGGCTTTTTGTACGCCGGTCAGGGCAGCCAGCATGCCGGCATGGGCGCCGATCTGTACGAGGCGTTTTCCGCTTTCCGGGCTGTTTACGACCATGCGGAAGTGGATTTTGACCTGAAGAAGGTCACCTTTGAGGACCCGGACGGCATCATCAACCAGACCCGCTACACCCAGCCCTGCATGGTGGCCTTTGCCGCCGGTATGACGGCGGTGCTGCGGGAGAAGGGCATCACCCCCGCTGTGGCGGCGGGCCTCTCCCTGGGTGAGTACTCCGCCCTTCACGCCGCCGGTGTGTTCGACGCCGCCACAGCTATCCGTCTGGTGGCTTTCCGGGGCAAGGCCATGGAGGAGGCGGCTGCCGGCCGGGAGAGCGCCATGATGGCCGTCCTGAATCTGGACCGCAGCCCCCTGCAGGATGCCTGCGACGCGGCCTCTGACCTGGGGTGCGTGGTAATCGCCAACTACAACTGTCCCGGCCAGCTGGTCATCGGCGGTGAGAAGGCCGCTGTGGAGAAGGCCGCCGCCATTGCCAAGGAGAAGGGCGCCCGCCGGTGCCTGCCCCTGAAGGTCAGCGGCCCCTTCCACACCCCCCTGATGGCCCCTGCCGGGAATGCCCTGCGGGAATACTTCCAGGGCGTGGCGTTTGCGGATCCCCAGATCCCCGTGATCTTCAACTGCCTGGGGGATGTGAAGGATGACAGCACCCCCATCCAGGAGCTGTTGGTGAAGCAGGTGCAGAGCAGCGTGTTCATGGAGGACTCCATCCGGAAGATGGCCGACATGGGCGTGGACGCCATCGTGGAGATCGGCCCGGGCAAAGCCCTCAGCGGTTTTGTGAAAAAGACCGTTCCCGGCATACCGGTCTGCGCGGTGGAGACCGCAGCGGATGTGGAGAACCTGCCCGACACGCTGGAACAACTGATAAAGGAGAAGGCATGATGAATTTTGCTGGAAAGACCGCCGTGGTCACCGGCGGCAGCCGGGGCATCGGCCGGGCCATCTGCGAGGAGCTGGCCCGGGGCGGCGCCAATGTGGTGCTGTGCTACGCCGGCCGGGCGGAAGCTGCCCAGGAGACCGTGACCGCTTGCGAGGACCTGGGTGCCAAGGCCCTGGCCGTGCAGTGCAACGTGGCGGACGAGGCCCAGGTGAAGGCCCTGATGGATGCCGCTGTGAAGGAATTCGGCCGGATTGACATTCTGGTGAACAATGCCGGCGTCACCCGGGACGGCCTTGTGATGATGATGAAGGAGGCCGACTTCGACGCGGTGATCGACACCAACCTGAAAGGCACCTTCCTGTGCATGAAGGCCGTGTCCCGAATCATGATGAAGCAGCGGTACGGCCGGATCGTGAACCTCTCCAGCGTGGTGGGCCTCCGGGGCAACGCCGGCCAGGTGAACTACGCCGCCAGCAAGGCGGGTGTGGTAGGCATGACCAAGTCCCTGGCCAAGGAGCTGGCCTCCCGGGGCGTGACGGTCAACGCCGTGGCCCCCGGCTTCATTGAGACGGACATGACCGCTGCCATGCCCCAGGCCGCCAAGGACGCCATGATGCCCACCATCCCTATGCAGCGGCTGGGTGCACCGGAGGATGTGGCAAAGGCCGTGGCCTTCCTGGCCAGCGACGAGGCCGCCTATGTCACCGGCCAGGTCCTGGCCGTCGACGGGGGCATGGCGATGTGAAGCATTCAAGGGGACAGTGTCCCCCTTGGACGCTCCGCCGGTATGCCACCGGCTCCGCTGAACCCCCATCACCAGTCTGCACCCCAAGGGCACTTCTGCGCCGCTTTCAGCGGCTTGGGTCAAAGTATTTTCGGCAGGTACAGAAGGTGAATTGCCCCGCAGGGGCAAGAGAAGCCGCCCTGGGGTGCGCCCTGCCGAAAATGATTGGAATTTCTTGATCTGCCTCTGGCAGATCAACCGGGGAACCCCGAATGGATTTCCCCAGCCCCCTTCCTTTTGCGGGGCCTTTTGGAACACCTTTTCCGGGTGCTCCCAACTCTATCTACAGGAGGTATACTATGGAACGACGGAGAGTCGTGATCACCGGCCTGGGGGCCGTGACCCCCATTGGCCTTACCGCGGCAGAGAGCTGGCAGGCTGTGAAGGACGGTGTGTGCGGCATCGCTCCCATCACCCAATTCGATCCCACCGATCTGAAGGTCCATCTGGCCGCGGAGGTCAAGGGCTTCGTGCCGGAGAACTACATGAGCAAGCCAGAGGCCAAGCGGATGGGCCGCTTCACCCAGATGGCCGTCGTCTCCGCCAAGGAGGCACTGGACGGTGCTGGCTTCACGTTGGATGAAGCGGAGGCGGATCGCTGCGGCGTCATTGTCTCCAGCGGCATCGGCGGCCTCTCCATCACGGAGGCAGAGCACGACAAGGGCAAGGAGAAGGGCTGGGACCGGGTCTCTCCCTTCTATATCCCCACCGGCATCTGCAACATGGCCGCCGGCCAGATCGCCATCCACACCGGCTTCCGGGGCATGTGCTCCTGTCCGGTGACCGCCTGTACCGGCGGCACCAATGCCGTAGGCGATGCCTTCCACTATATCCGGGACGGTTATGCTGATGTGATGCTCTGCGGCGGCACGGAGTCCGCTGTGACACCTCTGGCCATCGGCGCCTTCACCTCCATGAAGGCCCTGACCCAGAATCCCGATCCCAAGCGGGCTTCCATCCCCTTTGACGCGGAGCGCAGCGGCTTCGTGCTGGGCGAGGGTGCGGCCATCCTCCTGCTGGAGGAGCTGGAGCACGCCAAGGCCCGGGGCGCCCGAATCCTTGCGGAGGTCGTGGGCTACGGCGCCACCTGCGACGCCTATCACATGACCGCTCCCCGGCCCGACGGCAGCGGGGCCGCCAAGGCCATGGAGATGGCCCTTGCAGACGGCGGCGCCAAGCCGGAGGATGTGGACTATATCAACGCCCACGGCACCTCCACCCCCTGAACGACGCCGGCGAGACGGCCGCCGTCAAGACTGTGTTCGGTGACCACGCCTACAAGCTGGCCATCAGCTCCACCAAGTCCATGACCGGCCACATGCTGGGCGCCGCCGGTGCTGTGGAGGCCATGTTCTGCGCCATGGCGCTGCATGACGGCTATCTTCCCGCCACCATCAACTATCAGGTGCCGGATCCCGCCTGCGACCTGGACGTGGTGCCGGGTCACGGCCGCAGCGCCGATGTGCGCTACGCCATGTCCAACTCTCTGGGATTCGGCGGCCACAACGGCAGCCTGCTGTTCAAACGATGGGAGGCGTGAGACCATGGCAAACGAATTGAATTCCAACCAGATCGCGCAGATCCTACCCCACCGGTTCCCCTTTGCTCTGGTGGACCGGATCACCGATTACGAGCCCGGCCAGTGGGCCAAGGGCCGCAAGTGCGTCAGCGTCAATGAGCAGTTCTTCTGCGGCCACTTCCCCCAGGAGCACGTCATGCCCGGTGTGCTGATCTTGGAGGCCATGGCCCAGGTGGGCGCCGTGGCCATCCTCTCCCTGCCGGAGAACCAGGGCAAGATCGCCCTGTTCGGCGGCGTGAAAAACGCCCGCTTCCGCCGGAAGGTGACCCCCGGCGACGTGCTGGAAATGGAGTGCGTTCTCACCAAGCGCCGCGGGCCGGTGGGCATCGGCGAGTGCAAGGCCACGGTCAACGGCGAACTGGCCTGTACGGCGGAACTGACCTTCGCCATCGGTGCGGAATGACAGCCGACGCTTTCCCGCCATGCGGGCAAGGCGCGGGAAAGAGGGCTTGCAGCCATGCTGAAAGACGCTTTTTTAACGTGTACACCAAGTTCAAGCTGCACTTTTACCAGGAGATCTTCAGCCGCTTTCAGGATCGTGAGGCCAGTCTGACGACGGTGGAGACCTTCTGCATGGAGGCCATTCAGGCTCTGGGCAGTCCCACGGTGAATGAATTTGCCACCTTCATGCGGATCTCCCCTCCCAACGCGGCATACAAGGTCAACAGCCTCATCAAGAAAGGCTACATCCGCAAGGTCCAGTCTTCCGACGACCGGCGGGAATACCATCTGGAGATCACTCAGAAGTATATCGACTACTACAACATCAGCACGGCCTACATGACCGCCGTCATGAACCGCATCACGCAGCGGTTTACCCCGGCGGAGTGCGCCAAGCTGGAGGAGATGCTCACCATCATCAGCCGGGAGCTGATGGCAGAAGTGGAGATTCCAGACGCCCTTTCGGGACAAAGCAACTAAAGAAGCGGCACAGGCTGTCAGCCTGTGCCGCTTCCTTTTCAAAACAGTCCCTCCGGAATGCGGATATCCGCTCTGGGGACCTTCTCCCAGGCAAAGTCCTCCAGCAGGCTCTCCCCGCTTCTGGGTTCTGCCGAGGGGTTGAAGCCTGCGAGATATGCCAGCTTTCCCAGGATTTCCGGTGCCGTATACCGCTCTCCCAGCGTGTCCAGCCCTGCATCCGCGTTCCGCTTGCTGAGCCGCTGTCCATCGCTTCCCAGAAGCAGCGGGAAATGGTAAAACGCCGGTGCCTCCAGTCCCAGCAGCCGATACAGCAGCAGCTGTCTGGGGGTGGACGCCAGCAGGTCCGCCCCCCGCACTACTTCTGTGACGCCCATGGCCGCGTCATCCACCACCACCGCCAGTTGATAGGCAAATATGCCGTCCGACCGCCGCAGCAGAAAATCCCCGCAGTCCGCAGGCAGCCACTCCCTGTACTCCCCCATGTGGCCGTCGGTGAAAGTGATCTCCTCCTCCGGCACCCACAGCCGCAGGGCGGGGGCGCGGCCTGTGCGCCGGGCCCGCTCTGCCGCCTGCTCCGCGGTCAGACCGCGGCAGGTCCCCGGGTAGACCACCTGTCCATCCTCCCGGTGGGGAGCACTGGCGGCATGGAGCTCCGCCCGGGTACAGAAGCAGGGGTAGACCAGCCCCTGGGCCTCCAGTCGCCTCAGAGCAGCCTGATACAGCGCCGTCCTCCGGCTCTGCTCATAGGGGCCGCTGGGGCCGCCGATGACAGGTCCCTCGTCCCAGTCCAGTCCCAGCCACTGGATGTCCCGGCACATCTGCTCCCCATAGCGCCGCGGACATCGCGCGATATCCAGATCCTCGATCCGCAGGATCACTCTCCCGCCCTTCTGCCGGGCGCTGAGCCAAGCCAGCAGGCAGCACAAAATATTCCCCAAATGGATGCGCCCGCTTGGCGACGGCGCAAACCGTCCGGTCACCGCCATGGTCTCCTGCCCTCCTTGTCCGTTCATGCCACCCCATTATAGCGGGATTTCTCCGCTTCTTCAAGGCCGTTCCTCCCGTTTCTCCATGGTGAAATGTATCAGATGCAAAACATGCGCAATATCTTCACTCTATTTATGATATAACCATAACGACAGGCAGGTATATGCCAGAAAAGCGTGAACATGACAGTTGAATCCCCCCGCCTCATCCCATGCTTCAGCGTTCAGCGTGCATCTCCTGATCGGCATTTCTCATAAAAGATCGGCGTGGACAAGCAAAGGAGAAAATGAAACGCCCCGTCTTTCCCGACCGGTACAGTACCCCCTGCAGCTCCACACGCTGTATTCCTGTTACGCTGTCAGGCAAATCTGGAGGTATACGGGGGCTTCCCGCATTTATATCCTCCTGGACTGCACACTGGAGTTTTGCCGCGCCATTTAGGCACCATACCGTTCTTCACGCAGCAACAAGGGCCGCCGCTTGATAGCGGCGGCCCTTGTCATCGGGAAACGCAATCAGTTCTTGATGTGGATGGCGCGCTTCTGGACGTTCAGAGCGCACTCCCGCACGGACTCGGAAACCGTGGGATGAGAGTGGATCGTGGAGATCAGCTCATCCACGGTGGCCTCCAGCCGCAGAGCCAGAGCACCCTCGGCAATCAGGTCCGTAGCCCGGGGCCCGATGATGTGCATACCCAGCACTTCCTCGTACTTGGCGTCAGCGATGATCTTCACCAGACCCTCGCCGCCATTGATGATGAGGGACTTGCCGTTGGCCACCAGCGGGAACTTGCCCACCTTGTAGTCGATGCCCTTGGCCTTGCACTGCTCCTCGGTCAGACCGACAGAGGCAGCCTCCGGCTCCATATACACACAGGTGGGGTTGGTCTTTTCGTCATACACGGCAGGGATCCCCATGATGTTCTCCGCAGCCACTTCGCCCATGGCGCTGGCGGTGTGGGCCAGCTGGGCCTTGCCGAAGACACAGTCGCCGATGGCGTACACGCCGGGCACGCTGGTCTCCATCTTGTCGTTGACGATGATCCGGCCCCGGTCGTTGGCAAGGCCGGCAGCCTCCAGGTTCAGGCTGGCGGTATTGGCCTTCCGGCCGATGGCCACCAGCACCTTCTCCGCCTCAAAGCTGACGGTCTCGCCGGCCTTGTTCTTGCAGACCACCTTGGCGCCCACGGGAGAGGCCTCCACGGCCTGCACCGGGCACTCCAGGTTGAACTCCATGCCCATCTTCTTCATGTGCTTCACGCCGATGGCAGTCAGGTCGCCGTCCAGCATGGGCAGCATGTGGTCCAGTGCCTCCACCACGGTGATCTTGGTGCCGAAGGCCGCGTAGGCGCAGGCCAGCTCCAGGCCGATGACGCCGCCGCCGATGACCACCATGCTCTTGGGCAGCTTCTCCAGGCTCAGCGCACCGGTGGAGTCGATGCAGTTGGGATTCTCCTTCAGCCCGGGGATGGGCGGCTGGGCGTTGACGGAGCCGGTGGCCACGATGATGGCGTCGGCGGTCATCTCCTCCACGGAGCCGTCGGACTTCTTCACAGAGAGGGTCTTGGGGCCGGTGAAGCTGGCCTCGCCGTCCACGCGGGCGACCTTGTTCTGCTTCAGCAGACCGGCAACACCCTGGGTCAGCTGCTTGCTGATGGCGTTCTTGTGGGCGATCACCTGGGGGAAATCCACTTCCACACCGGAGACCTTCACGCCGATGTCAGCACCCTGTTCCTTGATCTCGGACACCAGCTCCGCGCTGTGCAGCAAGCACTTGGTGGGGATGCAGCCGATGTTCAGGCAGGTGCCGCCGATGTGCTCGCGCTCCACCAGGGTCACCTTGGCGCCCAGCTGGGCCGCCCGGATGGCAGCCACATAGCCGCCGGGGCCGCCGCCCACGACGATAACGGTCTTCTGGCCAGCTGCGGCGGGGGCTGCAGCCGGGGCAGGTGCAGCAGGAGCGGCGGGAGCGGGTGCGGCGGGAGCCGCGGCGCCGGCAGCATCGGGAACCGCCTCTCCGGCGGCGCCGATCCAGGCGATCACGCTCTTGCAGGGGGCGGTCTCGCCCTCCGGCAGCAGGATCTTCAGCAGGGTGCCGTCCTCCTCGGCCTCCACGTCGTTGGTCAGCTTATCGGTCGCCACGGAGAACAGGATGTCCCCCTTCTTGACGGTGTCTCCCTCTTTGAACTTCCACTCTTCAATGGTGCCCTCGGTCATCGTCAGACCCAGCTTGGGCATCAGAACTTCAGTTGCCATAATTTCTGTCCTTCTTTCATGAACTTACCCAAAAACCGCCTCTAATTCGGCCTTTGAGTTGTTTGGATCGTCAAATTTTGGACAATGACCCCTCAAAGGGAACCCGGCACAGGCCGGGTTCCCTTGAATGGGTTGTTTGATCTCACACCAGGAGCATGTAGGGGTTCTCCAGCAGCTCCGCGATCCGCTTGAGGAACTTGGAGGCCATCACGCCGTCGATCACGCGGTGGTCGGCAGTCAGGCTCAGGTTCATCATGGTCCGGATCACGATCTCGCCGTTGCGCACCACAGGGGTATCCACCATGTCGCACACGCCCAGAATCGCCAGCTCAGGCTGGTTGATGATGGGAGAGAAGCTGGTGATGCCATAGGGCCCGAGGCTGGAGATGGTGAAGGTGCCGCCGGTCATGTCCTCCATGCCCAGCTTGCCGGTGCGGGTGGCCTCGATCAGAGCCTCCGTCTCCTGGGCGATCTGTGCCAGGGACTTCTCCTCGCAGTTCTTCACATTGGGCACGATCAGGCCATCGCCCTTGGCGACCGCCAGGCCCATGTTCACGTGCTTGTGGCGGGTCAGCATATTGTCCGCGAAGCTGGCGTTCACGTCGGGGAACTCGGTCAGGGCCTTGGCAACCACCTTCATCAGGATGTGGTTGTAGGTCAGCTTGATCCCCTGCTCCTTCAGGCCGTCCTTCAGCTTGGCCCGCAGGTCCTTCATAGCCGTGACCTCCACCGGACGGGTGTAGGTGACCCGCGGAGAGGTGTGCCAGGAGTTGGTCATGTTGGCAGCGATGCTGCGGCGCAGCGGATTCACCTTCACAGGCTTCTCGTCGTTGCTCTCAACAGCGGCAGCGGCCTCAGCGGCGGGAGCTGCGGCTGCACCCACACCGGCGGCGGCCAGCACGTCCGCCTTCATCACGCGGCCCTGGACGTCCAGCTTGCTGACGTCCACGCCCAGCTCGGCAGCCAGCTTGGCAGCCATGGGGCTGGTCTTGGGACCGGCCACAAAGTTCTCCACGTCCTTGGCCACCACGGTCCCGTTGGGGCCGGTGCCGGGGATCTGGGAGAGGTCATAGCCCTTTTCCTTCGCCAGCTTCTTGGCGTAGGGAGTCGCCAGCACGTAGGCACCGGCGGGACGGTCCGCATGGGCCGTGGGGGCGGCGGCAGGAGCCGCGGCAGAGGCTGCGGACGGCGCAGCGGCAGGAGCAGCAGGCGCGGCCGCGGCGGGCGCGGCGGCACCGGAGGCATCCGGAATCGCCTCGCCGGGCTGGCCGATCCAGGCGATCACGCTCTTGCAGGGGGCGGTCTCGCCCTCCGGCAGCAGGATCTTCAGCAGGGTGCCGTCCTCTTCGCACTCCACGTCGTTGGTCAGCTTATCCGTCGCTACGGAGAACAGGATGTCCCCCTTCTTGACAGCGTCGCCCTCTTTATATTTCCACTCTTCAATGGTGCCCTCGGTCATCGTCAGGCCGAGCTTGGGCATCAATACTTCAGTTGCCATACTTGAAAATCTCCTTTTCAACAGGCATTAAAACATGCCCTTGATGCCCTTTACCAGGTCCTCCGGAACCACTTTCACCATCTTCTCCAGGGTGGGAGCGAAGGGGATCGGGCAGAAGGGAGCGCCGTACCGCAGGATGGGGGCATCCAGATACTCCATGGCCTCCTCCGCGACGGTGGCGGAGATCTCCGCGCCGAAGCCGCCCTGCTTGACAGCCTCGTGGACGATGCAGAGGCGGTGGGTCTTCTTCACACTGTTCAGCACGGTCTCCTTATCCCAGGGAGACAGGGTGATCAGGTCGATGACTTCGGCCTCAATGCCCTCCTTGGCCAGCAGGTCCGCAGCGCCGCGGGCATTCTTCATGCCGATGGAGTAGGACACGATGGTCACATCCTTCCCCTCACGCTCCACGCGGGCCTTGCCCAGGGTGTAAGGCTCCTCCTCGCCGATCTCGGGCACTTCGCCTTTCTCCTTGTACAGGATCTTGTTCTCGAAGTACAGCACGGGGTCATCGCACTCGATGGCGGCCTTCAGCACCATCTTGGCGTCATAGGGATTGGAGGGCGCCACAACCTTGATGCCGGGGATGTGGGCGAACCAGGACTCCACGCACTGGGAATGCTGTGCAGCGCCGCCGCCGGCAGAACCGTCGGGCGCACGCAGGACCAGGGGCACCTTGGCCTGGCCGCCGAACATGTAGCGGACCTTTGCCATCTGGTTGAAGATCTCGTCCATGGGCACGCCGATGAAGTCGGCGAAGTGCATGTCCACCACGGGACGGGCGCCGGCCAGAGCCGCGCCTACGCCGCCGCCGATGATAAAGGTCTCGGAAATGGGGGTATCAATGATCCGGCCGGGGAACTGCTGGGGCAGGCCCTTGAACTGACCGAAGATACCGCCCTGACGGGCCAGGTCCTCGCCCATTGCGAATACAGTGGGGTCTTTCGCCATCGTCTCGGCCATGGCCTCTTGAGTGGCCTGAGAAAAAGTGATCTTACGCATCGTATTTGTCCTCCTTCGCCTTAGTCATCCACGTAGACGTACTTCATGTACTCGGACGCATCGGCGTACTCGCTCTGCATAGCGTACTCCTTGGCGTCTTTGATCTTCTGCTCACACTTGGCATCGATGGCGTCGCACTCCTCGGCGGTCATCAGCTTCAGCTTGGCGGCCTTGGCGCGGAACATCTTCAGAGGATCGGTGTCGTGATAGATCTTCTGGGTCTCGGCGTGGTCACGATACAGTTCAGGGTCGCCCACGAAGTGGCCCTCAATGCGGTAGGTCTTGGCCTCGATGAACGTGGGGCCTTCGCCGGCACGGGCACGGGCAACAGCCTCCTTGGCGGCCTCATACACAGCAAAGACATCCTGGCCGTCCACGATCACACCGGGCACATGATAACCCGCCGCGCGGTCGGAGATGTTCTCCACATTGCAGGTGGTGCGGTAAGGCGTGGTGGAAGCCCAGCAGTTCATCTCGTTGACGAAGATCACGGGCAGCTTCCAGGCGGAAGCGACGTTCATGGCTTCGTGGAAAGTGCCGCGGTTGGAGGCACCGTCACCGAAGAACACCACGGAAACCCGGTCGTTCTTCAGGATCATCTTGCTGGCCAGGGCAGCGCCGGTGGCCAGGTTGTAGCCGCCGCCCACGACGCCGTTGGCGCCCAGCATACCCACAGAGAAGTCGGCAATGTGCATGGAGCCGCCGCGGCCCTGGCACAGGCCGGTCTTCTTGCCGAAGATCTCAGCCATCATGCGGTTCACATCCGCGCCCTTGGCCACACAGTGGCCGTGGCCGCGGTGAGTGGACTCGATCATATCGTCCTTCCGCAGAGCGGAGCACACACCAGTGGCGATGGCCTCCTCACCGATGTACAGGTGCACGAAGCCGGGAATCTCACCATTCAGGAAGTCGTGCTTCACGCTCTCCTCAAACTTGCGGATGGTGCACATGGTCTCATAAAAGTGCTCCGCCAGTTCCTTGGTGTATTTTGCTGCCTTTGTTGCTGCCATAGGAAAAACTCCCTTCTGCCGACTCTCCTGTCGGCACTCTTTGAAATTTGCTGGGACAGATGCGCTGGGCGGTGAAATCGTCAAAATTTTCACCTATGTTCTCTGAAAAGACGTGGCAACAGTTTCCTGCAGCCACGTCCTCTCAGCTAACGCAACTTACGAAACCTTAACCGTTGTTTATACGGAAACGCAGGCTGCCTCTTCAATTAGGCGGCGGGCTCAGTGGTGCCAGCATCAGCCTGAGTGACGCTGGTGAAAGCCTCGATCAGCTCGGGGGTCAGCTCGTCGGCGAACTCGTCGTACACGGGGGCAGAAGCCTCAGCGAACTCAGCAGCAGCCTCGGGAGTCAGCTCGGTGATCTCAACGCCAGCCTCGGCCCACTTGTCCATGATCTCCTGATCCTGGCTGCGGTTCAGCTCACGCTCGTACTCGCAGGCAGCCTGGCCGGCCTCGTCAACGATGGCCTGCAGCTCGGGAGACAGGGAGTTGTACAGCTCAGCGTTCATGCAGAAGAACAGGCAGTCATAAGCGCCGGTCCAATAGGTCAGATAGCTCTGGACCTCCTGGATGGAAGCGGCATCAGCGGTGGGCAGGGGGTTCTCCTGGCCGTCGTAGGTGCCGGTCTGCAGAGCGGTGAACACCTCGGACCAGTTGGCGTTGGTGTAGTCGGCGCCCCACAGCTCATAGGAGCGGTTCAGCAGCTGGGAACCCGCGACACGCATCTTCAGGCCGTTCATGTCAGCCTTGCTGGCGATGGCGTGCTTGCTGTTGGTGATGTGGCGGAAGCCGTTCTCCGCAATGCCCAGCAGGTGCACGTTGTAGGTGCTCTCCAGAATCTCGCCCAGAGCCTCGCCGCCGGCGCCGTCCAGGGCCGCGTCAGCCTCTTCCGTGCTGCTGAACAGGAAGGGCAGGGAGACCACGTTGAACCGCTGGTCGAAGGAGGACCAGATCAGGTTGGAGTGCATGGACAACTCGGTGGTACCGTCCATCAGGGCCTGGATGCCGTCGGTCTGGTTGCCGGCGGTCAGCTGGTCAGCGGGATAGTACTGAACGGTGATGGCACCGCCGGTCTTCTCGCCCACGATCCGGGCGAACTCCTTGGCGCCGTCCACCCAGGGAGAGGTCTCCGTGGCGGAGCAGGCGAACTTCCAGGTCATTTCCTCGAACTCGCCAGTGGAAGCGGCAGCATCATCGCCGCTGTCGGCAGTGGTATCGCTGGCAGCGTCATCGCCACCGCCGCAGGCCACCAGGGCCAGAGCCATGGTGAGCGCCAGGAGCAGTGCAAGAAACTTTTTCATTGTTTTGCCTCCTTAAAATAGTTGTAGCAGGTATTATCTGAAACCGCAAAGCGCGGTTACAGCCAAGTCAGGAGATGCTTATTTGCCGAACAAGAGCACGGTAGAGAACCAGGGCACATAGGTGATGAGCAGCAGCGCAATAATGCATGCCACAATCTGGGGCCACACAGCCTTGGACATAGAGACAATGGTGACCTTGGTCTTGTCCCGCAGGCCCTGAAGCTTCTCGGACACACCGATGGCGACGAACAGGTTGACACCCACGGGAGGAGTCACCTGGCCGATAGCCAGGTTCACTGTGGCGATCACGCCGAAGTGGACGGGGTCGATGCCCAGCTGGGTGGCTACGGGGTACATGATGGGGATAAAGATGTACATGGCGGAGTTGGCGTCCACGAAGCAGCCTGCAATCAGGAAGATCACGTTGACGATCAGCAGGAAGATGTACTTGTTGCCGGAGATCTCCAGCAGCAGAGCCTGGGCCGCCTGCGCAATGCCGAACACCGTGCACACATAGGAGAACAGGGTGGCCGCGCCGATGATCAGCATGATGCCGCCGGTGGTCTTGCCGGAGTCGACCAGGATATCGATCATATCCTTCATCTTGACCTCACGATAGATGAAGACGCCGACCACCAGACCGTATACCACGGAGACGGCAGCCGCCTCGGTGGGGGTGAAAACGCCGCCGTAGATGCCGCCGATGATGATGACGGGCATCAGGAAGCCCCAGAAGGCCTCACGGAAGGACTTCCAGCGCTGGCCCCAGGAGGACTTTGCCTTGGATGCCTGGATGCCCTTCTTGCGGCACTCGATCATGATGATGATCACCAGGGACAGGCCCATCATGATGCCGGGAATCCAGCCGCCCATGAACATATCGCCCACGGAGACGCCGGTGATGGAGGCGTACACCACGAATGCGATGGAGGGCGGAATGACGATGGCGATGGAGGAGGCGCTGGCCATCAGGGAAGAGGCGAAGGGGGCGGAGAAGCCGCCGCGGTTGATCATGGCGGGAATCAGGATAATGCCCAGAGCCGCCACGGTGGCGGGACCGGAGCCGGAGATGGCGCCGAAGAAGCAGGCCACGATAACAGCCACGATGGCGATGCCGCCGCGCCGATGGCCGACGCAGTCATCAGCAAACGCCACCAGACGGCTGGAGATGCCCGCCTTGGCCATGATGTTGCCGGACAGAACAAAGAACGGAATAGCCAGCAGCAGGAACTTTGCCATGCCGCTGTACACGTTGGTAGGGACGACCGTCAGGGGGAACTGCTGAAGAGCAGGGCGAAAATGGAAGACATACCCAGGCTGACGGCAATGGGGATATTCAGCAGCAGCATCACGAAGAAGCTGCCGAACAGGATCAAGTTAATCATACAGTCTCTTTGCCTCCCTCTGTCTCAGCCGGCTTCACACAGGCGGCCTTGTTGCTCATCACGTCGACCAGATACTCGATCGCATGGAGCACCAGGAAGATGGAGCCGATGGGCAGCAGGATGGTAAACACCCATTCGGGCCAGCCCAGAGAGAAGGTCTCTTTGCCGGTGCTGATCTGATCGAACACCTTGTTAAAGCCGGTGTAGATCAGGATGGCGTAAAAGATCAGGTTCACGACCGTGTCAATCACGGTCAGAATCTTTTTACCCCCGACGCCCACATTGTCGAAGATCAGGGACAGCGTAATCATGCTGCCGTCTCTGGTAGCTAGGGCGCAGCCCAGCATGATCATCAGGATGAACACGTTGATGACCAGCTCCTCGGACCACGCGAAGTTGGAGTGGAAAACATACCGAGAGAGCACGTTGATAAACGTGATCGCTGTAACCACGACGGTAATCACGCAGAGCACGAATTCCTCGACTTTGGTGAGCCCGTTCATGATCGTCTTGTAGGTTTTCATTCGATCAATCCCTTCAGTTAGTGTGGCGCCCCGTCTTAACAGAATATTTATACGTCTCCTGCGCATGAATAGTTGCCTGTCTATCATGCCGTATGAATAAACTGCCGCAAAGCCGCCTGTTTCACAGAAATACATATTAAATTTCTGTTAACGGAGACAAGTATATCACTTTGCCAATTCAATATCAATCAGCAATCGGAAATTTGTCATTTTGCCCATTTTTGTTCTGTGGCTCTTTGCCAATTTTGTACAAACAGCAAAAATATGGCAATTTTAACAGAAAAATAAATTATTTTTGGACTTTTTGCTGATTTTTCGGAAAAAGTATGGTATAATCAACCATAAAACCGCAAAGCGCCGATTCTTACGCAAGCCTTACGCAAATCATGGCATTTTGAAATTTTATTCTGAAAGACGTTTGTCCCGCAAGTAAAAATCCTGTACACACAAGGAGCGACATCATGTCCCATTGCCAAATCACACTCAGCGTCAACGCCGGGGTCGCCCTGCATCTGGGTGCCATGCGGGTCTGGTCCGACGCGCTCCACGACCATCGGGTTGTGGGGTTCTCCACTGTCACCCCTGAGCGCTGGAACATTCTTCAGGCTCATCCGGACTTCGCCAGCCCGGATCTGCTCTTTTTCACCCACTGCCATCCGGACCATTACTCCCGCGCCCTGACAGAGCAGGTGATTGCCCAAAATCCGCAGGTGGCCCTGGTGCTGCCGGAGCAGGAGTTTGACCGCCAGCTGGTGCTGGCCGGTCCCAGCAGCCATCTCACCCTGGAGGGGCTGCACATGGACTTCATGCGCCTGACTCACGAGGGTGCACAGTACCGGGAGGTCCCCCACTACGGCTGTATCCTGGAATATGACGGTTTCCGGGTCCTGATCGCCGGAGACTGCGCCGTGGCGGACCCGCAGCTGCGGGATTTCATCGGCAACCGCCCCATTGATCTGGCCCTTTTGAACTTCCCTTGGGTGACTCTTCGGAAGGGCCGTCACTTCATCGAAC
This sequence comes from Dysosmobacter welbionis, assembly GCF_005121165.3. Lineage (NCBI taxonomy): Bacteria > Bacillati > Bacillota > Clostridia > Eubacteriales > Oscillospiraceae > Dysosmobacter > Dysosmobacter welbionis. The sequence goes on along the minus strand of NZ_CP034413.3, from coordinate 2,585,644 downwards.
AGGCCATCCGGCCGGAGCATCTGGTGGTATACCATCTCCCCTTCTCCCACGATGACCGCTGGGGATATCGGGATGCCGCCGTCAAGGGTGCGGGCCAGCTCCAGGGGGTGCCGGATGTCCGGCTGCTGCTGGAGCCGTTCCAGCGGGAAATCCTGACCTGACAGAATCAAAAAGAGAGACGCGCCGGGCGCGTCTCTCTTTTTGATTCTGCGGACGCTGTCTCAGTCCACATAAAATATTGTATCCAGCACCTGGTCCCGGGTGATGGTTCCGAAATAGTCCCGAAGGGGGAAGCGGTCCAGCACCGCCCCCACGTCCTCCCGCCGGAATGGCGTGCCCATCAGGGCGCCGGTCACCTCGTCCATGGGGCTGACAGCCAGAAAATCTCCGTAGAACACGATCTGGCGGATGATCCCCTGGTCCACCTCCACACAGGGCTCCAGGGTGCCGCCGTCCCAGCGGCGCTTGTTCCGCAGGTTGTACTTGGGGAACGGCCGAAGTTCCACTCCCAGGTGTCGTACTTGGTGCGCTTCAGCTCATCCACAGCAGCCAGTTCCTCATCTGTCAGGTGATCCTCCACCAGACCGCTGCCGGCCAATGTTTTCTTCAGATAACTCCAGAAGGCGGGCATATCCATATCCGTCTTCAGGAACTCCCGGATGTTGCCGATCCGACTGCGCACGGATTTTGCACTCTTGGACTCGAACTTTGCCGGGTCCACATTCAGCGCCCCGGACACCATGCCGGGGTTGGCGTCGAACAGCAGTGTCCCATGATACAGGAAGCGCCCGCGGAGCAGCCGCTGGGCTGTGCCGGACACCTTCCGCCCCTCCACCAGGATGTCATTGCGGCCGGAGGCCTCCGCCTGCAGGCCCAATCCCTGCAAGGCCTCCACAATGGGACGGGTGAACCGCTCCATGGTCAGCCGCTCCGCGTCTCCCACGTCGGTGATGAAGGAGTAGTTCAGGTTGCCCAGATCATGGTACACGGCGCCGCCGCCGGTGGTGCGGCGCACCACATGGATTTGATGGGCCTCCACAAAGGCCCGGTTGATCTCACCCTCGGCGTTCTGGTTCTGCCCGATGACGATGGTGTTGTCGTTCTGCCACAGGAGCAGATACTCCCCCGACCGCCGGCTGCGGAGTACCGTCTCTTCAAACGCCAGATTGTAAAAAGGGTCCTGGGATCCGGTCTCCAAATAGTGAATCTCCTGACTCATAGCCGCCTCCTCTGCAAAAAGTGCCGGATGTTTTTTCTATTGTATACCGTCCGGGCGGTCCCGGCAATGTGCAGAACCACCGAAAATGCCCGCCATCTTTCCGCTGCCCGGATGCGGGAGCGCCCGTTGCGGAATCGGACACAGCGGTCCGGGTTCGGCCCCGGGCCGCTGTGAGGGGAACGCATTTTTACCAGATGGCCTTGGTGTCCACGTCCTGCTTCAGCCGGGCGGCAAAATCCGCCACGGACATGGCGCCCAGATCCTCACCGGTCCGCAGGCGGACGGAGACGGTCTGGTTTTCCATATCCCGGTCGCCCACTACCAGCATATAGGGGATCTTCTCCAGGGTGGCCTCCCGGATCTTCTTGCCGATCTTCTCGTTGCGGCCGTCCACCTCCACCCGGAAGCCGGCGGCATCCAGCTGCTTTGCGATCTGATCGGCGTATTCCAGGGCGCGGTCTGTAATGGGCAGGACCTTCACCTGCACCGGGTTCAGCCACACCGGGAACGCGCCGGCAAAGTGCTCGGTGATGACGCCGATGAACCGCTCCACGCTGCCCAGAACCACCCGATGGACCATGACGGGGCGGTGCTTCTGGCCGTCCTCTCCGGTGTACTCCAGTTCAAACCGCTCCGGCAGCTGGCTGTCCAGCTGGATGGTGCCGCACTGCCAAGTGCGGCCCAGGGAATCGGCCAGATGGAAGTCCAGCTTGGGGCCATAGAAAGCGCCGTCGCCCTCGTTGACCTCGAAGGTCTTGCCCATGTCGGTGATAGCGTTTTTCAGGATGTCCTGGTTATGCTCCCACTCCTCCACAGTGCCGATGTGATCCTCCGGCATGGTGCTGAGTTCAATGGTGTAGCTGAGGCCGAAGGTGGAGTACACTTCGTCGAACAGGCGGACCGTCTCCTGGATCACGTCCTTCATCTGGTCCGGGGTCATGAAGATGTGGGCGTCGTCCTGGGTGAAGCAGCGGACCCGGAACAGGCCGTGGAGCGCACCGGACAGCTCGTGCCGGTGTACCAGGCCCAGCTCGCCCACCCGCAGGGGCAGCTCCCGGTAGGAGTGAGGCTCGCTGGCGTAGACCAGCATGCCGCCGGGGCAGTTCATGGGCTTGATGGCGTAATCCTCTTCGTCGATAACAGTGGTGTACATGTTCTGCTTATAGTGGTCCCAGTGGCCGGAACGCTCCCACAGCTGACGGTTGAGGATGATGGGGGTGGAGATCTCCACATAGCCGTACTTCTTGTGGACCTGGCGCCAGTAATCCAGCAGGGTGTTTTTCAAGGTCATGCCCTTGGGCAGGAAGAAGGGGAAGCCAGGCCCCTCGTCCCGCAGCATGAACAGGCCCAGCTCCCGGCCCAGCTTCCGGTGGTCCCGCTTCTTAGCCTCTTCGATCCGCTGGAGGTAGGCATCCAGCTCGTCCTTCTTCGGGAAGGCGATGCCGTAAATCCGCTGGAGGGTCTCCCGGTTGGAATCACCCCGCCAGTAGGCGGCGTTGCAAGCGGTGAGCTTGAGGGCGTTGCCCTTGATGCGGCCGGTGGAGTCCAGATGGGGGCCGGCGCAGAGATCCGTGAACTCGCCCTGCTTGTAGAAGGAGATATGGGCGTCTGCGGGCAGGTCGTTGATAAGCTCCACCTTGTAGGGCTCTGCCTTCTCCTCCATGAACTTCAAAGCCTCCTCCCGGGGCAGTTCGAACCGCTCCAGCTTCAGCTTCTCCTTGCAGATCTTCCGCATCTCTGCCTCGATCTTCTCCAGGTGCTCCGGCGTGAAGGCGAAGGGGGCGTCCAGGTCGTAGTACCAGCCCTCGTCGATGGAGGGGCCGATGGCCAGCTTCACCTCCGGCCACAGGCGCTTCACGGCCTGGGCCATCACGTGGGAGCAGGTGTGCCAGTAGGTCTGGCGGTACGCCGGATTCTCAAAGGTAAACTCGTTGTTCTTCACTTCTTCAGACATGGTTGATCCTCCTTTTGTTCAAGGGGCAGAAAACAAAAATCCCACCCCTGAAAAATCAGGGGTGGGATACAAAATCGTATTCCACGGTTCCACCCTGCTTGCATCCCCGGAGGGATGCCGCTCGTGTCCTCTATAACGGGAGGTCCCGTCCCAGCCTACATATCGGTGGGCGGCTCCAAGGCGGTGGCTGTGTTCCGGGCTCTGGCGGGGTCCGCTTTCAGCCAGCGGCGGTCCCTCTCTGCTGTCGAGTCCCGGACAGCGTCCTTTTCAATGCTTTTTTCAGTAAAAATAAATATATCACGGGCCTTTTTCCTTGTCAAGTGGGGGAACCTGCCTTTTTCCGGACGTCGGTTCCCTCTGTCTTTACAGGCCGGGCCAGAGGATGTCCCGGGCCACCGGTGTGTAGAACAGCCGCTCCACTTCCTCCCGCCGCCGGGTCTGCCCCAGGATCCACATGAGCTTGGCCACCACGGCCTCCGTGGTCATGTCGTAGGCCTCCAGCACCCCCAGATCGCTTTTGAGGCGGTAGCCCACGTGATACACCCCCAGGTCGCTGCCCTCATTCTCCACCTGGGTGGTGAGAACGACGACCCGCCCCGCCTCCATCCAGCGGCGGACGCAGTCGTAAAAGCCGCCCGCCTCCGGCAGGCCGCCCACGCCGAAGCTCTCGATAATCAGGGCGTCGTTCCGCTCCAGCAGGAAGTCCGCCGCATCCCGCCCGGTGCCGGGCACCAGCTTCAGCAGGGCCACCCGCGGGTCCAGGCGGTCGTAAAACACCGGGGCCTCCCGGCAGTCCTGGCGGATGTACCGCAGCAGCACGCCGTCCCGCAGGACGCCCAGCTCCGGGTGATTGATGCTGGAAAAGGCCTGGAAGCTCTTGGAGCGGGTCTTCTTGGCCCGGGTCCCCAGGATCACCCGGCTGTTGAACACGATAGAGACCCCCGGCAGGTCCTCCGCCGCGCAGCGGAAGGCGTCCGCCAGATTTGTCTTGGAATCCGTGGAATCAAATCCGATGGGTCTCTGGGCGCCGGTCAGCACAATAGGCTTAGGACTACCCTGGATCAGATAGCTCAGGGCCGCCGCCGTATACGCCATGGTGTCCGTGCCGTGGGTGATAACAAAGCCGTCATAGCAGCCGTAGTGGTCCCGGATACAGGCGGCGATCTCCAGCCAGTGAGCCGGGGTCATGTTGGTGCTGTCCAGGTTCAGCAGCTGGAGGCAGTCCACGCCGCAGATGTCCGAGATCCCGGGAATATGGGAGAGCAGCTGCTCCGTGGTCAGCTCCGGCGCAAGGCCGCTGTCCGTCACGTCCGAGGCGATGGTGCCGCCAGTGCCGATCAGCAGAATCTTCTTCATCTCATTCATTTCATCCGCTCCTCCGCTCACCCCAGATCCCGGTGGTCCAGCGCCGCCAGGCCGAACCGGGCCGCCAGGTCGATCTCCGCCCGTTCCGCTTCCGTCTCCGCCTGCTTCCGCCGCTGGCGCAGCTCCCGGAGAAACAGGCCCCGGAGGGAGTCCTCCTCCGCCCGCCGCCACAGGTCCTCCGCCATACGGGTGCGGTCCCGGACCTCCAGGGCGTAAAACCGGTCCGCCAGCGCCTCCTGGATGGCCGCGGCGCCAGCGCCGCCCTCTCCGGTCTCGCCGGTGAGGAGGATGCGGTACAGGTCCCCGGCCGTCTCCGGCGGCAGAGCTGCCTCCACGGCGGCCCGGGGCTCTTTTCCGGTGACGTCCACCTCTAAAACCTCATACCGGTGCCGGGCAAAGGGCACAAAGGTCAGGGAGACCTCTCCGCCGTCGGAGATCGTCCCCTCGTAAAAACCTTTCTCCCCCAGCTCGTCGAACCCCCGGCCCTCCGGACAGCCGGGCCAGGCGCAGACCGTCCGCCCCAGTGTCAGGGGCGCCGTCCGCTTGTGGACGTGGCCCAGTGCCAGATAGCAGAGGCCGCTGGCCGCCGCCTCTTCCCGGCGGATGGGGCCGTACCGCGCCTCCGCCCCGTCCAGCTCCCCATGGAGCAGGCCGATGTGACACTTTCCGTCTGCCGGGGCGGTGAAACCCGCCAGCAGGCTCTCCGGCTGTTCCGGGCCGGAGAATGCCGCCCCGTGGATCACCAAGTTCCGCTCCGGCACCTCCACGGCCGTGAGCCTGTTCTCTTTGAATACGTACACATTCTCCGGCCAGTCCACCGTCTCCCAGGGACTGCCGGGTCCGTACCAGTCGTGGTTGCCGGGGGAGATGAACACCCTGGCCCGCATCTGTCCCAGAGCGGCGGCCAGCTGTTCCCCCGTCTCCCGGAAGGGGCTGGCGCTGTCGAACAGATCCCCCGCCAGCAGCACCAGATCGATGCCGTGTTCCTTCACGTAGTCCGCCAGACGGAGAGCCAGCTCCCGGCTCTCCCGGCGGCGGGCCGCCGCCTGTCCGGGCGGCAGGGCGCCAAAGGCGCTGTCCAGGTGGAAGTCCGCGCCGTGCAGAAACCGGATCATCCCTGCTCCTCGGGCCGCCAGCCCTTGCACACATCCACCCACGCGGCAAAGTTGGAGGCGTACCGCTCCAGCTCGTCGCAGGTCATCTCCACGGCGCTGTTGCTGCTGCCTGCGGCGGGGAACACCGTCTCGAACCGCTTCATGGACACATCCAGGTACACCTTCACATCCTCCGGCAGGGCAAAGGGGCACACGCCGCCCACGTCGTGGCCGATCAGCTCGTGGGCCTCCTCATGGGTCAGCATTTTGGCCTTGGTGTGGAACTGGGCCTTGTAGCGGCTGTTGTCCACCTTGGCGTCCCCCGCCACCACAATGATGATGGGCTTGTCCTCCACCTTGAAGCTGAGGCTCTTGGCAATGCGGGCGCCCTCCACACCCACGGCCACCGCCGCCAGCTCCACCGTGGCGGAGGAGACATCGAACTCCCGGATTCGCTCTTCGATGCCGAGGGGCTTGAAATGTGCTCTGACTTTTTCAATGGACATGATGGTTCGTTCCTCTCTATCTGAAATTTTAACCAGCCGGTTTGAAATCGTCCCGGTCACCGTACGTCGATCCGCTCCACGGCGGTGCACAGTCCGGTGGCGCTGTCCAGCGTGAAGATGGCCCCCTGGAGCTTGGCGGGTCCCTCCGGCGCCCGGTAGCGGCCCGGCAGGCCGCCCAGGAATCCCTCCACGGACTGCCGGGGGTCGATGCCCAGCACCGACTCGATGGACCCGGTCATTCCCAAATCCGTAATATAGCCCGTGCCCCTGGGACACACCCGCTCGTCAGCGGTGGGCACGTGGGTATGGGTCCCCCACAGGGCGGACACCCGCCCGTCCAGATAGTAGCCCATGGCCAGTTTCTCACTGGTTGCCTCCGCGTGGAAGTCCACCAGGGTGAAGTCCGCCGCGTCTCTCTCCAGCAGCCGGTCCGCCGCCGTGAAGGGGTTGTCCGCCCCCCAGGCCAGGTCGCACCGGCCGATCAGGTTCAGCACCCGGATCCGGACGCCGCCCAGGTCGTAAACACCGCAGCCCCGACCCGGGGCCCGGCCGGTGTAGTTGGCGGGCCGCAGCAGCCAGGGCGCGTCCTCCAGGAAATCCGCAATCTGGCTCTTGCCGAAGGCGTGGTTCCCCAAGGTCACCACGTCGGCACCGGCGTCGTAGATCCGCTCCGCCTGGTCGCGGGTCAGCCCCACTCCGGCGGCATTCTCGCCGTTCACCACCGTGAAGTCGATGGCCTTCCACTTCTGGAGGGGACGCAGGTGCCGCTCCAGATGGCGGAGGCCGGGCTCCATCACCACGTCGCCCACTGCCAGAATGTGATACAGCATAGCGCGCCTCCCGTCTTTACAATCTAATGTGTTAGTATACCAAAAACCATCCCGCTTGCAAAGAAAAACCGAAAATTTTTCCGCCGCCGTTGCGTTTCCTCCAGTCATCCCTTATAATGATTCCGGACACTATAAGAAATTCTGATTGCTGGAGGGATGATCCATGGCGGTCAAGCTGGAGCTGTACCGAGTGTTCAAAGAGGTGGCGGAGACGGGCAACATCTCCCTGGCGGCAAAAAACCTCTACATCTCCCAGTCGGCGGTGAGCCAGTCTATCAAGCAGCTGGAGACGGCGCTCCAGGCCCGCCTGTTCGCCCGCAGTCCCCGGGGCGTCTCCCTCACCTGGGAGGGGCAGATGCTCTACCAGTATGTCCGCAGCGCCCTGGGCCTGCTGGCCACAGGGGAGGACAAGCTGTCCCAGGCCCAGCAGCTGTTGCTGGGCACCCTGACTATCGGCGCCAGCGACACTGTCACCAGCTTTTTCCTGACGCCATATTTGGAGGCCTTCCACCGCCAGCACCCGGGCATCCGGCTGAAGATTGTCAGCGGCCGCAGCGCCAAGGTGCTGAGCATGCTGAAATCCGGCGCTGTGGACATCGCCTTCGCCTCCTCCCCCACGGACCCCGCCGCGCTGCATACCTGGTCCTGCTTCGCCACCCACTCCGTCTTTGTGGCGGGCAGCGGCTACGACTGTGACTTCGACCACGTGTATACCCGGCAGGAGATCGCGGAGTTCCCCCTGATCCTGCTGGAGCGCAAGGCCAGCAGCCGGGTGTTTCTGGAGCAGTACTTTCTGCAAAGCGGCATCACCCTGACGCCGGAAATCGAGCTCTCCTCCCGGAGCCTTCTGGTATCCCTGGCCCGGATCGGCCTGGGGGTGGCCGGTGTGACGCTGGAGTTTGTGCAGAAGGCCCTGGACAGCGGGGACATCCGCCTGCTGAAAACCGACTTCACCATTCCTGCCCGCAGCGTGGACATGTGCACCCTGCGGGACGTGACGCCCACCGCCGCGGCCTCCGCCTTTATGGAGATGGTCCGGCAGGACGCCCGGTGACGGCCATGGAACAGCTGTTTCTGATCCTGGAGCTGGTTGGGACGCTCGCTTTTGCCGCCTCCGGCGCCATCACCGGCCTGAAAAAGAACATGGACGTTTTCGGCGTCTGCATTCTGGGCCTCACCACCGCGGTGGGCGGCGGCGTCATCCGGGACCTGCTCTTGGGCATCACGCCGCCGGGCACCTTCCAGGATCCCATCTACGCCGTGGTGGCCCTGCTGACCTCCCTGGTGCTGTTTCTGCCCCGCATCCGGCGGCTCCTCATGTGGGACCAGCGGCTCTACGACTTGGTGCTGCTGATTATGGACTCCGCGGGCCTTGGCATTTTCACTGTGGCGGGCATCCGCATTGCCTATGAACACGCGGCCCGCCCCACCCTGTTCCTGCTGGTGTTTGTGGGCGTGGTTACCGGCGTGGGCGGCGGCGTGCTGCGGGACGTGCTGGCCGGGGACACGCCCTACATTTTCGTCAAGCATGTCTATGCCTCCGCCTCCCTGGCCGGGGCGCTGGCCTGCGTGGTCCTCTGGCCCCTGGCGGGAGAGATGGCCGCCATGCTCTGCGGCAGTGCGCTTGTGGTCGCCGTCCGCATCCTCTCCGCCCACTTCCGCTGGAACCTGCCTCACGCCCATGACTGAACAAACGGCCTCTCCGGATCGGGAGAGGTCGTTTTCTGTCCGGGGGACTCTTTTACAGGCCGTCAATGTTCGAGCCCGGATCCGCCGCTTTTCCCACGCCGCCCAGTGGAGATGCCAGGTTCTCTTCTCCATCTCTGCCATCCATGCCGGGATCGTATCTATACCCTCCGCCTTCCTGACAAAATAAACAGAAATTGAAATCAGGTTTCTAAGCAGCGGAAATGGGCACTCTGTTGCAAAAGAGGGTTGTGCTGTCCCAGTTTTTTTGATATACTAGATTAGTTTTCGGCCATTTCGGGCGGTCTTTCCGCCGAATGGCCCTGCACAACAGTTCACCAAGCAAAGGAGCGCGTATATGAAGCAGAAAAAAATTCCTCTCTCCCTCCAAATCTTTCTGGCGCTGGGGCTAGGCATCGCGGTCGGCATGGCCTTCACGGGAAATCCCACCTTTGCCGTCAGCTATATCAAGCCCTTCGGCACCATTTTCCTGAACCTGCTGAAGTTCGTGGTGGTGCCCATCGTCTTTTTCTCCATTCTCTCCGGCATCATCTCCATGAGCGATATCCGCAAGGTGGGTTCCATCGGCGTCAAAACGCTGGTGTATTATACCTGCACCACTGCCGGGGCCATCGTGCTGGCCATGTTCCTGGCCAACCTGTTCAAGGGCTTCTTCACGGTCATCGACCCCACCGGTGTCACCTTTGAGCCCGGTGAGACCGCCAGCTTCATGGACACGCTGGTGGACATCTTCCCCTCCAACATCATCGCCCCCTTTGCCAACGCCTCCATGCTGCAGGTGATCGTGGCGGCGCTGCTGTTCGGCTTCGGCATCCTGGCCGCCGGAGAGAAGGGACGGCCCGCAGCGGCGCTGGTCGACAGCCTTACAGAGGTCTGCATGAAGGTCATGGACATCATCCTGCGCCTCTCCCCCATCGGCGTGTTCTGCCTGATCCTGCCGGTGGTGGCGGAAAACGGTCCCCAGATCCTGGGCAATCTGGGCCTGGTGCTGCTGTGCGCCTATATCGGGTACTTCCTCCACGCCGTCATCGTCTACTCTGCCACGGTAAAGGCCCTGGGCGGCGTGAGTCCGCTGGCCTTCTTCAAGGGGATGTTCCCGGCCATGGCCATGGCGTTCTCCTCTGCCTCCTCCGTGGGCACCCTGCCTTTGAACCTGGAGTGCACGGAGCGGCTGGGCGCCCGGCGGGACATCGCCAGCTTCGTCCTGCCCCTGGGCGCCACCATCAACATGGACGGCACCGCCATCTACCAGGGCGTGTGCGCCGTGTTCATCGCCACCTGCTACGGAGTGGACCTGACCCTGGGCCAAATGATCACCATTGTGCTCACCGCCACCCTGGCCTCCATCGGAACCGCGGGTGTCCCCGGCTCCGGCGTGGTGATGCTGACCATGGTGCTGGAGAGCGTGAATCTGCCGGTGGCAGGCATCGGCCTGGTCATCGGCGTGGACCGCATCTTCGACATGGGCCGCACCACGGTGAACATCACGGGCGACGCTGCCTGCGCCCTGGTGGTCTCCAACCTGGAGAAAAAAGCGGAGGCCCGACGGGCTGCCCGCAGGCCCCGGGCCTGACCCCAGCCGAAAACGAGCGCGGCGCGGAACAAATTCCGCGCCGCGCTCACTGTTCTTTTCACAGAGGACCGGTCAGCCCATGCGGAGGGTGTCCCGCACGTCGCTGTCAAAATAGGCCACCGGGTTCTGGGGCTCTCCGTCCTGGCGGACCTCAAAGTGGAGATGGGCCCCTGTTGCCATGCCGGTCTTCCCCACGGCACCGATCATCTCCCCGGCCCGGACGGTGTCGCCCTCCTCCACCGTAAAGTCCCGGCACTGGCCATATAGGGTAGAAAGGCCGTCCCCGTGGTCGATCACCACATAATTGCCTCGCTCCACGTCATAGCCGGACTCCACCACAGTGCCGCCCGCTGCGGCCAGGACTGCCTCGCCCTCCGGCGCGGCAATGTCGATTCCGGTGTGAGTTTCACAGGTCTTGCCGCCCGGCTGCCACCGGGGGTACCATAGGGGTTGGAGAGGCTGATGGTGTTGGCTCCCTGCACCGGCCACTGGAGGAAACGGCTGGCCGTCTCATCCACCGCATAGACGCCGTAGAGCCACGGGTCTTCATCACCGGCCAGCTGGGGCAGGAGGATCCCGCCGGGGCTGTTTGCGTCATATTCCACCTTCAGCCGCCCTGTGGACAGCGTGTAGGTCTTGGTCTGCTCCGAACCGTCAGTGAAGGTCACCGTCACCGTCAGCCGAGCGCCGTCCATCCGGTCGATGCTCTCCTGATTCGCCACCCGGGGATCCCTGTCCCAGTCGATATCGCCGGTGTCCGGAATCAGGAATCCATAGCGCACCTCCGGGTCATAGCCCTCCGTGACGGCAGCGCCCAGATCCGTCACCACCTCCATGGTCAGGGGCCCCTCTTCCTCCTCGCCATAAACGGCATGGATCACTCCTTCGCCGCTGGAAAGCCGGTACTCCGTGCCGTTGGCCTCGGCATCGAGATAGTTCTGCACCTCTTCTCTGGAGAGGTTGGTCAGAGTTCTGCTGCGGTACAGCGCCTCTCGGTCAATGGCAAGGGAAATGGTTCGAATGTTCTCCCCGGTCACCTGGAACAGACAGCCGGTGTAGTGGCCGCCCTCGGCAGACCAGGAGACTTGACCGGCTGTGCTGAAGGCCAGCCCCCCGTTGGCGTTCGCCTCGTAACGCTCCCCCGTGTCAGCGGCATAAGCCGTCAGGCCGAAGGAGAAGCTGGGCAGGGCTGTTACCGGCGCGCCGCTCTCTCCGGGCTCTCCGCCGCCAATGGGCCCCAGCGTTACAGAACCTACCACCAGCGCCAGTGCACAGGCGGCGCATACTGCCGCCCGGAGCACCGGGCGCCGCTTTCCGGGCGCCAGATGTTTGGGGCCGGTCGTCTCCTTCTGCGCTCCCGCCGTCTGCCGGGCGGCGGACAGCACCCGGTCATTCAGCCCGGCGGGGGCTGGATATGCTCCATCAAATTCTGATAGTCGTTCTTCTTCATGGTCGTCTCCTCCCAGCAGGTCTTTGAGTCTTTTTCGGGCCCGGCGGAGCCGGGTGCGGACTGTGGCCGCCGGAATGTCCAGCAGCCCGGCGATCTCCTCCGTGGAATATCCCTCGGCATAATACAGGTGGATGGGGACGCGCAGCTTTTCCGGCAGGTGGGCCACTGCGTCCCACAGCTCTGCGGCGCCGCTGTCCGCTTCCGCGGCCGTCTCCGGCAGGTCCGCCAGCGCCAGCACCGGACGCCGCAGGCGGAAGCGGTGCAGGTCATGGCACCGGTTCACCGTGCACCGCAGCAGCCAGGCCCGCAGATGCTCCCCGTCCCAGGCAGATGCCTCCTGGCCCAGCAGCCGGAGAAACACGTCCTGGTACACGTCCTCTGCGTCCTGGACGCTCTGCATCCGGCACAGGGCCAGCCGGTAGACGGCGGCACCGTGGTGTTCCATGGCATTGCGCAGCAGGATTTCAGCCTCTTCCATGCAATGCCTCCTTTCTCTCGTTTGAAAAGCGCTTTCAACCTATATACGCCGGGGCGGGCCGAAATGTTTCCCCCTGGGAATTTTTCTGCCGGACAGCGGACGGCCGCCCGCTATATGGAATGCTGTCCTGCCAGACGCCCGGTCCCTTTTGCCCATGGGACCGGCCTGCCGTCAGGAGATCCCTCTCCGCAGGCAAAACAGGCAGGCGCATTTGCGCCTGCCTGTCCCTCACACTTCTTTGATTCCGTAGATCTCAAACCGGCCGATCAGGTTCTGAACCGTCAGCTTCTGGGCCAACAGCTGCTGGTAGGTGGTTCCCCGATTCCTTCCCGCGGCGCGGAGCTTGTCCATGTCCGCCAGGACCTTGTCCCGTTCCTTCAGCAGGTCGGCGTACATGCGGTCATAGGCCGCCAGTCTCTCCGCCTCCGTCATCATACGTTGAACCGGAAGTAGACCATGTCTCCGTCCTGAACCACATACTCCTTGCCCTCGCTGCGGAGCAGCCCTTTCTCCTTGGCGGCGTTGACGCTGCCGCAGGCGATCATGTCATCGTATGCGATGACCTCCGCCCGGATGAAGCCCCGCTCGATGTCGGAGTGGATCTTGCCGGCGGCTTGGGGGGCCTTGGTGCCCTTCTTGATGGTCCAGGCCCGGCACTCGTCCTTGCCGTAGGTCAGGAAGGAGATCAGGCCCAGCAGAGCGTAGGAGCACTTGATGAGCCGGTCCAGGCCGGACTCCTCCACTCCCAGCTCCTCCAGAAACATCAGCTTCTCCTCGCCCTCCAGCTCGGCGATGTCCTGCTCCATCTTGGCGCAGATGGGCAGCACCTGGCTGTCCTCCGCGTCGGCAATGGCCTTCACCTGCTGGTAGTACTGGTTATGCTCCAGATCGGCGAAGCCCGCCTCGTCGGTGTTGGCGGCGTAGATCACAGGCTTCAGGGTCAGCAGGTCGGAGGTGGCGATCAGGGCCGCGTCGTCCTCGTCACAGGCAAAGGTCCGGGCCAGATTGCCCCCGTCCAGATGCTTCTGCAGTGCGGTGAACACGTCCACCTCATGCTGGAACTTCTTGTCGCCCTTCAGGGCTTTCGTGGCCTTCTCCACCCGGCGCTGGACCATCTCCAGGTCCGCCATCACCAGCTCCATGTTGATGATGTCGATGTCCCGCCTGGGGTCCGTGCTGCCCTCCACGTGAATGACGTTCTCGTCGTCAAAGCAGCGGACCACGTGGACGATGGCGTCGGTCTCCCGGATGTTGGCCAGGAACTTGTTGCCCAGGCCCTCGCCCTTGCTGGCGCCCTTCACCAGTCCGGCGATGTCCACGAATTCGATGACCGCCGGGGTCTTCTTATCCGGCTGATACATCTCCGCCAGCTTGTCCAGCCGCTCGTCCGGCACCGCTACCATGCCCACGTTGGGGTCGATGGTGCAGAACGGATAGTTGGCGCTCTCGGCGCCGGCGTTGGTGATGGCGTTGAACAGGGTCGATTTGCCCACATTGGGCAGACCCACGATTCCTAATTTCATAAAAGCAGCGCTCTCCCTTGCTGATATTTTCGGACAATTATTGTACCATTTCAGGCCCAAAAGTGCAAGGGTCAGCCTGCGTTCCCCGACGTTTTTCTATCCTCTTTGCAAAAATGTAAAACACTATTGACATTTCGCATCTGCCGTACTATTCTAAAAATGTCAAAAGAACTTGACAATTCAAAGCAAGGAGGCAGTTCTATGAAATTCTTTCGGAACATGGATGAGATGGAACTTCACCTCTCCCTGAACGCCATCCGGGTGGCCTGGTTCTTCACGGTGATGGCCCTGTTTATATGGGGGATCTGGGACTGCGTCCAGACCGGCCGCGTCACCGCGCCCATGTACCTGTTGATCTTTCAGAATCTCCTGTATTTTCTGGCCCTGCAGGTGGGGAGATGGCGCGCCGGGGACCGGGACGGCGCCAGGAGCTTCCTGCTGTATGTCCCGCTGCTGGTAGTCTTCCTGCTGGCCTTCGGCCTGCTGCTGCGGTGCGCGGGGCTGTGAGCTATGGAAAACCGGATTCGGGAGCTGCGGAAGGCGGCGGGGCTCCGGCAGGAGGACCTGGCACGGGAGCTGGGCGTCACCCGCCAAACCATCAACGCCATTGAGAACAACAAGTACGATCCCACCCTGGGGCTGGCCATGCGGCTGGCCCGGCTGCTGAAAACCCCTGTGGAGGATATCTTCCATCTGCCGGACTGACGCAGAACACCCCCGCCGCGATGCGGCGGGGGTGTTTCAGGATCGTTCAGCATCTCCGGGCCGGGTCAGGGTCCGCCGCAGAATGGGCACAGTCTCCTCCTGCCTGTTCTGCGGGGCGGGATCAGGGATACAGGATCATCTTGCCGGGCACGCCGCTGTGGATCTGCGCCAGAGCGGCCTCAAAGTCCTTCATGGGGAAGCGGCCACCGATGACCTGATCCAGCTTGAAATAGGGTCCCTTCATGACCTTGGCGAAGTCCTCCCAGGTCTCCCAGATCTTCCGTCCGGAGACGCCGGTCAGCTGGACCTCCCGATAGACCAGGTCGTCGGTCATGTCGTGGAAGGTGATGGGCTTGGTGGGCAGTCCCACGCACACCAGACGGCCCGCAGCCCGCAGGCACTTGAGGGCGCTGTTGAGGGCGGGCTCCGCGCCGGTGATGTCGATGGCCGCGTCCACGCCCACGCCGCCGGTCAGAGTCCTGACCTCCGCCGGCAGGTCGCACTTGGCGCTGTTGAGCACCGCGTCGGCGCCCATCTTCTTGGCCACCTCCAGCTTCTCATCGATCAGGTCGCAGGCGATGACCTTGACAGCGCCGAAGGTCTTGCTGGCGCTGATGGCTGTCAGACCGATGGGGCCGCAGCCGCTGACCAGCACGGTCTTTCCGTTGACCTCCGCCGCCTCCACGCCGTGAATCCCAGCGCCCATGGGCTCGAACATGCAGGCCGCCTCGTCGGTGACGTCATCCTCCAACAGGAACGTGCAGTCCCAGCGGATCTTGGCGTATTCGGCGAAGGCTCCGTTCTGGGTGCAGCCGAACAGCTTCACGTTCTTGCAGATGTGTGGCATCCCGTTCTTGCAGAAATAGCACTCGCCGCAGGGAATATGGGACTCGCAGGACACCCGGTCGCCCACCTTGCGCTCCGTGACGTTTTTTCCCACCGCCACGATCTCGCCGGCTGTCTCATGGCCCACGGTAACGGGGGCCTTGATCCGCTTCTGGGACCACTCGTCCCATTCCATGATGTGCAGATCCGTGCCGCAGATGGCCGAGCAGTGGACCTTGATGAGGACTTCATCGTCATTGATCTCCGGGATCGACAGGTCAGTGTGATAGACCAGGCCGGACGGGGCGTTGACCTCCTTGACAAGGCCGCACATGGTATCCTTCATTGTCAGCTCCTCCTTTTTGATCCGCGCCGCGCGGCATTCTGACCGAGCCGCTCAGTCGGGATATGCTTATTGTAAAGGGAGAGCCGGCGGCCAGATTGTAACAGGTGATACAAATGCATCTTGTGGAATGGGAGAAAATCTGCTACTATTTTTGTTGATGTTGATATGGAATCCTCTCAGGAAAGGAGGCGGGATGCCCCGTGTCCGGCGACATCCAGATCAGCCCCCACGTGGGGGAGCTTTTTGTCAAATACGGCGTCAGACGCCAGTACCGCAGCGGCGAGGTCCTGCTGGAAAAGGGTGCGCTGTCCGCACAGGCAGGCTTTCTGGTCAAGGGGCAGCTCCGCACCTTCTGCCTCGGTCCCAGCGGAGATGAGATCTCCCTCTTTTACCTGGGACCCGGCAATCTGTTCGGCAGCAGCGCCCTGGTGTATCACGCCAAGGTCATGGTCAGCGTGTCCGCCATCTCTCCGGCGGAGGTCTATCTGCTGGCGGCAGACCGCTTTTGGAAGCTGTGGCAGGAGCACGGCTATCCTCCCCAGGACCTGATGGCCCATTTTGTGCGGCGGATCACCATGCTGTCCGACTATATCTGCTGTTCCCACTTTCTGGAGGATGACAAGCGGGTGGCCTATTTCCTGCACACCTGCTGCGCCAGCTCCGGTCCCTCCATTCCGTACACCCACGAGCAGATCGCGGCCATCACCGGTATGAGCCGTGTCTCCGTCACCCGCATCCTCAAACAGTTTCGGGAGGCCGGCATCCTCCGCCAGTCTTACCGCAGGATCGAGATTCTGGCCCCCAGCGGCTGTCTGAGGTCTTTGCCTCCCTGGGATATTTTCTGGACTGAGCCCCTTTCGGAAAGCGCAAAAAATTTTTCCGAAAAGGGGCTTGCTTTTTTGGCTCATTGGCGCTAAGATATCGTTAAGAGGTCGTTAAGAATCCGTTAATATTTTTATATTCATGACAACTTTTCGTAAATAAATCCTCGAATCCGAATCGGGAAGGAGGTGTCCTCTCATGGAAGTCGGCGGCTATGTGATGCTCGCAATCGTTGCTGTCTTGGCGCTGGGCTGCATCAACAGCTCCATCAAGGCCCACAAAAACAAGCAGTCTGCTAAAGAGGAGGAGCCTGCCTCCAAATGATTCTGCTTTCCATCTCTCCCTTCATTTTTATTCAGTGCGGAAGCGGCGTCCATTTCGATGGACGCCGCTTCCATACTGGAAAGGCGCACCGCGGTTCCGCGGTGCGCCCTTTTCGTTCTATCTGAAATCTCCGCCGCCCGCCGCATCCGGCGGCTTTTTGCCCTTCCGCAGCATCTGCCGCAGAGCCGCCACCGGGCCGCAGAGTTATTTCTGGCTGCGGGAGTCTCCCGCCATCAGCCGAAGAAGTACTCGAAGAGGTCGTAAGGATTGGTGTACCCGCCGCCGTTCTGGGTGTTCTGATCCTGCTCCGTCTGGCCCTGCACAGCGGACTGCTGATCGGCAGACACGGCGCCCCAGGTCAGCTCCAGAGTGATGGTCTCACCCTGGCGGTAGACGGTCAGTGTGGAGGTATCGCCGGCCGCATAGCCCTTCTTGGCGGCGGTCAGGTCCTCCAGGGAGGTGATCTCCGTGCCGTCGATGGCGGTGATAACGTCGCCCAACTGCAGGCCCGCCGCAGCCGCCGGACTGCCGTCCTCCACAGAGTATACGAAGGCACCCTGGCTGATATCATAGCGGTACTGCTGGGCCATGCCGCTGGTCAGGGTGCCGATGGTGGCGCCCAGATAGGCCTTGTTGCTCACATAGCCGTTGGTCATGATGTCCTGGATCATGCTGATGACGTCATTGATGGGGATAGCGAAGCCCAAGCCCTCCACACTCTCGCCGGAGCTGCCGTAGCTGGAGTATTTGGCGGACACGATACCCACCACCTCACCGTAGCCGTTCAGCAGCGGGCCGCCGGAGTTGCCGGGGTTGATGGAGGTATCGGTCTGGATCATATTGAAGGGCGTGCCGTCCACGTTGATGGTGCGGTTCACGCTGGAGACCATGCCGCCGCTCATGGAGAACGTCAGGTCCCCCAGGGGGTTGCCAATGGCCAGAACCCGGTCGCCCACATTCAGCTTCTCACTGTCGCCCAGGGTGACGGCCTGCAGGCCGGAGGCCTCGATCTTGATGACCGCGATGTCGTAGTCCTCATCGCCGCCCACATACTGGGCGTTGTATTCATCGCCGTTATACAAGGTGACCTTCACGGTCTGTGCGTCCTCCACCACATGGTAGTTGGTGACAATATAGCCATCCGTGGTGAGAATGAAGCCGGAGCCGGAGGATGCCGTTTGTACCGGCTGGCCGAAGAAGTTGTTGCTGTTGGTCCCGGTGACATTGATAGACACCACGCTGTTGACATTGGCGGCGTAAACCTCCGCGTCGCTCATCGCCGTCTTGCCGTCCACGGTTTTCAGTGCGACCTGACTGACGGTGCGGCCGCTGACGTTGACCGAGGTCTCGTCGCCGCTTCTGCCGACGCCCCAGACAATGCCGCCGCCCACGGCGCCGCCCAGCAGGGCGCAGCACAGGGCCAGGGCCGTCACCTTCAGTCCAATGCGGTTTTTCTTCACAGGCTTCATCTCCTGCACGGGCTGCTGCGGCCCGCTGTTATGGTCCTGTACCGGGCCGGGCTGGGGAGCCGGATGCGCCTCCGCCTCGCTGCCGTCCTTCCGGTAGGTGTAGTGATAGAGATTGTGTTCGTCGTTATACATAATGATTGCCTCCTATTATGTATCCCGCTCATCCATTGTTTAGAACAGAGGATAACATGGGATCGTGTCAAAAGTATGAAGTTTCTGATTCCAATTTTTGAATTGTCCTGGACGGCGCTCCGGAAAAAACCGGAAGCTTTTCAGGGGCTCTTCCTTGAACCTTTGACTGAAGTATAGTATGCTTATCTTAAACACATCTGAAAGGAACTTTGAACAAGGTGTTAAGAATCGATTCCATCAAGCTCCCGCCGGAGGCCGGCATGGCGGAGCTGGCCGCTGAGGCCGCCCGGCTGCTCCGGATGCGGGAGAAGGACATTCTCTCCCTGCGCTTACTCCGCCGCAGTGTGGACGCCCGGGAAGAAGTCCGCCTGGTCTACACGGTGGAGGTCGCGGTCAAGGAGGAGTCCGCTATTCTCCGCCGAGCCAGGAGCCGGAAGATCAGCCGGGCCGCACAGGCCCCGGCGTACACGCCGCCGTCTCCCCTGCCTGCGCCGGCGGTGCCTCCCGTGGTGGTGGGCGCCGGGCCCGCGGGGCTCTTCGCCGCCCTGGTGCTGGCCCAGGCGGGGCTGCGCCCCATCCTGCTGGAGCGGGGCCGCCCGGTGGAGCGGCGGAAGGCGGATGTGGAACGGTTCTGGGCCACGGGAGAGCTGGACCTGACCTCCAATGTCCAATTCGGCGAGGGCGGCGCAGGAGCCTTCTCGGACGGGAAGCTGAACACCGGCACACGCGACCCCCGCCACCGCTTTATCCTGGAGACGTTGTTATCCTGCGGCGCTCCGGAGGATATTTTGATCGATGCCAAACCCCATGTGGGCACGGATTATCTCCACACCGTTCTGGTAAACCTGCGCCGCCGTCTGCTGGAACTGGGAACGGACATCCGGTTTGAGAGCCGGCTGGCGGATCTGGACATCCGGGACGGCGCCCTGCGGGGCATCACCGCGGAGGGGCCGGAGGGCGTTTATACCCTTCCCTGCTCCCACCTGCTCCTCTGCCCAGGGCACTCCGCCCGGGACACCTTCGCCATGCTCCATAAAAGGGGTGTGCCCATGGAGGCCAAGCCCTTCGCCGTGGGGGTGCGGATCGAACACCGGCAGGCGGACTGCGACGCCGCCCAATACCGGCAGTACGCCGGGCATCCCGGGCTTCCGGTGTCTACCTACAAGCTCTCCTGCCATCTGCCCGGCGGCCGGGCGGCCTACTCCTTCTGCGTCTGCCCCGGCGGGGAGGTGGTGGCGGCCGCTTCTGAGGCGGAGCGGGTGGTCACCAACGGCATGAGCGAATTCGCCCGGGACAAGGAGAATATCAATGGCGGCCTACTGGTGAACGTGACGCCAGAGGACTATGGCGGGGCGGAAGATCCCCTGGCGGGTATCGCCTTCCAGCGGAAGCTGGAGTCTGCAGCCTACGCTCTGGGGGTGGGGACTACCGGGCCCCGGCCCAGCGGGTGGGGGACTTTCTGGCGGGGCGCCCCTCCGTCGGCCCAGGCCGAGTGCACCCCAGCTACCGCCCCGGCGTCACCTGGACGGACCTGCGCCGGTGCCTGCCGCCCTTCGTGGCGGATACCATTGCCGGGGCGCTCCCCCTGCTGGGGCAGAAGCTCCGGGGCTACGACGATCCGGACGCCGTCCTGACGGCGGTGGAGAGCCGTTCCTCCTCCCCTGTGCGCATCCCACGGGATGGGACCTGCCAGTCCTCTCTCCGGGGCCTGTACCCCTGCGGCGAGGGAGCCGGCTATGCCGGCGGCATCCTCTCCGCCGCCGCGGATGGGATGCACTGTGCCGAGCAACTCTGTCAATCCATTCAAAAGGAGTCTGATTGTTTATGAATCGCAATATCTGCATCTATCAGGAATTCCTCACGGAAGCCCACAAGGACCGGATCCGGGAGACCGCCCGCCGGACGGGCTTCACCCCCCATTTCTTCAACCTGGACCAGTTTGAGGAGGCGAAGGACTGCCTCCAGCACTGCGAGGTTCTGTACGCCCATTCCGCTGACCTTCTGCGCGCCGCTCCCGCTACGCTGAAGTGGTACTGCTGCTCCTTTGCCGGGGTGGACCTCTACTGCAAGGACCCTGGCCTGTTCGCCAACCCGGACTGCCTGCTGACCAACTCCAACGTCTACGGCGTTACCATCGCCGAGCATGTGGTGATGGTGACCCTGATGCTGCTGCGGCGGATGCCGGAGTACATCGAAATCGTCCGAGGCCACGGCTGGTCCAATCAGTTGCCCGTCCGCTCCATCCGGGACAACGAATTCACCATCCTGGGCACCGGGGATATCGGACGCCATGTGGCGGACCGGCTGCGGGGCATGGGGGCCGCGAAGATCGTGGGTCTCAGCCGCAGCGGAAAGCCCCACCCCGCCTTCGACGAGGTGTATCCCATCTCCGCTCTGGACGACGTGCTGCCCCGCACAAAAATCCTGGTGATGGCCCTGCCCAGCACGCCGGAGACCGTTCACATCCTGAACCGGGAGCGGATCGCCCTGCTGCCCGCCGACGCCTGCGTCATCAACGTGGGCCGTGGCACCGCTCTGGACCAGAAGGCCCTGGCGGAGGCCCTGAACAGCGGAAAGCTGGCAGGCGCCGCCCTGGACGTGATGGACCCGGAGCCTCTGCCCCAGGACGATCCTCTGTGGGACGCCCGGAACATCATTCTCACCCCCACGTCTCCGGCAACATGACCCTGGGCTACACCTGCGACGAAAACGTAGCCCGCTTCTGTGCCGATCTGGAGAACTACGCCGCCGGGCGCCCGCTGGCGGGACTGGTGGACCGGAACCGGGGATATTAAGCAGTCCGCCGGGGCAGGCCAGTGATATACGAAAGCTATTTGCGAAAGGAGTTTTCCCATGACCATCGGCGAAAAAATCACCCAGAGGCGGCTGGCTGCCCACCTCTCTCAGGAGATTCTGGCAGAGCGGCTGGGCGTCTCCACGCAGGACGTCAGCCGCTGGGAGAGCGGCGAGGTCCTTCCTGATGCGGAAAAGCTTCTCCAATTGTGCCGCGTCTTCGGCATCTCCGCCGATGAACTGCTGGGGGAGAATGCCAAGGCTGATGATGCGTCCGACTTCCTGTCTCTTCCACTGTGGCGGTGGAGTCTCCGGGTGATCTCTCCGCCTCTGGCCTTCGCAGGAACAGCAGCCGCCTTGACAGGGCTGACCGGAGCTGTCTATCATGCACTGACCGCAGACCAGTGGTACACCGATTTCGGCCGCTTCGGCACTGCTCTGCGCAGCACCTGGTGCGGGGCCGTTCTCTCAGCGGGGCTTCTCCTGCTGGCGATAGCTCTGGCCCTGCTGGTATTTGAGGTGCTTCTATCCAAGCGGGACTGATTATGTTGTTGAATTTTTAAGGAAAGGAACTTCATCCATGAACAACTTCACCTTCTACTCCCCCACCCTCTTCACCTTCGGCGATGGAGAAGAGAAAACACCGGCGCGCTGGTGCGCCGGTTCGGCGGCAGCCGGGTACTGCTGGTCACCGGCGGCGGGTCCGTCCGCCGCAACGGCGCCTATGACGCCGTCACCGCCTCCCTGGAGGCCGCGGGCATCCCCTTTACAGAGCTCTCCGGCGTCCAGGCCAACCCCCGCAGCGGCAAGGTATACGAGGGCATCGACCTGGTCCGGCGGACCGGCGCGGACTTCCTGCTGGCACTGGGCGGCGGCAGTGTCATCGACACCGCCAAGGCCATCGGCTTCGGCGCGCTGTACAAGGGGGATTTCTGGGATTTCTTCACCGGCGCCGCCAAGATCGAGAAGACGCTGCCCGTGGGCGTGGTGCTGACTATCTCCGCCGCCGGCAGCGAGGGGTCCGACAGCTGCGTCATCACCCAGGAGCGGGGCAACCTGAAGTGGGGTTGCCCCAAGACGGATGTCATCCGCCCGAAATTCGCCGTGCTGAACCCCCGGTTCACCTGTTCCCTGCCTGCCTACCAGACCGCCAGCGGCGCGGTGGACATGATGGCCCACATCATGGAGCGGTACTTCACCAACACTCCCGACGTGGGGCTGACGGACCGGCTGTGCGAGGCCCTGCTGAAGACCGTGCTGGACGCGGCCCCCAAGGCCATTGCCGATCCCAATGACTACGCCGCCCGGGCGGACCTGATGTGGGCAGGGATGCTGGCCCACAACAACTCCTGCGGCGTGGGCCGGGAGCAGGACTGGGCCAGCCACCAGATCGAGCATGAGCTCTCCGCCTTCTACGACTGCGCCCACGGCGCGGGTCTTGCGGTGATCCTGCCCGCCTGGATGGAGTACGTGCTGCCCCATGATCCCGTCCGGCTGGCCCAGTTCGCCGTGCGGGTCTTCGGCTGTGAGATGAACTTTGCGGACCCGGAGGCCACCGCCCGCCAGGGCATCGAGAAGCTGTGCCTCTTCTTCCACTCCCTGGGGATGCCCATCACCTTTGACGAGCTGGGAGCCAAGGCCAAAGACATCCCGGACATGGTGGCCCACCGGGCGGAGAAGCCCGGCGGCTTCCCCTTCGGCGGCTTCGTGAAGATCCAGCCCGCGGACATGGAGGCTATCCTCCGCCTGGCAGCCGGCGAGGCCCAGTAACAGCAAGCCCGCCCGGGGAGCGATCCCCGGGCGGGCTTTTGCCGTATCCTCGTCACCGGAACTCCCGGGGACTCATGTGGAAGGTGCCGCGGAAGGCCCGCAGGAAGGTGGAATACTCCTCAAATCCGGCCTGCTCCGCCGCCTTCATCACCGGCACGCCGGCGCGGATCAGCTCCCCGGCCCGCAGCAGCCGCTTCTGGCTGATGTACTGGTGGACCGTGTAGCCGGTGACGGCCTTGAACCGGTGCATCAGATAGTACCGGCTGATGAAAAACCGCTTGGAGAGGGACTCCACCGTCAGCTCCTCTCCCAGATGGTCCAGAATGTACCGGAGCACCTCCTCCATCTTGGGGTCCACCCGGTAGCTGTCCCGCTCCTCCTGGGCGGTGCGGGAGCGCAGCACATCCCGGTTCACGTCGATCAGCATCTGCTGGCAGAGGGTATCCGCCATGCGGGCGGCGCCGAAGCTCCGGTCCCGCAGGGCCTCCTCCAGCTGCTGGATGCGCTGCATATAGTGGAGCCGCCGCTCTGCGTCGAAGCGCAGCAGGTGGAACCCCCGCTCCCGGGTGGTGTCGAAGCAGGTGTCCAGCGCCTCGCCGGGGTCGCTGCGCCGCTCCAGCCACTCCCGTCCCAGCCAGATCACCACCCGCTCATAGGGCTCCGCCGGGTCGATGATGGGCCGGTGGATCAGGTCGTGTCCCACCAGCAGCAGGTCCCAGGGCTGAAGGAAGTAGGTGACGCCCTCCACCACATAGGTGACCTTTCCCCCAGGAGAAGGATCAGCTTGTCAAAGGCGTGGTAGTGATAGTCCACCTTCTGGGCCCGGCTGTCCTTCAGGTGGAACAGCCGGAAGTCCTCCTTTAGATAGCCCCGCTTGTTGATCTCCTTCCGGTCCGGCATCTCCCGCCTCCTTTTCCGCCCGCCGGAGCATCCGCCGGGTCACTCTTCGGCCGTGGAACCGGGCGCCGCGCCCGATGAGGCAGGGCCCGTTTTGCAGGTATTCTACCACACATAGCCGATTTTCACAACAGGCACAGGAAAAGACGCCCCCAATTTGGCGGCCGGGGCTTCATCTGCCGATTGTGTTTTTCTCCCGGATTTGCTATACTGAAAAAAATACCCAACGCTGAGGAGGGACCCCCATGAGCCGTGCCGATGCGCTCTTTCTGCAAAACTGCCGGGACATTCTGGACCACGGGGTCTGGGACACAGACCTGCCCGTCCGTCCCCATTGGGAGGACGGTACTCCCGCCCACACTGTGAAAAAATTCGGGATCGTCAACCGCTATGACCTTCAGGAGGAGTTCCCCATCCTGACCCTCCGCCGGACCTACTGGAAGACCGCGGTGGACGAACTGCTGTGGATCTGGCAGAAGAAGTCCAACAACATCCACGACCTGAACGGCCACATCTGGGATGAGTGGGCGGATCCGGACGGCTCCATCGGCAAGGCCTATGGCTATCAGCTCTCCATCAAGCACCAGTATCCCGAAGGGGAGATGGACCAGGTGGACCGGGTGCTGTACGACCTGAAGCACAACCCCGCCTCCCGCCGCATCCTCACCAGTCTCTACAACCACCAGGATCTCCATGAGATGAATCTGTACCCCTGCGCCTGGTCCATGACCTTCAACGTCTCCGGGAATGTCCTCAACGCCATTTTGAACCAGCGGAGCCAGGACATGCTGGCCGCCAACAACTGGAATGTAGTGCAGTACGCGGTGCTGGTCCACATGCTGGCCCAGGTCAGCGGCCTGGTGCCCGGCGAACTGGTCCACGTGATCGCGGACGCCCATATCTACGACCGCCATGTGCCCATCATTGAAAAGATGCTGGCCCAGACGCCGTCCCCGGCGCCGGTGTTCCGGATGGACCCGTCCGTGACGGACTTCTACGCCTTTACCCGGGACAGCTTCTCCCTGGAGGACTACATCCCCGCCCCTTCGAGGACCAGATCCCCATCGCTATTTGAGGAGGCCTGCGCTGTGAATGCCATCGTCGTCGTCGATCAAAACTGGGCCATCGGCCGGGACAATGATCTGCTCTTCTCCCTGCCTACGGACATGAAGCGCTTTCGCTCCCTCACCCTGGGGGGCACGGTCATCCTGGGCCGCCGGACGCTGGACTCCTTTCCCGGCGGGCGGCCCCTGCCCAAGCGGCGGAACATCGTCATCACCCACTGCCCGGACTTTTCCCGGGAGGGAGCGGAGACCGTCTCCAGTCTGGCGGCCATGCGGGAGGCCACAGCCGGTACCCCGCCGGACCAGCTGTGGGTCATCGGCGGCGGCAGCATCTACGCCGCTCTGCTCTCCCAATGTGCACGGGCTTACGTGACCCGGGTGGACGCCGCCGCGGAGGGCGCGGACTCCTTCTTTCCCAATCTGGACAAGCTGCCCGGCTGGACTGTAAGAGCCGTCAGCGAGCCGGTGACGGAGAACGGGCTCACCTATCGGTTCTATGACTATGTGAATACGAAGCTGTGCGATTGAGCAGCGGCCCGCCGGGAGATCCCGGCGGGCCGCCTGGTTTTTGCTCCATGGCCTGTGAGTCACGGCAGGCCCCAGATCTCCCGGGCCCGGGACAGCAACGTCTCCACGTTCTCCTGGTGCTCCGCCAGCAGCTGCGCATTGGCCGCGTCCTCCGCCGCATCTCCATAGGGGCGGTACTCTCCCGCCGCCGTAATGTAGAGCTGGTGGCCGGCACAGGTGACGCCGTCCTCCTGAAAGTCATACTCAAAGAGAAGGACGCCCAGTTCCGGCTCGCCGGTCATCCGGGGCCAGATCAGGAGGGAATCTGTGAAGCCCACCTCCTCCCCGTTTTCCAGCGTCAGGTTCGGCATGCCAATCCCCAGATTCCCCGTCCAATGGAGAAATCCAGGCCGGGCCACATTACAGTTGTAACCCTCCCCATCCGTGCCGCACCCCGGGAGGGCCGGAGCCTCCCGCCACCCGGGCTGGGCCCGCAGGGCCTCCATGTAAACATCATAGGGCCGGTAGGCTGTGAAATACCACACAGCGGAGAGCAGGGCGAAGGCGGCGAGGAGCAGGGCCAGAAGACGGAGGAAACGCCGCGGGCTGCGCGGCCCGCCCTGTGCATCTTCCACTGGAATGACATCTTTTCTCATTCCTGCGGCACCTCCTGCGGTGGCAGTTCCGCAATCGCCCACATCTCCTCCTGGGCGGCGGTGGCGGCGGGCAAGTCCACTTCCTCGCCCTCTTTCCACAGCAAGACGGCATCCTCACCCAAGCCGAAGTAGATCGCTTCGGTCTCCATGGCATCATCCGACCAGCTTTCAAACATGGCGTCCCCGCCCCGGTTATAGTTGCTGTCAAAGTCAAACAACTCCACCCGGAGAATGGGCCGCTCCAGATAGTAGTGAAGTCCGTCCGCCTCCTCCCGGAATGTCAGGGCATACCAGGTCTCCCGGCCCTCCCGAAAATCCCAGTGGACCCCCACGCCTCCGCTCCTCAGCCGGTAAACATCCAGCGTATAGTCCCCGCCATCCATGGGGATGCACGTCCATGTAGTGAGGGTCCAAATCCCCACTGCGGCGGCCGCGCATACCACCACGGCAACAATCACGCCAATGATATGGGCCCGGCGCTTGCCCCTCTTCCACTCACCGGATATTTTTTTCACTGCTACCGCCGCGTCATCGGCGGCCTTTTCCACCTCCGGCAGGGGCGCGTCCATAGCCGTTAGGGCGGCCCGGCAGTCCTCACAGGTCTTCAGATGTTCTTCCACCGCCGCCCGGCTCTTGTCCGAGCAGACGCCGTCGTGGTACAGGGGCAGCAGGTCCTGTACGATATCATGGTCCAGCTGGTCCATCAAATCCCTCCTTCAATTTCTGGCGGGCCCGGAAGTAGGTGACCCGGACCCAGGACTCCGTCTTGCCGAAGAGCTCCCCGATCTGGGCAAAGGGCAGCTCCCCGAAGGTCCGCAGGGAGAACACCTCCTTGTAGGGTTCCGGCAGGTCATGGAGCAGCCGGTGGAGCCGCTTGGCGGCGTCCCGGTCCGCAAAGTCGCACTCCAGCCCGTCGTCCCCCGGCTCCTGCTCCAGCTCTCCCCGGTGCTTTCGCTCCCGGCACAGCGAGAGGTACTGGTTCCGGGCGATCTGGCACAGCCACACCCGCAGCTGGCAGTCCCCCCGGAACTGGTCGATGGAGGCCAATGCCCGGAAGAAGGTCTCCTGGGTCACCTCCTCCGCCGTGTGGGCGTCCCGGCTGAGGGCCAGGATGTAGCGGTACACGTCGGCGAAATACGTCTGATAGATCTCCTCAAAATCCGGCACGGCCTCCCCTCCTCTCTGCCATAGGACGCATGGGCAGTAGTTTTGTTACAAAAAAGTGCCCGGGATTCCGGGCTCTTTTTTATAGCTCTTTTCTGCGGCATTCCTCTACGGGAAGCATCGCTCCACAACTGCGGCAATGCATCAGTCCCATCCGGACTCCACCTGGATGATCGGAAGTCCTGTCCCGATAACTCTGCGCCGCAGGAGGGGCACACAAACACCGCTGATATCGCCTGCTCCACAGGACCAGCCCCCAACACCATCATCACTGCTGCTGATCCAATGGGTCCCAGGGGCCACAGGCCGGTTCCAGCCGCGATCATCCCGCCGAACAAACCCACACATCAGACTCCGCGGGCCGCCCACTTCTTCCAGGTGACCATGCGCCCATCTCCTTGTTTTTTCTCCGGCGCCATTATATAATGGAGACCAATAATTTGCAAGGCGGGAGGTGATTCCATGGCGGACCTGAACACAGATGTGCGGTACATCAAGGGCATCGGGGAGCAGCGGGCCAAGGCCCTGGGCAAGCTGGGCATCGCCACCCTGCGGGACCTGATCTCTTACTTCCCCGGGCCTACGACGACCGCTCTGCCCTGCGGCGCATTGCGGACCTGGTGCCCGGCGAGACCGCCGGCGTGGCCGCCATGGTGGCGTCCCCGCCCACCATCTCCCACATCCGCAAGGGGCTGGATCTGGTGAAGCTCCGGGCGGTGGACGACACCGGCACCCTGGATGTGACCTTTTTCAACCAGGCGTGGCTGAAAAACAGCCTGCACCAGGGAGAGACCTATATCTTCTATGGCCGGGCGGAGGGCTCCCTCCTCCGGCATCAGATGGCCAATCCTGTGGTGGAGCCGGAGGGGCGGCGGGAGGTCACCGGCCGCATCGTGCCCATCTATCCCCTTACCGCCGGAGTCAGCCAGCTGATTTTGTCCCGGTCCATCCGCCAGGGGCTGGACGCCTGCGCGGACATCCTGCCGGACGTGCTGCCGGACCGTGTGCGGCGGGACCATCAGCTCTGCCGCATCGAGTACGCCTATGAGAACATCCACTTCCCGGAGAGCGCGGAGGCCCTGGACCTGGCCCGGCGGCGGCTGGCCTTTGAGGAGCTGTTCCTCTTCACCATCGGGCTGGAGCGGCTCCGCTCCCGCCGGGAGGTGGTCCACGTGCCCCCTTGCGGCGGCGTGGACATGGAGCTTTTCTACCGTGCCCTGCCCTTCACCCTGACGGACGCTCAGCGCCGCTGTGTGGAGGAAGCACTGGCGGACATGCGCTCCGGCACGCCCATGAACCGGCTCTGTCAGGGAGACGTGGGTTCCGGAAAGACCATGGTGGCCGCCGCCTGCGTGTACTTCATGGTGAGGAATGGCCGCCAGGCGGCCCTGATGGCCCCTACGGAGATCCTGGCCCAGCAGCACTACCAGGGCCTGGCCCCTCTGCTGGAAAATTTGGGTATCCGGTGCGCCCTGCTGACCGGCTCCACCACCGCCAAGACGAAACGGTCCATCACTCAGCAACTGGAGAGCGGGGAGATCGACTTTGCCATCGGCACCCACGCCCTCATCACCGGCAGCGTGGCCTACCGCGACCTGGGCCTGGTGGTGACGGATGAGCAGCACCGCTTCGGTGTGGCCCAGCGGGCGGAACTGGCCGCCAAGGGGGACCACCCCCACATTCTGGTCATGTCCGCTACCCCCATCCCCCGGACCCTGGCCCTGATCCTCTACGGAGACCTGGACGTGTCCATCATCGACCAGCTGCCCCCCGGCCGCCAGCCGGTGCAGACCTTCGCCGTCACCGGGGGCTATCACCAGCGGGTGTACCGTTTCATCCGCAAGCTGGTGGGCGAGGGCCGCCAGGCCTATATCGTCTGTCCCATGGTAGAGGAGAATGACCAGCTCCCCGACGAGCGCAAGGCGGTGACGGAATACGCCAAAAAGCTCCAGTCCGAGGTGTTTCCGGATCTCAAGGTGGCCTTCGTCCACGGCAAGATGAAGCCCAAGGAGAAGGACGCCGTCATGGCCGCCTTCGCTGCCCATGAGACGGACATCCTGGTGTCCACCACCGTCATCGAGGTGGGGGTGGATGTGCCCAACGCCGCGGTGATGGTGATCGAGAACGCGGAGCGGTTCGGCCTCTCCCAGCTCCACCAGCTGCGGGGCCGGGTGGGCCGGGGGAAGCATCAGTCCTACTGCATCCTGATCTCCGACAACCGAAACGAGGAGACGAGGCAGAGGCTGAAGGTCATGACCAAGACCACTGACGGTTTCCAGATCGCGGAGGAGGACCTGCGGCTCCGGGGCCCCGGTGACTTCTTCGGAGCGCGCCAGCACGGCCTGCCGGGGCTGAAGGTGGCGGATCTGGGCTGCGACACCCAGCTGCTGCAGGAGGCCCGTCAGGCGGCGGAGCAGCTGCTGGCACAGGACCCGGCGCTCACCTCCTGCCCCGCCACGGCAGAGCGGGTGACGGAGCTCTTCACACAGCAGGCGGATGCCCTGAACTGAAACTCCCCGGCAGAAGCCGGGGAGTTTTTGCAGTTCTTTGTGACCTTTTGCCCCGCTCACTCGTAATCACAGCAGAAGGAGGTGAGGCCAGTGACCGAAGCGGAGCAGCTCTTTGAGCAGGTATACCGGACCTATGGGCCGTCCCTGTACCGATTCTGCCTGATCCAGATGAAGAACCCGGCGGATGCGGAGGATATCTTGCAGGAGGTGTTCTGCAAGCGGCTGTACCGGGCGCCGGTCTTTGCCTCGCCGGACCACGAGCGGCGATGGCTGTTCCGGGTGGCCCTGAACCAGTGTCGGGACGCCTGGAAGCGATCCAGCCGGTCCGAGCTGCCGCTGGAGGCCGCCTCCGCCGCCGTCACGCCGGAGGAGCTGGGCCTGTTGGACCACGTGGCCGCCCTGCCGGAGTCCCAGCGGACAGTCCTTCACCTCCACTACTACGAGGGCTACACCCTCCGGGAGATCGCGCGGCTCCTGGGGGTGACGGTGCCCACGGTGAAAATGCGGCTGAAGCGGGGCCGGGACGCCCTGCGGAACACATGGGAGGAGAGCTTATGAATCGCTATCACGAGTCAATGGAACACTGCGCGCCCCCGCCGGAGCTGGAGGAACAGCTGCGGGAGGCTGTTTTGTCCGCGGAGCCGGAACCTCAGGCCCGGACCGCCGTCTACCGCCCCCGGGGATTTTTCCGAAAGGCGCTGCTGGCTGCGGTGCTGGCTGTTGTACTGACGCTGTCCGTGGGGGCAGCGGTGCTGGTGGACTGGGATGATATTTTCACCGGCTACTTTGGCCCCGACGCGGCGGAAACCCCCATGGCGGAGAAGGCCTTCCAGAAGGTGAATGTCATCTCCGTCTGCGACGATGTGGCCGTGACCATCCGGGAGGCCCTGGTCTCCGAGAAGAACCTTTATCTGATTCTGGACTACCGGCTGCCGGACACAGTGGACCGGGAGCTCGTGGAGATGGCCTATGAAAGCGAGGACTGGCAGGCAAATTGTATCGACCTGCCAGATATCTCCTACTATCTCACCGGCGACATTTCCTGGGAGGAGCTGAAGGCCGCCGACCAGGACAGGTGGGCGGACATCGACTGGACAGACTACACCTCATATTGCGGCTACGTGGAAAGAGCTGGGAGCAGTTTGGCGGATTTCCGCCTGATCAACTACACCAGCGGCAGCTCCGGCGGCTCGGAGAGCCAGGGCTATGACATGGAGACCAATACCCTCACCTATCTCTTTCATATCGCCGTGAAATCCGGCAGCGCCGACTTCACCGCCCAGCCGGTGACGGTGCTGCTGACGCCCCCTGTCCTACGGGTGGACGGCGTGGACACCGCTGTGACAGACCATCCGGCCCTGGTGACTTTCCAGCCGACGGGATCCTCCCAGACGCTGACGGCCTCCTACCAGCAGGACGGTGTCTTTGTCCAGACGGTCCTGTCCCCCTTCTCCATCCATGTGCAGCTCACCGGTAACACCGTTTATGAGGGTCTCGAAGATCTGCGGGCGGCCACCTCCCTGGTCCTGACGGACGGCAATGCCCTGCCGGTACAGGAGCTGACCCGGAGCGGACTCAGCGGCAGCACCGGCAGCCGTCCCGACGAGGCGCTTCCCTTCTCTCTGTCCTTCAGTTGCTCCTTCCAGCATCTGCTGGACGTGAGCCAGGTCGCCGCCGTGCAGGTGGGAGACATCCAAATTCCCCTGGAATGACCATCCTCCCGTCCCGGGGCATTGCCCCGGGACGGCTTGTTTTTGGGGAATTGAGTTTTCCCGCCTGGTGTGGTATACTGAAACGATCAAATCACACAGCGGCGCGCCGGAAGGGCGCGCCCTTGAAATGGAGGACAGCGCAGAATGGTGCCTTATGCCAAGCGTATGGAAAAAATGGCCTTCACGGCCAATGTGGTCAAAGGACTGTTCGGGTCCATGACCAACCCGGACATCATCTCCTTCAGCGGCGGTTCCCCCGCCAGAGAGGCCCTGCCGGTGGACACCATCCGCCAGCTGGCCGACGAGGTGCTGCGGACGGACACCCGGGGCGTGGAGGCCCTGCAGTACGGCCCCATTGAGGGGATCCGGGACCTGCGGGAGGTGGTGGTCCGGGAACTGCTGGCTCCCAAGGGCATCGACTGCGGCGTGGACAACGTCATAATCATCACCGGCGGCCTGGAGGGCATCAACCTGGCCTGCCAGGCGTACATCGACCCCGGCGACGTGATCCTGGTGGAGGCCCCCACCTTCGTCCAGTCCGTGGAGATCTTCGATATGTTCGAGGCCAGGTGCGTGGGTGTGGCCATGGATGACAACGGCCTGATCCCGGAGGATCTGGAGCGGAAGATCCGGCAGTGCCATCCCAAGATGATCTATGTCATTCCCACCTTCCAGAACCCCAGCGGCCGCACCCTCAGCCTGGAGCGGCGGAAGGCCGTGGCGGAGCTGGCCGCCAAATACGACGTGCTGGTGCTGGAGGACGACCCCTATCGGGATATCCGGTACAGCGGAGAGGACCTGCCTCCCATCAAGCACTTCGACACCACAGGCCATGTGGTGATGGCGGGCAGCTTCTCCAAGATTTTCTCCCCCGGCTCCCGCCTGGGCTATGTGGTGGCGGATACGGAGACCATCCAGCATCTGGTGGACGTGAAGTCCGCCACCAACTCCCACACCTCCATGCTGCCCCAGATCCTCTGCGCGGAGTTCTTCAAGCGGGGCTGTTACCCGGCCCACCACCAGATGATCTGCGACCTGTACCGCAGGCGCCGGGACGTGATGCTCCAGAGCATCGACCGGTATTTCCCCGCCGGTACCAAGCACAGCAATCCGGACGGCGGCCTCTTCACCTGGGTGGAGCTGCCCGGCGGCATCGACACCTCCGCCCTGCTGCAGGAGTCTTCCACAGACCCGGCTGTGAACGTGGCTTTTGTGGCGGGAGAGGGCTTCTTCTCCGACCGGGACGGCCAGGGGAAGAACTGTATGCGCATGAGCTTCGGCAACACGCCGGAGGACCTGATCGAGGAGGGTGTCCGCCGCCTGGGCGGGCTGATCTGCTCCAAGCTGAACAAGTGAACAAAGAACCGCCCTGGCGCTGTGCGCCAGGGCGGTTCTTTGTTCACTGCAGCTCGTCCAGGGTCAGGGAGAAGCTGTCCATAAAGGTCTCCAGAAAGTACGTCACTTCCGGCAGTTCGTAGCCCTCCAGGGCTTTCCGGGTCTGGCCGGCGGCCTGCCGGAATTCGTTGTTGCCGGCTTTCAGCTCCTCTACACACTTGATATAAGCGGAGAGCTTGTCCGCCGCCTTCACCACCTGCCGCACCTCCGGGTCGGACTGCGTCAGGATGGGCCCGTACACCCCCTGAAGCTCCGGCGGCAGCATGTGGAGCAGCTTGCCCTCCGCCACCGCCTCCACGTCCTTGTAGGCGTTTCGGATGGCCGGGTTGTCGTACTTGATGGGGGTGGGCATGTCGCCGGTCAGGATCTCGCTGGCGTCATGGTACAGCGCCGCCACCGCCACGGCGCCGGGGTCCAGGCGGCCGCCGAACTTCTCGTTGCGGATCACCGCCAGAGCGTGGGCCAGGACGGCCACCTGATGACTGTGCTCCTGGACGTTCTCCGGCGCGGTGTTGCGCATCAGGGCCCACCGCTGGATGAACCGCATCCGGGAGATGTAGGCAAAGAAATGGCTCTTCATGTCAGTCCTCCAAAAGCTCACCCAGCAGGGATGCTCCGTCAGTGCCGGTGACTTTCACATTCCGCACCTGGTTATGCAGGTCCGTCCCGTCCGCCAGCACCTCCATATAGTTGGGTGCGTGGCCGAAATACCTGCCGTCCTTGGGCTGTTCAAAGAGGACGGGATACACCGCTCCCACACAGGCCGCGAGATAGTTCCGGTGGAGCGCCTCCGCCACCGCCGCCGCCTGGCGGGCCCGCTCTTCCTTCACGGCCTTCGGCACCTGACGCATCTTGGCCGCCGGGGTGCCGGGCCGGACGGAGTAGGGGAAAATGTGCATCTGGGCAAAGCCGCACCGGCGGATGAAGTCCAGCGTCTGGGCAAATTCCTCCTCCGTCTCCTCCGGAAACCCGGTGATGAGGTCCGTGGTGACAGCGGGGTGGTCAAAATATTGATTTAAAAGTGCAACGGACTGCGCATATCGAGTGGTATCGTATTTCCGGTTCATTCGCTTCAGGGTGTCGTCGCATCCGGACTGCATAGACAAGTGGAACTGGGGGCAGAGGTTCGGCAGGGCGGCCGCCCGGCGGCAGAACTCCTCTGTGATGGTCCGGGGCTCCAGGCTCCCCAGCCGGATGCGGACAGCCGGTGCGGCGGTGCAGACAGCCTCCAGTAGGTCGATCAGGGTCTCTCCGTTCTTCAGGTCCTGGCCCCAGGAGGAGATCTCGATGCCCGTCACCACGATCTCCCGGTAGCCCTCTGCCGCCAGGGCCCGAGTCTGCTCCACGGCAGTGGGGACGGGCAGGGACCGCACCCGTCCCCGGGCGTATGGAATGATGCAGTAGGTACAGAAGTTGACGCACCCGTCCTCCACCTTCAGCATGGCCCGGGTGCGGCCCCCCAGGCCGCCGGCGGGCAGGACCTCGAACACCCGCCGCTCAAAAGGCTGGTCGATGGCCTCGATCTGCCGCTTCTCCGCCGCGGCCTCTTCCAGAAGGCGGATAAAACCCGTCCGGTCGCCGGTGCCGGAGATCAGGTCCACCCCCAGCTTCCGCACGTCGTCCGCGTGGGTCTGGGGATAGCAGCCGCACACCGCCACCACGGCGCCGGGGTGCTTCCGCTGGACGCCGTGGATCACCTGCCGGGACTTCTGGTCGCTGACTGCCGTGACGGAGCAGGTGTTCACAATATAGGCATCCGCCTCATCGGAAAACTCCGTGAGCGTGTGCCCCCTTGCCAGCAGCTCCTGCTCCATGGCCTGAGTCTCATATTGGTTCACCTTGCAGCCCAAGGTATAGATGGCAACTTTCATGGAATCTCCTTGCACTTTCCGCAAAACCTTTATATAATAACTTGATGCGTTTCGATTATACTGTAATTTTTACTGTTGGGCAAGGCCCAACTGCAAGGAGATCGTTTTTCATGATTTATCTGGACCACGCCGCCACTACGCCCGTTCCCCGGGCGGTGGCGGATGCCATGTATGAGGTGCTCACCGAACAGTTCGGCAACCCCAGCTCCCAGTACCCCATGGGGCTGGAGATGAAGCGCCGGGTGGAAGTCTGGCGGAAGACCGTGGCGGACGCACTGGGCTGTGGGGCCAAGCAGCTGTTCTTCACCTCCTGCGGCACGGAGGCGGACAACTGGGCTGTCACCGCCGCCTGCTGGCAGAACCGCCACCTGGGCCGCCACATCGTTACCACCGCAGTGGAGCACAGCGCCGTGCTGGAAGCCTGCCGCTGGATGGAGCGGCAGGGATACGAGGTGACGTATCTTGTCCCGGCTCAGGACGGCTCCCTCTCTGCGGAGCAGGTCCTCGCCGCCGTCCGGCAGGACACGGCGCTGGTGTCCTGCATGCTGGTGAACAACGAGCTGGGAAACATCTATCCCATCGCTGAGATCGCCCGGGGCCTGGCGGTGAAGAACCCACAGACGTTGCTGCACACCGACGCGGTCCAAGGCTTTTTGAAGGTCCCATGCTCCGCAAAAACGCTGGGGGCGGACTTCCTCACCATCTCCGCCCACAAGATCGGCGGGCCCAAGGGCATCGGCGCTCTGTACATCGGTCCCCGGGTCCGGAATCCAAAGCCGCTGCTGGCCGGCGGCGGGCAGGAGGGCGGCCTCCGGGCCGGCACCGAAGCCACGGCCCAGATCGCGGGCTTTGCCAGGGCTGTGGAGCTGCGGCGGGAAAATTTGGAGGAGAAACTCCTCTGCATGGCGAAAATCCGGGACTATGCCGCAGAGCGGCTGTCTGCCATCCCCGACTTGAAAATCCTCTCCGCTCCCGGCGGCGCGCCCCATATCCTCTCCATCTCTCTCGTGGGCTGGCCCAGCCAAAATATTGTCAATGACCTGGGCAGCCAGGGCGTCTGCATCTCCGCCGGCTCCGCCTGCCATCAGGGCAAGCCCAGTCACGTGATCGCGGCCTTGAAGCTATCCAAGAAGGTCTCCGGCGGGGTGATCCGCCTGAGCTTCGGCCCGGAGACTGACAAGGGCGACATCGACGCCTGTGCGGACGCCCTGCGGCGCCACCACGACACGCGGATGCCCATGCTGTAAGGCAATTTTACTTTTCAGTTTCAAGAGGTTTCGTCTTTTATGTTTCGTCATCTTCATCGGGAGCCCGGCTTCTACAAGCGGCTGTTCTTGCTGGCTCTGCCGCTGATCCTGCAGAATCTCATCACCACTTCCCTGGGATTTGTGGACACCTTCATGGTGGGTATGCTGGGGCAGAATGAGCTGTCCGCTGTCACTGCCGCCAACACGCCCATCTACCTGCTCCAGATCATCATCCTGGGCCTGCTCAGCGGACTCTCCGTCCTGGCCAGCCAGTACTGGGGCAAGGGGGACACCGACAGCATCAACCGCTGTATGGGCGTCAGCCTTTACGCCGGGCTCATCATTGCGGTTTCCGTGGCCGCTGTGCTGTTCTTCTTCCCCCTCCATGTGATGGCTCTGGTGACCAACAACGACCTGCTCATTGAGTTGGGCGCCCCCTATCTCCGGATTGTTGGCCTCAGCTATATCTTCAACACCATCAGCTCCGTCTACATCGGCATGCAGCGCAGCACGGAGAATCCCGCCATGGGCATGATCGTCTTCGGCATCTCCATGCTGACCAACACGGGCTTGAACTACATTCTTATTTTCGGCAAGTTCGGCGCGCCTGCGCTGGGGATCACCGGTGCTGCCATTGCCACCCTGACCTCCCGGGTGCTGGAGTTCGTGATCGTCGCGGTCTATGCCCCCCGCTACCGCCGAGTGCCCCTGATGCTCCGCCTGCTGCTGCGGCCCGGCGGGGCCATGGCGCGGAGCTTCCTGAAATACGCCACCCCCGTTCTGGTGAACGAGGTGCTGTGGGGTCTGGGCGTCAGCGTTATGACCGCCGTCATGGGCCACATGGCCATCAGCACGGATATGCTGGCGGCCCACGCCATCATGGGCAACATCGACAAGTTCTCCACTGTGGCCTGCTTCGGCATCGCAGGCGCCACCGCCGTGATTGTGGGCAAGCGGATCGGTGAGGGCGCCGGCCGGGAGGAGGTCTACTCTCTGGGCTGCTGCCTGCTGACGGTCTCCTTCGGAGTGGGTCTCGTGGTGTCGGTGTGCCTGGCGGTCCTCCTGCCTACGGTGTTCATCCCCTATCTCTATCCTCTGTTCCATTTGGAGGGGCTGGCGCTGGAGATCGCCGTCACCATGTGCGTCGTATATCTCTTCATGCTGCCGCTGAAGGCCTTTGACATCACCAACATCACCGGCCTGCTTCGGGCGGGCGGCGACTCCCGCATGGCCTCCATCATCGACCTGAGCTGCCAGTGGGTCATCGCTGTACCTCTGACCTTCCTGACTGCCCTGGTGTTCAACGCCCCGGTAGCGGTGGTGTGCCTATGCATCCAGTCGGAAAATGTGTGCAAGTGCCCCTGGGGTATCCTGCGGCTGCGGAGCCGGAAGTGGATCAACGATGTGACGGGCGAGGACACGTGATGGAAAGTCTTTTCCGCTGCCCCGTCTGCGGGGCGCCGCTGGACCGCGGAGACCGGGCCTATCGCTGCCCGGCCGGACACAGTTATGACATCGCCCGGGAGGGCTACACCTATCTGCTGCCCCCCAATCAAAAGCACTCCGCCGCGCCGGGGGATGACCGGGATATGGCCGCCGCACGGCGGGATTTCCTCTCCAAGGGGTATTATGACCTGCTTCTCAATACGCTCTGTTGTCAGATTTTGTCTCTTTCCGGCGAATCGCCGGTGATCTGGGACGTGGGCTGCGGCGAGGGATTCTACACCTCCGGCATCTTCCGGACCCTGGCCGCCGCGGGAAAATCCCCCCGGATGGCGGGAACCGACATTTCCAAGCCCATTCTCCGATCCGCCGCCAAGCGGGAGAAAGGCATTGCGTGGGCTGTGGCCTCCTCCTTCCACCTGCCGGCGGCGGACGGCGCGGCGGACATTCTGCTGGACTGCTTCTCCCCCCTGGCGCTGGAGGAATTCCGGCGAGTGCTGAGGCCGGGCGGGCACTTCCTCTACGTGGTGCCCGGACCGGACCACCTCTGGGAGCTGAAGCAGGTCCTCTACGACCGTCCCTATCCCAATGAGGAAAAGGAGACCCCCTATGAGGGGTTCGCCTATCAGTCCATCGTGCCGGTGGAGGGCACCATCACCCTCCCCTGCCAGGCAGACATCCGCGCCCTGTTCCAGATGACGCCCTATTACTGGAAGACCCCCAAGACAGGTGCAAAGCGTCTGGCGGACCTGGAGTCTCTCACCACCCGTATCTCCTTTCGCATCCATATTTTTCAAAAACTCTGACAGGAGGTTCTGCTGATGAAACCCAATCCCACCCGCTCCGCCCTGCTGGTCATCGATATGGAAAACGGCTTTGTTCATCCGGAGGGCGGACACTGGATCCGCTTCGCCCAGTCCATGGTCCCCAACTGCGTCCGGGCCGTGGAGCTGGCCCGGGCCAAGGGCATTCCGGTATTCTTTGTCAAGCGGCTCTACCGCGCTGACGGCAGCGATGTGGAGCTGACCCGTTACCCCGGCTGGGTCGCTGGCGGCCGGGCCTGCCGCCCCGCCTCCACCGGTCCCAACAGCGCCCAGGCACCGGAGGGCCTGCGCCCCCAGCCCGGGGACTACACCATCATCAAGCCCAGGTGGAGCGCCTTTTTCCAGACGGAGCTGGACCTGATCCTCCGGCGGCTGGACGTGCGGACGGTGATCCTCACCGGCACCACCACCCCCAACTGCATCCGCACCACCTGCTATGACGCCATCGCTCTGGAGTACAACACCGTGGTGCTGACGGACTGCTGCTCCTCCCATACCGAGGAGATCCAGCGGGTGAATCTGGAGGACATGGCCCGGGCGGGCGCCATTTTGATGGACTCGGCGTCCTTTGCCGACTACGGCCCCGGCACAGTGGAGGACCTCTCCGCCGCCATCCGGGCCCGGATGCTGGAAGAGGACACGGTGCCCGAGCCCTTCCGGTCGGAGGACGGCCAGGTATTCTGGCCCGACCTCTGGTAATCACAAAGGAAAACGGACGCCCTCCGCACAACTGCGGAGGGCGTCTTCTTGTTTCGAGTCATTCCCTCTGGATCCGGATGCGCCGGGTGGCGATCTCGTCGCAGAAGCGGGCGTCGTGCTCCACGAACAGCAGGGTCGGCCGACAGGCCAGCAGCAGATCCTCCACCTGCATCCGGGAGATGACGTCGATAAAGTTCAGCGGCTCATCCCACACGTACAGGTGTGCCTGTGTGCAGAGGCTTGCGGCCAGCAGCACCTTTTTCTTCTGGCCGCTGCTGTAATCTGCCAGGTCCTTCTCAAACTGCTCCCGTGGAACATCCAGCTTCCGCAGGATGGTCCGGAACCGGCTGCCGTCCAGACCCTGGGTCCGGACAAACTCCGTCAGGCTGCCCCGCAGGTGGTCCGTATTCTGGCTGACATAGGACACCACCAGGCCGCTCATGGTCTCCACCGTGCCGCTGTGGGGGATCTCTTCCCCCAGCAGCAGCTTCAGCAGGCTGGACTTGCCGCAGCCGTTTGCGCCCTGGAGGGCGATCCGCTCCCCCGCCAGCACCTCGAAGGTGATCTCCCGGCAGACCCTGCGACCGTTGTAGCACACGGCTACGTCCCGGAACTCCGCCAGCCGCGCACCCGTCCGGCAGGGCAGGGGCGTAACCGCCAGCGCCTCCTGCCGCTCCAGGTTCTGCAGCAGCTGCTTCTTCTCCTCCACTGCCTCCTCCCGGCGGCGCTGGATGGATTTGGACCGCTGCATCAGCTTGGCCGCCTTGTGGCCCACAAAGCCCCGGTCCGCTGCCTTGGCCCCGGTCTTGTCCACACCGAACTTGCTCTTCTCCGTCCGGTCCGACCAGCCGGAGGCACGGCGGGCGGACTCCGTCAGCCGCCCGATGTCCTTCTGCAGCTTCTCCTGCCGGGCCAGTTCAAAGGCGTCCTGCCTCCGGCGGTTCTCCCACCAGGAGGAGAAATTCCCCCGCTGGATCTCAATATTGGTCCGGTTGATGGCCAGAATATGGTCCACACACTGGTCCAGGAACGCCCGGTCATGGGATACCAGCAGAAATCCCCGCTTCCGGGCCAGATAGCTCCCCAGCTTCCGCCGTCCCTCCAGGTCCAGATGGTTGGTGGGCTCGTCGATCAGCAAGAAGGCATTCTCCTTCAAAAACATGGCCGCCAGCAGCACCTTGGTCCGCTCCCCGTTGGAGAGGCTGGAAAAGGGCAGCTCCAGTGATCTCTCTGCCAGGTCCAGAAGCCCCAGCTCCCGCTGGATCTCCCAGTCCTCCGCCTCCGGCGCGATCTCCCGCACCACCTCCAGGCCCGTCCGGGACAGGTTCGCCACCTCGTAGGGGAAGTACTCAAATTCCACAGAGGCGGAGATGGTGCCGCTGTACGGGTACTCCCCCTGGAGCAGCCGCAGGAAGGTGGTCTTTCCCCGGCCGTTCCGCCCGGTAAAGCCCAATTTCCAGCCGCTATCGATCTGAAAGCCCACATGGTCAAAGATGAGCTCCGGACTGCC
Organism: Dysosmobacter welbionis; assembly: GCF_005121165.3. Lineage (NCBI taxonomy): Bacteria > Bacillati > Bacillota > Clostridia > Eubacteriales > Oscillospiraceae > Dysosmobacter > Dysosmobacter welbionis. The sequence continues at coordinate 2,545,260 of NZ_CP034413.3, read as the reverse complement.
CTCGTATCCAAATGTCAGATTCGAGACGTCGATCATGGACATATCGCATTCCTCCTTTGCGCAGACCCTCATGTGCGGTCTGGCGCACCGCAGACTTCGGCAAATGCCGCGCACATGAGCGTCTCATCCGTCATTTCCGATTCGCCGTGCTTTTGCGCAGCAAAAAACGGCCGCGGGAGAGCAGACCTCTCCCGCGGCCGGGCATACGGCATTCACCCCGCATCCGGGGCTGTGCGATACCTGGGTGAGATCAGCGGTCTGCCTTCCCTGCAATGGCATGGAAAAAGACGCTGCGTCTTCGCCGCAGCAACCCTCTATGCCAAAACACGAAGGTCAGATCCGCATCTTCACACCCCTCCAATCATTCATCAATCTCCGGTTATCCTAGCACACTTCCGCCGGGATTGCAAGCCCCCCCTCATGCTCCCGCCTTCGGAAAGGTAAGCGTAAAGGTGCTGCCGTGGCCCGGTTCGCTGTGGAGCTCCACCTGGGCACCCAGATAGGCCGCCCCGTGCTTGACGATGGAGAGCCCCAGTCCCGTGCCGCCGGAGGAATGGCTCTTGTCCACCCGGTAAAACCGCTCGAATACCCGGCCCTGGGCCTCCCGGGGAATGCCGATGCCGGTGTCCGCCACCGTGATCCGGGGGCCGAAGGCGGTATTTTCCACCGTGACGGTGACGCTGCCGTTCGCCCGGTTGTAGGCGATGGCGTTGTCGCAGAGGTTGTAGACGATCTCCTCCACGATCTGGGGTACGCCCCGCACCAGAGCCTCGCCGCCCTGGAGCCGGGTGGTCACCTGTTTCCGCTGGGCCGCCGGAGCCAGCTGCTCCAGGACGGCTCGCGCCTCCTCGTACAGATCCACGGTCTCCCACTGGCCCAGGCCGCCGCCCTCGTCCAGGCGGGACAGCTTGATGATGTCGTTCACCAGCCCGATGAGCCGCTCCGTCTCCCGGTGGATGTTCCCGGCGAAGTGGGGGACGTCCTCCGGCTTCACCAAACCGTTCTGCAGGATCTCCGCCGTACCCAGGATGGAGGTCAAGGGCGTCTTCAGCTCGTGGGAGACGTTGGCGGTGAACTCCCGCCGCAGCCGCTCCCGCTGCTCCTTCTCCGTCACATCCAGGATCACCAGCACCGCACCCGCGATCTGGCCGTCCTGTTCCACAGGACTGGCGATGATCTGGCGGCAATCATCGTCCTTTTCCAGCAGCTGCTCACACCGCCGACCGGCCAGAGCCTCCTCCACGCAGCGGCGGAAGCCCGCCTCCCGGTTCAGGGCGTAGACGCTCTCTCCCTCCTCTGTGGGGACCTGCGCGTAGAGCAGCCGCAGCACGGCGGAATTGTAAGTCAGCACCCGCGTCTCCTGGTCGATCACCAGGAAGCCCTCGCTCATGTTCTCCGTGATGGCGGTGAACTCCTCCTGCCGGCGCTTTAAATCCCGCATCTGCCGCTGGATCTGCCTCTGCTGGCTGCGGAGCTTGGACAGCAGGGGCGTCAGCTCCTCATAGGTCTCGCTGCCGGCGGGGTCATTGAGGTCGATGGCGTTGATGGGCTCCACCAGCTGCCGCGCCACCCGGGAAGCCAGCGCCATGGCCAGGATGAAGGCCAGCAGCATCATCAGCGCCACCGGCTGCAGCGCCTGCAGTACCAGGACCCAGACGGAATACTGGGCGCTGGACACCCGCAGCACCGTTCCGTCAGCAAGCCGCTGGGCCGCATACAGCGTCTGCTGGGAAAGCGTGTCCGAATAGCGGACCGCATGTCCCTTCCCCAGGATCAGCGCCTCCCGGATCTCCTCCCGCTGGGCGTGGTTCCCCATCTCCTCCGGGTCCTGCCGGTTGTCGAAGAGCACGGTGCCGTCCGCATCCACCCAGGTAATCCGGTAGCTGCCGGGCAGATCCTCTGTGAGATAGTCCGTGCCATTCTCCTCTACCCCATGGGCGATGTACTCTGCCAGACTCTCCAGCTCACCGGAGACCCGATCCTGGAAATAACCGTGGAGCACGCCCACGATCAGCACCAGGCTGGCCAGCAGCACTGCCAGGGACACGCCCAGGATGGAGCGAAAGATCCGTTTCGTCATGTCTCTCCAGCCCTCCTGTCAGTTCACAGGGCTGATCTTGTAGCCATAGCCCCGGACCGTCTCGATGTAAACGCCCGCCTCTCCCAGCTTCTGGCGGAGGGTCCGCACGTGGACGTCCACGGTCCGGCTCTCGCCGGTAAAGGCGTAGCCCCAGACGTTCTCGATCAGCTGCTCCCGGGAAAGCACCTGGCCGGGGTTGCGCAGCAGCAGGCACAGCACTTCAAACTCCTTCTGGGTCAGGATGGTCTCCTGTCCCCGGACCCGGACGATGTGCTGCCCCGGATCCACCTCCAGAATGCCGCAGCGGAGGGTGCCGTTCTCCGTCTCCGTCCGCCGCAGCAGCGCCCGGATGCGGGAGAGCAGCTCCATCATGCCGAAGGGCTTGGCCACATAGTCATCGGCGCCGCCGTCCAGACCCACCACCTTGTCGTACTCCGTGCCCTTGGCCGTCAGCATGATGACCGGCAGCTTGGCCGTGCGGGGCGTGGCCCGGAGCTTTTTCAGGACGCTGAGTCCATCCTCCTCCGGCAGCATGATATCCAGCAGCACCAGGGCAGGCATCTGCTCTCCCACGGCCTGCCAGAACAGGGAGGGCAGCGGAAAGCCCCTGGCCTCCATACCCTGGCTGTTCAATGTATAGATCACAAAATCCCGGATACTGTCGTCATCCTCCAGCAGATAGATCACAGATATCCCTCCCCATTCAATCTCTCCGCCCCGCTGGAGGGACGGAGGGTGTCTCCCTCCGGCGGCCGGTCAGATCAGCTGCTGCTCGTTAATCATCAGCTTGAACTGCAGGCCCAGCTTCTCCGCTGCCTTTCGACAGAGGAGCATCCGGCCCATGAAGATCTCAAAATAGTCCATGACAGAGCCGTACTTCGTGTCCACGGACAGCTTCAGCTTGATGAGCGTGTGCTCCTCGTTGATCTTCAGGACGGACTTCTTCACCGAGTAGTTCACCCGGTCATGGATGTCGAAGCTGGCCATATCCGGATTCCGGACCCGGCTGCGGCGGACGTCGGACTTGTCCGCCAGGATCAGTGCCGCCGCCACGGCGTTCACCGGCATGCCGGTGCCCTCGTCGTGGTTGCCGATGGCGGTGACGATGGTGGCGATCTCCTCCGGAGGACAATCCATGTTGTCCAGAATGCGGAAGGCCATGACCGCACCGGACTGGGAGTGATCCACCCGGTTCACCAGGTTGCCGATGTCGTGAAGAAACCCGGCGATCTTTGCCAGCTCCACCGTCCGCTCCGGATACCCCAGGGTGGAGAGGATATAGGCGGCGTTTTCCGCCACCGCCGTCACGTGGGCAAAGCTGTGCTCCGTATAGCCCAGAGCGGTCAGAGACTCGTCCGCCCTCTGGATATAGGTCCGGACCGCAGAATTGTTTTTCACATCCTCATAGGTAAGCATGGCCCCTCCCCCTTTTCAATATCGGCGCCGCGCCTGTGCGCAGGCCGCTCAGTTGTTGGAGGGGTGATTCCCCGTAATGGAGTACTCCACCCACTCCGCCACGTTGGTGGCGTGATCGCCGATCCGCTCCAGATACTTGGCCACCATGATGAGATCCAGCCACAGCTCGCCGGAGTCGGCGTCTGCGGCGATCAGCCCGATCAGCTCCTTTTTCACCTGGTTGAACAGGTCGTCCACCTGGTCGTCTTCCCGGCAGACCTCCCGGGCCAGCTCCAGATCCCGCTTTACAAAGGAGTCCACACTGTCTGTCACCATCCGGATGACGGCCTTGGACATCTCCTCGATCCGCTGGCGGCCGGGGCCGTCCGGCAGACGCACGAACCGGGTCAGCTCCGCGATGTCCGCCGCCTGGTCCCCGATCCGTTCCAGATCGGAAATCATCTTCAGCGCAGAGGAGATCTCCCGCAGGTCCCGTGCCACGGGCTGCTGCTGCAGCAGCAGCTTCAGGCAGAGGTTCTCCACCTCCCGCTCCTTCTGGTCGATCTCCCGCTCCGCCTCCCCGGCGGCGCGTGCCAGGTCCTCGTCACCCTTCATCAGGGCCTGGGCCGCGGCAGAGATGGCATCCTCACACAGGGCGCCCATCTGGATCATTTCCACGTGCAGCCGCTCCAGCTGCTCGCCAAATCTGTTTCTCACCTTACGTCCCTCCTTAGCCGAACCGGCCGGTGATGTAGTCTTCTGTGCGCTTGTCCGTGGGGGTGGAGAACAGTGTCTCCGTCCTGCCGAACTCCACCAGATCCCCCAGCAGGAAAAACGCCGTGTTGTCGGAGACACGGGCGGCCTGCTGCATATTGTGGGTCACCATGATGACAGTATACTTGCTTTTCAGTTCCACTGCAAGGTCTTCGATCTTGGAGGTGGAGATGGGGTCCAGGGCGCTGGTGGACTCATCCATCAGCAGGATCTCCGGCTCCACTGCCAAGGCACGGGCAATGCACAGCCGCTGCTGCTGGCCGCCGGAGAGGCCCAGGGCACTCTTCTTCAGCCGGTCCTTCACCTCGTCCCAGATGGCGGCGGAGCGGAGAGAGTTCTCCACGATCTCGTCCAGCTTGGCCCGGGAGCGGATGCCGTGGGTCCGGGGGCCGTAGGCCACGTTGTCATAGATGCTCATAGGGAAGGGATTGGCCTTCTGGAACACCATGCCGATCTGCTTGCGCAGCCAGGTGGTGTCCACATTGGGGGCGTAGATGTTCTGCCCGGCGTAGTTGACCTCCCCCTCAATGCGGATGCCCGGTACCAGGTCATTCATCCGGTTCAGGGTCTTCAGAAAGGTGGACTTTCCGCAGCCGGAGGGGCCGATCAGGGCGGTGATCTCATGCTCCGGAATGTCGATATTCACACCGTGGAGGGCATGGTGCGCCCCGTACCACAGATTCAGGTCCTTTACTTGAATGATGGTGGACATTTCGTATCCTCCTCGTCAGTTTTTCTTCAGCTTCCGGCCCACCAGATTGGCGGACAGGTTGATGACCAGCGTCAGCAGCATCAAAATGGTGGCGATGGCGAAGGCGATGTCTGTCTCGCCCCGCTCACTGGCATACACATACAGGGCCACGGTCAATGTGGCGGAGGAGGATTCCAGCGCAGTCACAAAGTTATTGAGCACCAGGCCGAAGCCGGCGGTGTACAGCAGCGCCGCGCTCTCGCCCACAATGCGGCCCACCGCCAGGATGCAGCCGGTGACGATGCCGTCCACCGCGTTGGGCAGCACCACAGTGCGGACCATGTGCCATTTACCGGCGCCCATGGCCAGGGCGCCCTCCCGGTAGGAGTCCGGCACGGTCTTCAGGCTCTCCTGGGTGGTGCGGACGATGGTGGGCAGGATCATCACCACCAGGGTCAGGCCGCCGGCCAGCACACCGGTCTTCAATCCCATCATCTGGATGAAGAACAGCATACCCACCAGGCCGAAGATGATGGAGGGGATGCCGGTGAGGGTCTCGGTGGCGAACTCGATGACAGCCACCAGACGCCGGTTGGTGGCGTACTCCGTCAGATAGATGGCGGCGCCCACGCCCAGGGGCAGCACGATCACCATGGACAGCAGGATGATATAGAGCGTGTTGAGGATATTGGGCAGGATACCGATGGTGTCGTTGATATAGCTGGACTGGGTAGACAGCAGCTCCCAGCTGATGAATGGGACGCCCCGGTAGAAGATATAGCCGATGATCAGAACCAGCAGCGCGCAGGTGAGGAAGCCGCAGAAGTACAGCACCACCCGCAGGCCCTTGTCGTACAGCTGGCGCCGGGGGGACAGGGTATGAGATTCCATGTTCGGTCAGTCCTCCTTTTTCCGCTTGATAAAGACGTTGAGGAACACATTGATCAGCATGATGAAGAGGAACAGCACCAGGCCGATGGAGAACAGGGCATTGCGGTGGAGGGAGCCCACGGAGGCGTAGGACATCTCCGAGGCAATGGCGGTGGTCAAAAACCGCACCGGCGTCAGCAGGCCCGGCATATTGGCCACATTGCCCGCCACCATAATGATGGCCATGGCCTCACCGATGGCCCGGCCGATGCCCAGCACAATGGCGGTGGCGATGCCGCTGCGGGCAGCGGGCACGCTGACGCGGAACACGGTCTCGATATGGGTGGCCCCCAGGGCCAGAGACGCCTCCTCATACTCCCGGGGCACGGCGCGCAGCGCCGTCTCCGACACGGAGACGATAGAGGGCAGAATCATCACCGCCAGCACGATGATAGCCGCCAGGAGCGTGGCGCCGGAGGGCAGGTCAAAGGCCACCCGGATGGCGGGCACCAGCAGGATCATACCCACCAGGCCGTACACCACGGAGGGGATGCCGGCCAGCAGTTCCACTGCCGCATGAACTACGGCGGCAAACTTAGGCGGCGCCACCTTGGACAGGAAAATGGCCGTCATCAGGCCGATGGGCACCCCCACGAGAATGGCCCCCGCCGTGCCCGCGAAGGAGGTGAGGATGATGGCGAAGATGCCGAAGTCTCCGGTAGAGGCATACCAGCGGGTCCCGAACAGGAAGTTGATGGGCCCGATCTCCAGAATGGCCGGCAGGCCCGAGATGATAAGGTAGATGCTGATGAGGAGCACGAACGCCACAGCCACCATGCCGCAGATAAAGAAGAGGGCATTCATCACCCGCTCCATGGCCTTCAGGGCTTTTTTCCCGGTCATGGGCTCCTTTTTCCTGTCGGCGGTGCCGACCAGCGCGCCGTCCATGGCGGCCTTCACAGCCTGCCCCGCGATTTCATGTTCCATAAGGTTCTCCTTTGTTCCCGGACAAGGCGTCCGTCCAGATTTCAGCGGAACGGCCGCCGCCCCAGTGGTGGGCACGGCGGCTGACCGTATATATGAGGGTGGAAAACAAGCGTTGTCTTACTGGGCCACGGGCACGGCGCCGGCGTTGGCGATCAGGTCGCTGGCGGCGGTGGAGGTGGCGAAGTCGAAGAAGGCCTGGGCCGCGTCCGACAGGGCCTCATCGGTGCGGGTGGCGAACACGAAGGGACGCTGAATGGCATAGCTGCCGTCCAGGACCGTGGCCTCAGAGGGAGCCACGCCGCCCACAGTCAGGACCGTGATGCCCTTCTGATCCTGCACGGCGGAGAGGGAGGCATAGCCGATGGCGCCGGGGGTGGTACGAACCGCCTCGATCACGGCGCCGGTAGAGCTCAGCTCCTGGGCCAGCACGCACTGGTCCTCAGTGCCGGTGATAGACTCGAAGCCGTCACGGGTACCGGAGCCGGACTCACGGCCGATCACGGCGATGGCGCCGGCGTCGCTGCCGAACTCAGACCAATCGGTGACAGCGCCGGTGTAGATGGAGGCGATCTGCTCCAGGGTCAGGTCGGAGACGGGGTTCTCAGCGTTGACGATCACGGCGATGCCGTCCAGGGCCACGATGGTCTCAGTCAAGCCGCCCGCCTTCTCGTCATCGGTCAGTGCGCGGGAGGCCAGGCCGATGTCGCAGCTGCCGTTGGACACGGCCTCGATGCCGGCGCCAGAACCGGTGGGGTTGTAGGTGACGGACACGCCGGAGTTGTCGGCCATAAACTGCTCACCCAGGGCGCCGATGACCTCCTCCATGGAGGTGGAGCCGTCGGTGGCCACAGTGCCGCTCAGCTCAGCGGTCTCCTCCTGGGCGGCGTCGTTGGAAGCGGTATCATCCGTGGTGTCGTCAGCCGTGGTGTCACCGCCGCAGCCGGCCAGCAGAGCCATGACCATGGTCAGGGACAGCAAGAGCGAAAATACTTTTTTCATATCGAAGATTACTCCTTTTCCTATGTCTGTTGCTCAAGGGACGGTCTTAGTATAAACAGCCGGAAGTAAAATCCGACACCAGGACTCTGTAAAGTCTATGTAAAATCCTTGCAAGCGCATACAAAGGCAAAAAAACAGCTCCCGGATTGCTCCGGGAGCTGTTTTCAAAAACGAATCAGGCATTTTCAGGCAGCGGGGATGGTCAGCACCTGCCCGATGTGGATCATGCCGGGGTCACGGATGGTATCCCGGTTGGCCTCGTAGATCACAGTCCAGCGAGTGCCGGTGCCGTACACCTCATAGGCGATGTTCCACAGGCAGTCTCCCGCCTCCACGGTGTAGGTCTGGGCCTGGGGAACAGGCTCCTCCGGCGTCTCCTCCGCGGGAGCCTCGGTCTCTACCGTGTAGTCCTTAGCCAGGTTCGCCTTCAGGGCGGTCACCTCGTCTGCGGTCAGGCCGGCGTCCAGCATATAGTCCTCTGCCGCAGCGGCCAGATCCACAGTGGTCAGATCCGTGCCCTCCGCAGCGCCGGTGATGTTGGTGAGGATGGAGACGATGTTGCTGTTCTTCACCGCCTCATACTGCTCGCCGCCTTCTTCCAGGTGATAGTAATTCACATAGGTGGTCATGTAGTCCGCCACAACCTCGTCATAGGTGGCGCCCATCAGGCACTCCAGCAGGGCGGAGACAAAGCCGGCCCGGTCCTTGCCCTCGGTGCAGTGGACCAGATAGGGCCCCTCATTCTCCGCGAAGAAGCGCAGGCCCTCCGCCAGGCCGGACTTGAAGTCGGCAGCGGTGAAGTCCACGCCCAGGTTCAGGGCCTTCACCTTCCCCGCCTCGTACAGAGACTGGTAGTAGGGGGAGTCGAAGCCCTCGGCGGCGATGTAGCCCTCGATCAGCTCGTTGGAATCCGCCAGGTTCATGACCGCCTGGATGCCGCCGGCCTCTGCCAGGTCATCGGCATAGGAGGCGCGGCCCAGCTCGTTGTTCACGGGGCTGCTGCTGCGGAAAAAGGCGTTCTCCCCCAGATCGCCCACAGCCACGTTGCGGAAGTTGGCGAACACCGCGTCGGAGGCGTAGTCCGCCCGCTCGTCGGTGCGGGTCAGCTGGTGGATGAGGTACTGGTCATAGTAGCCGCCCTGCTCCTTCATGGAGATGGAGACGGTGATGCTCTCCAGGGACTGGCCCTCGGGGAACTCCCAGGTGTAGGAGCCGTCCTCGGCGGTGACCTTGGCGGCCAGGCCGTTGCTGGTCGCAAAGTCCCCCATGTTGATGGCGGCGATCAGCACACCCTCGCTGTCCCGCAGCACCAGCGCGCCGGTGTCCACATCGGAGTAGTTGGTGCACAGGGGCATGTCATACCCAGTGCCGTTGACGGTGACGGTCAGCAGGTCGCCGTATGTGTAGCCGCCGTCCTTCAGGTCCGCCGGATCGATGTCCAGGACGATGTTGCCATACTTCTGGATCTCGGTTACGCCGCCCTCCAGGGTGGGGTACTCCGTCTCCGCAGCGGATGCGGGCAGCGCCAGGCTGAGCATCAGCACCAGGGACAGGAGCAGGGACAATGTCTTCTTCATACGCATTCCTCCCAAATTCTCGTCGGTCCTGTTGCGGGACCTTCTGTTTCGTATCATAGCACAGGCGCTTCCGCTTTTCCAGAGGGTTCCCTCCTTTTCACGCATTTTTTCAGGTCTTCCCGGAGCTGGCATCCGCTCTTGCGGTCCGCTTTCGGGTTAGATATAATAGAGGGGTATTTCATGGAACCTGGGAGGCACGACTATGGACTTCACGGAACTCCGCCATTTGGCGGAGCAGATCGAGACAGAGTGCGGCAAGGCCATCATCGGCAAGGGTGAGCAGATCCGCCTGGTACTCACCAGCCTGTTTGCCGGCGGGCACGTGCTGATTGACGATATCCCCGGCGTGGGCAAGACCACGCTGGTGAAGGCCCTCTCCGCGGTGCTGGGCTGCGGCATGGTGCGGGTGCAGTTCACCCCGGATCTGCTGCCCTCAGACATCGTGGGCATGAACATTTACAGCCAGAAAACCGGGGAGATGGTCTTCACCCCCGGCCCCATCATGACCAACATCCTGCTGGCGGACGAGATCAACCGGGCCATCCCCCGTACCCAGTCCGCCCTGCTGGAGGCCATGGAGGAACGGCAGGTGTCCGTAGACGGCGTCACCTATCCCCTGGCCCCACCCTTCATGGTCCTGGCCACCCAGAACCCCGTGGAGACGGAGACCACCTTCGCCCTGCCCGCTGCCCAGCTGGACCGCTTCCTCTTCAAGCTCTCCATGGGCTACCCCACCCCCAGGGAGGAGGCCGCCATGCTCCGAACCGTGGGAGATGGAGCCGCCTTTGCGGACCTCCGCCCCCTGCTCTCCCCGGAGGAAGTCAATCGGTTCACCCGGGAGATCCGGCAGGTCCGCCTGTCCGATCCGGTGGTGGCGTACATCGTGGAGCTGGTCCAGGCCACCCGGGAGCAGCCGGAGCTGGCCTGCGGCGCCAGCCCCCGGGTGTCCCGGGACCTGTTCCGGGCCTCCAAAGCCTATGCCGCCCTCTCCGGCCGGGACTATGTCACCCCGGACGATGTGAAGTATCTGGCCCGCTACGTCCTGCCCCACCGGGTACTGCTGTCCCATCAGGCGGCGCTCTCCGGCCTGGAGGCGGCCGGCGTGGTGGAGACCGTACTGGCCCAGGTGCCCTGCCGGGAGACCGGGGAGGTCCTTGCCCATGGCCAGAACGCCTGAGTCCGCTGCAGTGGACTTCGCCGAGTCCAGCCTGTTCACGGGGCGCTTCTCCATCCTGGCCCTGGCAGCCTGCGGAGTGGGCTTCAGCCTGAGCGGGCGGCTGCCCGCCGCCATCTTCTCTCTGGCGGCCGCCGCCGTGGCCGCCGCGGCCCGCCTCTGGGCCCGCCATGTGCTGGACGGCGTGAACGCCGCCCTCCAGGCGGAGCGGAGCTGCGTCTTCCCCGGGGAGCCCTGTCCTCTGCGGGTGACGCTGGACAACCCCAAGTGGCTGCCCCTGGTCTGGCTGACGGTGCGCTTCCCCCTGGAGCCGGGCGGCGCCCTCCGGCCGGAGCACCGCTGGGAGACCGTGGAACTCCCGGAGGGGGGCGTGCAGAAGCCCTATTATGAAAAGAACGTCTCCTTCCTGCTGGGGCATCAGCGGATGTCCTACACCAGCCGCCTCCAGGCGGAGCACCGGGGCCTGCTGTCCTTTGACCGGATCCGGCTGCTCTCCGGCGACGGCCTGTGCCTCTGCGTCCGGGAGAAGGAAATCCCGCTGCCCAGGCCCGTGACGCTGGCGGTGTTTCCCCGGCTGGTCCCCGTGTCCACCCGCTGGTTCCTGCGCAACAGCTGGGAGCTGGAGACCGGCGCCCGGGGCTTTCAGGATGACCGGACCGTGATCCGGAACGTCCGCGCCTACCAGCCGGGGGACAACGCCCGGTCCCTGAACTTCCGCCTGATGGCCCGGGGGCAGGGCGCCATGGTGAACATCTACGAGAAAATCTCCCCCCGCCGGGCCGCGTTCCTGCTGGACGGTGCCTCCTTCGCGGGCCTGCCGCCGGAGGACTTCGAATCTGCCCTGGAGATCCTGGGCTCCCTGGCGGCGCAGCTGATGGAAGAGGAGGTGGCCGTGTCTCTGCTCATCTCCCGCCCCGCCGGGCGGCTGGAGCAGTTTGCCACCTGCCGGGACCGGCTGCAGCTTCCCGCAGTCCTGACGCTGCTGGCCGCCGCAGACACCGCTGTCTCCATTACGGCGGACGAGATCCTGCCGCGCCTCCGCACCCTCTCCGGCGCCTTTCTGATCTGCGGGGATGTCCGCCGCCTGGACGCCGGTACCTGTGCGCTGCTGGAGCGGCACCGCGTCCCCCTGCTGGCCTGGGGGAACAGTCTCACCCCCTCCTGCGGGTCCTGGACCTGAATGCTTTTCGGGCAGGAGGCGGCCTATGAGACATGGAAAGACCACCGCCCTCAAGTGCCTGCCGCTGGCCACCGAGCTGCTGATTGTCTTCCTGACGGCCGATATTCTGTGGCAGCTCCTGTGTGGCCGGCCGCCCTTCTCCATGTGGGGGTTTCTGCTCTCTGGCGGGCTGATGACCGCAGGCAACAGCCTCTTTCTCCAAAAGCCCCGCCGCTTTTGGCAGATTCTGCTGCTGAACGTTCTTCTCTGCGCCGTCTGGATCCCCCTGCTCAGCCGCACGCTGGACCTGACCTATCCGCCTCTTCTGGTGATTCAGGTGCCCCTGTACCTCTTCCCCCTGTGCCGGGGATACCACTGGGGCGTCACGCCTGTCACGGTCCGCCACCTCCACGGGGCCGGGGAGTACATGGGCCTGTATGGGCTGTTCTATCTGATCGTGGCCTCCTTCGCCCCTCAGCTGCTGGACCGGGTGCCGGTTCTGTTGGCGCTGCTGGCGCTGGATCTGCTGGCAGTGGTGGGGATGCGCACCTCCGGACGCAACACCATTCGGGCCGGTTCTCCCTTCGGGCGGCTCCCGGCCCTGCTGGTCCCAGCGGTCCTGGCCGTGCTGGCTGTGGCCGCCTGCGCTCTGCTGCTGGCCGCCAGGGGGGAGCTGATCCCCATCTTTCAGGCCGTCGGCAGCCTTCTGGAGGGCGCCCTGACCGCTGTATTCCGGTTCCTGACGTCTCTCTTCCAGGGCCGCTCCGCCGGGTCCGCAGGGATGTCCTCCGCCGCCGGAGGCGGCAGTGAGGCCGCTCTGCCTGTGGAAAGCGCCTCCGGCCCCGCCATCGCCCCTCAGCTGGTGACGGCGTTGCTGCTCCTGTCCCTGGCCGCGCTGGTCCTGGCCGGAGTGGCTGCTCTGGTGCGCTGGCTCTGGCGCAGCCGCAGCCGCATCAGATTGCCGGAGGAGGATGATGACGACGGGCTCGTCAGGCAGCGTCTGGGCCGCCGTGGCCTGCTCTCCCGGCTGGGCCAGCGCCTGCGGGTCAGGGCATTTCTGCTGCGGTACGCCGGAACCCCCCGTGCCGCCCTCCTGGAACTGGAGCACTGGGGCGCCCGCCGCCGCTGCCGCCGTCAAAGCCAGGAGACCCCCCGGGAGTATCTGGAACGTCTGGCAGGGGGGCCCCTCCGGGACGCGTTGGATGCGCCCATGCAGGCTCGGTACAGCATTCTGGTGGACGATGTGGAGCGGAGCTTGTACAGCACGCTTCCGCCCCGCCTCTCCCGGGAGCAGGTGCGGGAGCTGCTCTCCACTGTCCATAGAAGCGCCCGCACGCCTCCTGCACGTGCGAAGTGACCGCCGACCGGTCCGCGCCTCCAGAAATGCCCGAGATTCCCGATAACCGAAAATTCAAGAAGGCAGCCGTTCGCATGAACGGCTGCCTTCTTTGTATCCAGGTCGAACCTCGGCACCGGGCATTCCTCTCCGGAGTCTGAAAATACAGCCGACGCCCGCGCTTATGTAGAGGACAGCGCCGGACGGGGCGAACCGCCCCGGGTCTTTTGGGGTGCCGGTTCCACACTAGCTGCGGAATGCTCCGCCTCCGCGGTCTGATTCATGATGAGCATCTGGAGCCGGTTCTCCACATTGGCGTAGCTGGTGTCCGGATCCAGGTCCAGGGGCAGGATCTGCACGCCGGGGAACTCCTCCTTGAGCCGCTTGGTGACGCCCCGGCCGCACACGTGGTTGGGCAGGCACCCAAAGGGCTGGAGGATGATGAAGGACCGGACCCCCTGGTGGGCGTAGTGGGCGATCTCGCCCGCCATCAGCCAGCCCTCGCCGCAGGTGAGGGTCTTGGGGATGAAGTGCTCCACGTCACTGTACAGGTCCTGAGGCCGGGCCGCCGGGTGATACAGGGGATGGGACCGGGCAATGCGCTCCAAAAACCGCTGGATGAACTCCACGGCGCCGTCCAGGGCGAAGGGATAGGGCGCCAGATGGGCACCGAAGTCCCGGATCTCGCTGATGGCCGCCTGGAAGTCCTTGCGGAACTGGTAGGTGATGCGGGGCAGGATGACCTCCATGTCGTTGCGTTCCAGGTACTCCTCCACGTGGAAGTTGGTGCCGGGATGAAAGTTCACCAGCAGCTCGCCGGTGACCAGCACCCGGGGCTTGCGGCGGGAGCGGTCATAGCGGAGCCCCCGGAATGCCTCGATGGCCCGCCGGAAGGCACCGATCATCTTGCCCAGCCCCTGCTTGGATGCGGCGGCAATCCACTCCACACATTCGCTGAACACGCGGTTCGTCTCGCCTGCCGCCGTCTCATAGGGGCGGATCTTCCGGCACAGCTCCTCCAGAATGTCCAGCATGGAGAAGGCCCACGCCGCCAGCAGCACAGACCGGGCCCCCAGCATGGACACGCCGGGGTGGATACCCTTGGTGTCGCCAGGGTCTGTGGTGAGGATGGGGACGTTTTCAAATCCGGCGCTGTCCAGCGCCTTGCGCAGAATCGCGGTGTAATTGGCCATCCGGCAGTCGCAGCTGAGCTTGGCCATGCCCACGGCCACGGAGTCCTCCGGATAGTTTCCCTTCTGCAGGGCGTCGATCAGCTCGCCGATGACCATCTGACAGGGGAAGCAGATGTCATTGTGGGTGTACTTCTTCCCCACCCGGATCTGCTCCACGCCGCCCACCGGCAGGCTCACCGCCCGAATACCCTCCCGGTCCATCAAGGCCGTGAGAAGAGTGGACACCGGGGCGGAGATATTTGGCACCAGCACAGTCCGCAGCTTCCGGTCCTCCTTGCGGTACTTCACCGCGTAGGGCTCCGGCAGGCGGCAGGCCGCCTGCTCCGCCTGGGCAGAGCGGCGCAGCTGTACCGTCTCAATAAAGGACTGGACCCGGATGCCGAGAGACCCGGCGGCCTCGCTCTCATCCACCTTCAGGATCAGGGGCGGCTTGCCGCTGCCCTCCCCCAGCAGGCGGATGATCTCATCGGACAAAATGGCATCATGGCCGCAGCCAAAGCTGACGATCTGCACGTACTCCAGGCAGGGCTGCTCCGCTGTCACCATGGCGCCGGAGAGCATCCGGGCGTGGAAGTCATTGGTGATCTCCACACGGGACCGGCGCAGGTCCGCCTTCTCCAGTCCGGGCAGGCTATCCACCGTCAGCACCGGGATGCCCCGACGGGTGAACATCCCGGACAGGTCGTGGTTGATGAGGGGGTCTGTGTGATAGGGCCGTCCCGCCAGCACCACGGCGAAACCGCCCGCCTTTCCGGTGTCCGCGATGACCCGCTTTCCCTCCTCCACCAGCTGATGGCGGAAAGAGAGGATGGCCGTCTCCGCCTGACGGTAAGCGGCCTCCGCCTGCCGCTTTGTGGCGCCGCAGTGTTCCACGGCATACCGGCAGATCTGCCGCTTCCGGTCCTGCTTGCTGAACCAGTGGAACACCGGCGTCTCAAAGCCCACGGAGAAGTGCTCCCCGGGGGACTGGAAGTTCCGCACCACCATGGAGTAGCCCATGATGACCGGGCAGACGTAGGGGCTCTTCTCCCCTTTGTTCTCTGTGGGCATGTGGAGGATATAGGGCAGGAAAATCCGGTCTACGCCCTGTTTGGACAGGTCCAGCACATGGCCGTGGACCAGCTTGGCCGGAAAACAGATGGTGTCCGACGCCACGTACTGCAGTCCGCTCTCATACTGTCTGCGGCTGCTGGGATGGGAGAACTTCACCCGATATCCCAGAGCCCGGAAGAAGGTACTCCAGAAGGGCATGCTGTCCCAGAACTCCAGCACCCGGGGCAGGCCCACGGTCTGGCTCTGCTCCTCCCGCACGGGGGATACCGGATATGTCTTGAACAGCAGCTCCTGCCGCAGCCGGAACAGGTCCGGCACTTCCTGGGCCTTATGGGCAGGTGCCGCCTCCATCACAACGGCGCCCCGGTCGCACCGGTTGCCGGTGACATAGCAGCCACCGTCCGGGAAATGCAGGATCGTCCGGCTGCAGTGGTTGGTGCAGTGGGGGCAGAGTACACCGCTCTCCCGGGTGTATTGGAAGTTTTTCACCGCGTCAAAGCCGATGAAGGCGGAGCAGCGGCCGTTGGCGTAGCCGTGGGCCTCCACCTCCTGCTTCACCGCGAGAGCCGCACCCAGAGCGCCCATCTCGCCGGGATAGGGGGCCAGGGTCACGTCCCGGCCCAGATACTCCTCCAGGGCCCGCAGGACGGCGAAGTTCCGGAAGGTGCCCCCCTGGACCACTACCCGATCCCCCAGCTCCGCCACGTTGGCGATGCGGACCACCTTTGTAAACACGTTCTCGATGATGGAGCGGCACAGCCCCGCCATCAGGTCGTCAGGCTGCTTGCCGTTGCGCTGCTCGTTGATGATGGTGCTGTTCATGAACACAGTGCACCGGCTGCCCAGCTCGGCAGGGGCCTGAGATCGGAAGGCGGCGTCCGCCACCTGGTCCACCGGCATCCCCAGGGTGGCGGCGAAGTTCTCCAAAAAGGAGCCGCAGCCGGAGGAGCATGCCTCGTTCAGCATGATGTTCGTGACCACGCCGTCCTTCAGCCAGATGGCCTTCATGTCCTGGCCGCCGATGTCCAGCAGAAACGTGGCGTCCGGGAAGAAGCGGCGGCAGCCCCGGGCGTGGGCCACGGTCTCTACTGTGTGGTAGTCGGCGTGAAAGGCAGCAGAGAGCATCTGCTCGCCGTAGCCGGTGGTGCCCAGGCCCAGCACCTCCAGCTGGATGCCCAGCTTCTCATACTTCTCCGCCAGGGCCAGCAGGCCCTCCCGGACCACCTTCAGCGGCTCCCCCTGGTTGTTGGCGTAGAAAGTGTCCGTCACCTGCTCGTTCTCGTCTATAAAGACGAACTTGGAGGTGGTAGAGCCGGAGTCGATGCCGATGTACCCCCGCAGGACCTTCCGCTCCGCGGCATCCACCGGCTGGCGCAGCTCCGCCCGGTGGCGGCGGAGAAAGACCTCCCGCTCCTCGTCGCTGGCAAAGAAGGGCCTGCCGGTGCCGGAGGGCCCTTCGGTCTGGGCCGGGGCCTTGTCCAGCCGCTCCATGGCCTCTGCCAGGGTCATGGCGTCCTCCTGTCCGGGGAACAGCTCGTCGATGGCGATGGCGGTGCCCCGGGCCACGATGGTCTCCGGGTGGTCCGGTCGAACGATATCCCTTTCCTCCAGATTCAGCCGCTCCGCAAACACCCGCACCAGCGTGGGGTTGAAGGTCAGCGGGCCGCCCTCAAAGATGATGGGGGCCGTCAGCTCCAGTCCCTGGGACAGGCCGCCGATGGTCTGCTTGGCGATGGCGTGGAAGGTGGAAAGCGCGATATCCGCCCGCTCCGCCCCCTGGATCAGCAAGGGCTGGATGTCTGTCTTGGCAAACACGCCGCAGCGGCCGGAGATGCTGTAAACGGTCTTCCCGCGGGCAGCCAGTTGCTCGAACTCGTCCGCCGGCACGTTCAGCAGCGCGGCGATCTCATCGATAAACGCGCCGGTGCCTCCGGCGCAGCTGCCGTTCATCCGCATGTCGGAGGTCTGGAGCTTTCCGCTGGCCTCGTCATAGCGGAAGAAGATCACCTTGGCATCCTGTCCGCCCAGTTCCACCGCGGTGCGGACCTCCGGATACAAGGCCCGGACTGCCGCCGCGTTGGCCACCACCTCCTGGACATAGCAGGCCCCCAGGGCGGCGGCAATGGGCCGTCCGCCGGACCCGCACACGCCGATACGGAACCGCATGCCGGGAAAGTGACCGGCCGCCTCCTCCAGCAGCTGCCGGACGGTATCCGCCTGATGGGCGTTATGCCGCTGATAGCGGGTGAACAGTACGCTGTTGTCAGCCGGGTCCAGGGCCACTGCTTTGACGGTGGTGGACCCCACATCCACGCCGAGGCGCAGAATATCCGAATTGATATGTGCCATATACACTCCTTCTAGGGAAAACGCCCCAGACCCGTACGGCAGCCTGGAGGGCGCGCCGGCGGATCGGGGGCTGGTCTCCCACATCTCTGTTTATTCGAACTCATTATAGCACGTTTTTCTCACAGGCTCTTGTATATTTTTCGTAAAGAATTCGCCGTTTTAGCTATCTTTTTCCCCAAAAAAGTCCGCCATCTTCCCATCCATTTTCGTCAAAGCAGCATCCGCAGGCACACGTCCCCGCAATCGAATCGCATAGGCGAGCGGAGCCGTATTCTTTGCGGTCCGATTGCGGGGCAGAGCCTTTCCGCCGTGCGGATGGTTCCGCTGAAAAAGAAAAGCGGGCACAGGCGGAATCCAATCCCCTGCGCCCATGAATGCATTTAGACAAAAAAACAACCACATCTTTTCGATGTGGTTGTTTTTCTGGAGGTGACACCCGGATTTGAACCGGGGAATCAGGGTTTTGCAGACCCTTGCCTTACCACTTGGCTATGTCACCGTTGCTTCTATTTTATTATATGCAGTTTGAACCGAAATGTCCACTGCTTTTTTAAATTTTCTTTTCCACTGAGAATGCCCACACGATCTTGTGTGGGCATTCTCAGTGGAGCGGGCAACGAGGCTCGAACTCGCTACCTCCACCTTGGCAAGGTGGCGCTCTACCAGATGAGCTATGCCCGCAAGTGGTGCCCAGAGCCGGAATCGAACCAGCGACACGGGGATTTTCAGTCCCCTGCTCTACCAACTGAGCTATCTGGGCAAATCTTTTCCGCGCCGCACGGCGCGGGAGGGGAATTGCAACCCCAAGGGGACCCACGAGATGGAACTCCATCTCGTGGGAGATGGCGACCCGGAACGGGCTCGAACCGTCGACCTCTAGCGTGACAGGCTAGCGTTCTAACCAACTGAACTACCGGGCCATGTATAACTTTGGTGGGAACAACTGGACTCGAACCAGTGACCCCCTGCTTGTAAGGCAGGTGCTCTAACCAGCTGAGCTATGCTCCCCGATTGCCGCTCATTTCAGACGGCAAAAGTTATTATACTCAAAGACGCCCGGTCTGTCAACTGGAAATTTAATTTTTTTACATTTTTTTCTGGAGCCCCCGGACCATGGCCTCCAGATCTGCTCTGGAGAAGTGCTGCACATTGTCACAGAAGCGGCAGGTGAGGTCCGCGCTGCCCTGCTCGTCGATCATGGCCTGAAGTTCCTCCGGCCCCAGGCTGATGAGGGCCCGCTCCATCCTGTCCCGGCTGCAGTAGCAGCGGTACTCGATGGGGCTCCTCTCCAGGATCTCCAGGTCGAAATCCGACAGAGCGTGCCGCAGCATAGCCTCCGGGTCCGGATCATTCCGCAAAAGTCCCGTCACCGGCCCTGCGGCCATCAGGCTGCCCTCCACCTTGGCGATGACATCCTCGCCGGCGCCGGGCAGCAGCTGGATCAGATACCCGCCGGCGGCCAGCACGCTCTGGTCCCGGTCTACCAGCACCCCCAGGCCGCAAGCCGTGGGGATCTGTTCGGACTCCACGAAATAGGCCGCCAGGTCCTCTGCGATTTCGCCGCCCAACAGGCTCACGCTGCCCACATAGGGCTCCTTCATGTTCAGGTCCCGGATCACCGTCAACGTACCCTCATGGCCCACAGCGGCCCCCACATCCAGCTTGCCGTCGGGCCGCAGAGGCAGGTCCACGACAGGATTGTCCACCGTTCCCCGGACGTTGCCCTGGTTATCGGACACCGCCAGCAGCGTTCCCAGCGGGCCTCCGCCCTTGATCTGCAGCGTCACGCTGGCCCCGTCCTCCTTCAGGGCGTTGCCCATCATGGAGACCGCAGCCAGCGTCCGGCCCAGCGCCGCCGTGGCCACAGGCAGAGCCTTGTGGATCTGACGGGCGCGCTCTGTGAGCGCCCGGGTGGAAACTGCCGTGGCCTTGATATGGCCATCCTTGGAGATGGCCCGGATCAACTGATCGCTCATTGTACAAACTCCTGTTTTATCTTGGTCTGACCGGCTTTTGACACCGGAAAATCCAGCGGTCCTCCTCCGCCGCCGGTGGACGGCTGGTGAGGTCGCCGGTGACGGTGACAGCGCCGAAGCCCGCCTCCGTCAGATACGTCTCCAGCTCCTCCCGCCCCCAGGCCCGCTCCCGGTGCTCCTCAAAGGCCCGGTCCCAGCTCCCGTTGGCGTTCAGCCGGAACAGGTCCACCTGATAGGTGCAGATCTTCCGGCCGGGGGCGTAGAAGGTCCGCCAGACGCAGTAGCTGTCCTCTGTCTCGTCCAGATAGACCTGCCCGTCCATCCGCCGGAGCTTGTAGGGGGTGTTCACATCGAATAGGAACAGTCCGCCGGGCCGCAGCCAGCGGTATACCCGCCGCAGCGTCTCCCGCAGGTCTGCCGTCCGGGTGAGGTAGTTCAGCGCGTCCAGGGTGGAGATCGCCGCATCCACCTCCATGCCCAGGTGCAGGCGGGGCATGGACTGGTGCAGGAACATCGGCGGCTGCTCCAACGCCGCCGCCTTCCAGGCCGCCTGGGTCAACATCTCCTCGGATCCGTCCACGGCGATCATCCGGTATCCCCGCTCCGCCAGCAGGCAGGCCATGGTGCCGGTTCCGCAGGCCAGGTCCAGCACCGTCTCCACCGGGAGGGCGCTTCTGTGGAACTGCCGCGTCAGGTAGTCTGCCCGCCGGCGGTATTCCACATCCACTGTCAGGGCATCGTAGCTGGCGGCCAGGGCGTCATAACTGCTCATTTGTCCCGCTTCTTGTACCGGGCGAAAATCTTCTCGTAGGCCCCGGTGCCGTAGCTGAGGGACCGGTTCACCCGGCTGATGGTGGCGCTGGAGGCGCCGGTGCGCTCCAGGATCTCGTTATAGATCATGCCGTCGTCCAGCAGGGAGGCTACCTCGAACCGCTGCTCCATGGCCCGCAGCTCCGACACGGTACACAGATCCTGGAAGAACTCATAGCACTCCTGCTCGTCCTTCAGCAGCAGAATTGCCTTGTACAGCTCGCCGTTCTTTTCCTTCTTGCCGATCTTTACCATATCCAGTACCCTTTCTGGGAGGCTCCAACAGATTTGCGGCGCTTCGCCGCCAAGATGTATTTTAACACTCTGCCGCGTGAAAGTAAAGGGCTCCGGACAGAAAAAATTTCTTGCACTTTAAAGCGTGTCCAGTCACCCCGCCCGGCGGCAGGGCATAGGCTGGTGCAGAACAGCATCTTTTCGGAAGGAGCGGCGCCTATGAACGAACCTCTCACCCAGCTGCACGCAGAGGCCATGACCGCGGAGCGGGAATGGACCGTAGAGGAGATCCCTGTGCTCTCCGCCTCCATCTCCCTGCCGGAACCAGTTCCAGCAGCGGACAAAGTCTCCCGCCGCATCCGGCGGTATTACCAGCTCCAGTGCCGTTCCTTCCTACGCTATTGTGAGACGTACCTCCTGCCTGCGGCGGCGGAGGAATACCGCGCTGCTCTGGCGGCCAGCCTGCCCCTGCCCCACTTCCGGGCGGAGCTGACCTATCAGGTCACCTACAACGACGGCGGCCTCTGGAGCCTGTATACCCAGTCCCGGGAGAGCGGCTTTTCAGGGCGCCCCACGCTTCTGCGCCATGGGGATACCTGGGATCTGACCTCCGGCTATCCGGTGCCTCTGTCCGCCTTCTTTCCCCGCCGCAGCGGATGGAAGCGGCGGCTGATGGAGGCAGCGGAGGCGGAGATCCAGCGGCAGGAGACGGCTGGGATCTCCCGGTACCATGAGGGCGTCCGCCGGCTGCTGCGGCGCCATTTCAACCCGCAGAACTTCTATCTTACGGCGGAGGGTCTGTCGTTTTTTTATCCCATGTACGCCATCGCCCCGGCCATGGAGGGCATCCCGGTCTTCACCCTCCCCTACGGCCAGGGCGGTCCGGCCCTCCCCGCCCGGGATGCTTGAAGAGACCCTCCGCCCGGAACTTCGGGTGGAGGGTCTCTTTCTGGGCGGGGCGCTTATTTGCGCAGGGCGTCCCCTCCCCTGGCCGCCTTGGCTACCAGCCCGCTGAGGGCCAGCAGCGCCAGCAGGTTGGGGAACACCATCAGCGCATTGAACAGGTCGGAGAGGTTCCAGACCAGGGGAGCCTCCAGCACAGCCCCAGGGCCACGCACACCACCGCAATGCAGGCGTAGACCTTGACAGCCTTCACACCGAATAGATACTTCACGTTCTGCTCGCCGAAGAAGTACCAGCCGATGATGGTAGAGAAGGCAAAGAACAGCAGGCAGATGGCCACATAGAAATTGCCGAAGCTGCCGAACACAGTGGAAAACGCCACCTGGGCCATGTTCTCCGCCGCCGGATTGGCAGCCATGTCGCCCACGTTCAGCGCGCCGCTGGTAATCATCACCAGGGCGGTTATGGTCAGGACCACAAAGGTGTCGATAAACACACAAACCATGGCCACAACGCCCTGGTCCTGGGGCTTTTCCACCTTGGCCATGGCGTGGGCGTGGGGGGTAGAACCCATGCCTGCCTCGTTGGAGAACAGGCCCCGGGCCACGCCGTAGCGCATGGCCTCCCGCACGCCGATACCCACGGCGCCGCCCAGGATGGCCTGGGGGTTGAAGGCACCCTCAAAAATCAGGGCAAAGGCGTGAGGCAGGTTGGTAATATTGGCAATCAGCATGACGAGGCCGCCCACCAGATAGAAGCAGGCCATGACAGGCACCAGCTTCTCCGTGACGGCGGCAATGCGGGTGACGCCGCCCAGGAAGATGAAGGCGGCCACCACCGCCAGCACCACGCCCACGATCCAGGTGGGGATGCCCAGCGCCTCCTGGAAGGCGTTGCTGATGGCGTTGGACTGGACCATGTTGCCGGTGAAGCCCAGGGCGAAGATGATAGCCAGCGCGAAGAAGCCCGCTAGGATCTTGCCGAAGGTCCCCTTGAATGCCTGCCGGATGTAGTAGACGGGTCCGCCGATGACGTGCCCCGTCTCGTCCTTGGTCTTGAAGGTCTGGGCCAGCACCGCCTCGCCGTAGATGGTGGCCATGCCGAAGAAGGCCGCCAGCCACATCCAGAAGATGGCGCCGGGGCCGCCGGAGATCATGGCGGTGGCGCAGCCGGTGATGTTGCCTGTGCCCACCTGGGCGGCGATAGAGGTTGCCACCGCCTGGAAGGAGCTCATGCCCTCCTTGCCGGCCTTCTCGCCGTTGAGGTTCACGCTGCCGAACAGCCGCCGGAAGCCGGCGCCGAATTTGCGCACCTGGATGAACCGGGTGCGGATGGTGAAGATGATGCCGGTACCCACCAGCAGATACAGCAGCAGGCCGTTCCACACAAAGCCGGCCAGTTCGCTGACCTTTGCGGCCAACAGATCCATGTCCATGTTTTCTCTCTCCTTGTCCGCAAACGAAAAGGGCCGGACAGACCCTGCCCAGCCCAACAAAGCGCCGGCCCCCTCCGCTGTGCGGAAGGGCCTGCCCTTTACTCTGTCCTTTTACCTGAGAGATTCAGCGGGATTTCCCGCCTTGCACCTTCGGTACTCATCTGAGCTTCTCCAGAGCCACATCCATCCCTAGTCCTCATCCCGTGCCGGGACACCTGAGAGTTTCACTCCTTCGGCAGGCTTGCGCCGTTTCTCTAGGGACTTCGTTTGCCTTTATATAATTGACACTTGTTACCTTATCACGGACAATACCCGTTGTCAATGGAGTTTTTGTACAGGAGCCGTCCGCTGTCTGCGGACGGCTCCTGTGCCTTCTCAATAAAACTCCCGGATATAATCCAGCACATCCTGTCGGGTGCCCTGGAAGGGGCCCGGCGTCTCCATCTTCAGAGAGACCAGGGCCGTGCAGTACCGCAGGGCCTCCTCCACCCCGGCCCGCTGGCGCTCCGAGATATAGCCGGCGAAGGTGGTGTCGCCCCGCCCGGTCCGGCCGGAGAGGTTCCGTGCCTTGATGGGACAGGTGTAGGTGGTCACCCCGTCGTAGGCCAGCACCTCGGTGTTGTGGGTGATGAGGACCTCCTTGGCGCCCCAGCTGTGCAGGAGCTTGGCGGCCTCCGCCCGATCGGTGAGGCCCGTCAGGATCTCCGCCTCCGCCGCGTCGGTCTTGAGGTAGTCGATCACCGGCAGGTACTGCTTCTTTTCCGCCCAGTCGTGGAAGGCCATGGTCCTGTCCGCCTCCACATGGCGCAGCAGGCACTGGACATCCACCGCCACCTTGCCGTGCCTGGCTGCCTCGGCAAAGAGGGCACCGTCGAAGTCGCCGTACACCAGGCCGGCGAAGTGATAGATCTTGGTCTCGATATCCGGCAGCTCATCGAACCGGAAGGGATCGCACACCCCCATGGAGGTGCAGGCCCGCTTTTCTTTGTCGGCGGTGAAATACTGGTTGCGGATGGAGCAGGTGGCCTGAGACGGCTTCCAGTACACATCCGCACCGGACCCGGCGAACCGCTCCTCCACATCCGCATCCGCGGGATTCAGCTTGGTAAACACGGCGGTGCGGTTGCCGCTTTTGGCAGCCGCAAAGCCGGAGGCCACCACGGCGCCGCCCACCTCCTTGCGTTCGTTGCCCTGATAGTCGATGTTGTGATCCAGGGACACCGGGCCGATCACCAGTACGTCATACGTTTTTTCATAGTCTCTCTCCTATTCTTCCGGCTTGCGCCGCTGTTACAACTCCTCTACCGACACCACGCCCTCCGTGGCGTTCATCTTGGGGATCAGCTGCTCCACCCGGCACCGCTTGTTCAGCCGCAGGGTAAAGAGGGCGCAGGCATTGTGCGTCTCCGTCTCCGTAGAGCGGGTAATCTCCATGTTCAGCACCTTCAGGTTCAAATCCCGGAACAGCCGCAGCACATTGTCCAGGCAGGTCTTGTTACTGTACTCCATATAGAGGTTCACCTCCGGGGCGTTGTCCAGCATCCGGTACTCCAGCTTGGACAGGAACATCTCCGCCGCCAGAATCAGCGCCGTGGCGAAGATGCCGCCCTCGTAGAACCCGCCGCCCAGGCACAGGCCCACAATGGCCGCCGCCCAGAGGCCCGCCGCCGTAGTGAGCCCCTTCACCCGGCGGCGCCGGGTGACGATGATGGCGCCTGCGCCGATGAAGCCAATGCCCGCCACCACCTGGGCTCCCAGCCGGGCCATGTCCGTGTAGTAATGGAGGTTCAAATAAAGGAACTGGCTGGTGAGGGTCGTCATGGCCGCCCCCAGGCAGATCAGGATATGGGTGCGGAACCCCGCCGGCCGGCGCTTGTACTCCCGCTCCAGCCCGATGAGACCGCCGCACACCACCGCCAGCAGCATCCGCAGCGTGGTGGACAGCACGGTCACATCCCGCACACCGTCAAAAATCGGCAGCAATCTCCGCACCTCCCTCAGATTTCATCAATGGTGTAGACGCTCTCCAACTCGGAGATCGCCGCCAGGACCCGGACGTGGTAGTGCCTGCCGGGCAGCCGAATGGAGAACACCGCGCTGGGATTCTTGGACCGCTCCTCCCGGCCCCGGTCCAGATCCACTTCGTAAATCTGTCCGCCCTGAGACTTGATGCGGGCAATGATGTCCCCCAGATTGTCCAGCGTCTGGAATTCCACATAGATGTTCATGTTCCGGGCGCTTTCGATGATGGCATCCTCCACGAAGGGCAGCAGCCGGTTGGTCAGCAGGATCAGCAGGAAGCCCAAAAGTACGCACTCGTAAAATCCCGCGCCGATGGCCAGACCCATACAGGCGGACGCCCAAAGGCCCGCCGCCGTGGTCAGTCCCTTCACCTCCTGCTTGCCGGTGACGATGATGGTGCCCGCACCCAGAAAGCCGATGCCGTTGATGACCTGGGCGCCGAAGCGGGACACATCCGTCCGCAGGCCGATCTCCATGGCGGTCTCATGCCAGGCGTGGGTCACCATATAGCTCTCATACTGACTGAGCAGCATGGTCAGCGCCGCGCCCAAGCATACCAGCATATAGGTCCGGAAGCCTGCCGGCCGGCGCTTCCGCTCCCGCTCCAGTCCGATGAAGCCCCCGAAGAGCATGGCCACAGTCAGGCGCAGCAGGACGGAGGCCACGTTCATCTCCCGCAGGTATGCCAGTCCTTCCATCATTCTGTGCACACTCCTCTCTCCGCCCCGCGCCGGGCAGTCAAACAATAAAAAGGGGAGGAATGGCTCCGCCAACTCTCCCCTCTCTTTCGGCAGGTCACCTCTGCGGCAGATGTTGCCGCATATTCCCGGAAACGGTTGCATGGTTAAATAAAGCTGTTTGAACGGCGCCATTCTCAGCATTCTTGACAAATTTCGACGAACCCAAAGCGCCCAAATTGTTTCTTTTATGTTTATCACAAGCCGGAAGAGAAGTCAATATCTTCCACACTTTGGCGGAAATCTTCGGCTGATTGCCTAAAGCCTGGAGAAAAATTTGGGCAATTTCAGTCCAGCCGGGTCCCGGGGATACGAAACGGTTTTGAAGGGCACGTGTTTGAAAGTAAGCGCTGTCATAAATTTTATAGTTTCACCAATTTCCCCTTCCGCTTTTTAACAAAACTTCCGGAAAAAGCCAGCGCCGCCGCCATTTTTGTCTCTTATACAAATACATTTTTTCTATTTTTGTCTTTGCCTTATGGGGTTTCTCCTGTGTGCAAACGTTACCAATTATTGACACTCTTTTCCGGAGATGCTACAATATCCCTAAAATCCCGGAGGATCCGGAACCTAAAATTGGTGAAAAGGAGACACTCTTATGAAACAGAGCAAACGTCTATTCGCGCTGCTCCTTACCCTGGCTATGACGCTGGGAATGCTCACCGCCTGCGGCGGCGGCAACAGTGACACCTCCTCCGAAGGGGACGGTGGGGAGTCCAGCGGCAGCAACGAGCTGACCGTCTACACGGCATTCCCCGAGGCCGAGGTGGCCTACTACTTCAACGCGTTTGAGGAGGCCACCGGCATCAAGGTCAACGCTCTGCGGCTCTCCGCCGGTGAGATGCTGACCCGCGTGGCTGCTGAGAAGGACAATCCCCAGGCCTCCCTGATGTTCGGCGGCTCCACCGACAACTACATCGCCGCCTCCAACCAGGGCCTGCTGGAGGCCTATCAGTCCCCCGAGCTGTCCAACACCCCGGAGAACTATCTGGACCCCGACGGCGTGTGGAACCCCATCTATGTGGGCGCCATCGCCTTCGCCTGCAACAAGGACTGGTTCGCGGACAAAGGGTATGATTATCCCACCAGCTGGGATGACCTGCTGGATCCCAAGTATCAGGATATGATCATTATGGCCCACCCCGCCACCTCCGGCACCGCCTACACCGTTCTGGCCACGCTGATCCAGCTGAAGGGTGAGGATGCCGTGTGGGATTACCTGAAGGAGCTGGACAAGAACATGTCCCAGTACACCAAGTCCGGTTCCGCCGCTCCCAACGGCGTGGCCCTGGGCGAGGCGGCCATTGCCCTGACCTTCTCTCACGACGGTCTGCAGCCCACCACCGAGGGCTATCCCATCGAGCTGTCCTTCCCCACCGACGGCACCGGCTATGAGGTGGGTGCCATGGCCCTGATCAAGGGCGGTCCCGCTGACGAGCAGGAAAACGCCAAGAAGTTCATCGACTTCATGTGCTCTGCAGAGGGTCAGAACCTGTATGCCGAGAACAATTCCTTCCGGGTGCCCACCAACTCCCAGGCCACTCCGGCCGAGGGTCTGGTGACGCTGGACTCCGTGGCCGTCATCGACTATGATGCCGTCTGGGCTGCCGAGCACAAGGACGAGTTCGTCGCGCAGTTCGAGGCGAACATCGCCAGCTCTGAAAATCTGGAGTAATTCCGGAAGATTCTCTCTATGCCTGCAGGACTTCCTCCCCGGCGGGGAGGAAGTCCTCTTGCCAAACGCTTGAAAATCAACAGGAGGAACCCAAATGGCAAACGCTGCTGGTTCGGGCGGCAAAAGCGCCGCCCGCCTGAAAAGGCGGAACGAATCCAAGATGATCATGCGTCAGCCCATCATGCTGATCTCGATCCTTACGGTCATCGTGCTCCTGCTTTTATTCGTCATCTATCCCCTGGTGAAGATTCTGCTCTTCAGCCTGACCGATGCGTCCGGGACTTTCTCCCTGGCTACCGCGGCGGAGATCTTTTCCACCTCCCGGTATTTAAAGACGTTCGGCCGCACCATGGTGCTGGGAGTGATCGTGGCAGTGATCGCCACCTTCATCGGCTACATCTTCGCCTATACCATCACCCGCACAAACGTCCCCTGCAAGGGCTTTCTGAAGACCATCGCCACCCTGCCCATCCTGTCCCCGCCCTTCATTCTGTGCCTGTCCATCATCTTTCTGTTCGGGCGGCAGGGGCTGATTACCAACGGGCTGCTGAAGATCACGGACAACGACGTCTACGGCATGGGCAGCCTGATCGTGGTGCAGGTGCTGAGTTTCTTCCCCATCGCCTATATGACCCTCTCCGGCATCCTCTCCTCCATCGACGCATCGGTGGAGGACGCCGCCTGCAACATGGGCGCCAGCCGGTGGCACACCTTCTGGACGGTCACCTTTCCGCTGTCCCTGCCGGGCATCATCTCCGGCTGCCTGCTGGTGTTCATCCAGTCTCTGGAGGACTTCTCCAATCCCGCCACCATCGGCGGCGATTTCACCACCTTATCTGTGGAAGTCTATCAAACCATCACCGGCAGCTATGACATGCAGAAGGGCTCCGTGCTGGCGCTTTTGATGCTGGTGCCTACCATGCTGGCCTATCTGCTGAACAAATACTGGGTCAACAAAAAGAGTTTCGTCACCGTCACGGGCAAGCCCACCCAGGCCCGCAAGCTCATCGATGAGCCCCATATCAAATGGCCCCTGTTCGCTGTCTGCCTGGTGGTGGCCGCGGTCATCATCCTGTTCTACGGCACAGTGGTCTTTGGTTCCTTCGTCAAGACCTGGGGCTACGACTACACCCTCACCCTGGACCAGTACACCCGCGCCTTGCAGCAGGGCTGGGACAGCCTGCGGAACTCCATTATCCTGGGTCTGATCGGAGCGCTGATCGGCGGCCTGCTGGGCATGGTCATCGCCTACATCACCGCCAAGCGGGACTACTACGGCAAACGGTTTATCGAGGTGTCCTCTGTTCTGATGTTCGCCGTCCCCGGCACTGTGCTGGGCATCGCCTACATCCTGGCCTTCAACACCGGCTTCCTAGTGCTCACCGGCACCGCTGCCATCCTGGTGATCGTGTTCGTGTTCCGGAATATGCCGGTGGCGATTGAGTCCGGCACCACCACGCTGCTGCAGATCGACAACTCCATTGAAGAGGCCTCCACCATTCTGGGTGCCGGCAGCGGCTACTCCTTCCGCCGGATCTCCCTGCCTATGCTGCGCAACGCCTTCTTCTCCGGCCTGGTGTACTCCTTCGTGAAGGCCATCACTGCCGTCAGCGCC
Organism: Dysosmobacter welbionis; assembly: GCF_005121165.3. Taxonomy (NCBI): domain Bacteria; kingdom Bacillati; phylum Bacillota; class Clostridia; order Eubacteriales; family Oscillospiraceae; genus Dysosmobacter; species Dysosmobacter welbionis. Next base: position 2,516,216 of record NZ_CP034413.3, on the reverse strand, counting down.
ATCATCTTCCTGGTCTCTCCCCGCTGGGATCTGGTCACCAGCAAGATCTACACGCTCTTTGACCAGGCAAAATACAGCCAGGCTGCGGCCTTCGTCACCATGATGGTCGTAATCCTGCTGGTGTTTATCGGCATTTTCAACGGATTGATCAACCTGCTGCTGGCCCCCCGCTCCAGGGTGCCCAAGGGCGCAGGCATTCACGAGAAAACGGAGGAAACAAAATGAGCAAGCAGATGGAAAAGTCGGCGCTGGGCAAAAAGAGCTCCGGCGTGGTTTTAAAAGAGATCACCAAGATCTTCCAGCAGCCGGATACCGGCAAGGATTTCGTGGCTGTGGACCACATCAACCTGAACATCCAGGACGGCGAGATGGTGACGCTGCTGGGCCCTTCCGGCTGCGGCAAAACCACCACGCTGCGGATGATCTCCGGCTTTGAGTACCCCACCAGCGGCAGCGTGTTTATCGGTGAGCGGGATGTTGCCAAGATCCCCCCCAACAAGCGGGGCATCTCCATGGTGTTCCAGAGCTACGCTCTGTTCCCCCATCTGAACATCTGGGAGAACGTGGCCTACGGTCTGAAAGTGGCCAAGGTCTCCCAGGATGAGGTGGTCCGCCGCACCAACGCCGTCATGGAGCTGATGCAGCTGACCGGTATGGAGCGCCGGTTCCCCAACCAGCTCTCCGGCGGACAGCAGCAGCGGGTGGCCCTGGCCCGCGCCGTGGTCATTGAGCCCAGCGTGCTGTTGTTTGACGAGCCCCTGTCCAACTTGGACGCCAAGCTGCGGGAGAGCATGCGGGACGAGCTCCGGGCCCTTCAGAAACGGCTGGGCATCACCTCCCTTTATGTCACCCATGACCAGTCCGAGGCCATGGCCATCTCCGACCGGGTGGTCATCATGAAGGACGGCGTCATCTGCCAGCAGGGCACGCCCACAGAGATCTATGAGCAGCCCAACAGCCGGTTCGTGGCCAACTTCATCGGCAAGGCCAACTTCATCGACGGCACCTTCCGCGGCATGGACGGCGAGAACGCCCTGGTGGAAGTGGGCGGCCACACCTTCCCCATCCCCGCCCCCGGCAAGATGGAGGGCGTCCAGAAGGACGGCCCCTGCTGCCTGGCGGTTCGTCCGGAGTCTATTCTCCTCTCTGAGGAAGAGGGCCCCCTGTCCGGCCGTGTCTCCCGGGCCACTTACTACGGTGCCAAAGTGGAGTACGAGGTCATGCTGGGCGACCAGCCCATCATCGTGGAGGTCTACAACCCCCAGCTGTCCAAGCGCTTCGCAGAGGGCGAAGCGGTCCACATGACCCTCATCGACCGCTGCGTGCGGGTGCTGGCCTGATCCGGCACAGTTCTTCATCTAACTGAAAGAGAGCGCCCGGGCCACGTGGTCCGGGCGCTCTCTTTCACGCGCACTCCGGGGCAGCGCCTATTCCTCCCGCAGATAGTTCAGCTTCCCCAGGTCCAGGCCCATTTGCAGCCCCAGAAAGAAGTGGGCGGCGCAGGCCCGTTCTCCCGCGCCAGCCCAGGCGTCCTCCATCTCCAGGACCTCCTCCAGCAGCGGCACGTCCCCGCCGTGGGTTTCCCGGAAGCTGGCCATCAGTTCTTGCTGCTTCCGCTCCAGCGCCTGCCACTCTTCGTCCCGTCCCTGAAGCCTGGGCCGCAGATGCGCCAGCATCAGGCGCAGAAGTTCCATTGTATCGCTTTCCATTTTTTTCCTCCTTTTGAGTTTTTCCTAACTATACACTAGGGCCCCGCCTCTCCTCAAGAAAAACTGTTGCAGCGGACCGCCGGCAATGCGCAGAAGGGTACCGCCCTCCGTCCCCACAACCGCAAAAAACGGCGCCCTGTCCAAGCAGATGGACAGGGCGCCGGAGTCGATTTTATTTTTTAAAAGTCCGCACTGCCGACCGTTCTCGGGTGGGGCAGGACGTCCCGGATGTTGCTGACGCCGGTGAGGTACATCACCAGCCGTTCAAAACCCAGGCCGAAGCCCGCGTGCTTGCAGGAGCCGTAGCGCCGCAGGTCGCAGTACCACCAGTAGTCCTTGGGGTTCATGCCCAGCTCCCGGATGCGGCTTTCCAGGATTTCCAGCCGCTCCTCGCGCTGGCTGCCGCCGATGATCTCGCCGATGCCGGGTACCAGGCAGTCCGCCGCGGCCACGGTTTTCCCATCGTCGTTGAGGCGCATGTAGAACGCCTTGATCTCCTTGGGATAATCCGTGACGAACACCGGCTTCTTGTACACCTGCTCGGTGAGATACCGCTCGTGTTCCGTCTGCAGGTCGCAGCCCCAGGAGACCTTGTAGTCAAACAGGTCGTTGTGCTGCTCCAGAATCGCCACTGCCTCGGTATAGGTCACCCGGCCGAAGTCAGAGGAGGCCACGTGCTCCAGCCGCTCCAGCAGGCCCTTGTCCACGAAGCTGTTGAAAAAGGCCAGCTCCTGAGGGCACTTTTCCATCACCTGACGGATGACGAACTTGATCATGGCCTCCGCCACATCCATATCGCCCTTCAGGTCTGTGAAGGCCATTTCCGGCTCGATCATCCAGAACTCGGCGGCGTGGCGCTGGGTGTTGGAGTTCTCCGCCCGGAAGGTGGGGCCGAAGGTATATACGTCCCCGAAGGCCATGGCGAAGTTCTCCGCGTTCAACTGGCCGGAGACGGTGAGGTTCGCAGGTTTACCGAAGAAGTCCTGGGAGAAGTCCACCTCCCCATCCTCGGTCATGGGCGGATTTTTGGGGTCCAGCGTGGTGACCCGGAACATCTCGCCGGCGCCCTCACAGTCGCTGGCAGTGATGATGGGGGTGTGGACGTAGACGAAGCCCCGCTCCTGGAAGAACTGATGAATGGCGTAGGCCGCCACGCTCCGCACCCGGAACACGGCGGAAAACAGGTTCGTCCGGGGCCGCAGGTGCTGGATGGTACGCAGAAACTCCACGCTGTGGCGCTTTTTCTGCAGGGGTAGTCGGAGGTGGAGGTGCCCTCCACCTCGATGGAGGCGGCCTTCAGCTCCAGGGGCTGCTTGGCCTCCGGCGTCAGGACGACGGTGCCGGTGACGATCAGGGCGGCGCCCACGTTCTGGGCGGCGATATCCTTATAGTTCTCCAGCGTCCCGGCCTCCATGACCACCTGGAGATTCTTGAAGCAGGACCCGTCGTTCAGCTCGATGAAGCCGAAGGTCTTCATGTCCCGGATGGTGCGGACCCAGCCGCCCACGGTGACCGTCTGGCCGGAGAGTGCCTCGCTGTCGGCGTAGATGGCCGCGATTTTCGTATAGCTCATAAACTTCACCCGTTTTCTTGTTTTTGCTGGAAATGGCTGCATAATCATGGATATTGTACTCCATTTCAAATAGTTTTACAAGAGGGAACGGGCGTTTTCCCGGTTTTCAGGCGATCGCCTCCGCCCCCACGGTGTAATCGCCCCACTGGCCGCCGCCATTTCGGACAGCGGTGCAGTCTGTGAAGAAATAGGCCCCCAGGCCGCTGCGCCACTTCTCCGCGTCAAAGCGGACGCCACTGTAGTCCGGCATCTCGTCCCCAGGACCGAAACTGGGCAGATTAAAGGTCACCGGGTTTTCATCCTGGGTCTCTTTGACGGAGAACAGGCAGCCGTCCTTCCAGAACAGTGCTTCCCCGTCGATATACCCGCTGTCCACGAAGTCCTGATATGTGCCCTCCATAGCCATCAGCCCGTGGGCGGAGCCGAAGGCATAGGCCACCGCGGCCTGTTCGCTTTCCGGCAGGGAGGTCCCGGACAGGTCCACCCCCAGCTCCGTGATGCCATCATTCAGGCTGGGGTCCACCTCCCAGAGATCGTTCAGCACGTCCAGGTGCAGCCGGCACAGATCGTCAAAGCCGTCCTCCAGGATGCGAACGGAGGCCACCGTGCCGAACCGCATGGGGTAGGACTCCATGACGGAGCCGTCCCAGGTGACCTCCACCAGAGCGCCAGGCATGGGAGACCAGTCCAGCAGGTCCATCTCCTCCTGGGTGTATCCCTCGATAGTCAGGTCTTCCACACTGAAGAGGTCCAGGGTGTACACAGCTCCGGCCCCGCCGTCCGTCCCGGCCAGCACAGAAGCCGGATCATCGCCGTCCCCCACAGTCACCAGCCGGAAGGTCTCCGTCACCCGGCCGGGCTCCGTCGTCTCTCCTCCGGTCCGGGTCTCCTCCGCGGGTGTGCCGCCGGAATCGGCCCCCGCACCGGCGGAGACGTCCCCTCCGGCGCAGGCTGCCAGCAGACAGATACAGAAATACAGGCTCAAAAACAGGCACCATTTTTTCATGAAGCATCGCCTCCTCTGCCTGTATAGTCGGCAAAGGCGGCGGTTTGGTTCCACTTCCGGCGCGATTTTTATTCCGCTGGGAGAACATGAAGCTCCCGCCCCATCAGCACCTCTCTGTCCGGTACCTGCGGCAGGCGAAGCGGGCATCCCCGTCCCACAGACGGCTGACGGCTAAAAATTGGGTCTTGACTTTTTCAAAAAAACAGATAAACTAAGCATTAGATTATATATCTTAATTTTTGCTTACAAGGAGGCGGCGCCATGACCCAGCGGGAACGGCAGATTCTGAACTGGATCGAAGAAAACCCTCTCATCTCCCAGCAGGAACTGGCGGAGAAGGCCGGCATCACCCGGTCCTCCGTGGCGGTGCACATCTCCAACCTGATGAAGAAGGGCTACATCACCGGCAAAGGCTACATCGTCCATACAGCGCCCTATGTCACGGTGGTGGGCGGCGTCAACATGGACATCGGCGGCTGGCCGTCGGAGGTGCCGGTGGACCGGGACTCCAACCCCGGCGCGGTGCGGATGAGTCTGGGCGGCGTGGGCCGGAACATCGCCCACAACATGAGCCTTCTGGGCCTGGACGTGCGGATGGTCACCGCCTTCGGCGACGACCTGTACGCCCAGAAGATCGCCGCCAGCTGCGGGGAACTGGGCATCGACATCTCCCAATCCCCGGTGATCCCGGAGGGGCACACCTCCACTTATCTCTTCATCAATGACGAGAAGGGCGACATGCTGCTGGCGGTCAGTGACATGGACATCTACCGCCATCTGACACCCCAGCTGCTCTCTCAGCGGCAGAAGCTGCTGTCCGGCAGCCAGGTGCTGGTGATCGACACCAATATTCCCGCGGAGAGCATCGCCTATCTGGCAGAGAACTGCCCGGTGCCTATCTTTGCCGACCCGGTCTCCACCGCCAAGGCGGTGAAGTTGCAGCCGGTGCTGGGCAGGCTCCACACCCTCAAGCCCAACCGCATCGAGGCGGAGCTGCTCTCCGGCGTGGCCATCACCGATGAGGCCAGCCTGCGCGCCGCCGCGGACGCCCTGCTGGCCACCGGTCTTCACCGGGTATTCATCTCTCTAGGCGGAGACGGCGTGTTCGCCGCCGACCGTTCCGGGGAGCGGGTGCACCTGCCCGTCCTGCCGGCGGAGATGGTGAACACCACCGGCTGCGGGGATGCCTTCATGGCAGCCATCACCTGGGCCTATCTTGCGGGCACGGATCTGACGGGCACCGCCAAGGCGGGTCTGGCAGCCTCCGCCATCGCCATGGAGGGGGCGGAGACCATCAACCCCGCCATGAGCGCGGAAGCGCTGAAGCTGCGGGCTGGGCTTTAAAGTTCCCGGTCCCCCCATTTCCAATTCCTGACACCCCATTCCCCATCGAATAACCAAAATTCAAATCTGGAGGTTTTTATCATGGCTCTGAACAAGTATCTCGACATCGCCCCTGAAGTGCAGAAGGCCCTGGACGAGGGTCGTCCCGTGGTGGCACTGGAATCCACCATCATCTCCCACGGCATGCCCTATCCCCAGAATGTGGAGACGGCCCTGAACGTGGAGAAGATCATCCGGGAACACGGCGCCACCCCTGCCACCATCGCCGTCATCGGCGGGCGGCTGAAGGCCGGCCTCTCTCCCGAGGAGATCGACTACCTGGGCAAGACCGGCCCTGCCGTGGCCAAGGCCAGCCGTCGGGATCTGCCCGTGCTGGTGGCGGAGGGCAGGGACGGCGCCACCACTGTCACCACTACCATGATTATCGCCCACATGGCCGGGATCTCCGTGTTCGCCACCGGCGGCATCGGCGGCGTGCACCGGGGGGCTGAGACCACCATGGACATCTCCGCCGATCTGGAGGAGCTGGCCCACACCCCCGTGATGGTGGTCTGTGCCGGCGCCAAGTCCATTCTGGACCTGGGGCTGACCCTGGAGTACCTGGAGACCCACGGCGTGCCCGTCATCGGCTACGGCACCCGCGAGCTGCCCGCCTTCTACACCCGGAAGAGCGGCTTTGCCGTGGACTATGAGATCGACACCCCGGCGGAGCTGGCCAAAGCCTTTTATGTCAAGCAGGATATGGGCCTGGGCGGCGGCATGCTGGTGACCAACCCCATCCCGGAGGAGTACTCCATGGACGCGGATGTCATCAACAAGGCCATCGACGAGGCCGTGGAGGAGGCCAAGGCTCAGGGCATCCACGGCAAGGAGACCACGCCTTTCCTGCTGGCCAAGATCAAGGATCTGACCGGCGGCGACTCCCTGGCCTCCAATATCCAGCTGGTGTACAACAACGCCAAGCTGGCGGCAGCCACTGCTGTGGAACTCAGCAAGCTTGCCAAAAACTGAAACTTCTGCTACACTGGACTGGCTGGGAACTCCCGGCCAGTCCAGTGCTGTTTCAGGAGGCGGCCGTTATGGAAGAAAAGACACTCTATCTGCCCACAGAGCACAATGACCGTATCGTTGCCTTCATCGGCTCTCCCCTGGGGCTGCTGGCCGCCTGGCTGGTGCTCATCAACACTGTGACCTTTTTGATCTTCGGCGTAGACAAGCTCCTGGCCAAACACCCCCGGTTCCGCCAGCGGGTGCCGGAGAAAAATCTGTTGCTTCTGGCCGTGGTGGGCGGCAGCGTGGGTGCCCTGCTGGGGATGTACCTCTTCCGCCACAAGACGCTCCACCGGGTCTTTCGGGTGGGCGTGCCGGTGATCCTGGCCGTGCAGCTCCTGCTGGCGGCGGCCATTACCCTGTACTGGAATTTCCTGCGGTGATCCTGTTCTGAAAAAAGCCCCGCCTCGTTCGTGAGGCGGGGCTTTGCGTATTTCAGGCGGGCAGCGCCTGCCGCAGCAGGGACACGGCCTTCTGCAGGGCCTCCTCCAGCGGGATGGTGTAATCCTCCTGTTCGATGCTGAGGGCGCCGTCGTAGCCGCAGTCCTGCAGCGTCTCCAGAAAGCGGCGCCACCAGGCGGCGTCGTGGCCTGTGCCGGGGGTGACGAAGTTCCAGGAGCGGCTGGCGAACTCCAGCACGCCCTTGGTGTCCAGCAGGGTGTTCTGCCCGGCAGCCGGCTCCAGGCGCACGTCCTTGATGTGGACATGGTAGATGCAGTCCGCCAGGGCGCGGGCCACCTCCACGGGGTCCGCCCCCATCCAGAAGAGATGGCTGGGGTCCAGATTCACCCCCAGAATGTCGTCTCCCACCTCACTCCGCAGGCGGCGGAGCGTCTCCACATTGTACACCAGCTGCCAGCCATGGAACTCCAGGGCGATGCGCTTCACCCCGTGGTCCCGGGCCCGGGCGGCCAGCGCCTTCCACACCGGGACGGCCGCCTTCCACTGGTAGCGGAGGATTTCCTCCGTCTCCGGCGGCCAGGACGTGACGATCCAGGTGGGAGTGCGGTCCTCCGGGCAGCCGCCGGGCAGGCCGCTCATCATCACCACGGTCTCCACCCCTAGCTGCTCCGCCAGGAGGAACGTGCCCTCCGCCACCGCCCTGTCTCCGGCTCCCTTCTCCCCGGGGAACAGGGGGTTGCCGGAGCAGTTCAGGGCGGAGATCGTGAGGCCGTTTTCCCCCAGAGTATCCAGCAGCCGGTGCCGGGCACCGGCGTCCGCCGTCAGCCCTTTCAGGTCCACATGGGGCGCCGGGGACCAGTTGCCGCAGCCCAACTCCACCTGCTCCAGCCCCAGTCCCCGGCAGACGGCCGCTGCCTCTGCCAGGGAGCGGTCTACCAGGCTGTCCGTCACCAAGCCGAGTTTCATGTCGATTCCTCCTCCGTCTTCGTTCTTGATACCCTGATGATACCAGAACCTCTGCCCCGGCGCAATCCTGAACTGATGCTTGACGGCGGCGGTTTTGGGTTGTATGGTAATAAGGGGAAAATTTCCTCCGTATTCTGACAAAAGGAGATCTAGCCATGGGATGCTTTTACTGCGATGAACATCACGAGGGCCGGGAGGCCATCATGTACAAGGTCGGCGAGATGGAGGCCGGTGTGCTCTATCTCTTCAAGGATCAGGCCCACAAGGGCCGCTGCGCCCTGGCGCTGAAGAACCACCGGAAGGAGCTGTGCGAGTGCGGGCCGGAGGAGCTGGCCGCCTTCGCCCGGGATCTGGCCCGGGCCTCCGGTGCAGTGAAGGAACTGTGGGGCTGCGACAAGATCAACCTGGGCTCCTTCGGCGATACGAATCCCCACCTGCACTTCCATATCGTACCCAAATACGAGGGCGGATTCGAGTTCGGCGGTTCCTTTGCCATCACGAATCCGAAGCCGGTGCTGCTCTCCGAGGGCGAATATCAAGAGATGATCGCCGCCCTGCGGGAAAAGCTGGGGATGTGAGCCTTCCCGCGCTGACGGGCCTTTTGGCGGATCCCTCTTGTTTATTGAACACTTTTCCACTTTTTTGCGCTGCGGCTTTGTGATAAACTGTCTTACAGTTTGTATCCCTTTTGACCGAAAGGTGGATTTTTATTTATGAGAAAGACAAAGATCGTGTGCACCCTCGGTCCGGCCACGGACAGGGAGGGCGTCCTGCGGCAGATGCTGGAGGCCGGCATGAACGTGGCCCGGTTCAATTTCTCCCACGGCAGCCACGCGGAGCACAAGGGTCGTCTGGACGCCCTGAAGGCCCTGCGGGCGGAGCTGGGCCTGCCGGTGGCCGCCATGCTGGACACCAAGGGGCCGGAGGTCCGGCTGAAGTCCTTCGCCGCAGGTTCCGTCATGCTGCGGACCGGCCAGGAGTTCACCCTGACCACCCGGGACATCGTGGGGGATGAGCAAGGCTGCTCCATCACCTACGCCGACCTGCCCGGGGACGTGAAGGCCGGCGACACCATCCTGCTGGACGACGGCCTGGTGCGCCTGACGGTGCTGGAGACCACAGCGGCGGACGTCCGCTGCCGGGTGGAAAACGACGGGGCCATGAAAAACAACAAGGGCGTCAATGTGCCGGGCATCCGCCTGTCCATGCCCTACATGAGCCAGCGGGACCGGGAGGACATCCTCTTCGGCGTGGAACAGGGCTTTGACTTCATCGCCGCCAGCTTCGTCCGCACGGCGGACGACGTGCGGGAGATCCGCCGCCTGCTGGATGAGGCAGACTCCTCCATCCAGATCATCGCCAAGATTGAAAACCAGGAGGGGGTCAGCAACCTGGCGGAGATCCTGTCCGTGGCGGACGGCATCATGGTGGCCCGGGGGGATATGGGCGTGGAGATCGACTTCACAGAGATTCCCATCATCCAGAAGGACATGATCGCCCAGTGCGTGGCCGCCGGCAAGCCTGTCATCACAGCCACACAGATGCTGGACTCTATGATGGAGAATCCCCGCCCCACCCGGGCGGAGATCACCGACGTGGCCAACGCCATCTACGACGGAACCTCCGCCATCATGCTCTCCGGCGAGACAGCGGCGGGCAAATACCCCGTGGAGGCGGTGCAGACCATGGATGCCATTGCCCTGCGGACCGAGGCGGACATCAACTACGCCAAGCGGATGCGCAACCTGCCGGGTTCCAGCCGCCTGTCCATCGCCGCCGCCACGGCCCATGCCGCCTGCACCACTGCCATGGACATCGGTGCCGATGCCATCCTCACCGTCAGCCAGAGCGGTGCCACCGCCCGGCTGGTGAGCCGTTTCCGCCCCGGCACCACGGTGGTGGCCTGCCTGCTCAGTGAGCGGGTCCAGCGGCAGATGGCCCTGTACTGGGGCGTGGTGCCCCTGCTGATGCCCTATGCCCAGAACACCGACCAGCTGATCGAGTTCGCCATCCAGGCGGCAGAGAAGGCAGAACTCGTGAAGCAGGGCGATCTGGTGGTCATTACTGCCGGTGTGCCCGTGGGTGTCTCCGGCACCACCAATATGATCAAGGTCCATCTGGTGGGCGGGGCCCTGCTCAACGCCGTCGGCGTGGGGGCCAGCAACGCCTCCGGCCCCCTGTGCGTCTGCCGCTCACTGGAGGATGTGGCCGCCAAGTTCCGCCCCGGGGATGTGCTGGTGGTGCCCTACACCACCAACGACCTCCTGCCCTATATCCGGCAGGCGGCCGCTGTCATCAGCGAGGAGAGCGGCACCAACGGCCATGCGGCCACTGTGGGCCTGACGTTGGGCAAGGCGGTGATCGTGGGCGCCGCCGGCGCCGTCCAGCGCCTGAAGGACGGTGCCATGGTCTCTGTGGACTGTGCCCGCGGCGTGGTCCAGACGCTGCCCCAGTAAACGCGCCAAAAGCGCCTCCGGCTTTTGCCGGAGGCGCTTTTTCTCTTCATCGGCGGCCCGCAGAACCGGAATGGAAGCGGGCGCTATGGGGAACCATCCCTCGCCAGGGTATCCTTATCCCGTAGGAATACCGGGAATTAAGGTGTGAAGCTGTGCTGTACGGGTCTCTCCGCCTGAGGGAGGTTCGTTTTTGCCGCCGGCTGCGCTGCCGGCAGAATGTCCATCCGCCGGTAGACCTCCCGCAGGCGCTCCCCCATCACCGACAGGCTCCGCTCCTCCGCCACCCGGCGGCCGGCGGCTGTCAGATCCGGCAATGTCCCTGTCAGAAGTCCTTCCGCCTTCTGCTGGAACTCGTCTGTGCCGGAGGCCTTGTAGACATTCTGTCCCTCCCGCAGCCAGCCGTTGTAAACAGGGATGTCCCGCACCACTGTGGGAATGCCGCAGGCCAGGGCTTCCAGCACCACGATGCCCTCGGTCTCCTCATGACTCATGAAGGCGAATACATCCGCGCCGCAATATGCCTCCCGCAGCGTCTCCCGGTCTACAAAGCCGGCGAAGGTCACATTCTCCGGCGCCTGTTCCATGGCCTGCCGGATCTCCTGGGGATCAGATGGGGATCCGTCCAGCCGAACCAGAGGAAACGGGCCTCCGGCATCCGCCGGGCCAGCTCCAGGAATTCCGGCAGTCCCTTCCGGGCAATGGTGTGACCCACGGAAATCACCGCCCGCTCCCCTTCCCGGAGGCCCCAGCGGCGGCGGAAGGACGCCCGCCGGGTGGGATCCGGCGCGAAGAACTCTGTATCCACGCCGTTGGAAATGCTGTACACCGGCGGCTTGAGGCCGTAGCTCTCCAGCAAACGGCGGGAGTATTCCGTGGGGGTCAGCACCACGTCGCCCAGGCTGTAGCAGAAGGTGATCCACTTGCGGAAGAGGGGTGCCAGCCGGTCCGAGCCTCGAAAGGATCTGCGGAAATCCTCCATAGTGGAGTGGCCGTAGTAAATGACCTTCCGCCCCATCAGCTTGGCCGCCAGAGCCGCCAGCACCGAATCCGGCAGCACCGTGTTGATATGGACGGCCCCGGCCCGCTGGCACCAATGGTCGGCAGTGTCGATCCGGGCCCGGCGCAGCATCTCCCGCTGGTGGAGGATGGCCTGTCCCACACCGCTTTTGCCGACCAGGCGCAGGCCGCCATTGTAGATAAAAACGCGCATGTGTGTCTCCTTTACCGATCCGCCCGTCCGCGGATGTCTTTACCCCAGCCAGCCTGTGATCTGCTGGAACAGCACCGTCAGCCCCAGGCTGTACAGGGCGATGGAAAGGGGCTTGCCCAGCAGGATGATGGTGGTGAACCGCCGCCAGGTCATGGAGGTGGTACCCGCCAGATAGCACAGGAAGTCGTCCGGCGCCACCGGGAAAAAGATCGCCAGGGCGAACAGCCGTGCAAACCGGTCATTCCGCTCTGTCCAATCGCTGTACTTGGCGATGAGCTTTTCCGAAAACAGCAGGCTCAACAGCGGCCGCCCGCAGTTGCGCGCCACGGCAAAGGCCAACAGCGAACCGATGCAGATGCCCACATAATTGTAGACAAACCCCATCACCGGGCCGAACAGCACCACGCCCACCAGGCAGCCCAGGCCGCCGGGCAGCACCGGCACCACTACCTGCACCATCTGGAACGCCACGAACAGCAGCCCGCCGGCGGCGCCGCAGCTGGCCACAAAGGCCTGCAGCCGCTCCTGGGAGGTTAGCAGTCCTGCCTGCCAGGCCCAGATTCCGGTCAGCACGCACAAAATCAGTCCGAAGAGGGACGCCGCCTGCAGAGCGGTCTTTTCCACGCCCCGGCTCATGCGGTCACCCCCTGGACACAGCTGGCCGCCCGCCGGGCCAGCTGCATCTGATAGATGCGCTCCACCCGCTGGGCAAACCGCTGGGCGGAGAACTGCTCCGCACTCTCTGCGGCCCGCCGCTTCAGCGCTTCGTGGGTCTCCGGGCTGGCCAGGAACTCCTCCAGCCGCTGCCGGAACTCCACAGTGCTGTGGTACTGCCAGCCGTTCTCTCCCTCCAGGATGACGCCCTCCAGGCAGAGATCCGCCCGGCACAGGGCGGGCACGCCGGCGGCCAGTGCCTCGATGTAGGTCAGACCCTGGGTCTCGCTGGAGGAGGCGCTGACGAACAGGTCCCCCAGCCGGTACCACTCCGGCACCTCCTCCGGGGGCACCATGCCGGCAAAGATCACTGCCGGGGCCTCCAGCCGCAGATCGTGGGCCACCTGCTCCAGCCGGGGCCGGTCAGGACCATCCCCCACCAGCAACAGCGTCACAGGGCGGCTGCCCAGGGAGGCCCGGAGCTTCAGCAGCTCCTGGATGTTCTTCTCCTCCGCAAGGCGCCCCACGCACACCAGCACAGTGTTTTCCGCAGGGATGCCCAGGCTGGCCCGCAGAACCGCCCGGCGCATGGGATCGCCCTCCTGCTGGAAGCGCCGCAGGTCGATGCCCGTAGGCACCACGAAGACCGGGCAGCGAACGCCATAGCCCTGCAACAGTCCCCGCACCTTGCCGGTGGGGGCGATCATGCCGTCCACCTGGGCAGCTACCCAGCGGGAGAAAGCCGCCACCGCACATCGGCCCCACCGGACGCTGGGGGAGAAGTAGTGGGTGTAGTCCTCATACACCGTGTGGTAGGTGTGGACCAGGGGGACATCCAGCTCCTCTGCGATGCGGCGGGCCAGGAAAAAGGTGCTGAACTCACATTGGGAGTGGATCACATCCGGCCGCCAGTCCATCAGCTCCCGTACCCAGCGGCCCGCCATGGCGGTGCGGAGGCGGGCGCCGGGATAGATCCGTCCGGCGTTTACGGAGCCGATGGCGGTGACGCCGTCCCGGGACCAGGAGTGGAGCGACTGGGACAGCGTCAGGATCCGGACCTCATGGCCCCGGCGCTCCAACTCCCGCTGCAGGTTTTTCACAGAGGTGACCACACCGTTTACCGCAGGCGTATACCAATCTGTGGTAATCAGGATCTTCATAACAGGTTCCCTTCTTTCGTCTTGTTCTCCTATACGACGCAGCCCCGCCGAACGCTTCAACTTCCGGAACATTTTTTCAGTTCCAGTATAACGCCACCAGATCAACATCCCACGGCGTTTGCGTCAAATGTCTGTAAAATGTCTCACATAAGACGCGGCAGAGTGCGGTCCGTTACGATGTCTCTTTTTGTATTATTCTAATAATACAGTAACACAATTTTGAAATTTGTCAATGACAAATTTTTAAGCCATTCAAAAAAACTGTACTGCCCGTACTAGTACAGTTAGTATATACACAAACACAACTAATTGTCAATTTACAAATCAGTTACAGTTCCGTGTTTTTTTCGTAAATTCAGTATAGATTCCCTTGGTTTACGAAAAAACTGTGAAATTTCTTAAATTTTTATGAAGAGAGCCGCCCTGCGTGGAATCACGCAGGGCGGCTCATATTACTGCCTTCTGCGGCGCAGCACCATCAGCACAGCGCCCAGGAAGATGGCCAGGTCCGCCAGATTGTAGGTGTATTTCTTCAGCGGCCCCGGCGCCTTTGGAAAGCGCAGATAGTCCAGGACCCGTCCATGGCGGATCCGTTCCCACAGGTTGCTGAGTCCGCCGCCTAGCAGCAGTCCGGCCCCCAGGCCCCGGCCGCCGCACACCCCCAGCAGCGCCCACAGCGCCGCCAGGGACAGGGGGGCCATCTGCCGGCCGTTCAGCGGGACAAGGCCGAAGCCGGAGCCCTGGTTGTACCGGGGTTCGATCCGCACCCGGCCGCCGTCCAGCTCCTTTTGGGGCAGCCCCTTGCGCTCCAGGGTTCCGCGGACCTGGCCGCAGAGGGCCAGCACCGCGCCTGCGGTACAGCTCAATCCGATCATGGCTTCTCCTCCTCTGTCTGTCTCTGGGCCCGCTCCAGGGCGGAGCGGACGTTTCCGGTCTTCTGCCTGCGGTTGTTGGCGGCCAGGATGTCCGCGATCTGGCCTTCCACCTGCTCCACCTCCTGCCGGAAGGCGCTGGCGGAAAGCCGCAGGGCCCCGTGGCCCAGAATGATCAGCTGCTCCGGGCCGTCGGAGGTAGCCACCCGCACCCGATGGCGGCGGCCAATCTCGTAAGTGGCCCGCTCGATATAGGCGTCCGCCGTCTCCGCCTCCTTGGTGTAGACCACGTGGATGTCGTGGTACTTCTCCACGCTGCCCTGGCCGCCCTTGACCTTATAGGCGTCAAACACGGCGATGACCTCGCACTTCCGGAAGCCCCGGTAGTTGCTGAGGAGATCGCACAGCTGCTTGCGGGCGGCGTCCAGATTGTCCCGGGCGATGGCCTTCAGCTCATCCCAGGCAAAAATGATGTTGTAGCCGTCCACCAGCAGGTACTCCGGTCCGGAGAACTGCTCCCGGATGGTCCGCTTTTCCTGCTCTGCCTCCGCTGTCGGAGCAGGGCGCCGGGGGTCTTTCGGGGGAATAAAGGCCCGCCGCTTCACGGGGCCGTAGGTCCGCTCGAAGATGGCCTGGAGCTCCTTATCCTGCTCGATGGTCCCAGCGTAGACAGAGGCGCGCCGGGTATCAGACCTCCCCGCCAGCTCCTCTTTCTCCGGTCCCAGGTCCAGGCCGCTGGACACGTGCGCCCGGGCGGGCACTTCATCCCAGGGGACGATGACGCCGGCGCCGTGGCTACAGAACACGGAGTCCGGGGAGTTGTCCAAATCCGCCGTCGGGTCGTAATCGACGGACGCCAGCACAGCGTCCTGGTCCGCGCAGGGCGCATAACCCCGGAGGGAACAGAGCAGCCGCCCCCGGCCCTGGGTGTAGGCGGCCACCTCCCGGGCGTAGTCCCCCAGAGCGGACACCGCCACAGCACCAGTGAGCACAGCCTCCTCCCCCGCTGTCTCCGGCGGAGACAGCTGCGCCCCCATCTGCTGGAGGTCCGTCATGGCCCGGCCTACCTGAGGTGCGGGCAGCTCCAGGCGGAAGTCGTACCAGGGCTCCAGCAGGATGCTCTCCGCCTCCATCAGCCCCTGGCGCACCGCCCGATAGGTGGCCTGGCGGAAGTCGCCGCCCTCCGTGTGCTTCACGTGGGCCCGGCCCGCCGCCAGGGTGATCTTCATATCCGTAATGGGGGAGCCGGTCAGCACCCCCAGGTGCTCCTTCTCCGCCAGATGGGTCAGGACCAGCCTCTGCCAACGGCCCTCCAGCTGGTCCTCCGGGCAGGCCGTCCCGAACTCCAGGCCGCTGCCCCGCTCCCCAGGCTCCAGCAGCAGATGGACCTCTGCATAGTGGCGCAGGGGCTCAAAGTGGCCGATGCCCTCTACTGGGGCGGCGATGGTCTCCCGATAACAGATGGTGCCGGGGCCGAAGGCCACCTCCAGGCCGAACCGCTCCCGGATCATGCGTTGTAAGATCTCCAGCTGGATCTCCCCCATCAGCTGCACGTGGATCTGGCGGGTCTGCTCATTCCAGGCAATGTGGAGCTGGGGATCCTCCTCCTCCAGCTGGCGCAGATTGCCCAGGGCAGTGTGGGGATCCGTCCCCTCCGGCAGCAGCACCTGATAGGTCAGCACCGGCTCCAGCGCCGGGGCAGTCCAGCCGGCCTCAAGCCCCAAGCCCTCTCCCGCCCGGCTGCGGGAGAGACCTGTCACGGCGCACACCGTCCCCGCCGGGGCCTCCTCCACCGTGCGGAACTTGGCGCCGGAGTAGATGCGGATTTGATCCGCCTTCTCCTCCCACACCTGGTCCTCTCCCAGACCGGGGCGGCGGTTGGTCAAAAGGCTCTTCACCCGCAGGGTGCCGCCTGTCACTTTTAAATAGGTGAGGCGGGTGCCCTGGCCGTCCCGGGCGATCTTGTAGATCCGGGCGCCGAAGGTCTCCGGATAGGCGGGAACCGGGGCATACTGTTCCACCCCCTCCAGGAATTCCGAGACCCCCTCCAGCTTCAGCGCAGAGCCGAACCAGCAGGGGAACAGCTTCCGCTTCCCGACCATTCGCCGCAGGTCGCCGTCTGTCAGAACTCCGGTCTCCAGATACCGCTCCAGCACTGATTCATCGCAGACGGCCGCCTCCTCCCGGAACGATTCGTCCCGTTCGCCGCTGAAATCCACACAGCCGCTGCCCAGACGCTGCTTTAAGCCTGCCAGAACTGCGGAGCGGTCTGCCCCCGCCAGGTCCATTTTATTGATAAAGAGGAAGGTGGGGACGTGATACCGCTCCAGCAGCCGCCAGAGGGTGCGGGTGTGGGCCTGGACCCCGTCGGTGCCGCTGATGACCAGAATGGCACAGTCCAGCACCTGAAGCGTCCGCTCCGCCTCAGCGGAGAAGTCCACATGGCCCGGCGTGTCCAACAGGGTAACCTCCGTGTCCTTCAGGGAAAACACCGCCTGTTTGGAGAAGATGGTGATGCCCCGTTCCCGCTCCATGGCGTCCGTGTCCAGAAAGGCGTCCTGGTGGTCCACCCGGCCCAGGCGCCGCAGGGCGCCGCTCTGATACAGCAGCGCCTCCGACAGGGTGGTCTTCCCCGCGTCCACGTGGGCCAATATTCCAACGACCAGCTTTCTCATGTCTCCACTCCATCTTTCGTGTTCATACAGGTTTATCATATCATCTCCCGGCGGCGGGCGCAAGACGCCGTCCGGGGCGTTTTTCTTGCATTGCCGGTATCCCCATGCTAAAATAAAGGGTCAGAACATCGGGCGCCCGGCGCCCTTTCGGGAAGAGTTGTGCTTATGGAAGATCATGTGGAAAAATTCCGCCAGGCGGACGCCCTGGCTCAGAATATCCTGCGCCTGACCCGGAACACCCTGCTGGTGAACCTTCGGTTTCTGGATCTGGCCCTCAGCCAGTTCCAGCTGACCTCCTATCCAGGTACCCTGGCCACGGACGGCCAGCACCTGTTTTACGACACGTACTACGTCCTGTCCATGTACAAGCGGGAGCGGGGCCGGAATGTGCGGGACTACCTGCACATCGTGCTCCACTGTGTGTTCCGGCACCTGTTCACCAGCGCCAACATCGACCGTCGGTGCTGGGACCTGGCTTGCGACATCGCGGTGGAAAGCGCCATTGAGGACCTCCACCTGGAGAGCGCCGCCTGCAACCGGGCCTATGCCCAGGAGGAGACGCTGAAGGAGCTCCGCTCCCAGGTGCGGCTCCTGACGGCGGAGAAGCTCTACCGGTACTTTCTGGACCGGCAGCTCTCCGACGATCAGATGGCCCGGCTGCGGGACCCCTTCCTGGCGGACGACCACCGGGCCTGGTATCTGCCGGTGAAGAGCGGCCAGGGCGCCGGAGGAGGCAGCCAGTCCAACGGCCGGACACCGGAGACCGGCACCCCCGGCAAGCAGAAGTCCGGCCGGGGCGGCCAGGGCAGCCGGGCCCGGACGCCCAAGTCCGGCACGGAACGGCGGGACCGTGACCTGGAGCAGACCTGGCGGGAGATCAGCGAGCGACTCCAGGTGGACCTGGAGACCATATCCCGCCGCCACGGCACCGATGCCGGCAATCTGGTCCAGGAGCTGAAGGCGGTGAACCGGGAGACGTATGACTATGCGGACTTCCTCCGCCGCTATATGAGCCTGGGCGAGGTCACCCAGGTGAATCAGGACGAGTTCGACTATATCTACTACACCTACGGTCTGTCCCTGTACGGCAATATGCCCCTGGTGGAGCCGCTGGAGTACAAGGAGGTCCGGCGGATCAAGGAATTCGTCATCGCCATCGACACCTCCGGCTCCGTCAGCGGCGACCTGGTGCAGCGGTTCGTCACCAAGACCTACAACATCCTGCGCCAGCAGGAAAACTTCTTCACCAAGATCAATCTCCACATCATCCAGTGCGACGCGGAGGTGCAGGAGGACCGGAAGATCACCAGCCAGAAGGACTTCGACAACTATCTGGACACCATGCAGCTCCACGGCTTCGGCGGCACGGACTTCCGCCCGGTGTTTCAGTACGTGGACGAGCTGGTCCGGGCCGGAGAGTTCACCAACCTCAAGGGCATGATCTACTTCACCGACGGCCGCGGCATCTTTCCGGAGAAAAAGCCGGACTACGACGCGGCCTTCGTTTTTCTGGACGACGGGTACGACCCGCCGGACGTGCCGGTGTGGGCCATCAAGCTGGTATTACAGAGCGAGGAGATCTGAACCATGGAAACACAAGTGGAATGCCTGCGGCTGGAGGGCCGCCGGGCCGTGGTGCAGCCGGAGGGGCCGGTGGCCCGGGTCAGTGCCAAGGCCGTGCCCGCCCTGCGGGGCGTGGAGATTCTGGTGATCCCCCGGATGTGGATGCCTTTTACGGCCTGAATCGCTTTGAAAACCTGCGGATCGTGGAATACGGCGGCACGGCGGATGTGTTCGCCTTTCAGGACAGCCTGGACTGGCTGTCGGAGAAGCTGGCCGACGAGGAGGCCTTTCTCTTCCGGCTGGCCACCAACGCCATCGGCGCCCGCCCCATCTCCCCGGCGCTGACCGCTATTGCGGCCCCCCGCATGCGCCCCATTCACGCCATGGTCCACTGGGACTGCCTGATGGCCGCCTTGGACGAGCGGGCCGCCAACGGCACCGTCCGGCAGGACACCTCCCGGGAGAATATCTTCCTGTGCCAGGGCTACGCCCAGTTGAAGCGGCTGGAATACGCCTTCTATCTGGGTTTCTCTTTGGAAGAGGAAGGGTACGCCCCGGAGATCGGCGCCTGCTACCGGCAGGAGGACCGCTTCACCGGAGAGGAGCGGCTGATCTACGCGCTGGCCCTGCTGCGGGGCCACTCCTATCAGGAGTTCTACACCAACGGCGGCACCAACGACTTCCGGCACATGCGGCCCAAGGAACATTATCTGGAGCATCTGCGCCGGAACTTGGCCCTGACGGACAACGACGCCCTGCGCCGCCAGCTGCTGCAGCTGGCAGACCTGGGCTTTCTGGACCAGGACAACTGCCGGGCCGCGGTGGACCTGTTGCTGCGCAGCCGTCTGACAGAGGCCACCGCCTTTCTTCTGGACTACTGCAACCGCCGCTGGCCCCGGGAGACGGCTGGGGCGGACACAGATTTTCTGGACGCGGAATTTGCGCTTTGAATCATACCGATACTGAGGAAAGTCAGGTTGAATGACCATGAACATCAAAGAGGCCAAGGAACAGATCAAAAACGCCATGACGGCATACTTCACCAAGGATGAGTTCGGCAGCTACGCAGTGCCGGTGGAAAAGCAGCGGCCTGTGTTCCTCATGGGCCCTCCGGGCATCGGCAAGACCGCCATCATGGAGCAGATCGCCCAGGAGTTGGACGTGTGCCTGGTGTCCTACTCCATGACCCACCACACCCGGCAGAGCGCCCTGGGTCTGCCCTTCATTGAGAAGAAGGTCTTTAACCGCAAGGAGTACCAGGTCTCCGAGTACACCATGAGCGAGATCATCGCCTCCGTGTACGAGACTATGGAGGCCACCGGCAAAAAGGAGGGCATCCTCTTCCTGGACGAGATCAACTGCGTCAGCGAGACGCTGGCCCCTTCCATGCTGCAATTTCTGCAATATAAAATCTTCGGCCGCCATCGGGTGCCGGAGGGCTGGATCGTGGTCACTGCCGGCAACCCGCCGGAGTACAACCGCTCCGTCCGGGAGTTCGACATCGTTACCTGGGACCGGCTCAAGCGCATCGACGTGGAGCCGGACTTCGATGCCTGGAAGGAGTTTGCCTACCAGAAGCACGTCCATCCGGCGGTGATGACGTACCTGGAGATCCGGAAGGGTGACTTCTACAAGGTGGAGTCCACGGTGAACGGCAAGCGGTTCGTCACCGCCCGGGGCTGGGATGACCTGAGCCAGATGATTCACCTGTACGAGCAGAACCACCTGCCGGTGGATGAGAAGCTCATCATCCAATATCTCCAGAATCCCAAGATCGCCAAGGAGTTCGCGGTTTACTACGACCTGTTCAACAAGTACCGCAGCGACTACCAGGTGGACAAGATCCTCGCCGGCAAGGCCACCAAGGCCATCCGCCAGCGTGCCTCTGCCGCCAAGTTCGACGAGCGGCTGTCCCTGCTGGGTCTGCTGCTGGACGCCGCCACCGGCGAGCTGCGCTCCGTGGTGGAGCGGGAGGAGATGCTGCGGGAGCTGCTTGGCATCCTGAAGGACGTGAAAGCCGCCCTGACCGCGCCGGAGGCGGATCTCGCCGCTCTGCTGGAGGAACAGCTGCGCCGTCAGAAGACCCGCATCGACACCGGCAGGCGGTCTGGCAGTCTCTCCCAGGAGGCGGAGCGCTCTCACCGCCGGATCATCGCCGCTCTGGAGCGGCAGAAAGCCCTGGCTGGACAGACCGTGGACAGTCAGACGGGCTTTGCTGCAGTGAAGGCGGACTTCGACCAGATGGTCCAGGGCCTGAAAGCCCAGGCCAAGACCGCCGGGGAGATGCTGAACAACCTCTTCGCCTTCTGCGAGGAGGTGTTCCCGGAGGGGCAGGAGCTGCTGATCCTGGTGACGGAGCTGACCATCAACTACTACGCCGCCACCTTCATCAGCCGCTACGGCTGCGACGCGTATTTCACCCACAACCAGGAGCTGCTGTTCTACGAGCGCCAGCAGGAGATCATCTCCCAGCTGGAGTCCCTGGAGCTGAACTGACCGCGGGGGGAGAGGAGGGGCTCATGTACCGCATTTTCATCGTGGAGGACGACGCGGCCATCGCCGGGGTCATCCGCCGCCATCTGGAGGGCTGGGGCTACACCGTCCGCTGCGCGGAGCGGTTCGACGACGTCTTGTCGGAGTTCGCCGCCTTCGACCCCCATCTGGTGCTGCTGGACGTCTCCCTCCCCTTCTTCAACGGCTACCACTGGTGTCAGGAGATCCGCCGGGTCTCCAAGGCGCCCATCTTATTTCTCACCTCCGCCTCGGACAATGTGAACGTGGTGATGGCCATGCAGCTGGGCGGGGATGACCTGCTGGCAAAGCCCTTTGATTTACAGGTGCTCTCCGCCAAGGTCCAGGCCCTGCTGCGGCGGGCCTACGACTTCGGCCCGTCTTCCCACCTGCTCTCCTGCGGCGCCGCGGTGCTGAACGTGTCTGATGGGACGCTGGATGCCCACGGGCAGCGGGTGGAGCTGACGAGGAACGAGTGCCGGATTCTGCAGCTCCTGCTGGAGCACAAGGGGGAGATCGTCAGCCGGGACGCATTGATGACCCGGCTGTGGGAGTCCGACAGCTTTGTGGATGAGAACACCCTGACGGTGAACATCGCCCGGCTGCGGCGGAAGCTGGAGGCGGCGGGCCTCCCGGATTTCATCCGCACCCGGAAGGGCGCCGGATATCTGGTGGAGGGGTGACGGAATGCTGACAGCCTATCTCAAGCGCCAGTGGAAGCTGCTGTTGCTGCTGGCCGGGGCGGTGGCGGTGTTCGCCGCCGTGTTCGCCCTGTACAGCCTGCCGGTGGAGGCGGTTGCCTATGCAGGCCTTCTCTGCCTAATGCTGGGGCTGGTCCTGTTTGCCCTGGGGTACTCCGCCTTTCTCCGGCGGCACCGGGAGCTGGAAGGGCTTTTACGAAAGGTCCATGAGTCGGTGCTGCCCCTGCCGCCGCCCCGGGGCGTACTGGAGGCGGACTATCAGGCCCTGCTGAGGGCGGTCTGCGCCGACCGGGTGCGTCTGGCGGCGGAGAACCGGGACCGGCTGGAGGACATGACGGATTACTACACCCTCTGGGCCCACCAGATTAAAACCCCCATCGCCGCGGCCCGGCTGCTCTTGCAGGAGGATCCCGGCGCTGTGGGCACGGAGGTGGAAGTGGAGCTCCTGAAGATCGAGCAGTATGTGGACATGGTGCTGGGCTACCTGCGGCTGGACAGCGAGAGCACGGACTATGTCCTCCGGGACACGGACCTGGACGGCCTGCTGCGGCAGGCGGTGCGGAAGTTCGCCCGGATGTTCATTCTGAAAAAGATCACCCTGGACTTTCGGGAGACCGGGCGGACGGTGCTGACGGACGGGAAGTGGCTCTCCTTCGTGGTGGAGCAGGTACTGTCCAACGCCCTGAAATACACCCCCGCCGGGGGCCGCATCCGGATCTACGGGGACGGAGAGACGCTGGTCATCGCCGACAGCGGCATCGGTATCCGGCCGGAGGACCTGCCCCGGGTGTTCGAGAAGGGCTTCACCGGCTACAACGGCCGGGAGGACAAGAAATCCACCGGCATCGGGCTGTACCTGTGCCGCCGGGTGATGGACCGGCTGAACCACGGGATCTCTATCGTCTCCCGCCCCGGGCAGGGGACGCTGGTGCGGCTGGACCTCTCCCGGGGCCGACGGGTGGTGGAGTGACCCAATGTGACGAAACTGTAAGGAATCGGGCCGGACTGTAAGCCAAATCCATGGCAGACAGTCCGGCCCTTTGGCTACAATAGAGGCATGATCCGATACGAGGAGGAATCTTGATGCCATTGTTGGAAGTACAGCATGTACAGAAAATCTACACCACCCGCTTCGGCGGCACGCAGGTCCAGGCCCTGTCCAACGTCAGCTTCTCCGTGGAGGAGGGGGAGTACGTGGCCATCATGGGTGAGTCCGGCTCCGGCAAGACCACCCTGCTGAACATCCTGGCGGCCCTGGACCGCCCCACCGCCGGGGAGGTTTTACTGGAGGGCAGGCCCCTCTCTGCCATCCGGGAGCGGGATCTGGCGGCCTTCCGCCGGTCCCACCTGGGGTTCGTGTTCCAGGACTTCAACCTGTTGGACACCTTCTCCCTTCAGGACAACATCTATCTGCCCCTGGTGCTGGCGGGCACAGACTACCGGGAGATGCAGCAAAAGCTCCGCCCCATCGCAGATCAGCTGGGCATCTCGGACATCTTGGCGAAATACCCCTATGAGGTCTCCGGCGGCCAGAAGCAGCGGGCTGCTGTGGCCCGGGCCCTCATCACGGACCCCCAGTTGATTCTGGCAGACGAACCCACCGGCGCTCTGGACTCCCGGTCCTCCGACGCCCTGCTGGAGCTGTTCGGAGAACTGAACGGCACCGGGCAGACCATTTTGATGGTCACCCACTCGGTAAAGGCGGCCAGCCACGCTGGACGGGTGTTGTTCCTCCGGGACGGACAGGTGTACCACCAGCTCTACCGGGGCGGCGAGAGCCAGGAGGCCCAGTTCCGCCGGATCTCCGACACCCTGACGGTCCTGGCGGGAGGCGGTGAGCCCCATGCGTAAGTCCGGATTCTTTCCCCGCTTGGCCCTGGTGAATCTGATGCGCAACGGCCGGTTCTATGGGCCGTATCTGCTCTCCTGCGGCATGACGGCCGCCATGTACTACATTCTCTCCTACCTGACCTTCAGCGACATTGTGGCCTCCGTCCGGGGGCCGGATATCTCCAAAGCCTGATGTACCTGGGCCGGCTGGTGGTGACGCTGTTCTCCGCGGTTCTGCTGCTGTACGCCAACAGCTTTGTGATGAAGCGCCGCCGGCGGGAGCTGGGGCTGTACAACATCCTGGGTCTGGAGAAGCGCCACACCGCCCGCCTGATGGTGTGGGAGACGCTCTACTGCGCCGCCGCGGCCATTGTGGGCGGGCTCGCGGCAGGGGTGCTGTTGAGCAAGCTGGTGCTGCTGCTCCTATTGCAGCTGTCCCACCTGCCGGTGGAGTATGGCTTTGAGATCAGCCTCTCCGGCATGGCCGATACCGCCGCTCTCTTCGGCTTCCTCTTCCTGCTGACGCTGGTGTGGAACCTGTTCGGGCTGCTCCGGTCCCGTCCTGTGGAACTGCTCCACAGCGCCAGTGCCGGGGAGCGGGAGCCCCGGACCCGCCGCCTGCTGGTGGTGCTGGGGGCCGTCACTCTGGGGGCTGGCTATGCCACCGCTCTGACGGTAGAGGACCCCTTTACCGCCCTGGCCTATTTCTTCCTGGCGGTGGCGCTGGTGATGGTCGGCACCTACTGCCTGTTCACCGCCGGGTCCATCGCCCTGCTGAAGCACCTGCGGAACAGCCCCCGGTACTACTACCAGCCCAAGCACTTCACCGCCGTGGCGGGGCTGCTGTACCGGATGAAGCAGAACGCCGTGGGCCTGGCCAACATCTGCATCCTCTCCACCATGGTGCTGGTGACGGTATCCACCACCGTCAGCCTGTACGCCGGGCTGGAGGGAGCTTTGGAGCGGATGTATCCCTATGATGTGGACGTGGTCCAGTCCCTGGACGAAGTGCCGCCGGAACAGGAGACAACACTGAACGAGGACACCCTGGAACGGGTCCAGGCCGCAGCAGCAGACGCGGGCCGGAAGGTGGAACTGCTCCAGTGGTCCACTCCGGGGGACACCGTCGGCTATTACACAGGAAACACCTTCACCCTTGTGGCGCAGGAGGGCGTCAGCACCGAAATCCGGTTGCTCACCGCCGATGACTACGGCCGCCTCACCGGCCATACCGTGGACCTGGAGCCGGAAGAGGTGCTGGTCCAGGCAGAGAATCTGGACCTGCCGGATACCTTCTATATCGAAGACCTCCCTTTTCACATCGCTGGGACCATCATGGACTTTCCCCGATACAACAGCTCCATCCTGATCTCCGGCCAGACGGCGCAGCTTTTCCTGGTGGTGGCGGATGAGACCGTAGTCTCCGCCATCAGCGACCGGGATGCCAGCAGAGTCCACCGGGAATTTCGTGTCCAGGTGGACCTGGACGGCACGGAAGAGGAAAAGCTGGCCTTTGTGGACCCCCTGCTGGCGGCGGACGCCAATGACGTGTACTCCGTCATCAGCCATCAGGACAACGCTGTGGACCTGTACACCATGTACGGCGGCTTCCTGTTCCTGGGCGTGTTTCTGGGGCTGCTGTTCCTGCTGTCCACGGTGCTCATCATCTACTACAAGCAGATTTCCGAGGGATATGAGGACCAGCGCCGCTATCAGATCATGCAGCAGGTGGGCATGAGTCCCCGGGAGGTCCGCTCCTCCATCCGCAGTCAGGTGCTGCTGGTGTTCTTCCTGCCCCTGGTGACGGCGGGCATCCATGTGGCGGCAGCCTTCCCCATGCTGTGCAAACTGCTGGAGCTGTTCAACCTCTTTGACGTCCGTCTGTTCGCCCTCTGCGCCGCCGGGACGCTGCTGGTGTTCTGCGCCATCTACGCCTTGGTCTACGGCCTTACCACCCGCACGTACAGCCGCATCGTGGGCGGACAATAGGACACATGGAGCGCCCCCGGAGATATCAGATATAAGATAAAGGATAAGAGATGCCCTTGTTTGGGAAGATCTCTTATCCTTTATCTTTTCACTTTTATCTGTTACTTTGCAGGCCGGATCATGGCCCGGCGCAGCAGCAGCCAGCTGAGGGCGAAGAACGCCGCCCCCATGGCCAGCAGCACCGCCGCCGCGTTCCAGGGGGATGCGGCCAGGAACTGTCCGAAAGCCGCCAGGGCCTCCACCGCCGCCCGCCCGGCGGAGGTGGTGCCCAGCCAGCTAATCAGCGGCACACTGCCGAAGATCAGCACCAGCGGCACGGTCACGGAAATCAGGATGGTCCAGAACTTGTTCAGCCGCCAGTACAGGGCGGAGCAGAACTGCCCCAGGGCCGCCAGCATCCAGCCCACCGCGGCGGAGAAGATCGCGCCCCGCACCAGGCCACCGATCCCGGCACCGGCGGAGGGTCCTTCATAGATCACCTGGTACAGATCTGTAATCAGCAGCCGGCCCTGGCCGCCCAAGACTGTTTGATAGGCGCCCATAATCACCGTGACACCCGCTGCCACCAGCACCGCCGCCACCGCCAGGGCGGCCACGTCCGCCAGGAAGGCGGACCGACGGGACACGCCGTTCTGGTTCAGCACCCGCTGATTCTCCCGCAGGCCCACCATGCCCAACACAAGGCCGAACATCCCCACGGCAATGGAATAGCCGTTGAAGCTGCCCTCCATAGCCGTCTCTCCGGCCAGGAAATAGGTGATTGCCAGCATCGCCGCCGGGATCAGCGCCATGACCAGCCACAGGATCGCCACTGCCCGGAAATAATTCCGGACCTCATACCGGAAGGCCCGGCCGAATCGCGTGTTCATCTCTGATCCTCCTCTTCCATCAGGCTGATAAAATACTCCTGGAGCCCCACGCGCCGCCGCTCCAGCCCGGCGGGCAGGTCCTCTGTCCCCCCGCCCCGGATGCAGACGGTCTTGAGTCCGCCCAGCACAGAGGATGTAAACACGTCCCGCCCGGCGGCCCAGCTGTCCACCACCCCGGCAGGGCCGGACACCGCCCAGCAGGCGGCGGTCAGCTCTTCCGTGGGCGCGTCCTGCAGGATGCGTCCCTTCCGGATGATGACCGTGTGCTCGATGAGGTCCGCCACCTCCGCGATCAGGTGGGTGGAGACCACCATGGTGCAGGGGTGCTCCGCGTATTTCTGCACCAGCAGCTTGTAGAACAGGTCCCGGTGCTGGGCGTCCAGACCCAGAACAGGCTCGTCAAACAGCACATAGGGGGTGTTGACGCTGAGACCCAAAATCAGACGGAAGATGGACCCGTAGCCGGTGGAGAGGCCGTTGATCTTCTTGTTCAACGGCAGTTCGAACTGCTTTGCCAGGCTCTCCGCATAGCTCCGGTCGAAGTCCGGGTAAAACACGGCCGCCGTGTCCAGGGCCCGCTTCACCTTCATGTCGTCGGGATACAGGTTCTTCTCCCCCACCAGGAACAGCTTGCCCAGCGCCGCGTCGCTGTCGGCGGGTGCGCCGTCCACGGCGACGGTGCCGCTATCTGGGCACAGCCGCCCGGTGAGGATGTTCAGCAGCGTGGACTTGCCAGCGCCGTTGTTGCCCAGCAGCCCGTAGATCTTCCCCTCCTCAAAGGTCAAAGACACATCCTCCAGGGCGCGGGTGTCCGCAAACCGCTTGGAGATGTGCTGAAACTCAATGGCCATCTTCTTTCATTCCCCTTTCCAGAAGTTCCAGCAACTCCTGATCCGTCAGGCCCAGATTCCGGGCCTCCCGCACCATCCGCTGGACGTAGTCCTGATAAAACCGCTCCCGCCGGCTCTGGCGGAGCTTCTCCCGGGCGCCGGAGGCCACAAACATCCCCACGCCCCGTTTCTTGTACAGCAGCCCCGCGTCCACCAGCAGGTTGATCCCCTTCAGGGCGGTGGCGGGATTGATCCGGTACTGCACCGAATACTCCGTGATGGACGGCACCTGGCTCTCCTCTGGGTAGGCCCCGGAGAGGATCGCCTCCTCCAGCTGCTCCGCGATCTGCTGGAAGATGGGCCGGTCTTCCGTCAACGTCAAGGCGGTTCCCCCTTTCCTGCCGGTTTGTTATCTGGTTAATTAGTCTAGTAACTAACCGTGTGGCTAATATAGCATGAGCCACATCTCTTGTCAAGGGGGGAGCGCGGAATTTTTTGCCCCGCCCTGCTTTCCGATAAAAACGCCCGCGGGGACAGGCATCCCCGCGGGCGGTCTCTTTCTCCTTCAATCCGGAAACAGTTTGGCGGCGGTTTCCTCCAGCTCTTTGAAAAAACCGCTGATGTGGCCGCCGTCGTTGACGGCGTGGGCAAACTCTCCGCCTACCGGCAGCACCGTCCGGTCCCCTGCCGGGTGGACCTTCCCCAGCAGGACGAATGGCGTGAAGTCCGGCTTGAGGTCCCCGCCGAAGCTGAAGGCGGAGAAGGCCAGCCCCGGCATGGCGGAGATACCGCAGACATTTGGGGGCAGGGTCTCGTCGCAGAGCAGGCGGCCGCAGGTCTCCGCCCGGGCGTAGTCCGCCTGAAAGTCCTGGCGGAACACATCATAGTCCGGCATAAAGCGGGTGACCTTCATGGCGAATAGGTCCGGGGCGTCCCGCCGGGGCACGGTGTAATAGGGGTGCAGCACATCCCAGATCCCGATCCGCCCTGCCTCGTCCCGGCCGTAGCGGAAATGCACATGCCGGTTCAGCACGGCGGCCGCGCACCAGATCAGGGCCGGATACAGCTTTTCGCCCCGGGCCTTCGTGTGCCGATACAGCGGTGTGATATCCACCTCCGCCGTCAGATAGATGGCGGTCTGGCGGAAAACCTCCAGATACTCCCGGCGCTCCCAGGTCTGCTCGTCGATGGGCGTAAAGGCCATGGCGCTCCTCCCTCTCCGGCGTCCTCCGCCGGCCGTTTGGGCCATCGTACCACAGGCCGGGCCAAAAGTCCACTGCCGCCGCGGTCCATGCGAGGCGAAAATCCGCAGTTGACAAACTTGCCGCGGCGTGGCTATAATATGTTCCAAAGCAATGATGGAGAGGGACGGAGACCGGCGCCCTCAGAGAGCCGGCGGGCGGTGGAAGCCGGCGGCAA
This sequence comes from Dysosmobacter welbionis, assembly GCF_005121165.3. Taxonomy (NCBI): domain Bacteria; kingdom Bacillati; phylum Bacillota; class Clostridia; order Eubacteriales; family Oscillospiraceae; genus Dysosmobacter; species Dysosmobacter welbionis. The sequence continues at coordinate 2,487,427 of NZ_CP034413.3, read as the reverse complement.
GGGTCTCCAGGTCCTATGGCTCCTGAGCCGAGGGTTCGAGGGCGGCGCGCCGCCGGTAGGGCCTCTCCGAGGACTGCCGCGTCAGGGCAGAGGGGTTGCTGGACCCCAAAAGGGGCGTCGGGCCGTGAGGACGGCGCAATTTGAGTGGTACCGCGGAAGCCTGACGGCTTTCGTCTCAAAGTTTTTCTTTGGGACGAAAGCCGTTTTTTCGTCTCCAAAGTCATCTTCATCCAGTCGAAAGGAGCACACACCATGAGCGATTACCGCATCGAAACGAAATGTGTCCAGGGGGGCTACACCCCCGGCAACGGAGAGCCCCGGCAGATCCCCATCGTCCAGTCCACCACGTTCAAATACGCCACCAGCGAGGACATGGGTAAGCTCTTTGACCTGGAGGCCAACGGCTACTTCTACACCCGCCTCCAGAACCCCACCAACGACTATGTGGCCGCCAAGATCTGCGAGCTGGAGGGCGGCACCGCCGCTATGCTCACCTCTTCCGGCCAAGCGGCCAACTTCTTCGCGTTGTTCAACATCTGCTCCTGCGGGGACCACATCGTCTCCTCGTCCTCCATCTACGGCGGTACCTTCAATCTGATCTCCGTCACCATGGCGAAAATGGGTATCGAGGTCACCTTCGTCTCCCCGGACTGCACCGACGAGGAGCTGGAAGCCGCCTTCCGGCCCAACACCAAGGCGGTGTTCGGCGAGACCATCGCCAACCCGGCCCTGACGGTGCTGGACATCGAGAAGTTCGCCAAGGCCGCCCACACCCACGGCGTGCCGCTGATCGTGGACAACACCTTCGCCACTCCGGTGAACTGCCGGCCCTTTGAATGGGGCGCCGACATCGTCACCCACTCCACCACCAAGTACATGGACGGCCACGGCGCGGCGGTAGGCGGCGCCATCGTGGACTCCGGCAAGTTCGACTGGATGGCCCATGCGGACAAGTTCCCCGGCCTCTGCACCCCGGACGACAGCTACCACGGCATCACCTACGCGGAGAAGTTCGGCAGGGAGGGCGCCTTCATCACCAAGTGCACCGCCCAGCTGATGCGGGACTTCGGCGCCATCCAGTCCCCCAGAACGCCTTCTATCTGAACCTGGGGCTGGAGAGCCTCCATGTGCGCATGGCCCGCCACTGTGAGAACGGCCAGGCGGTGGCGGAGTTCCTGGCGGCACATCCCAAGGTGGCCTCCGTCAGCTACTGCGGCCTGCCAGGGGACAAGTACCATGCCTTGGCAGAGAAGTACCTGCCCCACGGCTCCTGCGGTGTGGTGTCCTTTGAGCTGAAGGGCGGCCGGGAGGCAGCGGGCACCTTTATGAAGCATCTGAAGCTGGCCGCCATCGAGACCCATGTGGCGGACGCCCGGACCTGCTGTCTGAACCCCGCCAGCTCCACCCACCGGCAGATGACTGACGAGCAGCTTGCCGCCGCCGGCATTCCCGCGGGCCTGGTGCGGATGAGCTGCGGCCTGGAGAGCAAGCAGGATCTGATCGGCGACATCGCCCAGGCGCTGGACCAGGTGAAGTGAGATGCCCATCAAAATCCCCAACCAGCTGCCCGCCACCTCCGTTCTGACGTCGGAGAACATCTTTGTCATGACGGAGACCCGGGCCATCACCCAGGATATCCGCCCCCTGCAGATCCTGCTGCTGAACCTGATGCCCACCAAGATCGAGACCGAGACCCAGCTGGCCCGGGTGTTGGGCAACACCCCCATCCAGATCGAGCTGGAGTTGATCGCCCCCAGCGGCCACGTGTCCAAGAACACCTCCCAGGCCCACATGCTGGCCTTCTACAAATCCTTTGACGAGGTGCGGGACCGGACCTTTGACGGCCTGGTCATCACCGGCGCGCCGGTGGAGAACCTTCCCTTTGAGGAGGTGGACTACTGGCCGGAGCTGTGCGAGATCATGGAGTGGTCCAAGACGCACGTCCACTCCACCCTTCACATCTGCTGGGGCGCTCAGGCGGGGCTGTACTACCACTACGGCATCCCCAAGCGGCAGCTGCCGGAGAAACTCTTCGGCGTGTTCCGCCACACGGTGGAGGATCCCAACTTCATCCTCTTCCGGGGCTTTGACGACGAGTTCTGGGTGCCCCACTCCCGGCACACCACAGTGCTGCGGGAGGACATCGAGGCAATCCCGGAGCTGAAGATACTTGCCTCCTCCCCGGAGGCCGGGGTCTACGCCGTCAAGACCGACCAGGGCCGGCAGATCTTCCTCATGGGCCACGCGGAGTATGACCGGGACACCCTGCGGAATGAGTACATACGGGACCTGACCGCCGGAGCGGACATCCGGGTCCCCAAGAACTACTTCCCCGGCGATGACCCCAGCCGCAAGCCTGCGGTGACCTGGCGCTCCTGCGCCCACCTGCTGTACTCCAACTGGCTGAATTACTTCGTCTACCAAACCTCCCCCTACAATATCCGGGATATTGAACGGGGCATCCGCACCGACGACTGAGCCCACCGCCGTTCCGGCCGCTTCTGCGGCCGGAACGTTTTTTCTCTCATCGCGACTTTGAAAAAATTCTCTTGACTCTCACACAGTGGCAGGGCATACCATAGCAGTGAGCTCAAGAAAACGCATATATGCGGAGGGATCCTATGTTCAAAATCGGAGAATTTTCAAAGCTGTCCAGAATCAGCATCCGGATGCTGCGCCACTACGACGAGATCGGCCTGCTGGTGCCGGAGGAGACCGATCCCTGGACCGGCTACCGCCGGTACGCGGCGGCCCAGCTGATGACCGCCAACCGGATCACCGCCCTGCGGGGCCTGGGGTTCTCCCTGGCAGAGACGGCCGCGCTGCTGGCCTGCTGGGAGGACCGGACCGCCATGGAGACGCGCCTGCTGGCCCAGCGGGCAGCGGTGGAGGCCTCCATTCAGGAGGCATTGGACCGGCTGCGGCTTCTGGACACAACCATCGAACGGCTGAGAAAGGATGAAAAACAGATGAACTACGATGTCACCATCAAGACCCTGCCGGAGCGGCAGGTAGCCAGCGTCCGCCAGATCCTTCCCTGCTACGACCGGGAGGGAGACCTGTGGCACATCTTTGTGAGGGAGACCGCCCTTCTCCACATCCAGGACGGCGACCCGGCCCTGTGCATCAGCGTCTACCACGACGGGGAGTACAAAGAGGCAGATGTGGATGTGGAGATCCAAAAGACGGTGAAGGGCACATACCCTGACACCGAGCACGTCAAATTCAAAACCATCCCGCCGGTGACAGTGGCCTCCGCCACCTTCCAGGGCCCCTACCGCCAGATCGGCGAGGTGAATCAGGCGGTGGCATCCTGGGTAGAGGACAACGGCTATGCCTTTGACGGACTGTTCTTCAACATCTACCACGTCAGTCCCCACGAGACCCGGAACCCAGAAGAATTTGTCACCGAGGTCTGCTACCCGGTGCGGAAGCGGTAAGCAAGCAGGCGGCGCTTTCCAGCGCCGCCTGTCTTTTTTACAGCGTGTGCCACAGATACCATCCCAGGCATCCCAGGCACAGAGCGCCGGTAAAAATGCCCATGCCCAGAGCGGACCGGTCCCGGTCAGTCCGGTACCGGGCAAAGGCCCCCACGGAGCAAAACACGAACAGCATCGCCGCCACGTCTCCAAATACCTGTCCGGTAAACGCCTGGTAGATCATCAACAGCAGCGCCAGGACACACATGGCGTAAAAGCCCGCGTCGTCTCCCCGGCGGTTGACCTCCTCCCGGCCCTCGTCCACGCCCTCTTGGCGGTATCTTTGCAGAATTTTCTCCTTCTCCACAGAGATCTCTCCTCTCTCCGGAACGACCGGCCGTCAGTTAGGGATGCGGAAGGATTGTGCTCCGCCGCAGGCAGGATGATTTGCCCCGGTCAGCGCCGCTGGACACCCAAACTCCTAATTTCTCACTCAAAATAGAACAGTTCCTCGAACTTCTTGTCCAAGGCGATGCAGAGAATCAGCGCCAGCTTGGCGGTGGGATTGAACTGCCCCGTCTCAATGGAGCTGATGGTGTTGCGGGACACGCCCACCAGCTCCGCCAGCTGGGTCTGGGACAGCCCCTTCTCCGCCCGGGCCACCTTCAGCCGGTTTTTCAGGATCAGCTGATCGTCCATGGCGCTCACCCCAGCAGGAACATGGCCAGGTTGCCCGCGAACACCAGGCCGCAGGCCGCCGCCAGCAACGCCAAGCCCCGCCGCCGGGTCCTCCAATACAAATGCAGCTCTACGCCCGCCAGATACAGAAACACGATGGCCGTGTAGTCATAGGCATCCTGCCCGTTCACCAGCCGTATAATGGCGAGAATGACACACAGCAGTACCATCAGGATCCCGCCGATACCAAAGGACAGCCCCAGTACCTGCTGCTCCCGCTCGTCCATTCCAATCGCCCCCGCCTGAGCCTTTTTCAAAATCTCATCCCGGTCCATGCGCTACCTCCTCTCAGGCCATTTGAAAGAATTTTACCAGATTCCAGATCAAAAACGCAAGAGAGATCAGCAGCGTCACGATGTCGGAGGTATTCCGCCGCCGGGCCAGCCGGTAGACCCGGTTGGCCACGCAGGCCGTCCAGAACATGGTCAGCACATCCTCATGCGGCAGCCCATGGACCCGCTTCCAGGTCAGCAGAATCAGGCCCATCAAAAACACGAAGAGCAGGCTGAAGGACTCCCCCTCCATGCGGATGGTCCGCTCCCGTTCGTCACCCTTCTGGTTCTCCCGCCGGCTCTTCTCCAGAATTTCCTGTTTTTCCATAGCGTTCTCCCTTTTCTTTCTTTGCCAAGCCATAGGGCCTGCCTCTCATCCCAGTACGCCCCGTACATAAACGGCCAGATTCAACAACGCGGCTCCCGCCAGCAGCAGACTCAGGATCAGAACCAGTCGCCAGCCGCCCGGCTGTGCCGCAGGATCTCCTCCCGATCCATGCCGAACCATTTTGCATAGTTTACTTTTTATTTTACCAAGTTTTCTTTACAAGCAGAGCATACCATATACCAAGTAAACTTGTCAATGGGGAATCAAAAAAGATGCCCGGAAATTTCCGGGCATCTTTTTTCAAAAACGCAGCCAATTACCGGCCCGCCTTGCGGTCCGCCTCAATCAGCAGCTTCAGGGCCTCCACAGACACCTTCACGGAGGAGGATGTGTCCTCACTCATCTTCTGGTCCAGGCCGGCGGCCTCCCGTTCCTGGTTCCACACCACATGGAAGCAGGAGCCGCACCGGCAGCCCAGAGCCGCCGCCACCACGAACAGGGCGGCGGACTCCATCTCACTGGCCTTGACGCCCAGCCGCTTCCAGGATTCCCACTTCTGCTGCAGCTCGTAGTACACGGGCGAGGCAGCGGGGTCGTGCTGGCCGTAAAAGCTGTCCTTGCACTGGACGATGCCGGTGTGCAGGGGGAAGCCCAGCTTCTTGGTGGCCTCCACCAGGGCGTTTGTCACCTGGAAGTCCGCCACCGCCGGGAACTCAATGGGGGCGTACTCCCGGCTGGTGTGCTCATACCGGATGGCGCCGGTGGCTACCACCACGTCGCCGGACTGGACGTTCAGATCGATACCGCCGCAGGTGCCGGTGCGGATGAACGTGTCGGCACCGCATTTGTGGAGCTCCTCCATAGCGATGGAAGCGGAGGGACCGCCGATGCCGGTGGAGCAGGCGGTGACCTTCTCCCCCAGCAGGGTGCCGGTCCAGACGTTGAACTCCCGGTTATACGCGATCTGCTTGGCGTCGTCAAACAGGGCGGCGATGGCCGGGACCCGGCCCGGGTCACCGGGCAGGATGCAGTAGCGGCCGATATCCCCCTGAGCACAGGCAATGTGGAACTGCTTTGCAAGCTCTTGCATAAAATCACCTCATTGTGCAATTTCCAGAATGTGTGTTTTAGTGTGACTCCAGTATATCAAATCTCATCGGTTTCCGCAACCGGAGATTCCGGTTCTGCCAGCCTCTGCAATGCCGGTCCGGTAAGGCGGTAAACGGTCCAGTCCTCCATGGTCTCCGCCCCCAGGGACTTGTAGAAGCCGATGCTGGGGGTGTTCCAGTCCAGGCACCACCACTCCAGGCGGCCGCAGTCCCGCTCCGCGGCGATGGCCGCCAGCCGCCGGAAGAAAGCCTTGCCATATCCCTTTCCCCGGTGCTCCGGCCGGACATACAGGTCCTCCAGATACAGGCCCGCCCGACCCAGGAAGGTGGAGAAGTTTTGAAAAAACAGGGCGAAGCCCACCTCTGTCCCGTCCTCCAGGGCAAAGAGGACCTCGGCTCGGCGCTTTTCAAACAGCTGGTCCCGGAGGGTGGCCTCATCGGCCACCACCTGGTCCAGCAGGTGCTCGTAGTCGGCCAGCTCCCGGATGAATTGCAGGATCAGGAGCGTGTCGGTCTCCTGTGCAAATCGAAAGGTCAGTGCCATGTCAACCCCCTCATTTCAGTGTTGCCGGGCTCGCCGCCCCCATGGGGAGCACCCCACAGGAATCCCGCATTTAATTGGGGCGGTCAGGCAGAGCCCTCACACTCCAAGGTCCCGCCGCGCAGGACGCCTGATGCCGCACCGCGGCGACAGGCTCCGGCTCACTTCAGCGTCACCACGGTGACGCCGCTCTCTCCCTCGCCGTAGACGCCCAGGCGGAAGCTCTTCACAGCCTTATTCCGGCGGAGGATGTCGTGGACGGCCTTCCGCAAGGCCCCGGTGCCCTTGCCGTGGATGATGGTTACGGTCTCCAGTTTGCCCATGACGGCGGCGGAAATGAAGTTTTCCACCACGCTCTCCGCCTCCAGTGTCTCCATCCCTCGGATGTCCAGTTCCCGGGCGGCAGAAGCCCGCAGGGCGCGGTCGGCGTTCTGGCGAATGGTGACAGAGGGCGTCTTCTTCCTGGCGGCCCGCTCGTCATCCTCGATAAGACGCACTTCGTCTACCTTGGCTTTCATCTTCAAAATACCGGCTTTCAGCTGCAAGGTGCCGTCCTTGCCCACGGACACTACCTCCGCCGGCGTTTTGACACCGGGGATCTCCACCAGATCCCCCGCCCGGATGGGGCGGCTGGGCTTGGGGATGGGCTCCTGCCGGGCGTCGCGGCGGGACACGGCCTCCTCCGCCTCGTTCAGCGTGCGGCGGAGGGCCGCACGGGCCTCATTTTCGTTCAGCATCCGTTCGGCCTTGGCCTGGGCCTTCCGCATCTCGCTGAGCTCCTGGAACACCTGGTCCGCCGCCGTCCGGGCGTCCCGGAGGATGCGCTTGGCCTCCGCCTCGCCCCGGCTCCGGGCGTTGTCCTTGGCCCGCTCCATCTGCTCCCGGAACTCCCGGGCGCGCCTGGCGTCCTCTTCCCGCTGGCGCAGCAGGCGGTCCGCCTCCTGCTCCCGCTTCTCCAGGGCCTGGCGCTTCTCCTCCAGCTGGGTCAGGATGTCCTCGAACCGGACGCTCTCGCCGCTCATCTGCCCCTGGGCGGCGGCAATGACGTCCTCCGGCAGCCCCAGCCGCCGGGAGATGGCAAAGGCGTTGGATTTGCCGGGAATGCCGATCAGCAGCCGGTAGGTGGGCGCCAGCGTCTCCACGTCGAACTCGCAGGAGGCGTTCTCCACCCCTGCCGTAGTCATGGCGAAGGTCTTCAGCTCCGCATAGTGGGTGGTGGCGGCCACCTTGGCCCCCAGCCGCCGCACGTGCTGGATGACGGCGATGGCCAGGGCCGCGCCCTCCACCGGGTCCGTGCCGGCCCCCAGCTCGTCAAACAGCACCAGGCTGTGCCGATCCGCCTCTTTTAAAATCTCCACGATGTTCACCATGTGGGCAGAGAAGGTAGACAGGCTCTGCTCGATGCTCTGCTCGTCGCCGATGTCCGCCAGCACCCGCTCATAGACGGACACGGCGCTCCGGTCCGCCGCCGGGATGTGGAGGCCGCACTGGGTCATCAGCGTCAGCAGGCCCAGGGTCTTGAGGGTCACGGTCTTGCCGCCGGTGTTGGGACCGGTGATGACCAAGGTGTCAAAGGTGTCCCCCAGCTCGATGTCGATGGGCACCGCCGTCTTGGGGTCCAGCAGGGGGTGGCGGGCCTTGCGCAGATGGATAGCGCCGTCCCGGCGGACCTCCGGCCGCACGGCGTTCATCTTGTAGCTCAGCTGGCCCCGGGCGAAGATCAGGTCCAGGTGGACCAGGGTGTCGTAGTCCCACTGGATGTCCTCCCGGTGGGCGGCAGCCTCGGCGGAGAACTCCGCCAGGATGCGGTCGATCTCCTTCTGCTCCTTGGCCTGCAGCTCAATATACTCGTTGTTAGCCTGGACCACCCCCATAGGCTCCACGAACAGCGTGGCTCCGGTGGAGGAGATGTCGTGGACCAGTCCCGGCAGGTCGCCCTTGTGCTCCGCCTTCACCGGCACCACGAAGCGGCCGTCCCGCTGGGTGATGATGGTCTCCTGCAAAATTTTCCCATAGCTGGGGGAGGAGATGATCTTTTGAAGGATCTGGCGGCTCTTGGCCTGGGCCGCCCGCATGTGGCGGCGGATGTCCGCCAGCTCCGTGCTGGCGGCGTCGGCGATGGTGTCCTCGTCCGGGATGGCCCGCTTGATCTTCTCCTCCAGAAAGCGGTTGCCGTGGAGGGAGAGGAACAGGTGGTCGATGGCGGTTTTCTCCGCCGCCTCGTCGTTGAAGTACTCCTTGGCCCGGCGGGCGGCGGTCAGCAGATCCGCGATGGTCAGCAGCTCCCGAGTGTTCAGGGCGCCGCCCCGGTCCGCCCGGTCCAGGGCCTCCGCCACCGGCTTCACGCCGGAAAACGACGGACTGCCCCGCAGGCCGATGAGATTTCGGGCCGCGTCCGTCTGGTCCAGCAGGCGCAGCACCTCCTCCGGCTCCGTCTCCGGCCGGAGGCGCAGGGCCCGCTGCTTGGCCTCGGCGCTGACAGCCTGCTCGCTCAGCAGCTCCAGCACCCGGGGCAGCTCCAGGGTGCGGATGGATTTGTCAAATAGGTCACTCATGGTTCGGTTCTCCTGTCAAGGGTTTTCACTTCATCGTCCCTGTCGTCAGCTGCTTCATCTGCCGGTTCCTCCAGCACCCAGGGCAGGGTCATGGAAAGCCAGCACTGGAAGCAGGGCTCCGGGAAGTTCCGGAGGAACGGTCCCATATCTGTGGCGAACCCGGCGGTGACGCCGGGGGCAACGGGCAGCTCTCCCTCCCCCGCTTCCAGCAGGCGGCCTGCAATGTGCCACATGGGCATATACCACCGCCCGCCCTGGCGGGGACCATACTCGCCAATATCTCCGGGCCTGCGGAGGTTAAGCCCCAGGGGTTCCAGAAACGCTGCTGCTTCTGGCGGCAGGACCCCAACTGCGGCAGCATAGTTTCGGCAGTAGGCGCAGCCGCAGCCCCCGGTAGCGTTACCGTAACGGCCATACCAGGCCCGGGTGGCCTCCACGTCCACCTCCAGCCGGTAGGAGCCGAGGACAAATTCTGTCATATTCCGCTCCGTTTCGTATAAATCAGCAAAAGAAATACAAAATGTATCTTATTTCGACAACTCTTCCGGCGGCTGGAGGCTCTTGTAAAATTCCAGCGTCCGGAATCCCCGCTCCAGCTGGGCGGCCACGAAAGCCTCCGCCGCCGCGGAGAGTCGCTCCAGCGCCGGGCCTGTCAGCCGGAACGAGTAGAGCCGCTTGGGGTCCCCGTACACGATATGCCGCAGGGCCGCCAGGGAATCCGGGCACAGGGGCATGGAGAGGGCACTCTCCTTCGCGCCGCAGCTCCGGCACCGCAGGATGCCCTGTACCACGTCCAGCAGGGGCTGCTCCGGGTCCGGCCGGCCGCAGTAGGCGCAGCTGTCCGCCAAAGGTTCATATCCCGCCAAGCACAGCAGTTTGATCTCAAAGGCGGGCTTCACCAGCGCCGGCGGCTTCTGTAAAGCGGAGAGGGCGTACAGCCCGTTCAGCAGATGGGGCAGCAGTGCCCCGGCAGGGACCTCCGGCGCCGTGACGGTCTCTGTCAGCTCCGCGAAGTAGCAGCCCAGGGCCAGCGCCTCCAGATTCGTCCGCAGGCCGTTGAACAGCTCCGCCGTGGCTCCTTCATTGGCGTAGTACCACTCGCCCTTCTGATAGAGGGTCCACTCCGAATAGACCATCTGCTGGGCGCAGGCGGCGTACTTGCAGCTCTTCCGCCGGACGCCCCGGGCGATGACGGAGATCTTGCCCCGGTCCGCTGTCAGCAGCGTCAGGATCTTATCCGCCTCTTTCGTCTCCGTCTCCCGCAGGACCACGCCCTTTGTCACGATGTAGGCCCGCTCGGCCAACGCGCTCCCTCCTTATGTACGGAGAGCGTCCGCCCTCCGTTCTATGCGCTGATCCCGCCGCCGGACTCCTGGTCCAGAGCGGCCTGATACAGCAGGTACACCAGCGGTTCGCCGGTGAGGCAGAAGCACTCCCAAAGCCTTTGTGTGTCCATTCCGCAGACCTCCTCCCAGGAGTAGTCTGCGAATGTTGTCGGATTTTTATGGCTGGAAATCTCTAGCCTCCCTCGATCTCCATGGTCCGCATCTCTCCGGCGGTGATGTTGTTTTTCGCGCCGTAATCAGTCCAGTACCGGCCGGAGGCCCAGACGAACATCCGCCTGTTCAGCGGCATCCGCACCGACAGCACCTCGCTCCGTCCCGCCCGCATACCAGCGGCCAGGCGGCGCAGGCCCCGCCGCACCAGAAAGGAAAAAGGCGTATTCAAGATCGCCTCTCCCGAGCCGATCTGCAGCGCCATCCCCCAGGGAAATCCATATCGTTTGCAGAAAAAGCGCACCATTTCTACCGCAGGCCGGGTCTGCTCCGGCTCCAGAAAGCCGCAGTTCACCAGTACGTGGATCCTGGGGCGGGCCGTTCCCCTCCATACTGCGAGTTCCTTCAGGGTCCTCATCAGCACCGCCGGTATGCCGTCTGCGTACAGGGGGAACACCAGCAGCAGATCCGTACAGTCCTCTGGGGAGAGCGGTCCACCCCTCAGCGCGGTATACTGGTCCGCCGTCTCTCCCCAACACGGAAGAAACTGTTCGATATACCTCCGGGAGTTGGAACGGGGCGCCCGGGGACTCCCATTGACGATCAGGAGCTTTCCCATGCGCGTACCTCCTCCCTAATGGCCCCGGCCAGCTCCTCTTCCCGAAGGAAGCGGACACTCCAGCTCCGAAACAGCATATTATGGGCGTTGCGGGCCGCCAGCAGACGGAAGAGCGCCTGCTCCTCGTCTCCGGTATCTCCATAGGCCAGAATCACCGCGTCTTTCTCCGCCACCGCCCGCTGTATATGGTGCGTCTCTCCGTGGTGTATCCGAATAAACGCCTGCTGGATGGGAATGGCCCGCTCCAGCATGGTCTTCATCGGTACGTCATAGGACCCGCAGAAGAGACGGCTGACATAGATCACATGGTCGCTGTGGGCAATCAGGGGATATACGCCTACAGCGTCGTCCCGGATCACGCACCGCCCCGGCGTTCTGACCCAGCAGCTGAAGCAGCCCATACAGTCCGCGATTTTCAGCTGGCTCAGGTCCACATAGTGCCAGTCCTCCCGGACCGGCAGTCCGGTTGGCAGTGCCGTGTCGCTCAATACCAGTCTCATATTCTCACTCCCCGCACGGCAGCCTGCGGAATACCGGAGACCGCACGCTTCCTCCTTATTCGTCCCGGTACCCGAAGCTCCGCACGTAGTTCACGTTGTCCCGCCAGTTCTCCTTGACCTTCACCCAGGTCTCCAGATACACCTTGGTGCCCATGAACTTCTCCATATCCTGCCGGGCCAGGGAACTGATCTTTTTCAGCATGGCCCCCTGCTTGCCGATAATGATCCCCTTGTGGCTGGCCTTCTCACAGTAGATGGTGGCGTCCACGTCGATGACGCCGCTGTCCCGCTCAGAGAACTTCGTGATCTCCACCGCCGTGCCGTGGGGGATCTCCTTGTCCAGGCACAGCAGCAGCTTCTCCCGCAGGATTTCCCCCATCACCTGCCGCTCCGGCTGGTCCGTCGTCATCCCGTCCGGGAACAGCTGAGGGCCTTCCTGGGCATACTTCCGCAGTTCCTTCATCAGATCCTTCAGGCCGCTGCCGGTGTGGGCGGAGATGGGGATGATCGCGTCAAAGCCGTCCCATGCCTGGTTGTAAGCGGCGATCACCGGCAGCAGCTCCGCCGGTTCCACAGTGTCAATCTTGTTGACGCAGAGGATGCAGGGGATCTCCTCCTCCCGGATCCGGTCGATGAGTGCCTGCTCCGGGCCGCCCACATGGGGGATGGGCTCCACTAGCAGCAGGGCGCAGTCCACGTCGGAGAGGCTGGAGGTGACGACCTTCACCATGTAGTCCCCCAGGGCGGACTTGGGCTTGTGGAGGCCGGGCGTGTCCAGCAGGATATACTGGGTGTCCTCCCGGTTCACCACGCCGTAGATGCGGTTCCGGGTGGTCTGTGCCTTGTTGGAGACGATGGCCACCTTTTCCCCCACCAGGGCGTTGGTCAGGCTGGACTTGCCCACGTTGGGCCGTCCGCACACGGTAATCATGGCGACGTTTTTGATGTTTGACATAGGTGATCCTCAACTTTCTTTGAGCATTTTCGCGGGCGATCCCGCCCCGCCTGTTTCACAGTATCACACGCCCGCCGGAAAAACAACCGTTCCGGCGGCATTTCTTCGGGGAGATGCGGGAATTTCAGCAAAATTGCGGCGCTTCTGCTCTTGCCAGGGGCCTATGGAGCTGGTATACTGATAGAGATTTTGTCGAATTTACTCCGGGAGGTGCATATATGTCAGCCTCGGTCCCCACTCTCTTCACGGAAACCACGCTGGACGGCTTCCCCCTGTGGGTGGTCCTTCTGATCTGCGGCGGCGTCTTTCTGGCCGGCTTTATGGACGCCATCGCCGGGGGCGGCGGCATTATCTCCGTCCCTGTATACCTGATGGCCTTCTCCGGCCTGCCCACCCACTTTGTTTTGGGCACCAATAAGCTCTCCTCCTGCATCGGCACCGCGTTTTCCACCGCCCGCTTCATCCACCAGGGGTACGTTCACTGGCGGCTGTTCCTGCCTGCCGCCGGGCTGGCGGTGGCAGGCTCCGTCTGCGGGACCCAGCTGCAGCTTCACACGCCGGATGTGGTGCTGAAGTATCTGCTGCTGGCGGTGCTGCCGGTGGTGGCCTTCTTCACCCTGCGGACCAAAATGTGGCCGGAGGAGCCGGCCCCCATCCCGCCCCGGCGGCAGGCGGCCATCGTCTGGGCCGCCGCGCTGCTCATCGGGACGTATGACGGCTACTACGGCCCCGGCACCGGCACCTTTCTGATGCTGGTGTTCATCCACTTGGGCAAGATGGACACCCGCCACGCGGCCGGCGGGGTAAAGGTCATCAACCTGGCCTCCAACATCGGCGGTGTGTGCTCCGCCCTGATGGCGGGGACCGTCGTTCTGGGTGTGGGGCTGGCGGCCGCTCTGGCCTCCATCCTGGGACACTATCTGGGCGCCGGCCTGGCCATCAGGAACGGCAGCAAAATCGTCCGGCCTGCGGTGGTGGTCGTGCTGCTCCTGCTGCTGGTGAAGGTGATCTCGGAGCTGCTGTTTCCGAACTTCTGGAATTGACGCCCCATAGACAAGGGCCTCCGCATACAGCGGAGGCCCTTTTTGCGCGGTCTTACCGCTCCAGCAGCTTTTTCAGGTACCAGCCCGTGAAGCTCGACCGGCAGGCGGCCACCTCCTCCGGCGTGCCTGTGCGCGTCCTCGCCTGCTCCGGATCCCGCGCCCCGGCCTTCGGCTTGCTGCCTCCGCGGCCCGTCCTTTCCCCACCGGACCCGCTTCGCTGGGCTCCGGCGGGGGCTCCAAGGGGATCGTCTGCCCCGGCTTACTTTTCCAGCACCTTTTTCAGATACTGACCTGTGAAGCTCGACCGGCAGGCAGCCACTTCCTCCGGCGTGCCCGTGCAGACGATGGTGCCGCCGCCGTCTCCCCCCTCGGGACCCAGGTCGATCAGGTGGTCGGCACATTTGATAACGTCCAGATTGTGCTCGATGACCACCACGGTGTTGCCGCTGTCCACCAGCCGCTGGAGCACCTCCAGGAGCTTGCGCACATCGTCGGTGTGGAGGCCGGTGGTGGGCTCGTCCAGGATATAGATGGTCTTGCCGGTGGCGATTTTGCTGAGCTCCGTAGCCAGCTTCACCCGCTGGGCCTCACCGCCGGAGAGCTCCGTGGAGGGCTGGCCCAGCTTCACATACCCCAGGCCCACGTCGCACAGGGTCTGGAGCTTGTTGCGGATTCTGGGCAGAGGTGCGAAGAACTCCACCGCCTCATCCACGGTCATCTCCAGCACATCGGCAATGTTCTTGCCCTTGTAGCGGACCTCCAGGGTCTCCCGGTTGTACCGCCTGCCCTTGCACACCTCGCAGGGCACAAAGATGTCCGGCAGGAAGTGCATCTCGATCTTCAGCACACCGTCGCCGGAGCAGGCCTCGCACCGGCCGCCCCGGACGTTGAAGCTGAACCGCCCCGGGCCGTAGCCCCGGCTCTTGGCCTCCTGAGTGGAGGCGAACAGGTCCCGGATGTCATTGAAGAGGCCGGTGTAGGTGGCGGGGTTGGACCGGGGTGTCCGGCCGATGGGGCTCTGGTCGATGTCCACCACCTTGTCCAGATACTCGATTCCCTCGATCCGGTCGCACCTGCCGGGGTGGACCTTCATCCGGTTCAGCTCCACGCCCAGCTTCTTGAACAGGATCTCATTCACCAAGGAGCTCTTGCCGCTGCCGGACACGCCGGTAACCACGGTAAAGGTCCCCAGGGGGAACTCCACGTCGATGTGCCGCAGGTTGTTCTCCGCCGCGCCGATGACCTTCAGGCTCTTGCCGTTGCCCGGCCGCCGGGTCTCCGGCACGGGGATCCTCTTCTTGCCGGAGAGATACTGACCCGTCAGGCTGTTGGGGTTGGCCATGACCTCCTCCGGTGTACCGGCGGCCACCACCTCGCCGCCGTGGATGCCGGCGCCGGGACCGATGTCGATCAGGTAGTCCGCCGCCCGCATGGTGTCCTCGTCGTGCTCCACCACCAGCAGGGTGTTGCCCAGGTCCCGCAGGTTCTGCAGCGTCGCCAGCAACTTGTCGTTGTCCCGCTGGTGCAGACCGATGGAGGGCTCGTCCAGGATATACAGCACCCCCATCAGGCTGGAGCCGATCTGGGTGGCCAGGCGGATCCGCTGGCTCTCGCCGCCGGAGAGGGTCCCCGCGCTGCGGCTGAGGGTCAGATAGCCCAGGCCCACGGACTGGAGGAACCCCAGCCGGGACTTGATCTCCTTCAGGATCCGGTCTGCGATCAGGTGCTGCTGGTGCGTCAGCTCCAGCCGGTCCACCCATTGGAGCTCGTCCACCACGGACATCCGGGTCAGGGCGTCGATGTCCTTGTCCCCCACGGTCACCGCCAGGGACTCCTTCTTCAGCCGCTTTCCCTTACAGGTGGGACAGGGGCACTCGGCCATCAGCTCCTCCAGCTCCCGCTTGCTGGCATCGGACTGGGTCTCCTTGTAGCGGCGCTCCACGTTGTTGCAGATGCCCTCAAAGGGCTGATACAGCACGCCCTTGCCCCGGGGCTGGTCGTAGTGGAGCTCCAGCTTCTCCCCGCCGGTGCCGTAGAGGATGATGCTCCGCACGTCCTCCGGCAGGGTCTCCCAGGGGTCGGTGAGGGAGAAGTGGTATTTCTTCGCCAGGGCGTCGAAGTACATCCGGGAGATGCCGTCCCCCGGATGTTGTTCCAGCCGCTGGCCTGGATGGCCCCCTCCAGGATGGAGAGGGACTTGTCCGGCACGATCAGTTCCGGATCCACCTTCAGCTGGCTGCCCAGACCCGTACAGGTGGGACAGGCACCGAAGGGGTTGTTGAAGGAGAACATCCGGGGCGTCAGCTCCTCGATGGAGATGCCGCAGTCCTCGCAGGCATAATTCTGGGAGAATGTCAGATCCCGCTCCTCCCGCAGGAGGTTGACGACCACCAGCCCGCCGGTGAGGCCGGAGGCGGTCTCCACGCTGTCCGTCAGCCGCTGCTGGATATCCGGACGGATGATGAGCCGGTCCACCACAATCTCGATGGTGTGCTTCTTGTTCTTCTCCAGCTTGATCTCCTCGTCCAGCTCGTACAGATTCCCGTCCACCCGGGCCCGGACGTAGCCGGACCGCTTGGCGTCCTCAAAGATCTTGGCGTGCTCACCCTTCTTGCCCCGGATGACGGGGGCCATCACCTGGATGCGGGTGCCCTCCGGCAGAGAGAGGACCTGATCGATGATCTGGTCAATGGTCTGCTGGCGAATCTCCTTGCCGCACTTGGGGCAGTGGGGGGTGCCCACCCGGGCCCACAGCAGGCGGAGGTAGTCGTAGATCTCCGTCACCGTGCCCACGGTGGACCGGGGGTTCTTGCTGGTGGTCTTCTGGTCAATGGAGATGGCGGGGCTGAGACCCTCGATATAGTCCACATCGGGCTTGTCCATCTGGCCCAGGAACATCCGGGCATAGGAGCTGAGGGACTCCACATACCTTCTCTGGCCCTCGGCGTAGATGGTGTCGAAGGCCAGGGAGGACTTGCCGGAGCCGGAGAGGCCCGTCATGACCACCAGCTTGTCCCGGGGGATGGTGACGTCGATATTCTTCAGATTGTTGGCGCGGGCGCCTTTGACGATGATCTTGTCCTGCATAATGTGTATGATTGACTCCTTTCAGGAGAGGTTTCTCTTTTCAGTGCCGGAAATGCCTCCGGCGGAGGTGTAGAGGCGCTTTTCAACCACCCGGGGAGACTGGCTCCCGCCAGGGGGCCGTTTCCACGGGGGATGCGCCCCCCATTCTCTTTTTGTCAGCGCCAAAAAGAGAACGCGCCGCGCCCGGTGTAAGAGAAAAAACGCTTTTGGTCGCAACTTTGCACGTCCGTGCAAAGTTGCTGTACGGGAGTTGACGAGAGATGGTGCCTGCGGGTTTGCGATGACCTCCCGACGGGCGCGGCGGGGTGCGGTACAGGCTTGAACGCGGATTCCCGCGGCGCGGGTGCAAAGGTCAACGGGGTGCAAGGACGCATTTGGTCTGCTTCTCTTTCCGCGCGTTCCGCTGCGCTACGCGCTGCCGGATTCTTCGCGGGAGCGTGAGCGGTAGCGAAAAGAGAAGCAGCTCCATGCGACAACCACCCCGACGAGGTCGGCGCCATCCGCCACGGGACGGCAGCAACAGGAATCGCAGAAGAGCATAGCGTGCCCGAAGGCCAGTCCAAATCGGAGCAGGCACCGATACGCCGACCCCCGTTGCGCGCGGAGGGCCACTGCACCGGAGCGCGTCCAAGCGGCCTTTTCTTTTGGACCGTGCACGGCCCGTTTTCTTTTCCGCAAGTCGGAAAAGAAAACGGGGGGTGCATCCCGGCTGGACAAGCCCCCTGCGGGAGCAGAATCCCCGTGGCCGCCGGACGGCGGCCCAAATTTCCACGGGCGGTTTGTAACCTCCCTTACACGCTCCAGGGGCGGCCATACCATCGGGCCGCCGAGGGCGGTGGCCCCTACGGGTGCACGGAACGGATTTACCCCCGCGCGTCGCTGCGCCCCAGCAGATAATCCGTGGTGACGCTGAAGTAATCCGCAAGAAAGCAAAGCGTCAGCGATGGGACATTGACCTTTCCATATTCCATTCTCTGATAATGGACAAGGGTAATTTGAAGCACTTCTGCCATATCCGCCTGCCGCAGATGCCGTTCATCCCGCAGGGCACGCAGTCTTTCTCCAAATATTTTTAGTGTTTCCATGGAGTTCTCCTTGACATATATCATTTAATGATGTATCATCAATACATCATTAAATGTTGTTTGAAGGTGATCCAATGAATCCCATCTATCTCCGCCTCTTCGACGGCTACGCCGCCGACATTCTGCAGAAAGCAGACCCCTTCGATTCCAAATCCGTGGATCAGCTGGCGGACAGCCTCTCCCTCTCCGGGGACGCCCGCCTGTGCCTTCAGGACGCCTTTCTGGCCCGCTACCTCCAGTGGTCCACCGACGCCTTCACCCTGGGACTCCACCTGGGCCTATCCCTGGTCCACGACAATGTCCGCCGTGGAGGCCCCCAGCAGGTCTAGCAGCGCCCGGGGCGCCAGCTCCACCTGGGCGCCGATCTTCCCGGCGGAGATATAGACGGTTTCGTAGTCCAGCGCCGTCCGGTGGAACACGGTGGGATACTGCTTCTTCATCCCCACCGGGGAACAGCCGCCCCGGATGTAGCCGGTAACGGCGTTGATCTCCGCCACGTGCAGCAGCTCGATGGACTTCTCCCCCACCGCCCTGGCGGCCTTCTTCAGATCCAGGTTCTCCGGCGCCGGCACCTCGAACACGTAGATGCCCTTGGACGCCCCCCGGGCTACCAGGGTCTTGAAGCCTCTGGCTGGGTCCTGCCCCAGAGCCTCCGCCACGTGGACGCCGTACTCCCGGGTGCCCTCCGGCCCCTGGCTGTCCTCATAAAACCGGGCGGTATAGGGGATCTTTCTCTGGTCCAGGATCCGCATCACATTGGTCTTTTCCTCTTTTTTCTTCGCCATTGCAAACACCTCAGCTCTCCGCGGGCTGCTCCGCCAGCTCCCGCCGGACGTATTTGGGCAGCTTCTCCACCGCCAGGGCGTATGACCGGCCGCACAGGTCCCGCAGGACCTCCTCCGGCAGTTCTCCGTCCAGCAGGCAGGAAATCCAGGTCCGCTTATCCGAATAAAATCCCGGCAGGATGTCCGGATACCGGGCCCGCAGCAGCTCGCCCTCCGCCGCCCCGCATTTCAGATTCACCAGATCGTGGCCGCCGTAAATTTTGTACTCCGGCCCCGGCGAACAGACAGCGGCAAACAGCCTGCCCCGGACCTTATAGCGGAACCACTGCCACACCGGCTGATAGTCCTTCTCCACGCCGGGAAACGACAGCAGGTATGCGTCCAGCCATTCGTAGTGCATTTACTTCTCCCCCCGCAGCTCGATGATCCGGTCACGCAGCACCGCGGCGTACATTCCCACACGGCTCCGCCGTGCGGGAGCCCTTTTCATTTTACCAACCGACCAGAAGTGAATTCTGCCCGCTTCAAGGTTTTGCCTCCGTCAAAACGCTTGTACGCCGGACTCCCGGCGATTCGAGTACGCCATACACCCCTGCTCTTTGCGGAGGTCACTTCTCCCCCCGCAGCTCGATAATCCGGTCACGCAGCACTGCGGCGTACATTCCCACACGGCTCCGCCGTGCGGGAGCCCTTTTCATTTTACCAACCGGTCAGAAGTGAATTCTGCCCGGTTCAAGGTTTTGCCTCCGCCAAAACGCTTGTACGCCGGACTCCCGGCGATTCGAGTACGCCATACACCCCTGCTCTTTGCGGAGGTCACTTCTCCCCCGCAGCTCGATGATCCGGTCACGCAGCACCGCGGCGTACTCGAATTCCAGCATCTTGCTGGCCTCGCGCATCTCCTTCTCCAGCTTGGCGATCTCCGCCGCCCGCTCCTGCTCCGTCAGCTTGCGCTTCTTGTGGGCCCGGAGGGTGTCCTCCTCCGCGGTCTTGGAGATCTCCAAAATCTCCCGGACGCCCTTGATGATGGTCTTGGGCACAATGCCGTGCTCCTGATTATAGGCGTCCTGGATGGAGCGGCGGCGTTCCGTCTCGTCGATGGCCGCCCGCATGGAGGGCGTGATCTCGTCGGCGTACATGATAACGAGGCCGTCTGCGTTTCGGGCCGCCCGGCCGATGGTCTGGATCAGGCTGGTCTCGGACCGGAGGAAGCCCTCCTTGTCCGCGTCCAGGATCGCCACCAGGCTGACCTCCGGCAGGTCCAGCCCCTCCCGCAGGAGGTTGATGCCCACCAGCACGTCGAACTCTCCCAGCCGCAGGCTGCGGATGATCTCCATGCGCTCGATGGTCTGGACATCGGAGTGCATGTACCGTACCCGGATGCCGGCGTTTTTCAGGTACTCCGTCAGGTCCTCCGCCATCTTCTTGGTGAGGGTGGTCACCAGTACCCGCTCGTCCCGGGCGGCTCTTGCACGGATCTCGTCCATCAGGTCGTCGATCTGGCCGGTGACAGGCCGGACCTCCACCCTGGGGTCCAGCAGGCCCGTGGGGCGGATCACCTGCTCCACCACCTGGTCCGCCCGCTCCCGCTCATAGGGGCCGGGCGTTGCCGAGACAAACACCGCCTGGCCGATCCGCTCCTCGAACTCCTCGAACTTCAACGGTCGGTTGTCGTACGCACAGGGCAGGCGGAAGCCGTACTTCACCAGGGAGTCCTTCCGGGCATGATCGCCGTTGTACATGGCCCGGACCTGGGGCAGGGTCACGTGGCTCTCGTCCACGAACAGCAGGAAGTCGTCCGGGAAGAAGTCCAGCAGGGTCATGGGGGCGGAGCCGGCGGGCCGGTCGGAGATGATGCGGGAGTAGTTCTCGATGCCGGAGCAGTAGCCCAGCTCCGCCATCATCTCCATGTCGTACTCCGTCCGCTGACGGAGCCGCTGGGCCTCCACCAGCTGGTTGTTGTCGGTGAAGTATTTCACCTGATCCTCCAGCTCCTGGCGGATCTCCAGAATGGCTTTGTCCATCTTGTCCTTGGTGGTGACATAGTGGCTGGCTGGGTAGATGGCCACGTGGTTCAGCACCCGGTTCACGCTGCCGGTGACCGGGTTGAAGTCGCTGATCCGGTCGATCTCGTCCCCGAAGAACTCCACCCGGATGGCGTGGTCCCGGTAGTAGGCGGGGTAGATCTCCACCGTGTCCCCCCGGACCCGGAACATGTTCCGCTCAAAGGCGATGTCGTTGCGCTCGTAGCGGATCTCCACCAGGCGGCGCAGCAGCTCATCCCGGTCCCACTCGGCCCCCACCCGGAGGGACACCACCAGGTTGGCAAAATCGTCCGGCTCGCCCAAGCCGTAGATGCAGGACACGGAGGATACTACGATCACGTCCCGCCGCTCCAGCAGGGCACAGGTGGCACTGAGCCGCAGCCGGTCGATCTCGTCGTTGGTGGAGGCATCCTTGGCGATATAGGTGTCCGTATGGGGGATATACGCCTCTGGCTGGTAGTAGTCGTAGTAGGAGACGAAGTACTCCACCGCGTTGTTGGGGAAGAACTCCTTGAACTCCGCGCACAGCTGGGCGGCCAGGGTCTTGTTGTGGGCCAGCACCAGCGTGGGCCGCTGCACCTGCTCGATGACCTTGGCCATGGTAAAGGTCTTGCCGGATCCGGTAACGCCCAGCAGCACCTGCTCCTTCAGCCCGTTCTCGATGCCCTCCGCCAGCGCGGCAATGGCCTGCGGCTGGTCCCCGGAGGGTTGATATTCAGATACGACTTCAAATTTCGGCATAGCTCTTCTCCGCAATTTTTTCTTGCTATGGTCTCCGGGGACCAGCCCCGGCCCAAAGGGCCGGCGCCGCGGCCGCGGCGCACAAGCGTTTTGGCGCAGTCAAAACCTTGGACTGGGCGGGCTTTGCCTGCCCGGTCCATCCGAATCACGGGGTCCCCGCAAAAGTGCCGCTTTTGCGGGGTTCCCCGGAGGGCTTGTATTCAGATACGACTTCAAATTTCGGCATAGCGGCATTCCCTCCACCCATCAAACAGATTTTCAGCCACGGCCATCCTATCACACCCGTCATCTTTTTGCAACATTTGTTCGACTTTTATCAAAGGAACCATGCCTTGAAAAAAGCGAAGGGACAAAAAAGGAAGGGGGGACTAGGGGAACCCCTCCGGTTTTCCCCAGTTCGTTCGCCAGCGGCGAAGGAAGAACTTGAAGTCATTTTCGCCGCGGCGTGTACGTGGCAAAATACCCCGACCCAAGCGCCTTGGGCGCGTTCGCCAGTCCACAGACTGGTGGTGGGGGTTCTAAAGGGGGCGCCTGCTCCCTCTTTACCCCAGCAGGTCGCCGCTGTCCGCCATGGAGACGAAGTCCCGGTCCGCCACCACGATATGGTCCACCAGGCGGACGCCGATGGTCCGCAGGGCCTCCGCCACCTGGCGGGTGGCGGCCTCGTCGCTGGAGGAGGGCACCGCCACGCCGCTGGGGTGGTTGTGGGCCAGGATCACCGCGCTGGCGGAGGTCAGCAGCGCCATCTCCACCACCTTGCGGATGTTCAGGTCCGCGCTGGCCACGTCCCCCTCCGCCAGCCGCTTGCAGGCCAGGAGCCTGCCCTTGCGGTCCAGGCACAGCAGGAAGACCAGTTCCCGCCGCTCGCCGGCAAATCGCTCCAGCAGATAGGCCCCCGCCCGCTCGGAGGAGTTGAGGATGGTCTCCTGGGACGCGTCCGCTATGCGGGCCTTCCGGCTGAGCCGGGAGACCAGGGACAGCAGGATGGCCGCGCTCTCCCCGATGCCCTCCACCTTCTCCAGATCCTCCACCGGGGCGTTCAGCACGCCGGAGAGGGAGTCGTACCGCTCCATCAGGGCGTGGGCGATGGGGTTGGTGTCCCGCCGGGGGATGGCGTAGTACAGCAGCAGCTCCAGGGCCTCGTGGTCCGCAAAGCCCTCCAGCCCCGTCTCCAGAAACCGCCGGCGCATCTTCTCCCGGTGTCCGTCGTGTATGCCCATGGAGGGCCTCCTCTCGCTGAAACGCCCCGTTTCGGGCACAGATTTGGAACATCTTATTATACCACAGGCCGTCCTCTATCACAAGCGGGATTCCCATTTGTAAAATGGAGTGCAGCGGTATTTGAGGGGCCTGTAAAATTGTGGGGAGTTTTTTTCTGCCGCCTTGACAGGGGGCAGAAATTGGCATAATATGAAGAAAGAGTTTCGGCAAAACTGCATACCGTCCGGTAGGTAAGGCTACCACAGGGATACGGATCGCTGCCGCGGAGTGATGGAGACATCATGAGAGGGTTTGAACAGGTGCTATCGAACACGAAGGTATCATCTAACGTGATTTCACCGCCTTGTGAGGCTAAAGCTTGAACGGCCGCAGGGTCCGCTGATGCGGCGTCCCTGTTTTGACACGGAAATTTCCGACTGCACCGGACAGGAGCGGCCGGGTTTTTTTGTTTTCTCAACCACCAGTCCCACAGAGAGGAGGACGCGCATGTTAGAGCAGGAAGAGCAGCGGGACGAGCTGCTGGAAAAGATCGAGGATCTGATCTCCCGAAAACGCTACGCCGAGCTGCGCGACCTTCTGCTGCCTCTGGAGGCCCAGGACATCGCGGGCCTGTTCATGGAACTGGACGACAAGGTGCCCATGGTGTTCCGCCTGCTGCCCAAGGAGCAGGCGGCCGAGGTGTTCGTGGAGCTGGATTCTGAGGAGCAGGAGGTGCTCATCCAGAGCTTTTCCAACACGGAGCTGAAGGAAGTGCTGGACGAGCTGTACCTGGACGACGCGGTAGACATCGTGGAGGAGATGCCCGCCAACGTGGTCAAGCGCATCCTGCGCCACGCGGACCCGGACGTCCGCAAGAGCATCAACGAAATCCTGAAATACCCCGACGACTGCGCCGGCAGCATCATGACCACGGAGTACGTGGACCTGAAGGCCACCATGACCGTGGAGGACGCCCTGAAGCGCATTCGCCGCACCGGCCCGGACAAGGAGACCATCAACATCTGCTACGTCATCGACGAGGGCCGCCACCTGCTGGGGTATCTCTCCATCCGGACCATCCTGCTGTCGGAGGAGGACGACGTGGTGGGGGACATCATGGATACCCATGTGATCTCCGCCAACACCCTGGACGACCAGGAGGATGTGGCCCAAACCCTGAACAAATACGACTTCCTGGCCCTGCCCATTGTGGACACGGAGAACCGCCTTGTGGGCATCGTCACCGTGGACGACGCCATGGACGTCCTGCAGGAAGAGGTCACCGAGGACATCGAGAAGATGGCCGCCATCCTGCCGGGCGACAAGCCGTATCTCAAGACCGGCGTGTTTGAGACCTGGCGGGCCCGGACCCCCTGGCTGATGATGCTGATGCTGTCCGCCACTTTCACTGGGATGATCCTGACCCACTTTGAGAATTCCCTGGCGGCGGTGCCCATTCTGACCTCCTACATCCCCATGCTCTCCGGCACCGGCGGCAACAGCGGCACCCAGGCCTCCACGGCGGTGATCCGTGCCCTGTCGCTGGGGGAGGTTCGATTCAGCGACCTGCTGCGCGTGGTGTGGAAGGAGTGCCGCGTGGCGCTGATCTGCGGCGTGTGCCTGGCGGCGGCCAACTTTGTGAAGATGATGGTGGTGGACTGCTGGCTGCTGGCCAATCCCACCGTGACGCCTGCCGTGGCGGCGGTGGTGTGCTGCACCCTGGTGGGCACGGTGGCCTGCGCCAAGCTGGTGGGCGCCTCCCTGCCCATTTTGGCGGAGAAGATCGGGTTCGACCCGGCGGTGATGGCCTCGCCCTTCATCAGCACCATCGTGGACGCGCTGTCTCTGCTGATCTACTTCCGATTCGCAACTTGGATCTTAGGCGTATAAATCACCTGAAAAGGCTGCGCCTTTTCAGGTGAAGGGAGATTCGCTCCGCTCTGCGCCTCGGTTGCCCGCCTGCGGCGGGCAATTCGACGCTCGCTCCGCGCGGAGTGTTTTTCCGACGTACACGCCGCCGGAAAAACGATTTCATTTGATTTCGCGCCGTGCGCGGCGCGAAACTCTGCGAGGCATCCAAATCGAAAAAGGTGGGCCGCTCAGATAGAGCGGCCCACCTTTTTATATAAAATTTTTATCACATATTTTGTGTGATAAAAGTTAACATATATTCTGCATTTTCTTTGTTATAAAATACTTTTGCACAAAAAACCGAAATCACGATATCATTTTGAAGTCACAATGCATTCTGATGATTTCATCAACTTGCAGTACAATCTAAGAACTCAATCAGAAAGGAGACACCCTATATGGATTCGTTCACCTGTTCCGACTGCGCACACTACTACCAGCACTACATCCGAACGCGCCGCCGTTTTGTAGAGATCCATGACGGCCATTGCGTCGCCGCGCCCCGCGCCAAAAACCGGACGCCGGACACGCCCGCCTGTGACAAATTTTTACCCAGGCCGGACCGTACATAACCCGGCCGCGCCTGCGCACACTAGAGGGCGGCGAAAGCCACACACTTTTTCACGCAGGAGGATCTTTTGTTATGACGAATACCAACAACGGCTGCGCCTGCACCCCCAACCAGAGCATCAAGTGCACGGTCACCAACTGCGCCCACCACTGCCAGGACCAGAACTACTGCGGTCTGAACACCATCACTGTGGGCACCCATGAGACCAACCCCACCAAGGTGGAGTGCACCGACTGCCAGAGCTTCCAGATGAAATAACCAGGTCCGACGGGCTTCGGGCGTCCTCTCCGGCTCCCGAAGCCCGCCGCTTACATCCCTGAGGAAAGGCGGGATCACATGGAACATCGCTGGCCGGCGCGGATCGCCGGCACTGCGGCGGGGCTGGCCAACGGCCTCTTCGGCGGCGGGGGCGGCATGGTCTTCCTGCCCATCCTCTCCCGCTGGGGCAGCCTCTCCCAGCGGAAGCTGTACGCCACCTGCGTGGGCGTCATCTTTCCGGTGTGTCTGGTGTCCGCCGCCGTGTACCTGTTTCGGGGGAGCTCTCCCTCCTGACGGCGCTGCCCTATCTGGCGGGCGGCCTGGTGGGCGGCTGGATCGGCGGCAAGCTGTACGGCAGAGTCTCCGTCAAGTGGCTCAAGTGGCTCTTCGCCGGTTTTCTGTTCTACGCGGGGGTGAAGTATCTGCTGTGACGGACTGGATCATTCCCTTTCTCTGCGGCCTGGGGGCCAGCATCCTCTCGGCCTGGGGCGTGGGCGGCGGCACGCTGCTGCTTCTGGTCATGACGCTCTTTCTGGATGTGGACCAGCGGACCGCTCAGGGCATCAATCTGCTGTTCTTCCTGCCCACCGCCGCCTCCGCCCTGGTCTGCCACGCCAGGGGCGGCTATCTGGACAAGCCCACCCTGAAAAGCGCCGTCCCCCTGGCCGTGGCCGCCGCCCTGGCCGGGGCCTGGATCGCCACCAATCTGGACGTGGCGGTCCTGCGCAAGCCCTTCGGCGTGTACCTGCTGCTCTCCGGTGTCAGCCTGCTGTGGCCCCAGCGCCGGAAGAAACAGACATGACACAGGCCGCGGGAGAAGTCCTTCAGGGCTTTTCCCACGGCCTCACAATGTTTTTTCCACACTACCCCGCAGGGCAGACACCCCGCTCTTCCGCCCCGGGCCGGGAGCACTTCCGGCAAGCAAGGGCGCGGCCTGCGGTGCAGGCCGCGCCCTCGTTCTTTATTCCACCGGGTCATTCAGAGTCAGCGTCACTTCCATCCGCTCTCCGTCCCGCCAGATTTCCATGGTCACCTGATCGCCCACATACAGCTGCCGCCGGATGCGCAGCAGCTCCTGACTGGTTTCCACCGGCCTGCCGCCGGCGGCGAGGACGAAGTCCCCCTCCCGGATGCCCGCCAGGTCTGCGGCGGAGCCGGGCGTGACCTCCAGCACCTGCAGGCCCCAGATGTCGTCCTCCAGCCGGGTGCCCGTCTGGAGCACCGTCACGCCGAAGGAGGGCTCCGGCCGGACCTCTCCATAGGTCAGCAGGTCGTTCACCAGCCGCCGGATGGAGGCGGAGGGAATGGCGAAGCCCAGACCCTCCACATTGGAGTAATCAGAGCTCATCTTGATGGTGTTGATGCCCACCACCTGGCCGCAGGCGTTGATTAGGGGACCGCCGGAGTTGCCGGAGTTCAGGGCCGCGTTGGTCTGAACCAGCGTCATGGTCCGGCCGTCCACCTGTACATCCCGGTTGATGGCGGAGACGATGCCGTCTGTCAGTGTGCCGCGGAGCTCCACGCCCAGCGGGTTGCCGATGGCGTAGACCTTGTCGCCCACCACCAGCTGGTCGCTGTCGCCGAAGGTGGCGGCGGGAAGCCCCGTCAGTTCCACCTTGAGGACCGCCAGATCGTTCCGCTCGTCTCCGGCCACGTACTGGGCCTCATAGGTCCGGCCCGTGTCCATGGCGACGGTGCAGTCCCGTCCCCCCGCCAGCACGTGGTAATTGGTGAGGATATAACCGTCCGCCCGGAAGATGACCCCGGTGCCCACGGAGACGCTGTCGTCCAGCTGGACCATGACCGTCACCACCGACGGGTTCACCCGCTGGTAGATCTCCTGGGCCGTCAGCTCCCGGCCGTGGTCCGTCTCCACCTCCAGCACGGCGCCCTCCCCGAACGGATAGGTGGGGATGGTAACTGCCCCGGACGCGTCCTCTTCCTCCTCCCAGCCGTGGTCGTAACGGTACTCAAAGGGATCGGCACTGCTGCCGGCCGGCAGCAGATACCAAATCCAGGAGCCCGCCGCCACACCCAGCACCACCGCCAGGCAGGCCAGGAAAATCCACAGCCCGGTCCTGCGCCGCCGGCGGGGCTGCCCGGGCGCGGCAGGCCGTCCCGGCAGGGGGCGGCTGTACCGCTCCACCACCTCCCCGGGCAGCGGCTGTCTGTATACCTCTACGATCTCTCCGGAGAGACGGTCCTCTCCGGCCAACTGCTTTTCTTCCTCCATGCACGCCTCACTCTGTGGCCAGTGAGAAGGAGAACGCGGTCACGCCGTCCTCGCTGGTCACACTGATCTTTTCCTTATGCTGCTCTAAAATCGTCTTGACGATGTACAGCCCCAGGCCGTAACCATCCTTGTCCTCGCTGCGGGACTTGTCGCTCTTGTGGAACCGCTCGAACAGCAGCGGCAGCTCCTCTGCCGGGATGGTGTCCCCCTCGTTCCGCACCGTCACCCGGGCCTTGCCGTCGATGGTGGTGACGCCCAGATAGAGAGTGGAGCCCTCCCGTGCGAACTTGGTGGCATTTTCCAGCAGGTTGTAAATCACCTGCGTAATCATGTCCTTGTCCCCCAGCACCAGAATGGGCTCCTCGGGGATATCCGCCTCCACATCCAGATTCCGGTCTGTGATCTTCCGCTCCATGGAGATCAGCACCCGGCGCATACTCTCGCAGATGTCGAAGTGCTTTCCCTCCCGCAGGGGGTCGATGGCCTGCAGCTGGCTCACGTCCAGCATCCGCCGCACCAGCCGGCTCAGGCGGCGGCTCTCGTCGGAGATGATCTGGAGATACTGCCGCTCGTTCTCCGGCGGGATGGTGCCGTCCAGAATGCCGTCTGTATAGCCGGCGATGGTGGTCATGGGCGTCTTCAGCTCATGGGAGATGTTGGTGATGAACTCCCGCCGCTGGCGCTCCGTCTGCTGCAGGTTCTCCGCCATGTTGTTGAAGGAGGCCGCCAGCTCTCCCAACTCGTCATCCCGGCCGTAGTCGTTCATGCGGATGTCGAAGTCCCCCTCCGCATAGCGGCGGGTGGCCTTGGCCATCTCCCGGATGGGCTGGATCTGCCGCATGGTGGTGATGGAGGACGCCATGAAGGAGATCATCAGCACCACGAACGCCGTCATGAAGAACAGCCCGATGAAGCCGGACCACATGGTGTCCAGCGAGGTGGTGGAGGACACGGCATAGACCATGCCGACGGGGTCGGGGGTATCCTCGCTTATGGCCGGAACGCCCACCACGAACCGCTTGTTGGAGTACAGGCCGTCCACGTCCGTGCGCCTGGAGCTGATGCCCTCCTCCAGCACCTCTGCGGTCATCTCCTCCGGCATAGTCACCACCAGCCCGCTGAGAGACGCATCCGTGGACAGCAGCACGTGGCCCTCCACGTCGCAGATCAGGAAGTCCACCTCGGACACCGTGGCAGCGAAGGAGGCCAGACGCTGGAAGTCCTCCTCGTGCTGCAGCTCCTCCATGTCCAGGTACCGCCCGTTTTCCAGATAGCTGGCGGAGAGCTGCCCCACCACCTGGGCCTGGGCGGCCAGCTCCCCGTTCTCCTGGCCCCGGGCGTAGTTGTAGCTCAGGGAGAAAAACGAAACTCCCAGCAAAAACAGCGTCAGGAGCACCATGCCGACGGTGACGAACATCTGCCGCCAGTACAGGCCCCTGAACTTGTTGTGCATCCGTTTTGCAATACGCGCGATCCGTACCTTCATGAGACCTCCCTGCCCGGTTTTCCACCTGAAAAGGCAAAGGTCTTTTCAGGCGGTTTTGTCAGCTCTCCTTTGCCCCGGGGGCGCCTGCCAGCTCGAACTTGTACCCCACGCCCCACACCGTTTTCAGCGCCCACTGGCTGCTGTTTTCCCCGGAGGCCGCAGGCCTCCGGGGGCCCCTTTCATCTCACCAACCTGCCGGAAATGAATTCCGGCAGGTTCAAGGGTCCTGCGGACCGCTTGACGCCGCTTTCGCGGCGCCGGGGCCTTCGTCCCCGGAAACGTCAGCTCTCCTTTGCCCCGGGGGCGCCTGCCAGCTCGAACTTGTACCCCACGCCCCACACCGTTTTCAGCGCCCACTGGCTGCTGACGTTTTCGATCTTCTCCCGCAGCCGCTTGATGTGGACATCCACTGTCCGGCTGTCGCCGAAGTAGTCAAAGCCCCACACCTCATCCAGCAGCTGGTTCCGGGTGTACACCCGGTTGGGGGTGGAGGCCAAATGATACAGCAGCTCCAGCTCCTTGGGGGGCGTGTCGATTTTCTTCCCATCCACGATCAGCTCGTAGGAGTCCAGGTCAATCACCAGCTTGTCGAACGTCAGCCGTTTGCTGGTGTCGTTGGGGATCTCCGTCCGCCGCAGGACTGCATTGATCCGAGCGATGAGCTCCTTCATCTCAAAGGGCTTCACCACATAGTCGTCCGCCCCCATCTCCAGGCCCTGGATGCGGTCGAACACCTCGCCCTTGGCCGTCAGCATGATGATGGGCACCTTGCTGGTCTCCCGGATTTTGGCGCACACCGACCAGCCGTCCATCACCGGCAGCATGATGTCCAGCAGGATCAGGTCCGGAACCTGCTTCTGAAACTCCTCAATGGCCTTGCCGCCGTCTCCGGCGATGCGGACGTCGAACCCCTCCTTCACCAGGTACATGTGGATCAAATCACAGATATTGCGGTCGTCTTCCACGACCAGGATGTTGCGGCCCATGGCGCTCCCTCCCATTTCGATATGTCTCTCTTCGCTGGTTCTGCCGCCCGCGGCGTCCGCCTGTTCACAGACACAGCCGATTCTTGATATCCTCTATTATATCCGCTCCCGGGGCGGTATGTTGAATATTTTGTAAATCTTGGCAGGTCAGGACACCGTCTCCGTCATGGCCAGACAGCGGTCGTCCGCCGCCTCCGCCGCAGACAGGAACGTCCCAAGCCCTGCGGCGTTGGCGCTGTCGCCCAGCCAGACAGTGACCTCGCCGCCCCGGCTGGTCACCCGCTGGAGCAGCGTGTCGGCGGCGCCGGTGCTGCTGAGGGGATACGCCGCCCGGTCCAGATCCGGGTCCAGCGGGCAGAAGCCCGCCGCCTCCGCCGCGGAGACAGACTCCTCCCCGGCGTTTTCAATCCAAGCCAGCCGGGTCTTGACGCTGGCGGCCTGGGAGAGCAGGCGGTTCCCCGTCTCCAGCTGTTCCGTCACCGGGCGGTCCGCCGCGGCGTCCACCGCCAGCCCGATGGCCTGCCCTGTGGCGGTCATTCGCCGCAGCAGGTCGCCGCCTTCCCGCAGAAACGCCTCCGTACAGTAGAAAGCCGCGTGGGCGTCATAGCGGTCCAGAATGTCCAGCAGGGACTTCACCCGCTTCGGGTCCGCGGCCTCCACACAAAGATAAATCCGCTGCCCGGTGACGGTGGAGGGCTCCGTTTCCTCCGGCGCGATGTCCTCTTCCGCACTCTGGTTCCGCAGGTACTGGTTGTACTCGTAGTCCATCCGGGACTTGGCGGCGTCGGCAAAGTACCGCTCCTCCATATCCATATCCGGATTGCGCACCCAAACCAGATAGCCCCGGTCCACCTCCACGGTGGAGTAGAGCAGGCCGAAGCACCGGGCGATCAGAGAGATGGGCAGGAAGATCACGCCACCCCGCTGGATGGGCTTCTGGAAATACAGGTTGCCCTCGTTGTCGATGGCATAGTCCTTGTTCAGGTCAAATACCAGGGAGCTGTATACCGTCTTGTCCACATACAGCAACACGGTCTGCCGGGCAATATTGGGGTAGTAGGACACGCCCAGATCCCGGCCCACGCCGGTGAAGATAGTGCTGGGCACATACAGATAGCCGCCGGACCAGAAGGGCATGGTGTCGTCCGACAGCGTCAGCACGTTTTTGTTGACTGCGGTGAAATACACCGTCTCCGCCGCCCCCGACGGGACCGGCGACAGCTGGAACACCAGCAGCAGGCACAGCAGCAGTGCCGCGAGCTTTCGTCTCATCATGTCCTCCCTTCCGCAGAAGCTCCCCTGGAAGATTGTATTTTACCACATTTCCGGCTTTTTTGTAAAGAGTCACCCTATGGCGGCAGTAGTATAGGGCTCCACGGTGACGCCGGTATAATAGTGGGTGAGGATCGTCCGGTAGTCCGCTCCCTCCTTGGCCATCTGGTTGGCGCCGTACTGGCTCATACCCACGCCGTGGCCGTAGCCAGTGACGAAGAACACCAGCTTGCCGTCCGCCGCCTCCCACTCGAAGCAGGCCGACCGCAGCCCCAGGATGCTCCGTAAAGTGCTGCCCTTCATGCTCACGCCGCCCACGTCCACCGACTCCACGCTGCCGGCGGTGTCCGTCACGGCGTTTTGCAGCCAGCCGCTGATGTCGCCGGACAGGTCCGCCTCCGGATAGGAGGTCAGGACCTTCTCCCGGAACTCCTCCGCCGTGAATTCCACACGGCTGTAATAGTTGGGGATGCTGTCCGCAGGCTCCGGCGAAGACACCGCCTGGAGATAGGGCAGGTCGCTGACCCACACCTGGCCGGAGGAGCGGGTCTGCCCGGCGGAGCAGGAGTGGAACACCGCCAGGATGGGCACGCCGCCGTACAGGATGGTCTCTCCGTCGGTCTCCCGGACGGCGGTCTCGATCTTTTCCTCATAGGCGTCCGCGTTCTCGCCCCAGTTGTTCCGGGCGTTTTCCTCCGAGATATACGCCTGGCAGCAGGTGGAGTCCGTGCAGATGTCCGCGGTGTTGCCGTGGTTGCCGCCAGTCTGCATCTTGTACAGGGTGTACGTCCGGGCCGCCACCGCCTGGGCCTTCAAAGCCTCCGGCTCAAAGGAGGCGGGCATCTCCGCCCGGACCACGCCCACCAGATACTCTCCCAGGGTCATCTCCTCCACCGCGTCCCCTGCCAGGACCTTCAGCACCATCTCTCCGTCCAGGTCCCCCGGCTGAAAGGGCTCCCGCTCCGACTCCACAGCGATGGGATCATCGGAGAAAAGCTCTGTCTGAAAGGGCACTACCACCGCCAGGGGCAGGGCAAACAGCAGCACCAGCAGCACCGCGGAGATGGCGGCGCTCTGGTGCAGATCAGAATGGCGTCTCATGGAAATTCCTCCTCTTTTGTTCCCCGTCTGCGGGCCTGTCCCTTCACTGTATGCGCCCGGAGGGCGGAAAATGAGGCCGGCATGGACAAACAGCTTTTCCCGTGGTATACTGGCTTTTGAAAATCTGTCATGATAAGGAGATCGGCTCCTATGAAGAAATACGTGCTCTGGCCCCTGCTGGCCGCCATTGGCGGCGTGGGGGCATTCCTGCTGCGGCTGCTTCAGCGCAGCACTGGGTTCGAGGTGGACACAGGCCTCCCCATCCCCGGCAATCTGTACGCCATCCTGCTGGTGGCCTGGTTCGTGGTTCTGGCGGCAGTCTGCCTGCTGGCAGCCCGGCCCCTTCTGCCTGCGGACCGGGAAGACCCGCCCCTCTTTCCCGCAGGCTTCTCCGTGGCTTCCCCCGGGCTGCTCACTCCGGCGGTGATGGGGCTCTTCCTGCTGGCAGCCTCCGGCGTTCTGGACCTGCTCTTCGGCTTCTCCGGCGCCAGCGCCCTCACCGGCAGCGGAGAGACGGTGACCGTTTTTGTGACCGCCCAGGGCAGTCAGCTCTTCTCCGGCAGGGAGCATCTGGTGGTGGGTCTGCTGTCTCTTCTCTCGGCGGCCAGCCTGCTTCCCGCTGTGCCTGCCTGCCGCATCCGGCCGGAGGGCGGGGCGCGCAAGCCCTTTCAGAGTCCTCTGCTGCTGGTGCCCGTCTGCTGCCTGGTGGTGCGGCTGGTGCTGACCTACCGGGTGGTGTCCGTAGACCCGTCCCTCACAGATTACTACACGGAGCTGCTGGCGGTGGTGTTCCTGGCTCTGGCCTTCTACCGGCTGTCCTCCTTCGCCTTCCGGGCGGGGCGGACCCGCCGCTTCGCCGTCTATGCGGCGCTGGCCATCGCCTTCTGCCTGGCCACTCTGGCGGACCGGCCGGATCCGGCCCGGCTGCTGTTCTACCTGGGCGGCGCCGTGACGCTTTTCGGCTTCCTGCTCCAGCGGACGGCGGTACTGGCCGCGCCCTGGGACAATACCTGACAGTTTATCACAAAATCCCCGCGGCCGGGAGTGCCCGCCGCGGGGATTTTCCGTTTGTTCACAAATACCGGGGAAATCGAGAAACGGACCAGCCTTTCGGCTGGTCCGTTTCCCTATTTTTTGGAAGATTGGATGAAAAGAAGTTTTGTCTCTTGCAAGTATTAAGATACTAGAGAGTTGTTAAGCAAACCAGCATCAATTGTTACAAAAGTCTTAAATCAAATCTGAGGGTCGATTTTTTTCTCCGCCCCGGAGCCCGGCAAAAAAATCCGCCAGCACCCGGCGGCAGTCCTCTCCCAGAATGCCGCCCACCAGGGCGGGCCGGTTGGGGAAGCTCTCCATAAACAGGTTGGTCACTCCGCCGCAGGCACCGAAGGCCTCGTCCCGGGCGCCGTACCAAACCCGGCGGATACGGGCATTCAGGATAGCCCCAGCGCACATGGGGCAGGGCTCCAGCGTCACGTACAGTTCGCAGTCATCCAGCCGCCAGGTGCCGAGGTGCTCGTTGGCCTGGGCAATGGCCTCCATCTCCGCATGGGAGGCGGTGGCCTGCTTCTCCTCCCGCCGGTTGCGGCCCCGGCCCACGATTTCCCCGTCCCGGACGATAACGCAGCCCACGGGCACCTCCCCCGCCGCCGCGGCCTCCGCCGCCAGCGCCAGAGCCTGGGCCATGAAGTTCTCCTGTTCTGTTGGCATGTTCTTCCTGCCTCCTTGTATGAAAGCTGGCATATTTGTCCAAACTCCCCGTAAGAATATGGATAGGAGGGACACTGCCATGAAACCTGTTTTTGCCAAGAAAGCCGCCCGCCCCGACCCGGAGCTGCTGACCCTGAAGGCCGAGCTGCTGGAGGCCCAGGGGGACCTGGCCCAGGCCTATCGCCAGTTCGACCAGGCCCTGGACCCGGAGCTGGTGGAGTCCTGCGTCTACCAGATCAGTGCCGTGAAGGCCCGGTGCAACTATCTGATCCGCGCCATCAAGGAGCGGAGTCCCGAGGCAGCGGCTGCTGCCGGGCTGGAGGGGGCGTCCACATGGACCTGAGTCAGAAGATCATCGCCGCCATCCTGGCGGGCTTCTTTCTCGTCGCTCTGATCCGGGTGTTCAGCTCCCCCTTCCGCCTGGCGCTGAAACTACTGCTGAACACCCTGTTGGGGTTTCTAGCCCTGGGGGCCGTACGGCTGACGGCGGGCCTCACCGGCATCGCCCTGGGGCTGAACCTGTGGAATGCCCTGGTGATCGCCGTCCTGGGCCTGCCGGGATTTGTGCTGCTGCTGTTGGTCCAGTGGATCTTGTAGCATTACATATTGTTTTCAAACGTCAGGGCAGTTCTTCGCCCCGGGCGTCAAAATACCGGTCCACCAGGCGCCAGCCCATGTCCCCGCCTGTAAACCGCCAGATGGTCAGGGACGGCGGGGCGGGGATGGAGACGGATTCGTCCAGGCCTGCGTCCACCCGCAGCCGGACCTCCGTCAGTTTTTCCGATTCATTCCCGATGACGTAACAGGCTTCCGTGGCCGGAATAGCCCTCATGGGCTGGGTGTAGACGCCCCGCACCGGGTACGGGCCGTACATCCACACCGGATGCCCATACGCTTCATAGTCCCCATCGACATTCTGCGGGAACCGGACGATGTAACGCTCGTCCGGTTTTCTCTCGCCCAAAAACATGGCGAAGCGGTCCGGCCCATCGTCCCCCACCGCCGGCAGTCAGATGGGGCCGGTGCCCCGGTCCGCCATCTCCCAGCAGAGATAGCGAGCGATCTCCCCAGGGCTTCTGCCATAGCAGCGGCGCAGAGAATCCGCATAAGGCCGGCCGCGCAGAAGATCCAGCGCCCCCAGGCGTTTCGGCGTACAGGGCCTTCCCCCGAAAAATTCAAAATAGAACGTGAGAAATCAGGAGATAATAAGAGGTATCAAGAGAAATTCAGAGATTTATCCCGGTTAAACGAAATCCCCGTTGACATTCCCCCGCCGCCGTGGTATAAATATCCTTGCTCCGATTGTAACCCGGAGCTCTTGATTTGTAAAGCAAAGCAAAGAATTTCAATATACGGAGGAAACACCATGTCCACTTTTATGGCAAACAAGGCCAACATTGAGCGTAAGTGGTACATCCTGGACGCCGCGGGCAAGCCCCTGGGCAAGACCGCTGTCCGGGCTGCCGACCTGCTGCGCGGCAAGACCAAGCCCACTTTCACCCCCAACGCCGACTGCGGTGACTATGTCATCATCATCAACGCCGGCAAGGCTGTGCTGACCGGCAAGAAGGGCACCCAGAAGATGTACCGTACCCACTCCGGCTGGATCGGCGGCCTGAAGGAGACCCCCTACCGCATCCTGATGCAGGAGCAGCCCGAGCTGGCCATGAAGGTGGCTGTCCGCGGTATGCTGCCCAAGAACACCATCGGCAAGGAATCCCTGAAGCGGCTGCACATCTATGCGGACGCCAACTACGAGCAGCAGGCTCAGAAGCCCGTCGCTCTGGACGCGGAATAAGGAGGAGTTTGAAGTATGTATCAGTCCAAGAAGCCCTATCTGTATGGCACTGGTCGCCGGAAGTCCTCTGTGGCCCGCGTCCATCTGTTCCCCAACGGCACCGGCTCCATCACCGTCAACGGCCGGAGCATTGATGAGTATTTCGGTCTGGACACCCTGAAGATGCTGGTCCGTCAGCCTCTGGAGGCCACCGGCAACACCGGCAAGATGGATGTTGTGGCCACTGTCACCGGCGGCGGCGTGTCCGGCCAGGCCGGCGCCCTGCGGCACGGTATCGCCCGCGCCCTGCTGCTGGCCAGCGAGGACAACCGTCCCATCCTGAAGAAGGCCGGTTTCCTGACCCGCGATCCTCGTATGAAGGAGCGTAAGAAATACGGTCTCAAAGCAGCTCGTCGCGCTCCGCAGTTCAGCAAGCGATAATCGACTGCTCAGACTATATCAAAATGGTTCAAAAACCCCGGAAAATCAAGGTTTTCCGGGGTTTTCTTATACCTAAATGGGCTGATATGGTTTGACCAAATTTGACAAAACGAGAGCCGTTTTCACCCAATTTTTAGTGGTCCGCAAGTGGTTAACCGGCCAAAAAGGGGGTAAAAAGAGGGTCAAGTGGTTCCCAAAGTGGTTAACCGAGAGCCGATTTTGGGGGTGTTTTGGGGGCGCTTTTCAGCCCTCCTTCCCCTCGTTTTTTTGGCTGTGGCAGTTTGGCATAGTTTGAGCTAATTTGAATAATTGAATATGAATTTGATGTAGCACACAGATCACATAAATGACTGGGTGCTTTTTTCATTTCAGGAACTCGTATTCCGGCGATAGAAAGAGCCGTCACTTCACTTTTTATTTTGGAGTGGCGGCTTTTTCTATTTCCAGAAGCAACAGCAACAATTAGAAATGAGGTGAAGTTAATGAACACGCAAATCATTGCCATTGCCAACCAGAAAGGCGGCGTTGGTAAGACAACGACCTGTGCCAACTTGGGAATCGGGCTGGCGCAGGCCGGAAAGAAAGTCCTGCTGATCGACGGGGACCCGCAAGGGAGCCTGACAATCAGCCTGGGCCATCCCCAGCCGGACAAGCTGCCCTTTACGCTGTCGGACGCTATGGGGCGTATCCTGATGGATGAGCCGCTTCGTCCCGGCGAGGGTATCCTGCACCACCCAGAGGGTGTAGACCTGATGCCTGCGGACATCCAGTTATCCGGTATGGAGGTATCCCTGGTAAACGCCATGAGTCGCGAGACTATCTTGCGGCAATATCTGGACACGCTGAAGGGGCAATACTCCCATATCCTCATCGACTGCCAGCCCTCCCTGGGTATGCTCACAGTCAATGCGCTGGCCGCTGCGAACAGGATCATCATTCCCGTTCAGGCGGAGTATCTGCCCGCCAAAGGGCTGGAACAGCTGCTCTCCACGGTAAACAAGGTAAAGCGGCAGATCAACCCCAAGCTCCAGATAGACGGTATCCTGCTGACGATGGTGGATAGCCGAACCAACTTTGCCAAAGAGATCTCCGCGCTCCTGCGTGAGACCTATGGCAGCAAGATCAAAGTATTCGGCACAGAGATTCCCCACTCTGTCCGGGCTAAGGAAATTAGCGCTGAGGGAAAAAGTATTTTTGCCCATGATCCCGGTGGCAAGGTGGCAGAGGGGTATCGAAATCTGATGAAGGAGGTGTTGAAACTTGAAAAGCAGCGCGAAAAAAATAGAGCTGGCCTCGGTAGATGATCTGTTCTCCACCGAAGAAGTCCGTCAGGATGCAAAGCTGGAAAAGATTCAGGAGATTCCGCTGTCTGAACTGCATCCCTTTAAGAACCACCCATTCAAAGTCAAGGATGACGAAGCCATGATGGAGACCGCTGACAGTATCAAGCAGTATGGCGTTCTGGTTCCGGCGATTGCTCGACCGGACCCGGAGGGCGGTTATGAGCTGGTAGCCGGACACAGGCGGCACAGAGCCAGTGAGCTGGCAGACAAGGAGACCATACCGGTCATTGTTCGGGATTTGGATGATGATGCCGCCACGATCATTATGGTTGACAGCAATCTGCAACGAGAAAGCCTGCTTCCCAGTGAAAGGGCCTTTGCCTATAAGATGAAACTGGATGCCATTAAGCACCAAGGAGCCAGGACGGATTTAACCTCGGCCCAAGTTGGGCCGAAGTTGACTGCGGCAGAAAAAATCGCGGAGAACAGTCCAGATAGCAAATCACAGATTAAAAGATTTATCCGTCTGACCGAGCTGATTCCCGAACTGCTGGACATGGTGGATGAAAAGAAAATTGCCTTAAATCCTGCTTATGAGCTGTCCTTCCTCAAAAAAGAGGAACAGAGAGATTTGCTGGATGCAATGGACAGCGAACAGGCTACCCCTTCTCTTTCTCAAGCCCAGCGGCTCAAGAAATACAGTCAGGAGGGGCATCTGACCCTCGATATGATGCGTGTCATCATGGGTGAGGAAAAGAAAAGCGATCTGGACCGAGTGACATTTACCTCTGACACCTTGCGGAAGTATTTCCCTAAAAGCTATACGCCCCAGCGGATGCAGGACACTATCATCAAGCTGCTGGAGGCATGGCAGAAAAAGCGTCAGAGAGACCAGGAACGATGAAAGGAGCCGCCTATGAGGGATATTTCAGCCCGTGAGCTGAAAGGACATAACATTCTTGCCGTAGAGAGGTTTTGGGATAACACCCGCTGGATGATTGAGTTTTCCGTCCTGCGTCCCAGCACAGCTTACGGTAGCCCCGGAGAGGAAATACGACTGTTTTTGACTGAGGACGGGTATCAGGCCGCCCTGCAAAGCCAGCAGCGTCGGGAGATCAAGATCAAGCGTTACGCTCGTGTGATTGAGGGACATATCCTCGATTTCAAACCGGGAAAACACCGCCGCCACTCATAAACAAATCATTACTGCGAAAGGAAAGGATTGAAATGTGTACTGTAAAGGAAATCCGGGAAGCAATCCGGGAGGATTGCCATTCCCAGCATGGTATGGAATTTATAGAGATTGACCGTGTTCTGCAAACTCTGCCATTCTCTCAGGGAAATGACCTGTTGGACAGACCGCCCATTCCCAAGCGCCCCTACCGGCGCAGAAAAAGTGAACAAAACAGCTGACTGCCACAATTCTTTTTACAGGATTGTGGCTTTTTTCATACCCTGAGAAATTTGGAAGGAGTGAGGTCAATGGCCGTATTTCGCATTGAACGAACCAGAGATTATACCGTGATGAGCAATCACCATTTACGCAACGGGAAACTGTCCCTGAAAGCCAAGGGGCTGCTTTCCATGATGCTGTCCTTACCGGAGGACTGGAACTATACCACCAGAGGGCTTGCCGCCATCTGCAAAGAGGGCGTGGACGCTATCGGCGGCGCGCTGCGGGAGCTGGAAACTGCCGGGTACATTGTCCGCCATCAGCTGCGAGACCGGCAGGGTCGGATCAGCGATACCGAGTATGTTATCTACGAGCAACCACAGCCGAAGAACCCGGATACGCCCCAGCCGGATACGGCTTCACCAGATACGGAAAACCCGGATATGGTAAAACCGGATACGGAAAAGCCCGCAGAATTAAATATAGAGAAATCAAATACAGAAAAAACAATTACTTATGGATCAAGTACCGATTCTATTCCCTTCCGGGAGCCAGCGGCAGCACAGCTGCCGGAACGGAAAGGAAGGGATGCGATGTCTGTCTCAGAGATGGAAAGTTATCGGGATTTGATTCTGGAGAACATCGAGTATGACCACCTGTGCCGGGAGTTTACCACCTATCGGGAGGACCTGGACGAGATTGTGGAGCTGATGGTGGAGACCGTCTGCGCCAAGCGGAAAACCACCCGGATCGCTGGCAGCGACTTCCCCCATGAGGTGGTCCGCTCCCGTTTTTTGAAGCTGGATTGCTCCCACATCGAGTTTGTCATGGAATGCCTGCGGAACAATACCACCGAAATCCGCAACATGAAGCAGTATCTGCTTGCGGTGCTGTTTAATGCGCCGACCACGATCAGCAACCACTACACCGCACAAGTTAACCACGATATGTACGCAGGCGGCTGGTAAACAGCCGCTTTTCTGCTGCCCGAAAACACCGGGAGAAAGGATTTTGCCATGAAACGACCTCTTGCCTACATTACGGCTCCCTGGAGCAACAGCCAGTATGAGAACGCCGAGAACGCTGCGGCCTACTGCCGTCAGGTGTACGATGCCGGGTATTCGCCCATCTGCCCGGTGCTGTTCCTGCCTACCTTCCTCAAAGACGAGATTCCCCAGGAACACAAGGACGGGCTGGATATGGCGCGGGACTACCTGCGCCGGTCCCATGTGCTGGTGGTCTGCGGCCACGGCATCGACGAGACCGTGAAGAATGACATTGCCACCGCCGAGCGCCTGCGGATCACCGCCACCACCCTGGACGGTATCCTGGCCGTGAAGGGCCAGGGACGCGGGAAAGGAGGCGCACGCCATGCCTGAGCGTAAGACCGTGGGCCAGCTGATGGAGGAAATGCGCCTCAAAGCCGGGGCGCAGAACTACCACGGCCACGAATACATGGATTTGCAACGGTTTGCCGAGGACACCCGGCACATGATTATTTTTGATGTGCTGACGAACGATTCCCCTGTTGGCTGGAAAGGCGAACGAACCCGCCTGTTCCTGTCGGATACCGGTTATGAAAAAGCACTGGATAGTCAGGAAAAGGGGCAGATTAAGATTTTGAGCCACGCAAAGGTGCGTCAGGGCAATCTGCACTATGACCGTACTGACCAGTTACGCTAAGGAGGGCGGTATGAAGCGTTATCTTCTGCGGCGGCTGGTGGTCCCGCCTTAGTATCAAGTGCCACCCCTGCAAAATCCGTGGAAAGGAGGCGATGACCTATGCAGGAGGAAGTGGAAAACAGGACTTTGACGCTGGTAGTCAGCGGAACAAAGTTTACCGGGCGGTTGATGAAAGCCGCCATCACCAAATACCTTGCCCACCGCAAGGAAAAGAAGCTGCAAAAGCAGAAAAGCCGGGATACCCCCGTGATTCCCCACGGCAAGCAGACGGTGAAACAGCTGATCGGCCAGAATCAGGGCGTTTCCAACATCGAGATCACTGACCCCTCCATCAAGGAGTTTGAGAAGATCGCGCGGAAATACGGCGTGGACTATGCGGTGAAGAAGGACCGCAGCAGCTCCCCACCCAAGTACCTGATCTTTTTCAAGGGACGGGACGCGGATGCCCTGACCGCTGCTTTTACCGAGTACACCGGGAAAAAGGTCAAGAAGGCGGAGAAATCCGAGCGCCCGTCCGTGCTGGCAAAGCTGAGCCAGTTCAAAGAACTGGTAAAACACGCCGTCGTGGACCGGAACAAGCGGAAGGAGCTGGAACGATGAAAAAGCAGCTGAACATCAAAAAGCTCATTTTGCTGAATCTGCCGTATATCCTGATGGGGCTTTTCTCCACCAACTTCGGTGAAGCGTGGCGGATGGCCGTGGGTGCGGACGCTTCGGCAAAAATGCTCTCGTTCTTCTCCACGCTGCCGGTGGCGCTGGCCAGCTGGTGGCCCAGCCTGCACCCGCTGGACCTGCTGGTGGGCCTGTGCTGCGGCGGCGGCCTGCGGCTGGCTGTGTACCTGAAAAGCAAGAACGCCAAGAAGTACAGGCACGGCATGGAATACGGTTCCGCCCGTTGGGGAACCCATGAGGACATTGCACCCTACATCGACCCGGTATTCCAGAACAATGTGATTCTGACGAAAACGGAGAGCCTGACAATGAACAGCCGCCCCAAGGACCCAAAGACCGCCAGAAACAAAAATGTGCTGGTGATTGGCGGCTCCGGTTCCGGTAAGACCCGCTTCTGGCTCAAACCGAATCTGATGCAGATGCACAGTTCCTATGTGGTCACAGACCCGAAGGGAACCATTTTGGTGGAGTGCGGAAAAATGCTCCAAAGGGGCGCACCCAAGCTGGGGAAAGACGGAAAGCCTATGAAGGATAAGCACGGCAAGGTCATTTATGAGCCGTACCGAATCAAGGTCCTAAATACCATCAACTTCAAGAAGTCCATGCACTATAACCCTTTCGCCTATATCCATAGCGAAAAGGACATCTTGAAGCTGGTAACAACGCTCATCGCCAATACCAAAGGCGAAGGCAAGGCCGGAGACGATTTCTGGGTAAAAGCAGAAACCTTGTTGTACTGCGCGCTTATTGGCTATATCCATTATGAGGCTCCGGTGGAGGAACAAAACTTCTCCACCCTCATTGAGTTCATCAACGCTATGGAAGTCCGTGAGGATGACGAGGAGTTCAAAAACCCCGTAGACCTGATGTTTGATGCACTGGAAGCCGAGAAGCCAAACCACTTTGCGGTGCGCCAGTATAAGAAATATAAGCTGGCCGCTGGAAAAACAGCCAAGTCGATTTTGATTTCCTGCGGCGCTCGCCTTGCCGTGTTCGACATTGCAGAGTTGCGTGAGGTCACGGCTTATGATGAGCTGGAGCTGGATACTCTGGGAGACAGGAAAACTGCTCTGTTCCTCATTATGAGTGATACGGATGACAGCTTTAACTTCCTGATCTCCATGTGTTATACCCAGCTTTTCAATCTGCTCTGCGAAAAAGCCGACGATGTGTATGGCGGCAGGCTTCCGGTTCATGTGCGCTGTTTGATTGATGAGTGTGCTAACATCGGGCAGATTCCGAAACTGGAAAAGCTGGTGGCCACCATCCGAAGCCGTGAAATCTCTGCCTGTCTGGTGTTGCAGGCACAGAGTCAGCTCAAGGCGATCTATAAGGATAACGCAGATACCATCATCGGTAACATGGATACATCCATCTTCCTGGGCGGTAAAGAGCCGACTACCCTCAAAGAGCTGGCTGCCGTGCTGGGCAAGGAAACCATCGACACCTACAACACCGGAGAGAGCCGTGGGAGGGAAACCTCCCATTCACTCAACTATCAAAAATTGGGGAAAGAGCTGATGAGTCAGGATGAGCTTGCTGTTATGGATGGAGGCAAGTGTATCCTCCAGCTGCGCGGTGTGCGTCCTTTCCTTTCGGATAAGTACGACATCACCAAGCACCCCAATTTCAAGTACACTGCCGACGCGGATGATAAGAACGCTTTTGACATTGAAGCATTCTTGTCTGCAAGGCTGAAACTCAAGCCCAATGAGGTCTGCGATGTATATGAAGTAGACACAAAGGGCGCTTAATTTCGTTCCGCTTTAGAAGGGAGTGATCTTATCTATTCGCCGCACCTGCCCTCTATGGGCCATTGGCGTACAAAGCGGACAATCGCGAGAAAAAATAATGAAAAAGGAGGACAGCCGGAATCATGCCCCCGGAAACCGGGCGGCAGATTGTTCCGGCTTTTGTATGCCTATGAAACATGACAAACCTATTTTTTAATCAGATTCCGGCTAACAAACTATATGGCATTTTTTGAACAGGCAATCACCGTTCTTCAGACCCTCGTTATCGCGCTCGGTGCCGGTCTCGGTATCTGGGGCGTTATCAACCTGCTGGAAGGTTACGGCAACGACAACCGTGCGACACGTTCGTAAGTGAAAAGCTTGCGCACAAAGTCGAAGGGCAATTGTAGCCCAAAACTTTGGAGAACTGATATTCCGATGGGTGAAATGAGGGGGTAACGTCCCGAAGCGCCACCCTAATACTCCGAATGGCGGGGAGCATGCAACGGCTCTCTCCAAAAGTTTATAGAGCTCGGTGAAGTCGGCAGAGAGCAACCGTAAGACTGGTTTTCAGACCAGACACGAAAGCTGTCCAGAGGTGGATGGTGTTGCCTATATGCCGGGGGTCGGATATCCATGGTGAGAATGTATGAAAATACTGACGAAATTCCGAATGTACGAGTCTAAACGTTGATGCTGTCGAAAGGCAGTACACCTTTTATGGTGGTATCTGTGGGCGAGTAAAATTGGTTGTTATGAAAGTCCATGCACCGTTACAGGCGGTGCGGTTATGCATGACCAGATACAGGCTTAGAGGAAGAACCTAAAGATATTCAATGATAGGAATATCGGAACGTGGAAAGCTGGGAACACGGAGGCGGTTGCAAGCCAATGATGTGGTGGATGGG
This sequence comes from Dysosmobacter welbionis, assembly GCF_005121165.3. Classification (NCBI taxonomy): domain Bacteria; kingdom Bacillati; phylum Bacillota; class Clostridia; order Eubacteriales; family Oscillospiraceae; genus Dysosmobacter; species Dysosmobacter welbionis. The sequence goes on along the minus strand of NZ_CP034413.3, from coordinate 2,443,491 downwards.
AATACCTTCGTGAGAGGGCAATAACCATTCTTTATTCCAGTGAGAGTAGTGGCACAGTACCTGTGAAGCCGTGAATAAGTAAGCGGTGGAGGGATAGCCACAAGTCGAATTCAGCAATGAAAATGAAAACACAACAAACACAGCTTCGAGTATGACAAAGAAAATCCAAACCGAAGGGAGAGGATGCCTGTGTTGACTTCGGGGCAGCAAGAAAGGAAAAGTAAGCAGAGGAAAATCCGCAACTCAGAGTATTACGACATGGAAGGCACTTTTGACAGGCTGTATGCAGAAAGTAAGAGAAATAAAACCTTCAACCATCTGATGGAAATCATCGAGAGTGAAGAAAATATCAAACTTGCATACAGAACGATAAAGAAGAATACAGGAAGTGATACTTCGGGAGTGGATAAAAGGACGATAGCCGACCTTGCAAAGTTAAGCGAGGAAGCTTACGTCCGTCTCATACGGAAACAATTCAGTAATTATCATCCACGACCCGTAAGGCGAGTGGAGATACCAAAGCCCAATGGAAAGACCAGACCCCTGGGAATTCCAATTATCGTGGATCGGATCGTACAGCAATGTATTTTGCAGGTCATGGAGCCAATATGTGAAGCAAAATTCAGTGAGAACTCCAACGGGTTCCGTCCGAATCGTTCTGCTGAGACTGCTATTGCGCAATGCATGCGGCTGATACAGGTACAGCATCTGTACCATGTGGTTGACCTCGATATTAAAGGATTCTTTGACAATATCAGCCATACAAAGCTGATTCGTCAGATATGGGCATTGGGAATCCGGGATAAAAAGCTGTTATGCATTATAAAAGAGATGCTGAAAGCACCTGTTGTTCTGCCAAATGGGGAGAAAACATATCCCTCACGGGGTACTCCGCAAGGCGGTATTTTATCGCCATTGCTTGCAAATATCGTATTGAATGAGCTGGATTGGTGGATTGCTTCTCAATGGGAGCAGATGCCAACAAGGACAAAATTCAAAACGAGGAACAATGCGCAGGGAACAGAGATTAAGAGCCACGCTTACAGAGCTCTGCGCCGGAGCAGATTAAAAGAGATGCATGCAGTTCGGTACGCAGATGATTTTAAAATTTTCTGCGCATCACATGAGGATGCTGTCAAAGCATACAAGGCAACAGAGTTATGGCTAAAGGACAGGCTGGGGTTGGAAATCAGCCCTGACAAATCCAAAGTAGTTAATCTCAAAAGACAGTATTCTGATTTTCTCGGGTTCAAGCTGAAAGTCCGTAAAAAGGGTAAGAAGTATGTAGTTCGGTCTCATATGAGCGATAAAGCATACAAAAAGGCTCATGGAAAAGTCTCGGAAGAAGTAAAGAAACTGGCTCATTCGTCAGATGATAATGCTCAGTTCATGCAGCTTCAGAAATATAACGCTGTAGTTGCCGGACTTCATGAATACTATTGTATTTCTACAGAAGTATCCCATGATTTCAGCAGACTTGCCTTCAGTATCAACAAACAGCTCAGAAACAGACTGAAAGGTGACTTATCCAAAAAGGGACAGCTCAGAAATGGGTTTATTAAAGAAAAGTATGGAGCAAGCAGACAGATGAGGTTCCTTCATGGACGTCCGGTGATTCCACTGGGATATGTCCAGCCGAAGAATGCCCAGCATAAAAGGAAATCCATCAATAAGTATACGGTCAAAGGTCGGGAACAGATTCATAAGAATCTTGCAATCGATACAGCGACAATGTTATGGCTGATGAGAAATCCTGTAAAGGGCAGAACCATTGAATATGCGGATAACCGTATTTCCTTGTATGCGGCACAGTATGGTAAATGTGCAGTGACGGGAATTCTGATGGATTCTCATGATATTCACTGCCACCATAAAGTGCCCGTAAGCAATGGTGGTTCGGATGAATACGCAAATCTTATTCTTGTCAGCGAAGCAGTTCATATCCTTATCCATGCTTCTTCAGAACCTACGATTGAGAAGTACTTGAAATCCTTAAATCTTGACGATAAACAAATAGAAAAGCTTAACAAACTTCGTACTATGGCAGAAATGCCACCTATTATTCTTTGAATTTAATGCTGTAACGAAGTGTGTAAGTTGTGTTTAAAACCCTGGACGGCTGAATTCGATGGAGCGCCGTGTGCGGTGAAAGTCGCATGCACGGTGTGGAGCGGGGGAAAATCTGGAGATAACTTCAAAGGATTACCTATCGCTATCCGGCGCCAAGAGCCAGGGCATGAAGCAGCTCATGGCCGGTGCTGGTGTAGCCGTAGTCGGCATGGTCCTTGTACCTCTGCTCTCCGGGCTTTTCTCTGTCTAAGCGTCTCCGTATGAAATCCTTGCCGCTCCCGCAGTTTTGCGGGGGCGGCGGAAAGGAGGTTGACACCGTATGGATTTCTTACTTGAAGCCCTGACAAATTGGCTGAAAGAAATGCTGGTGGGCGGCATTATGAGCAACCTTTCGGGGATGTTTGACAGTGTAAACCAGCAGGTCGCGGATATATCCGTACAGGTAGGCCAGACCCCACAGGGATGGAATGGCAGTATTTTCAGCATGATTGAGAATCTGTCCAACTCCATCATGGTGCCGATTGCAGGCGTGATCCTGGCTATCGTGATGACCGTAGACCTGATCCAGATGATTGCAGACAAGAACAACCTGCATGATGTGGATACCTGGATGATTTTCAAGTGGGTGTTCAAATCAGCCGCTGCCATCCTCATTGTCACAAACACATGGAATATCGTGATGGGCGTCTTTGATATGGCGCAGAGCGTGGTGGCGCAGGCGGCAGGGGTTATCAATTCGGATGCGTCCATTGACATTTCCTCAGTTATGACCGATCTGGAACCGAGGCTGATGGAAATGGATCTGGGACCGCTGTTCGGACTGTGGTTCCAATCCCTCTTTATTGGCATTACTATGTGGGCGTTATATATCTGTATCTTTATCGTTATTTATGGCCGTATGATCGAGATTTACCTTGTGACTTCGGTGGCTCCCGTTCCAATGGCTGCAATGATGGGTAAAGAATGGGGCGGTATGGGACAGAATTACCTCCGATCCCTGCTGGCGCTGGGCTTTCAGGCGTTTCTCATTATCGTCTGCGTGGCAATTTATGCTGTGCTGGTGCAGAACATCGCTCTGGAAGATGACATCATCATGGCAATCTGGAGCTGCGTGGGCTACACCGTACTGCTATGTTTTACGCTGTTCAAAACCGGCAGTCTCGCCAAATCAGTCTTTCAGGCGCACTAAAACGGAAGGAGGTTTCCACATTGGCTTATGTACCCGTACCCAAGGACTTAACAAAAGTCAAAACAAAGGTCATGTTCAATCTGACCAAGCGGCAGCTTATCTGTTTCACGGGCGGAGCGCTTATTGGCGTACCGCTTTTCTTTTTGCTCAGAAAACCTACCGGAAACAGTGTAGCGGCTATGTGTATGATGCTGGTTATGCTGCCCTTCTTTATGCTGGCTATGTACGAAAAGCATGGACAGCCCCTTGAAAAGATCGTGGGCAACATTCTCAAAGTAGCTGTGATCCGTCCCAAGCAGCGTCCCTACCAGACCAATAACTTTTATGCCGTATTAAAGCGGCAGGAAATGCTCGATAAGGAGGTGTATGACATTGTTCACCGCAATAAAAAAATGGCTGCATCGGATGTTCGGGAAAACCGAGGAAAAAACTGTGCAGCCGGTAAAGACAAAGAAAAAGCTGTCCCGCGCCGATAAGAAGCAGATCGAAGCGGCCATTGTCCGCGCCAACCGCACGGACAAAAAAGGAAAATCTGCGCAGGACAGTATCCCTTATGAACGGATGTGGCCGGACGGGATCTGCCGCATATCGGACAGCCACTACACAAAGATCATTCAGTTTCAGGACATCAACTATCAACTCTCCCAAAACGAAGATAAGACGGCAATCTTTGAGGGTTGGTGTGATTTCCTCAATTATTTTGACAGCTCGATTCATTTCCAACTGTCTTTTTTGAACCTTGCGGCATCGGAGGAGACCTTTGCTAACTCCATTTCCATCCCGCCCCAAAGGGATGCCTTTGACAGTATCCGCGAGGAATACACCACAATGCTGCAAAATCAGCTGGCAAGAGGTAACAACGGTCTCATCAAGACCAAATACCTGACCTTTGGTATCGACGCAGACAGCATCAAAGCCGCCAAGCCCCGTCTGGAGCGTATTGAGACCGATATACTCAACAACTTCAAGCGTCTTGGTGTAGCTGCCAGAACGCTGGACGGTAAAGAAAGGCTTTCTCAGCTTCATGCGGTATTCCACATGGATGAACAGCTCCCGTTTCAGTTTGAATGGGACTGGCTGGCTCCTTCCGGTCTGTCCACAAAGGATTTTATTGCACCAAGTTCCTTTGAGTTCCGCACCGGCAAGCAGTTCCGTATGGGCAAGAAATACGGGGCTGTTTCTTTTTTGCAGATTCTCGCACCGGAGCTGAATGACCGTCTGCTGGCTGATTTTCTGGATATGGAAAGCTCGCTCATTGTGAGTATGCACATTCAGTCGGTGGATCAGGTGAAAGCCATCAAAACGGTAAAGCGCAAGATTACCGACCTTGACCGCAGTAAGATTGAGGAACAGAAAAAAGCAGTCCGCGCCGGATATGACATGGACATCATTCCCTCTGACCTTGCCACATACGGCAGTGAAGCGAAAAAACTCTTGCAGGATTTGCAGAGCCGCAACGAGAGAATGTTCCTTTTGACCTTTCTGGTGCTGAACACAGCGGACAATCCCCGTCAGCTTGGCAACAACATTTTCCAGGCAGGCTCCATTGCCCAGAAGTATAACTGTCAGCTGACCAGGCTGGACTTCCAGCAAGAAGAAGGGCTGATGAGCTGTCTGCCCCTGGGACTCAATCAGATCGAGATCCAGCGAGGACTGACCACCAGTTCTACGGCCATCTTTGTACCGTTCACCACACAGGAATTATTCCAGAACGGCAAAGAAGCTCTGTACTACGGCATCAACGCCCTGTCCAACAATCTCATCATGGTGGATCGAAAGCTGCTGAAAAACCCCAACGGCTTGATTTTGGGTACGCCGGGTTCCGGTAAGTCCTTCAGCGCAAAACGAGAAATCGCAAACTGCTTTTTGCTTACCAGTGATGATGTTATCATTTGTGACCCGGAAGCGGAGTATGCACCTCTGGTGGAGCGTCTGCATGGGCAGGTCATCAAGATCTCGCCTACCTCCACCAACTACATCAATCCGATGGACCTGAACCTGGACTACTCGGATGATGAAAGCCCGCTGTCCCTCAAGTCTGACTTTATTCTCAGCTTGTGTGAGCTGATCGTGGGCGGTAAGGAGGGCTTGCAGCCGGTGCAGAAAACCATCATCGACCGCTGTGTGCGTCTGGTCTATCAGACTTACCTCAATGACCCGCGCCCGGAGAATATGCCCATACTGGAGGATCTGTATAACCTGCTTCGGGAACAGGAGGAAAAGGAAGCTCAGTATATCGCTACGGCCCTTGAAATCTATGTAACCGGCTCCCTCAATGTGTTCAACCACCAGAGCAATGTGGACATCAACAACCGCATTGTCTGCTATGACATCAAGGAACTGGGCAAGCAGCTTAAAAAAATCGGTATGCTGGTGGTACAGGATCAGGTGTGGAACCGCGTTACCATTAACCGCGCTGCCCACAAGTCTACCCGTTACTACATCGACGAGATGCACTTGCTTTTGAAGGAGGAACAGACCGCTGCCTATACGGTGGAAATCTGGAAGCGATTCCGTAAATGGGGCGGTATTCCGACAGGTATTACCCAGAATGTCAAAGACCTTTTGAGCAGCCGCGAGGTAGAGAACATCTTTGAAAACTCCGACTTCGTGTATATGCTCAACCAGGCAGGCGGAGACCGCCAGATACTTGCCAAGCAGCTGGGCATTTCCACACACCAGCTTAGCTATGTGACCCACTCCGGTGAGGGCGAGGGCCTGCTGTTCTATGGCTCCACAATTCTGCCTTTCGTGGACCACTTCCCGAAGAATACCGAGCTGTACCGCATTATGACCACCAAACCCCAGGAACTGAAAAAGGAGGATGAATGATGATGAACCCCAACATTTTGAATCAAAACCCGTTGATGTTTTTTGACAGGGCGGTAAATGCCCAGCGCAGCCAGCTGCTTACGGTCATGGCCGATGCGGTAAGTGAGTGCCGCACGGCGGCAGATCAGGCAGCCGAACTGAATGAGACCGGTCAGGTGGGGCTGCTCCGTCTGGCAGAGGTCTGGAGCACCATCCGTGCCAAGGAAGGTATGGGTGGTCTGGTTCTGGAAGGAACCGAAGCGAAAATCCTGTCCGATGTGGTGGCACAGTTTTACGCCTACCTGTCCGGTTGTATGTTCAACGATCCTGTGGGAATGGCCATTTATGCAGAGCTGCACTACATGATGTCCTCCCTCATGCTGGGAGAATGGTTTGAATAAGGAGCCGCGCCTGCGCTTTACTGATGAGGAACGGTCTGACCCTGCACTGGAAAAGCCGATCCGTAAAGCGGAGAAAGCTGCGGCCAGAGCAGATAAGGCGCAGGCCAATATCCCAAAGAAAAAGGTCAGGCAGACGGTCATCGACCCGGATACCGGGAAAAAGACCTCGAAGCTGACCTTTGAGGACAAGAAAAAGCCACCCTCCAAACTTTCTCAAGGGGTCAAGGAAGCTCCCGTCCATCTGGTTGCGGGCAAGCTCCACAAAGAGATCCGGGAAACAGAACAGGACAATGTGGGCGTGGAAAGCGCCCACAAGTCCGAGGAAGCGGTGGAGACCGGCGCTTATCTGGTGCGGGAGGGCTATCGCAGCCACAAGCTGAAGCCGTACCGCAAAGCAGCACAGGCAGAGCGCCAACTGGAAAAGGCAAATGTAAATGTTCTGTACCAGAAATCTTTGCAGGAAAATCCCCAGTTTGCCAGCAATCCACTTTCCCGCTGGCAGCAAAAGCAGGCCATCAAAAAGCAGTATGCCGCCGCCAAACATGCCGGTCAGACTGCTGGAAATACCGCCCAGGCTGCATCCAAAACAGGAAAAGCCGCAAGGACGGTAAAAGAAAAGGTACAGCAGGCAGGGGCATTCGTCATGCGCCACAAGAAGGGTTTCCTGATGGCAGGGGTTTTGTTCCTCATTACCTGTATGCTGATGAATACCATGTCCTCCTGCTCCATGATGGCGCAGAGCATCGGTTCCGTTCTCTCCGGCACCACCTATCCGTCGGATGACTCGGAAATGCTGGCGGTGGAGGCAGATTATGCAGCCAGAGAAGCCCAGTTGCAGGAGGAAATCGACAACATTGAAAGCAGTCACCCAGGGTATGACGAGTATCGCTATGACCTTGGTATGATCGGCCATGACCCTCATGAGCTGGCGGCATTTCTCTCTGCCGTCTTGCAAGGCTACACCCGGCAGAGCGCTCAGGCTGAGCTGGCGCGTGTGTTTGCAGCACAGTATCAGCTGACGCTTACTGAGGAAGTGGAGATTCGCTACCGCACGGAGACCTCAACCGATCCGGAGACCGGCGAGACCACCTCAGAAGAAGTTCCCTATGAGTATTACATTTTGAATGTGAAACTCGCCAGCAAGCCCATTTCCGCTGTGGTGTCGGAGCTTCTGACCCCGGAGCAGATGAAAATGTATCAGGTTTACCGGCAGACCATGGGCAATAAGCCGCTGTTGTTTGGCGGCGGCTCCCCTGATACCAGCGGCTCGGAAGATCTGTCCGGTGTGCAGTTCATTAACGGTACCCGCCCCGGCAATCCTCAGCTGGTGGAACTGGCCAAGCGTCAGGTGGGCAATGTGGGCGGTTATCCCTACTGGAGCTGGTACGGCTTTGACTCCCGTGTGGAATGGTGCGCCTGCTTCGTATCCTGGTGCTATAACCAGGCAGGAAAAAGTGAACCGCGCTTTGCAGGCTGTGAGTGGCAGGGCGTTCCGTGGTTCCAGTCCCATGGACAATGGGGTGCAAGAGGCTATAACAATCTGGCTCCCGGAGATGCAATTTTCTTTGACTGGGATTTGGATGGGACAGCAGACCATGTAGGTATCGTGATCGGTACGGATGGCAGCCGTGTTTATACCGTGGAGGGAAATTCCGGCGATGCCTGCAAGATCAAAAGTTATGACCTGAATTATCAAAGCATTAAGGGCTACGGCCTGATGAACTGGTAACAGAGATTTTTAAGAAGGAGTGATAGACGATGGCAAAGAACAAAATTGAGCGCATTGACCAGGAGATTACAAAGGTCCGCGAGAAGATCGCAGAGTATCAGGAAAAGCTCAAGGCGCTGGAAGCACAGAAAACCGAGGCAGAAAATCTGGAGATCGTCCAGATGGTGCGCGCCCTGCGTATGACCCCGACCCAGTTGAGCGCCATGCTGTCCGGTGGCACAGTTCCCGGCAGTTTGGCTGATGACAATAACGAACAGGAGGAAAACAGCTATGAGGAATAAACGATTGCTCCGAACACTTTCCGCCCTTTGCCTGACAATGGTTGTGGCATTTGGCTTTACGATCCCTGCTTTTGCACAGGGGTCAGAACAGGCTCCGGCGGCACCGGCAGAGGATTCTACCAATGACAGCAATGTTACTGTGGAAGAAACAGAACCAGCACCGGCACTTACACCGGAGGGGAATGCGGCACTGGTGGATGATTTTGGAGGCAATAAGCAGCTTATTACTGTTACGACCAAAGCTGGAAATTACTTTTACATCCTGATTGACAGGGCGAATGAGGATAAAAAGACTGCTGTTCACTTTCTGAATCAGGTGGATGAAGCGGATTTGATGGCACTGATGGAAGATGGAAAAGCAAAAGAGGAGCCGCCTGCGGTATGCAGCTGCACGGCAAAATGTGAAGCAGGGGCAGTCAATACGGGCTGTCAGGTCTGTGTAACTGATAAGAGTAAATGTACGGGCAAAGCACCGGAACCTCCGGCAGAAACACCGGAGCCGGAAAAAGAGAAGCCTGCCGGACTAAATCCGGCTGCGCTGATTCTTCTGCTGGCTCTGCTGGGCGGCGGTGGCGTATTTGCCTACATGAAGCTCATGAAGAATAAACCTAAGACCAAGGGCAATGACAGTCTGGACGATTATGATTATGGCGAGGAAGATTCCGAGGAATGGGAAACCGAGGATGAGGAGTCGGACGAACCGGACGCTGATGGGGCAGCACAGAAGAAGATGACGAGGACAGCGTGAAATGACCCGTTTCACAGACAGTCCCTATGAACGCATGATGACACGCAGGCCGGAGGGCGGGAGGGAAACTTCCCGTCCTCATTCTTTATCCCACAACCACCCCTGCTATGGTTGCGGGAGTTATGGAAGTCCCTGCGTAGGTATCTGCCATCGTGAGATGGAACGCTGGCTCAAAGAAAGGAAACGAAAAAAATGAGTGTTCTGATTATATTTATCAAGCTGATTGCTGTTTTTGACCTGCTGGTAATTGCTGTGTATTTTGGCGGCGACATTCTTTCTACCATGTTAAACAAACTTTGGAGAAAGCCAAAGCAAGATGACCCCTTTGATTTCTCCTTAGATACCATGACAGTTTCATTGTCCATAGATTCTATCCGTCAGCTTTGTTCCGACGATGCGGCAGATTTTGTGGAAGAAAAGATCCTGCCAAATACGGAGAAAACAATGGCCGTGCTGACGGAACAAGAACAGACGGCGGCTCGTCTGCTCTTATCCGCTTTGATCGGTTTTCTTGCAGCAGAAGCTCCTATGGATGAACAGAGCTTTCCTTTGATGATGGAACTTCTGAACTGCATGGAAGGGGAAAAAGAAGATGGTTGCCAGGATGCAGTAGATAGTTTACTTGAAGATGCCGCCTGCAATACCCGCCGTCACGAAGAATATTACAGCAATTATCAACGCTACCAACTGATGCAGGTGGATAAAACCCGTGTCATTTTGGCTTGCCGCATCATCATCAATGACCTGCTGGGGAAACTGTACCGCTATGACTACCGGTTTGGTTATAACCTGCTACTGGATGAGGAAAACAGCATAGAGAAAAAACTGCACACGCCTGTGCGGGAAGAATGGGAGGCTGAAGATGATGAGATATAAGCTTGTAATCGCTGAAAAACCATCGGTTGCACAAAGTCTGGCCGCCGTGATCGGCGCGACTGCTCGTAAGGACGGCTATCTGGAGGGAAACGGCTGGCGTGTCAGCTGGTGCGTGGGCCATCTGGCCGGTCTTGCGGATGCAGACAGTTATGATCCCAAGTATGCCAAGTGGCGATATGATGACCTGCCTATTCTGCCGGAGCATTGGCAGATGGTAGTGGGAAAGGATAAGAAAAAGCAGTTTGATATTCTCAAAAAGCTGATGAACGCCCCGGATGTGACGGAGGTAGTAAATGCCTGTGATGCCGGACGCGAGGGCGAGCTGATCTTTCGCAGCGTCTATGAGCTGGCAGGCTGCCAAAAGCCGATGAAAAGGCTCTGGATTTCTTCGATGGAGGACTCCGCCATAAGGGAGGGCTTTGCAAACCTGCGCCCAGGTGTAGATTATGATGGACTTCGGGATGCTGCTCTCTGCCGTGCCAAGGCCGACTGGCTGGTGGGGATCAATGCCACAAGGCTTTTTTCCGTGCTGTACCACCGCACCCTCAACATCGGGCGCGTGATGTCTCCAACGCTGGCACTCATTGTCCAGCGAGAAGCTGAAATCGACACCTTTAAGCCGGTTCCTTTTTATACCGTGGCGCTGGAGCTGCCCGGTCTTACCATATCTGGGGAGCGCATAAGTGACCGAGCAAGCGCAGAGCAGCTGAAAGAAGCTTGCCAGGATGCAGCTGTCACAATCAAAAAGGTGGAGTGTAAGGAAAAGCTCGAAAAGCCACCTGCCCTTTATGACCTGACTACTCTGCAAAGAGATGCCAACCGCCTGCTTGGATTTACGGCCCAGCAGACCCTGGACTATCTGCAAAGCCTGTATGAAAAGAAGCTCTGCACCTATCCCCGTACTGACAGCCGCTATCTGACCGGTGATATGGCAGACAGCCTGCCGGTGTTGGTGAATCTGGTTGCCAATGCTATGCCGTTTCGCAAAGGGATCGCCATTACCTGTGATCCGCAGACAGTCATCAACGATAAGAAAGTAACCGACCACCACGCAGTAATCCCTACCAGAAATCTCAAGGATGCAGACCTTTCTGCCCTTCCTGCGGGAGAAAAAGCGGTGCTGGAGCTGGTGGCCCTGCGTCTGCTGTGTGCCGTGGCCCAGCCCCATATCTATTCGGAAACCGTTGTGATTGCAGCGTGTGCCGGTGGGGAATTTACCGCCAAAGGAAAAACGGTGAAGCACCCCGGATGGAAAGCACTGGAGGACGCTTACCGTGCCAAAACGAAGGATGCAGAGCCGAAAAAAGAGGGTGCAGAGAAAGCCCTGCCGGAGCTGACTGAAGGACAGACCCTTTCGGTTTCTGCGGCAATCGTCAAAGAAGGCAAAAGCAGTCCGCCCCAGCACTTTACGGAGGACACCCTGTTGTCCGCGATGGAGACTGCCGGAAAAGAGGATATGCCGGAGGATGCCGAGCGAAAAGGTCTGGGGACACCGGCCACCCGTGCCGGTATTTTGGAAAAGCTGGTATCTGCCGGTTTTCTGGAACGAAAAAAGAGCAGGAAAACGGTGCAGCTTCTCCCTTCCCACGATGCAGTTTCCCTGATCACCGTTCTGCCGGAACAACTGCAATCGCCGCTTCTGACTGCCGAGTGGGAGTACCGACTGGGAGAGATCGAGCGCGGGCAGCTTGCCCCGGAGGAGTTTTTGGACGGGATCAGCACCATGCTGAAAGATCTGGTAGGAACTTATCAGGTCATCAAGGGAACTGAGTACCTGTTCACTCCGCCCCGTGAGGTGGTGGGCAAATGCCCTCGCTGCGGCGGTGAAGTTGCAGAACTGCAAAAAGGCTTCTTCTGTCAGAATGATTCTTGCAAATTTGCAATCTGGAAAAATAACAAATGGTGGGCTGCCAAGAAAAAACAGCCGACCAAGGCTGTGGTGTCTGCACTGCTTAACGATGGCCGTGTCCGTGTGACGGGCCTATATTCGGAGAAAACCGGAAAGACCTACGATGCCGCTGTGGTTTTGGAGGACGATGGACAGTACGCCAACTTTAAGCTGGAATTTGACCAGCGGAAAGGAGGCAGCCGATGAAGCTCTCTTTAGTGGAACGGGAAACCATTCTCCTCTATAACCAGGCAGAACCAATGGCTGAGGTCTACACCCACGATCCCCGTCTGATGGAGAAGCTGGAACTGCTGGCAAAAAAGCACCCCGACCAGATCACCCGAAAGGACGCCCATAACTTTACCGTCCCCAAGCGGTGTGTATCACTCAGGGAACCATACAGCGCAGAACGCCGCAAAGCTGCCAGTGAGCGTGCGAAAGCTGCCGGATACCAGCCTCCTGTGAGAAAGTCCAGCAGTTAAAGGCACATGGCAGAGAATGTATTTGAAGCAGTCAAGCAGTCGGTCAGCACCAGAGATGCGGCAGCGTTTTATGGGATCGAGGTCAAACGAAATGGTATGGCCTGCTGTCCCTTTCACGATGATAAGAACCCCAGCATGAAGGTAGACCAGCGGTTCCACTGCTTTGGCTGCGGTGCAGATGGGGATGTGATCGACTTTACCGCAAAGCTCTTTGACCTCTCCCCAAAAGAAGCGGCGGAGAAACTGGCACAGGACTTTGGCCTGGTCTATGACAGTCAGGCCCCTCCCCGCAGGAGGTATGTCCGGCAGAAAACCGAGGCACAAAAGTTTCGGGAGGACCGGCAGCGGTGCTATCGTGTACTGTCCGATTACTACCATCTGCTGAAAAAATGGGGGATTGACCATTCTCCCCGGACACCGGAGGAAGAACCGCACCCCCGCTTTGTGGAAGCAATCCAGAAGAAAACCTATGTAGAGTACCTGTTGGACCTTTTTCTTTATGAAAGTGAAGAAGAACAAAGGGCATGGGTTGCAGAACACACAGCAGAAATCACACACTTGGAAAGGAGATTGAAAATCATGGCTGAGAACAAACCCACCAACCGAGAGCGGCTAAGGGAAATCACAGATGGCATCGAGCAGGGGATCAAGGAACTGTTTGAGAGTGAAAAGTATATGCGCTATCTGTCCGTCATGTCCCGCTTCCACCGCTATTCGGTAAACAACACCATGCTCATCTATATGCAGAAGCCGGACGCTACATTGGTAGCCGGATACAATAAGTGGAAAGACCAGTTTGAGCGTCATGTAAAAAAGGGCGAGCATGGCATTACCATCATCGCCCCCACACCGTATAAGAAGAAAATCGAGGAGCAGAAGCTGGACCCGGATACCAAGGCTCCGATTCTGGATAAAGACGGAAAGATCGTCACAGAGGAAAAAGAAATCGAAATCCCCATGTTTCGTCCGGTCAAGGTCTTTGATGTAAGCCAGACCGACGGGAAACCTTTGCCGGAGCTTGCTTCCTCCCTTTCCGGCAATGTGCCAAATTATGAGGCATTCATGGAGGCTCTGCGCCGCAGTGCGCCGGTGCCGATCACTTTTGAAGCAATGGCCGCCGATACGGACGGCTATTTTTCTGCCGATCATCAGAAAATCGCCATTCGCCAAGGCATGAGCGAGGTGCAGACGGTTTCGGCCACGGTTCATGAGATTGCCCACAGCAAGCTCCACAATCAGAAAAAGATTCAGATTGCCAATGACGAGCAATATCAGGAAATCGAGCTGTTTGATAAATCCGGTCTGTTCTCCAATGGGCGGATTGTCCGTGATAATCTGCCGGAGGGCGTTTATTGCTATGACCTGCGCGGTTCTGACTACGACCCCGGAGAGCCGGTCTGTGTAGAAGAACAAGTGGTTGCAAACCATGCAGGTTCCGTTCTGCTGACAGAGCCGCTGGAGCTGGCGGAAGATGGACGCCTGATCCTGACCGAGGAAGAAGGGCTGAATTTTGTTGGCGGCTTTTCTACCCTCACCCAGTTTTTACAAGAACAGAGGAAAGACCGCCACACGGAGGAAGTGGAGGCTGAAAGCATCTCCTATGCGGTCTGCAAATATTTTGGCATTGAGACCGGAGAAAACAGCTTCGGCTATATTGCAAGCTGGAGTCAGGGCAAGGAACTGAAAGAGCTGAGAGCCAGTTTGGAGACCATCAATAAGACCTCCGGCACTTTGATCTCTGACATTGAGCGCCACTATAAGGAAATATGCAAAGAGCGTGGGATTGATCTCCATGCAAAGGCAGAGCCGGAAACCGCCCCGATAGAGCAGCCAACCGGCAATCTGACTTACTATGTGGCAGAGTGCATGGAGTTTTCAAACCTTGGAGAATATCACGATAACCTGTCTTTGGAGGAGGCGGTCCGCATCTATCAGGAAATTCCGGCAGAGCGAATGAACGGGGTCAAAGGGATTGGGTTTGAGCTGAAAGACGGAAGCGACTATGAAGGACCGTTTCCGATTTTGACCGGACAGACCATTGACCTGGACACCATTCAGGCAATCGACTATTACCGTGATAATCCGTTGGTGCAAAAAGCGGTAAAGGAACTGGCTGCGGCCATGCCGGAAATGGAAGTGCTGGGGCGGATGCCAACCAGCAGGAGGCTTTGTTTCTGATCAACGATGCCACCTATCTTCATATCCAGTCCTGTGACAGCGGATGGGACTATACCCTTTACGATGCCGCATCCATGAAAGAGCTGGATGGTGGTCAGCTGGATATGCCGGAGCTTTCCCGCAAAAATGCAGTTCTCCAGATTTGTGATGACAACAATCTGGACAGCACTTCGCTCAGACACGCTCCTATGTCCATGATTGAGACCTTGCAGGAAGCGGCCTATCAGCAAATGCAGGCAGAGACCAGTCAGATGATTGCTTCTTCCCAGTTGCCGGAGGCACAGGAGCAGGCACTGGATGAATACCCCATGCCGGATGAGCAGGTCTCCACACCGGATATGCAGGAATATGGCTACTCCTATGATGGGATGCTCCCTGTTACCAGAGAACGGGCGCTGGAACTGGATGCCGCCGGTTTGACCGTCTATGTGCTGCATGAGGACAATACGGAGAGCATGGTGTTTGACCCGCAGGAAATCATGGATCATGGCGGTCTTTTCGGTGTGGACCATGAGGAATGGGAGAAAAGCCCTCAGTTCCACGAAAAGGTCATGGAGCGTCAGGAACATCAGCAGGAACGCGAACAGGCATTTCTCTCTCAGAACAGAGATTGCTTTGCCATCTATCAGGTGAGCCGTGACGATCCGCAGAATGTGCGCTTTATGAATCTGGATTGGTTAAAGTCCCATGACATTTCCATAGACCGCAGCAATTATGACCTCATTTACACAGCTCCGCTAAGTGCGTCTGGCACGGTGCCGGAGCAGTTGGAGAAACTCTATCAGCAATTCAATCTGGAAAAGCCCGTGGACTTTCATAGTCCCTCCATGAGTGTCAGCGACATCGTTGCGATCAAGCAGGATGGTAAGGTATCCTGTCATTACTGTGACAGTGTTGGTTTTACCCAGATCCCCGGATTCCTGCCGGAAAATCCGCTGAAAAATGCGGAGATGGACGTGGAGGACGATTACGGCATGATCGACGGTATCATCAACAATGGCGCAAAAGAGCCTACGGTGGCAGAGCTGGAACAGCAGGCCCGCAGCGGTCAGCCCATTTCCCTGATGGATCTGGCTGCCGCTGCCCATCGGGAGGAACGGGAAAAGAAAAAGTCCGTCATGGAGCAGCTGAAAAGCCAGCCCAAGGCAGAACACAAAAAGACAGCACCCAAAAAGAGTGCGGAAAGGGAGATTTGATATGGGAAACTTTACTTTTGAGGAAATGAACCTGATGTGCATTTACAATACCGGCAGCCGCACCGGGCTGATTGACAGTTTGCGTGAGATGCGCGGCGAGCTTTCGCCGGAGGAAACGGAGCTGAGAGAGTTGACCGACAGCGCCCTTACGAAGCTCTGTGCGATGACCGATGAGAAGTTTGCCGAACTGGAGCTGTACCCGGATTTTGACCAGTAAACAACATAACCGCAGGGATGGGGTGGCGATCTGCCACCCCGCCTTTTTACCCCAAAATTGAAAGGAGGACAGAACACTATGCCAACCAAAGCTGAACTATATGCGCAGATGGCGGACAAGGTGGCAACACAGCTCACGGGGAGCTGGCAGGAATGGGCAGGGTTTCTCACTACTGCTTCCCGCCTTTACAAGTACCCGTTCCATGAGCAGCTGATGATCTATGCCCAGCGACCGGACGCCACCGCCTGTGCGGAGTACGATTTGTGGAATGAAAAGATGGGCCGTTATGTAAGGCGCGGTTCCAAGGGAATCGCTCTGGTGGATGATTCCGGGGACAGACCTCGCCTGCGTTATGTCTTTGACATTTCCGACACCGGAACCCGTGAACATTCCCGCACTCCCTGGCTGTGGCAGTTGGAGGAGCGCCATCTGGATTCCGTGCAGGCCATGCTGGAGCGCACCTATGATGTTTCCGGTGATGACCTTGCCGGACAGCTCACGGAGGTAGCCGGAAAACTGGCCGAGGAATACTGGACGGAGCATCAGCAGGACTTCTTCTATATCGTTGACGGTTCCTTTTTGGAGGAATATGATGAGTATAACATCGGAGTGCAGTTCAAGGCAGCCGCCACCGTCAGCATCACTTACGCTTTGATGTCCCGCTGTGGACTGGAGCCGGAACGCTACTTCGACCACGAAGATTTCATGGCGATCTTTGATTTCAATACCCCGTCCACCATCGGGGCGCTGGGAACAGCGGTCAGCCAGATCAACCAGCAGGTGCTGCGGCAGATCGGCGTTACCGTCCGAAATGCAGAGCGCGAAGCCAACCAAGAAAGGAGCAAACAAGATGAACAATCCCATGACCTATATCCAGAACGGAGACTATCTGATTCCCGACCTGAAGTTGAGCCAGCAGCCGGAGAAACCCTTGGGCAAGTACGGCAGGATGAGGAAAACCTACCTGAAGGAACATCGTCCCATCCTCTACAACCAGATGTTGCTGAGCGAGAAGTTGTACCCGCACCTTCTGGAGATCGACGAGACCGCCCAGAGCAGACTGGAGCAGATGATGCCCCAGCTGGCGAAGGAAGCGGGAGCCACCGAGGAACTGAAAGCCAGCGATCCCATGAAGTGGGTGGGGCTGATGAACACCTGCAAAGCTCAGGCCGAGGAAATCCTGATGGCGGAGCTTATCAACAGCTGACCCTAAACCTGTTCCTCTCCGAAGCGGAGCAGATCCAATCCATAGATGAAGCAGAGAATGTAGCGCATACATCCTCTGCTTTTTCTTTTGCCCAAAATGATATTGACCATGTGCTGCGTTTGGGAGGCAATACAGATCGTCAGAGGGAGCGTGTGGTTGCAGCATTTGAAAAGCAGAAAACCACCGCTGAGATTGCCGAGATACTGAAAACGCTGTACCACGGCGGCAACGGCCTTGGCAGCGTGAGCGTATGGTATGCCGAGGATGGTATCCATCTTTCCCACGGGAAGTCTGTCCGTTATGACAGGTCTGCCCAGGTCATTTCCTGGGAGAGTGCCGCAGAGCGCATCGGGGAACTTTTGGAAAGTGGCCAGTTTGCCTCCAATGTGGAGCTTGCAGAAGCGGCAGGCTATGAACGCTCCCTCCTTGCAGAAAAACTTTGGCATCTGTACCACGATTTCAGCGATAAAGCCAGAGATTCCGGGTATCTGTCCTGTCTGTCCGGTATTCAGAGAACCGGGTTCCCGGAAGAAACTGCATGGCTTGCCGAGCAGCTGAGTGACCCGGCTTTCCGCCAGACCCTCAAGGAAGAATACGCCGCCTTCTGGACTGCCTATCAGCAGGACCGTGACCTGTTGCGCTTTCATTACCATAGGCCAAGGGAAATTTGGGAGAACCTGAAGGATCTTGACCTGCCACGCAGAACTTTTCTTCGGATCTTTCCCAAGTGCCAACCGTCCAGCATTTCATTACCGAGGATGAGATCGACGCCGCCATGACCGGCGGCAGCAGTTTTGCCGGAGGAAAGGGCCGTATCTATGCGTTCTTCATGGAAAACCATACGGATAAGGAAAAAGTGAGATTCCTTAAAGACGAGTATGGCATTGGCGGACGCTCTCATGCCCTGTCCGGCGCAACACACAGCGGCGAAGATCACGATGGGAAAGGACTGCACTATAAAAAGCAGGACTGCCCGGATGTTCACTTGAACTGGGAAAAGGTTGCCAAGCGCATTACTTCACTTGTCCAGAAAGGCCGCTATCTTACCGAACAGGAACAAGCGCAGTATGACAAGATCCAGGCTGAAAAGGATCTGGCAGAAGAAGATGCCATTCATGCCCAGCAGCCGGAGATAGAGGAAGAAACGCCAAAGCCTACCCTTCGGGAGCAGTTTGAGCAGTATAAGCCTGTGGTGACTGCCGCCATATCTGAGGATGTGGCATATCGAAATGCCTGCGGTCATTCCGACCGTGAAAATGCTGTCATCGAGGGCAATGCCGCTGTGCGCCGTGCGGTTCTTGGCTCTAAGGATATGGAGCTGATTCGGCTCTATTCCGATGTGCCGGAGTTCCGTCAGCGTCTGCACCGGGAAGTGATCGACGAAACCTATCCAAAGCTCCATGAGCGTCTGCGCCCTCTTTCTCAGGAGGATATTGATACCGCCCTTTGTGCATGGAACGGCAATATTGAGAGTAAACACGCTGTTGTCCGCTATATGAAAGACCATGCAAGAGAAAAAGATACCGCCGCATGGCTGGCTCAGGAATACGGCGGCAGTAACAGCAACAGCCTGTTCGTTGTCCGTGCCGGCAGCCCGGAGGAAACGCAGCTGCCCTGGCCGAAGGTACAGCGCCGGATTGCCCAGCTCATTCAGGAGGACCGGTTCTATACCGAAGAAGAACAGAACCGTTTTGACGACATCGACCCTATCGCCATCCGGGAAGCCCTGGAGGAAAGAGGGATCGTCAACGGACAGGTGGCAGACCCGGAAAAACTGGACAATGACCCGTTTATCCAACAGGTGATGTCGGATGCCGAGCAGATCGCAGCTGCCGAGACAGAACAGACTTCCGAGGTTTCCATTTCCGATGAGGAATATGATGCAGTTCGCCGCCCGACTCCGCAAAGAACCTCCTATGATCCTGCCGCCCCGGTTTATGCCGTGGGCGATACCGTGTATATCGAGGATGACGCCTATCAGATCACCGAGCTACGGGAGGACACCGTACAGCTTCTGCCCACCGGGATGGTATATCCCATCTACCGGGCAGAGCGCAAAGAACAGTTCGAGCAGCTGCTTCGGGCAGACCGCCGCAATGCTTACTATACCGAGTTTCTTCCTATTGACCCGGACAAGGCAGATCAGGACTTGCGGGATGTATTGGCTCATGGACTGATGGATGAAGCAGATAAAAAACAGGTTTCCACGCTGCTGCAATCCGGCAGGAGCAACAGCGAGATCGCCTACTGGCTGAGCAGAGCCTATTCCGGTGAGATCGAGACACTGAATCTGGAGACCGGCGATATTGCCGATTACCGTACCACGGCACAGGGCATAGAACTGGAAGTCATGGATGCAGAGGAAAAGCGTCTGGCTATGCTGTATTTTCGCTGGGATGAGGTTGCACCTTTGCTGCGCGGGATGTACGCCCGTCAGCAGGACGGTTTGGGACAGGAACAGCCCCAACCGGCTGCCGAATCCCCGACCTTCCATTCCGAGACCATGGCCGTCTATCCGGGCGATAAGAACAATCTGCCTTATGATGTGGTGGTGGAACGACTGCATATCGAGGAGCCGGAGCCACCAGCGCCTGTGACAGAGCCGGAGAAAACCTTTGAGGAAGTGCTGGACGAACACCCGGTTTCCATTCAGGTCAATGGCCAGTGGCAGACCTTCCCCAATGCCGAAGCTGCCGAGGAAGCCTCCTATGAGGAATACAAGGCTAACCTGCGCCGCAATGCAAAAAACTTCCGCATTACCGATGAGCATTTGGGCGAAGGCGGTCCGAAAGCCAAGTTCCAGGCAAATGTCAATGCGATTCGTTTGCTGAAAGAGCTGGAAGCTGCCGGACAGCAGGCAAGCCCCGAACAGCAGGAGGTTCTTTCTCGATATGTGGGCTGGGGCGGTCTCTCTGATGCGTTTGACCCGGAGAAACCGGTATGGGCTTTAGAGTATGCCCAGCTAAAAGAACTGCTGACCCCGGAGGAATATGCCGCCGCCAGAAGCTCTACCCTCAACGCCCATTACACCAGCCCTACGGTCATTCAGGCCATCTACGAAGCGGTGGACCGTATGGGATTTGAGACAGGAAATATTCTGGAGCCGTCTATGGGTGTGGGCAATTTCTTTGGTATGCTGCCGGAGAAAATGCGAAACAGCCATCTGTACGGCGTGGAGTTGGACCCGGTTTCCGGGCGCATCGCAAAGCAGCTTTATCCCAAGGCAGACATCACAGTAGGCGGCTTTGAGACCACCGACAGGCGTGACTTCTTTGACCTTGCCATCGGCAATGTACCTTTCGGTCAGTATCAGGTCAATGACAAAGCCTACAACAAGCTAAATTTCAGTATTCACAACTACTTTTTCGCCAAAGCACTGGACCAGGTGCGTCCCGGCGGCGTGGTGGCTTTTGTAACCTCTCGCTATACTATGGACGCCAAGGATTCCACCGTGCGCCGCTATCTTGCCCAGCGTGCCGAGCTGCTGGGAGCTATCCGTCTGCCGAATGACGCGTTCAAAAAGAATGCCGGTGCCGAGGTGGTATCGGACATCATCTTTCTCCAAAAGCGGGACCGTCCGCTGGACATCGCGCCGGAATGGACTCAGACCGGACAAACGGAGGATGGGTTTGCCATCAACCGGTATTTTATCGACCACCCGGAAATGGTGCTGGGCAGACAGGAACCGGTAAGCACTGCTCATGGTATGGATTACACCGTGAACCCTATCGAGGGACTGGAGCTTTCCGACCAGCTGCATGATGCTGTGAAGTACATTCATGGCACTTATCAGGAGGCAGAGCTGCCGGAGCTGGGCGAGGGCGAAGCCATTGACACCTCCATTCCTGCCGACCCCAATGTGAAGAACTATTCTTATGCCATTGTAGACGGGCAGGTGTACTACCGGGAAAACAGCCGCATGGTGTGCCCTGATCTCAACGCTACCGCCGAAGCCCGTGTGAAAGGTCTTGTGGGACTGCGTGATTGTGTGCAGGAACTGATCGACCTTCAGATGGATGCAGCGGTTCCAGACAGCATCATTACCCAAAAACAGGCGGAACTGAACCGACTCTATGACAGCTTTTCTGCCAAATACGGTCTCATCAACGACCGTGCAAACCGGCTGGCCTATGCAGATGATTCTTCCTATTACCTGCTCTGTGCGCTGGAAGTTATCGACGAGGACGGAAAGCTGGAGCGCAAGGCGGACATGTTCACCAAACGGACCATCAAGCCCCATCAGGCAGTGGCTACTGTGGATACGGCAAGCGAAGCACTGGCGGTGTCCATCTCGGAAAAAGCCTGCGTAGATATGAGCTATATGAGTCGGCTTACCGGAAAAACAAAAGAAGCACTGGCCGGAGAACTGCAAGGCGTGATCTTCCGTGTGCCGGGACAGCTGGAACAGGACGGCACACCCCATTATGTGACTGCTGATGAATACCTTTCCGGCAATGTACGCCGCAAACTGCGTCAGGCGCAGCGGGCGGCACAGCAGGACCCTTCTTTTGCAGTCAATGTGGAAGCTCTTACCGCCGCCCAGCCCAAAGACCTGGATGCGTCGGAAATTGAGGTGCGTCTGGGCGCTACCTGGATTGACAAGGAGTACATCCAGCAGTTTATGTACGAGACCTTCAACACCCCGTTTTATCTCCAGCGCAGCATTGAGGTCAACTATTCCTCCTTTACTGCTGAATGGCAGATCAAGGGGAAATCTTCTGTATCCTACAACGATGTGGCAGCTTATACCACCTACGGAACCAGCCGCGCCAACGCCTACAAGATTCTGGAGGATTCCTTAAACCTGCGGGATGTCCGTATCTATGACACCATAGAGGACGCAGACGGAAAAGAGCGCCGCGTACTAAACGCCAAGGAGACCACTCTGGCTGCCCAAAAACAGCAGGCTATCCGGGAAGCCTTTAGGGACTGGATCTGGAGAGACCCGGAGCGCCGCCAGACTTTGGTGCGCCAGTATAACGAAGAAATGAACTCTACCCGTCCCCGCGAGTATGATGGCAGCCATATCACTTTTGGCGGCATGAACCCGGCCATTACCCTGCGGGAACACCAGAAAAGTGCCATCGCCCATGTGCTGTATGGCGGAAATACCCTGCTGGCACACGAAGTAGGCGCGGGCAAAACCTTTGAGATGGTGGCCGCTGCGATGGAAGCCAAACGCCTGGGCTTGTGCCAGAAATCTCTCTTTGTGGTTCCCAACCACCTGACTGAGCAGTGGGCATCGGAGTTTCTGCGCCTCTATCCTTCTGCCAACATCTTAGTCACAACCAAAAAGGACTTTGAGACCCATAACCGCAAGAAGTTCTGCGCCCGTATTGCGACCGGTGACTACGACGCCATCATCATGGGACACAGCCAGTTTGAGCGTATCCCCATCAGCCGGGAGCGTCAGGAAAGGCTTCTCTATGAACAGATCGACGAGATCACCGAGGGGATTGCAGAGGTGCAGGCCAGCGGCGGCGAGCGTTTTACTGTCAAGCAGCTGGAACGCACCCGCAAATCTCTGGAAGCCAGATTGGAAAAGCTGCAAGCCGAGGGGCGAAAAGACGATGTGGTGACTTTTGAGCAGCTGGGTGTGGACCGGTTGTTTGTGGACGAGGCCCACAACTATAAAAACCTGTTTCTATACACAAAAATGCGGAATGTGGCTGGTCTTTCCACATCGGACGCGCAGAAATCCTCCGATATGTTTGCCAAGTGCCGCTATATGGACGAGATTACCGGAAACCGTGGCGTTATCTTTGCAACCGGAACCCCGGTCAGCAACTCCATGACCGAGCTTTACACCATGCAGCGTTACCTTCAGTATGAACGTCTGCAAGAGTTGAACATGACCCACTTCGACTGCTGGGCTTCCCGATTTGGGGAGACCGTCACAGCATTGGAGCTGGCACCGGAAGGCACCGGCTACCGGGCAAGAACGAGATTCAGCAAGTTCTTTAATCTGCCGGAGCTGATGAACCTGTTCAAAGAAGTGGCCGACATTAAGACTGCCGACCAGCTGAATCTGCCTACCCCGGAAGTGGAATACCACAACATCGTGGCGCAGCCTACCGAACATCAGCAGGAAATGGTCAAAGCTCTTTCGGAGCGTGCATCGCTGGTACACAGCGGAACTGTTGACCCGTCCCAGGATAACATGCTCAAGATTACCTCGGATGGCCGTAAGCTGGGGCTTGACCAGAGGATCGTCAACCAGATGCTGCCGGACGAACCTGGCACAAAGGTCAATCAGTGTGTGGACAACATCATGCAGATCTGGCGGGACGGCAAAGCTGACAAGCTGACCCAGCTGGTGTTCTGCGACATTTCTACACCACAGGCCAAAGCTCCTGCAAGCAAGGCGGCGAAAACGCTGGATAATCCACTGCTTCACGCATTGGAAGGCGCTGTGCCTCTGCCGGAGCAGGAACCGGTCTTTACGGTATATGACGATATTCGTCAGAAACTCATTGCCCAGGGGATGCCTGCCGACCAGATCGCTTTTATCCATGAAGCCAATACCGAAGTGCGGAAAAAGGAGCTGTTCTCTAAAGTCCGTACCGGTCAGGTTCGTGTCCTTTTGGGCAGCACCGCCAAGATGGGCGCAGGCACCAATGTGCAGGACCGTCTGGTGGCACTTCATGACCTGGACTGTCGTGCGACACGTTCCTAACTGAAAAGGTTAGGCGTAAAGCACATTAAAAATATATTCTGTGGATTGAAAGGAGCCGCAGGACTATGCTTTATAGAACTGATAATTCGATAGGTAGAATGACGGGGTAACGCCCTGAAATGCCTACTCTGATACTCCGACAGGCGGCAGAAATGCGGTCTGAAGCTCGGTGAAGTCGGCAGAGAGTCACCGTAATTGCGGCTGTGATACAACGCAAACGAAAGGTCTCCAGAGGTGGAGGCTGTGACCTATATGCCGGGGGTCTACAAAATATATATGGTGAGAATGGTAGAAATACCTGACGAACTTACGAATGTACGGGTCTAAACCGAGGAGCGTATAGAAATGTGCGCCGGTCTGAAAAACGGCAGCCAGCGAGGTTTAGTAGAAATGGCAGTTACGAAACACCTTACAGTGTTACAGGCACTGTTGGACTGGCAGGCTCAGAGCAAGCACCTAAGTATATATGTATAGATAGAATTATCGGAACGTGGGAAGCAGCATAACGCATGATTGCGGTGGTGACGAAGAAAATAAGCACCTTTAATTGCTGTGAAAGTGGTGGCACGAGCAAAGATGCTCCTGTAATGGGAGCGGAGCAACAGCCACCAGTCATTACAAAAAATAGTTATAGGTAAGAACATTCATAGCTTCGAGTATGACAAAGAAAAACAGCCCAGAGGGGGTGTTGCCTATGACAAAGCAAAAGAAACTAAGGCACTCAGAATACTACGATTTGCAGCCAGTATTTGACCGACTGTATGCGGAAAGCCAGCAAGGTAAAATCTTTACAAAGCTGATGGACATAATCAGCAGCGAAGAAAATATCCGGCTGGCATACCGAAATATAAAGCGGAATGGTGGCAGCTATACAGCCGGTACAGACAAGCAAACTATCAGGGATATTGAAAAACTTCCTGTAGAGCAGTATGTCCGTATCGTGCAGAGAAAGCTAATGTACTATAAGCCAAAGCCTGTCAAGCGGGTAGAAATCCCAAAGCCCAATGGCAAAATGCGTCCTCTTGGAATCCCGACAATCGTGGGTAGGTTGGTTCAGCAATGTATTTTGCAGGTAATGGAACCAATTTGCGAAGCTAAATTTTATGAGCGGAGCAATGGCTTTCGCCCAAACCGGTCAGCCGAGAATGCGATTGCACAGTGCTACAAGATGATAAATCTGCAAAAGTTATATTTTGTGGTCGATGTAGACATCAAGGGTTTCTTTGATAATGTCAACCACACAAAATTGATACAGCAGATTTGGCATATGGGTATACGGGATAAAAAGCTATTGTGCATCATCCGAGAGATGTTAAAAGCACCGATTATTATGCCAGACGGAACGGTTGAGCATCCAGTAAAAGGAACGCCACAAGGAGGCATTCTCTCACCGCTCCTATCGAATATCGTACTGAATGAACTTGATTGGTGGATTGCCTCCCAATGGGAGAATATGCCCACCAAATATGAGTATAGCTGTGAAGTACGGCCAAATGGCACAATCAATAAAACGGCGATTTATGGTGCTTTCAAAAATACCACTAAACTCAAGGAAGTGCATATTGTCCGCTATGCAGACGATTTCAAGTTATTTTGTCGGAAACGCAGTGATGCAGAAAAAGTATTCATTGCTGTAAAACTGTGGCTGCAAGACCGGCTCAAACTGGAAATCAGTGAAGAAAAGTCGAAAATCGTTAATCTGAAACGGCACTACTCCAAATTTCTTGGATTTGAAATGAAAGCAGTCAAGAAGCGGAAACGGTATGTGGTTAAATCGCATATGACTGAAAAAGCCATTTCAAAAGAAACAGCCGCTCTTATTGAGCAGGTCAAGCAGATTGCCCATGTTCAAGACCGAGATGACGAAGCCAGAGAAATTACTCTGTACAATTCGATGGTATTCGGAATTCACAACTACTACCGCTATGCAACCATGATTGCAACGGATTGTGAACAGATACACCGGGCAGTGTCTACAGTGATGAAGAACAGACTTTATGGCAGGCTTACGAAAAAGGGGCAAATCAATGAGGTCTATATCCGCAAGAATTACGGTGATAGCAAACAAATTCGCTTTATCAGCAGTAAAACCGTAGCACCTGTCGGATATATTCAGACCAAAACCCCATTGTTCAAGAAGAAAAAGGTTTGTAAATACACACCGGAGGGTAGAGCGGAAATTCACAAGAACCTTGGCATCAACACTTCGATTATGCTTGCGCTGATGCGCATAAAAGAGCCACGACGAAGTGTTGAGTACATGGACAACAGGATTTCCCTTTATGCCGCACAATACGGGCGTTGCGCTGTGACTGGAAAAGAGCTTTGGCTTGATGAAATACATTGTCACCACAAACAGCCATTGTGCAGGGGCGGCACAGACAAGTATATGAATCTGGTAATTGTCCACCGGGATATTCACCGACTGATTCATGCTACAGACCCAAATACCATTGTCGTGTACTTGAACCTTTTCCAACTTGATAAAAAGGCATTAGCAAAACTGAACGCCCTGCGAGTTCTGACAGGACAGCCTGAGATTTAATACAGTTTCTTAGCTTTGAAATTCTTACTATTCTAATGATTCTTTTGTAATGATGGAACGCCGTGTGCGGGGAAACTCGCATGCACGGTGTGAAGCGGGGGAAAAGGTGGAAAGCGGTGCTGGCGCACCGCTCAGACCTTACCTATCGCTATCGTGGAGACCGGGAGACCTTGCCCAGCGCAAGGGCCGTATCGAGCGCCAGGGCAACCAGAATCCTCTTGTCCATGTGTACCGCTATGTGACCGAAGGAACCTTTGACGCATACCTCTGGCAGACGGTGGAGAATAAGCAGAAATTCATTTCCCAGATCATGACTTCTAAATCGCCGGTGCGCTCCTGCGATGATGTGGATGAAACGGCGCTTTCCTTTGCCGAGATCAAGGCTTTGTGTGCTGGAGACCCCCGTATCAAGGAGCGTATGGATTTGGATGTGGAGGTATCCCGCCTGAAACTGATGAAAGCCGACCACCAGAGCAAGCAATATCGTCTGGAGGACCAGCTGCTCAAATACTTCCCGGAGGAGATTGAAAAGCACAAAGGTTTTATCAAGGGCTTTGAATCCGATCTGGAGGTTTTGGCAGCTCACCCGCACCCGGAGGACGGTTTTGCTGGTATGGAGATTCGTGGAGACCTGCTGACCGATAAGGAGAACGCCGGTGCAGCCCTTTTGGATGCCTGCAAGGAGGTCAAAACCTCCGATCCGGTGCAGATCGGCAACTACCGGGGTTATGCCATGTCCGTGGAATTTTCCGCTTGGAAACAGGAGTATACGCTCCTGCTGAAAGGACAGATGACCCACCGGGCAACCCTTGGTACAGACCCTCGCGGAAATCTTACCCGTATCGACAATGCCCTCGCCCAGATGCCCCAGCGTCTGGAGGCGGCAAAGGCCCAGCTGGATAACCTCTATCAGCAGCAGGCTGCCGCAAAGGAGGAAGTCGGAAAGCCATTCCTTTATGAAGAAGAACTGAGAAGCAAAAACGCCCGTCTGGTGGAGCTGGATACCCTGCTCAACATCGACGGAAAGGGGCAGGCACACACCGAGTCTGTTGTTGCCAAAAGCACACGGCCTTCGGTGCTGGATAACCTAAAACGCCCGGTGCAACCCCGCAGTACAGACAAGAAACCAAAGCAGCATGAGGAGGTGCGATAACATGAATACTAACGATCTGAATACAGCTCTTTATGAAAAGATGGCTGCCGAACAGGACAAGTTCCGGGACTGGCTGAAAAGCCAGCCCCCGGAAGAAGTCTTAAACCATGCCTATGAGTACACCATCCGGGAGGACATCGTGATGGCAATGGAGGAGCTGGAGCTGACCGACGCACAGGCCCAGGCGCTTTTGGAATCTCCCTCGCCGCTGGCGGATGTGTACCGTTATTTTGAAAAGCTGGAGACCGGCTATATGGATGTGATCCGGGACAGCATTGAGAACCGTGCCGACGATGTGTGCAGAGCTAAAGAGGAACTGCGAACAACACCGGTCTATCCGCATTCTGCTGCCTATGCGAGAGAACATGGGGAGCTGGAGCAGTACCGAGCTTCCAACAATGTAAATCTCCAATGCAAGGAGTCCATTGAAGCGGCGGTGCGGGAACACTTCGACGGAATGTATCTCAGCCACGATGCGGCAAAGGGTGTGATCGAGACCTATGGCATGGAGCGTGTATCTATGGTTCTGTCTAACACGGTCCAGCTTCAGGACTGGGATGGGCGCTACTCCCGACGCAACAAAGAATGGGCCAAGACCATTCCTAATGATAATCCCGAAACCGTCCGTTGTGGTTATGCCTTAAACAGCCACCCTGCTGTGCTGGATGGTTTTATTGATCTGGTGCGTGAAGAACAGCAGCGCAGCCGTACCCAGAGAGAAAAACTGGAACCGTCCCGTCCCTCAGTACGGGATAAGCTCAAACAAGAGCTGCCCGCCCATAAGTCTGCCGCCCCGAAAAAACGGGAGCTGGAGCGATAACCATGGCAAAGCGCAAGCGGGATGTGCCGGTTTTGTTTTGGGTGTCAGCAGAGGAACTGGAGTTGATCCATCAAAAGATGCAGCAATACGGAACAGAAAATCTGAGTGCCTATCTGCGGAAAATGGCACTGGATGGGTATGTGGTCAAACTGGATCTGCCGGAGCTGAAGGAGTTGGTTTCCCTGATGCGCCGAAGCAGCAACAACTTAAATCAGCTGACCCGCAAAGTGCATGAGACCGGGCGGGTTTATGATGCTGACTTGGAGGATATATCCCAGCGGCAGGAACAGCTATGGGAGGGTGTGAGTCAAATCCTTACTCAGCTTTCTAAACTTTCATAACAGGGATAGATACTCCATTTGCGGAGGGAGGAACGGCGTTTCTTCGCCGCACCTTCCTCCGCTTTTTCTTTTTGGCGGTATCCTTGTTTTTTGACTGTCCGTACCGGATAATATGAGTAGAATAAAAAGTGAAGCAAAGGAGTGAAAACAGATGCTGACCTTTGAAAAAGTGTTGGAGATTTTTGCGGATTACCTGACCGCAGACGAGACCATCGAAGTTTATATCAGCCGCCATGGATGTGTAAGGGTTGAATTTGACCAGGATTTTCACTATTGCTCTGGCGAGGTGTGCCATACTCCCAAGGAACTGTTCAATCTCTTAGCTGATGATTACCGGACTTATGTGGAGATTGAACTGACCAAAGGCAGACGGGAGTTGACGGAAGATGATGAGAGAGAAGCGGATGTCCTGTGCAAACGGTATCTGGAGCGTTGGAGGGGAGAACTGGAATGAAGATTTTGAAATGCCTGCTGATGATTGTAACTGCACCGGTCATTTTGGTGTTGACGCTTTTTGTCTGGCTCTGCATGGGGCTGATCTACATATCCGGTCTGGTGCTTGGTCTGCTCAGCACGGTAATTGCTCTGCTTGGCGTGGCTGTGCTTATTACCTATTCCCCGCAGAATGGTGTGATTTTGCTGGTTATAGCTTTTTTGATTAGCCCGATGGGGCTGCCGCTGGCTGCGATCTGGCTGCTGGGCAAGGTACAGAGTTTGAAATTTGCAATCCAGGATTGGGTGTATGGGTAAATGATGTGAATATAATTTAGAATGAAAAGTAGCAGGACAATGGGAGATGAGACCCAATGCCCTGCTTCTCTGTTTATTCGGAACGAACTGTAATATATTTTTGTTTTCGACTGTTTGGCTTATCTGGAATAGTCATTTTAAGCTGGCCACTTGCCAGTAGAGGATTCAAATATTTTCTTGTAAAATAAGTGAGATTTCGATAACCAATAAACGAGCAAATTTCTTGTTTGCTTTTTTCTGTTATACAAAAATCCAAGACTGCGTGTAGGATGTCCTGTGATTTATCTTGATCACTAACTTGGTCACAATCTTGGTCACTGACTAAGTCTTTCTGACTAAGATGGTAATTCACATTTTTCAAAATAACTCTGAAATCTGTTGCTGTTGAGGAAAATTCAGGCTTATATGCCGCTGTGTATCCAGGCAGCTTTTCAGTTTCACTGACGATTTTGCGTAGGCCACTTCCACGGCGTTCCATGTACTTCATGCGGTGGAACAGGTCAGCAATCACAGGGTTTCGTCGCATGGAACGGATACTGTAAATATCGTATTCCTGAATTGAGCCGCCGCCAAACATACCGCCCGGAGATGTGATTTCCACCCGATCATCAAACATATCAATATGGATTTCGCTGCCAAGCACAATATAATCACGATGGATAAGCGCATTAACAAGAGTCTCTGTCACAGCTCGTTCAGCATAATCCGGCTTGTCTACACGATACTGTGCCTTTTTGACAAAACGGACTTTGGAATTATTGCGAATAAATTCACTGCCGCTGTTCAGTAAATAAATCAAATTTCCCTCGTATTCTTTATCGTCCAGCGCATCATCAAAGATAGAGCCTTTTTCCAAGCCATTCCACCGGGTACAGAACATACGGGAGTTATAAACCGTGTGCTGATCGGTCATGAGTTTTCCGGCATTGGTCAGGAGTCCATTTTTATCAGTCAAACCGAAGGAAACATAATCGGATGGCTCAAAGCGGAGACCGGTCCGTTCCAGATAGGTTGCTTCCAGAAGTGTAAAGCTGTAATCCTTTTTTACCGCGTCTGTTGTTAGGGTATCAAAGGACTGATTGGTTCCCTTTAAGATCAGTTCATTCACAATGTAATCAGGGGCAATTACGCTTTCATTTCCAACACGGATATATGCTTCCATCACGCCGTCTGCCTTGTAATAATATGGGGTGCTGCGGCCGGGAGAAACCTCCAGAGCTAATAGATTTTTACCATCTTCCTGTAATGGTTTTAAGATGAACTGAGGTAATGGTGTGATTCGTTCTTTGATTAAGCGGCTGATCGCTTCAGCATCCTTTTGAACATCTGACAAGCCGATAGGCTCCCGGTCATCAGAGACTCCGAAAAACAGAGTGCCGCCGATCCCATTGGAAAAGGCACTGACACTTTTTAACCAGCTTTTTGGCTTTTTTGTTTCGAGAGCAACTTTGAAATCACATTCGGTTGCTTCAGCAATGAGCTGTTCTATCATAAAATCCCTCCTTTGAGGTATTGGTAGTTTCTTTATATTATACCCATAAGGAGAGTTTATTTCAACGATAGGCACAAAGAGTTCAGAGAAAATATTTTGAAAGTCCAATGGTATGAAGTCAAGTAGGTGATGCAAGAAAATTTTAAGCGAAACAGAGTAAAAAGCACTGTGTAGACAGCAAAAAGGCAACACCAACCAAAGCCCTGTCCCTGAGAAATTTTGAAACAGGGCCTATGAGTCAGAGTGGCAAGCTGCGCTCTCAGCCCTCCGGCGGGATATACAGGCGGTTGTCCTTTAGCAGCCGAAAGACCAACCGGACCAGTTTTCTGGCAGTTAAAGCGAGTGCGCGTTTATGCTGGTACTTGTTGACCTCTTTGAATTTGAGGTCATAGTAACGCCGGAACTCGGAGTCGCATCTTCTCACGGAGTTGGCGGCTTCCAGCAGGTAGTAGCGGAGATAGCGGTTGCCGGATTTAATCATTCTGGAGTGTTCGGCCTCGAAGTCGCCAGACTGGCTCCTGTTCCAGACAAGGCCGGCGTATTTGGCAACCGAGGCTTGGGAATCAAAACGGTGGATATCACCAATCTCAGCAATGATACCGGCGGAGTAGACCTTGCCAATACCGGGGATGGAGGTCAAAGTGTTCGGAATGATTTCAAACTGCTGTTCAATGGCCTTATCTAATACTTTGACCTGCCCTTTCAAGGCGCGCATGGAGGCAATAGAAACAGCCATTGCTTGGTTTACAGTGTCGTTTACTGTTTTGGGCAGCCGATAGGAGCCTTTGGCTGCAGCCCGAACTGCCTTGGCGGTAGCATCCGGGTCAGCAAATTTGCCACGGCCTGTTTCAGTAATAAAGGCAGTCAGTTCCTCCAGGTCGGCATTCGCCAAGTCATCCACGGTTTCAAAGTGTTCCATGAGTGCGATGGTGGTGGCGCTGGTGTTCTGAATGTCTTTGTCCTGGGCCATGCCGGAGCATTTGAGGAATAAGTAGTTGGCGAACCGCTGCTTCTCCCGGGTCAAGTTTTGGATGACATCAAATCTGGCTCTGGTAAGGGTTTGCAGGGCTTTGTAGCGGTAATCGTCCATGTAGACCTCCCTGTTGATTCTGCCGAAACGGAGATGGTCGGCAATCACAAAGGCGTCCACCCAGTCGTTCTTTGGCAGGTCAGAATAGGCTTCCTTGAATTTCCGCACCTGCTTTGGATTTAGAACATGGATTTTCCTCTGAAACCGCCCCAAGCGGCCATCCTCACGAAGAGCATAGACTAGGCTGTCCCCGTAGATGGAGGTGGCCTCCAGGCCAATCACCACACGCTCAAGCTGCATGGAGCCAAGTGCCGATACGATTCTCTCTGATAACAGTTTAGCACCGCCAAGGTTATTCTGCACGGAGAAGCTGGAGTGTTTGCTGCCGTCCGGTTTCATCAGGTAGGCCACATTGTTCTTGCTGCTCACATCAATGCCAACGAATAGTGGATTCACAATTTTCACCTCCCCGCATGGAGATTTCAGGCCAGCAGGCTTTGAGATACCCATGATAACCGGAGCATCTGGCACCCTCGCTTATCAGAATCATTCCTGGGCAGACCAATGCGATAGCCCTCACTGCTGAAAGGGCGGTCTTGTCCCAGGCAAACAGCCAATGAGTTTGCAGCTAACTTCCGGTTCAGGGGAACAGACTTTCAGTGAAGTAGCCTTACGGCTCAACCGGAGGACTCAGAACTTGACCCTGCTGTCCTACAGCTATTGTATCACGGGCACCTCAAAGCCTGCTGATACCTGAAACTATTAACTTTGAAACTTATTATACGAGGAGGGCTTTTTATGGCAACTACAAGAATCATGCCGCTTCATGTCGGCAAAGGCCGCACAGAGAGTCGGGCGATCAGTGACATCATCGACTATGTAGCAAATCCACAGAAAACAGATAACGGCAAACTTATTACCAGTTATGCGTGCGACAGCCGGACTGCGGATGCAGAATTCCTTCTGGCAAAGCGGCAGTACATTGCCGCTACCGGACGGGTGCGCGGCGCAGATGATGTGATAGCCTATCATGTGCGCCAGTCCTTCCGCCCTGGTGAGATTACCCCGGAAGAAGCAAACCGGCTGGGCGTAGAATTTGCAAAGCGTTTTACTAAAGGCAAACATGCCTTTGTGGTCTGCACTCACATAGACAAGTCGCACATTCATAATCACATTATCTGGTCATCGGTCAGCTTAGAATATGACCGGAAATTCCGAAACTTTTGGGGCAGCACCAAGGCGGTTCGCCGGTTAAGTGATACAATCTGCATTGAAAACGGACTGTCCATTGTAGAGAATCCGAAACCTCACGGAAAAAGCTATAACAAGTGGCTGGGAGATCAGGCAAAGCCCTCTCATCGAGAGCTGCTGCGTGTGGCGATTGACAACGCATTATCACAAAGTCCTGCTAATTTTGAGGAGCTGCTGAAGCTGCTGCAAGAGTCCGGCTGTGAGGTATCAAAGCGTGGAAAATCGTATCGTCTGAAGCTCCCCGGTTGGGAGAAAGCAGCCCGTATGGACAGCCTGGGCGAAGGATATGGATTGGAAGATTTACAGGCAGTTCTTTCTGGGAAGAAAACGCATACCCCACGAAAGAAAACGGTCACACAGGCAGTGCCGCCGAAGGTCAATCTGCTGGTGGACATTCAGGCAAAATTGCAGGCTGGAAAAGGCGCTGGCTATGCTCGATGGGCTAAGGTGTTCAACCTCAAACAGATGGCGCAGACCATGAATTACCTGTCAGAGCATAACCTGCTGGAGTATGCGGTTTTGGAAGAAAAGGCTGCGGCTGCCACGGCACATCACAATGAACTTTCGGCGCAGATCAAAGCGGCTGAAAAGCGCATGGCAGAGATCGCTGTTCTGCGTACTCACATCGTAAATTATGCCAAAACCCGTGAGGTCTATGTGGCATACCGCAAGGCGGGTTACTCTAAGAAATTCAGGGAAGAACATGAGGAAGAAATTCTGCTCCACCAAGCTGCTAAGAATGCCTTTGATGAGATGGGCGTCAAGAAGCTGCCAAAGGTCAAAGAGTTGCAGACAGAGTATGCGAAATTGCTGGAAGAAAAGAAAAAGACCTATGCCGAGTACCGGCGTTCCCGTGAAGAAATGCGGGAGCTTTTAACGGCAAAGGCCAATGTGGATCGGGTCCTGAAAATGGAGGTAGAACAGGATGTTGAAAAAGAAAAAGACCACGGCCAGCGGTAAGCTGGTCCTGGTCAAAAGCGTTCGCAGAACGCGCAGCCACAGAATGAAATTCTGTGTTCAAAGGGGCTTGGGGGTGCTGCCCTCAACAAGCAAGCGGAGAGGAAAATCACAAAGGGATTTTCTTCTCTGCAGGTCGGTGTGTATTAACACCGGCATTGCTTGCCTCTTTTCTCTGGAAATAAAAAGAACCAGTGAGAAAATCGTTAAACTTCACTCACTGGCTCAATTCATTTCAAATTTCTCGGACAACTCTGTTAGCTCTTTCATCGTTTCCTGGGTGTGATGCAACAGGGTGTCACGCATTTCTGGCGGACAGCTGGAATAAAGCATTTTCATCTGATTGACACCCTCATCCTCCAGAGAAATATCTGGATTTATAAGCGTATCTAAAGAGATGTGCAGGACTTTTGCCAATGCTCTCAAAATCAAATAGGACGGGTTCATTTTCCCTTTTTCGATATTGGCAATTTGCTTTACAGAAACATGGCTTAGATCGGAAAGTTCCTGTTGTGTCAGTTCTTTATTCTTTCTGGCTTCCCGCATTTTTTGCCCTAAAGCAGTTAAATCATCAATCGGCATAATCGTTCACCTCAAATATATTTTATCGTTCCGATTTGCACAAAGGAATAACCTTATTGTGCTTGAGAACAGGACTGATTATGCCGATTCCTTTTTGATAACATGGTTGCTCCATGATTATGGCGTTTCCGGCTACTAATTGAACTATGAGGATGAATTGCAGATTTCAGCTTTTAGTTCGTTGCCAAACGAGAATGATATAGAATGCGGTAGGGAGGCTATCAGTTTTATCCGCTCATCTATGAGCCGTTTTTTATTCTCTGTGACATAAAAATTCATCTGGATATTCCGTTTTCGGTTCGCCATGCGCTGCCTCCATTCTTCATAAGAGTTTGAGATTATCCCAACAAACATTTTTCATTTTCGGGCAAGGGACCTGAAAATCCGAAAAATCGCAAGCGGGTACTCGCTTGCTGTGCTTGCTATCGAAACCCTACCTTCTATTTCTCCCTCTACTAATACTACAATTTGAAGCGGTGATTTTGGCTGTTTCCATTTCAAATTATGCAAGAACCGCCTCTGTTCAATGTTGAATAGTTCTATGCTCACGCACACACGCAGGCAATCACTCCCCGTAAAGATAGCAAAAGCAAAGTAATTGTCTATTTGGAGCGAAAATGCCTTTTTGGAGAAGAAACATACTGACATATCTGCTATACTGAAATGCGGTTAGTTCGTGCTAACACAAAAGCAAACAGGAGGACCAAATAATGAATAAACTACAAGGAAAAGACCTTATCAATGTTGGAATCTTCACTGCGATCTATTTTGTGGTGATGATGGCGATTGCCATGCTGGGATTTATCCCTATTTTTCTTCCGCTTCTGATCGTGCTGGTTCCGCTGATTGGCGGAATCGTAATGATGCTGTATTATTCTAAAGTCCAGAAGTTTGGAATGGTATCGCTGACAGGACTGATCTGCGGTATTTTAATGTTGCTGACCGGCATGGGGTATTGGAGCATTATTACCGGTGCCGTGTTCGGTGTCCTGGCTGATCTTGTTTTGAAATCCGGCGATTATAAGAGTGCAAAAAAAGGAATCATATCGCATGGTGTTTTTTCTATGTGGATCATCGGAAACTACATCCCCATTGTTGCAACACGGGACAGCTACTATCAGCAGCTAATCAGCGGTTATGGACAAGAGTATGCAGATTCCATTATGAGCTATATCTCGGCATATACGCTCCCCCTTCTTTTGATTGCCGGGTTCGTTTGCGGCGTGATCGGCGGTGTGATCGGCCAGAAAATTTTCAAAAAGCACTTTAAGCGTGCGGGTATTGCATAATGCGCCGTGAATTGTTAGCAAGCAAAAAAAAGGAAACCGGCCTGTCGTTAGACCCTCGGACAAAGTTGGCATTGCTTGTCACGATTGCCCTCTTTGTCTTGAGCGGCGGAGGTGGGGCTGTTTCTAAACAGTTTGCTCCTATTTTGGCTGCTGTTCCATTGATCCTGCTGCTCACGGAAAAATCGTGGAAGGGATCGGTTATCTATTTTGTTTTATATGGCGGCAGCTATATATTGCAACTATGGGCGCTCCCCCACCTGTCCGGCCTTCCTAACTTTCTTGTTGTTGCAATCTGCGGTTTCTTTATGCGGTTTGTGCCGGGGATTATGATGGGATACATCACGGTCAGGACAACGACGGTCAGCGAGTTTGTTGCCTCCATGAAGAAGCTGCATTTACCGGAGCAGATCATCATTCCTATGTCCGTGATATTCCGATTTTTCCCTACTGTTGTAGAAGAATATAATGCCATAGGGGACGCTATGAAAATGAGAGGAATCCGTTTTGGCGGGGGCAAAGCCAGTGCAATGCTGGAATACAGGCTTGTCCCTGTTATCATGTGTTCCGTCAAGATCGGGGAAGAATTAAATGCAGCAGCCCTGACAAGAGGATTGGGCGGTCCGGTCAAGAGGACAAACATCTGCGAAATCGGCTTTCATGTGCAGGATGTTTTTTTCCTGCTGCTATGTGTGGTGGCTTTTGCAATTCCTATTGTCACGATGATTACAGGGAGGTAGGCCTATGATCGAATGTAAAAAAGTTTCTTTTTCCTACCCTCCAAATGAAACTGACATTGGGGACAGGAAAGGACACGGAACATTAAGAAATATTGACCTGTCTATTAACGACGGGGATTTTGTACTGCTCTGCGGAACATCGGGCTGCGGTAAAACCACACTGACACGGCTGTTTAACGGACTGATTCCTCATTATTACGATGGAAAGCTGGAAGGCACTGTCATGCTTGATGGAGAAGATATGAGCGGGCTTTCCCTGTTTGATATATCAAAAAAAGTGGGTTCTGTTTTTCAGAATCCACGTTCTCAATTTTTTAATGTGGATACGACCAGCGAAATTGCCTTTGGATGTGAAAACCATGGATTGGAAGAAGCAGAAATCCGAAAGCGGGTAAAGCTGGTCTCAGAGCAGTTGAACCTTACAAATCTGCTGGACAGAAGTGTTTTCTCCCTTTCCGGTGGGGAAAAGCAAAAAATCGCCTGTGGATCTGCCGCCGCTGTGGAACCGGATGTATTTGTTTTGGACGAGCCATCTTCCAACCTTGACGCCTATTCCATCGCTGATTTTCGGAAACTGTTAAAAATATTGAAGTCACAGGGCAAAACAATTATTATTGCGGAGCACCGGCTCTACTATCTTTATGATCTGGCAGACAGGATCATATATTTAAGCGACGGGGAAATACAAGGGGATTATACTTTGCCGGAATTTCAGTTGATTCCGGCGGCGGAAAAAGCTAAAATGGGATTACGGCCTCTTGGCCT
Organism: Dysosmobacter welbionis; assembly: GCF_005121165.3. Lineage (NCBI taxonomy): Bacteria > Bacillati > Bacillota > Clostridia > Eubacteriales > Oscillospiraceae > Dysosmobacter > Dysosmobacter welbionis. The sequence goes on along the minus strand of NZ_CP034413.3, from coordinate 2,405,830 downwards.
GGGTGAGTTTGCAGACATTGAGCCTGCCAGTCTACATTCAGGGCAGGGGAAATGGAAACTGAACCACTTCCATTTCGCATACAAGAAACAGCCGGAAACGCTTTCTCTGGAAAATATAGAGCTTCCTGCCGGAAATGTAACGGCGGTCATCGGGCACAATGGAGCCGGAAAAACGACACTATCCCGTTGCTTATGCGGATTGGAAAAAAGATGTAAAGGTATCCTCCAAAAAGATGGTACTTCCTATTCAAGCAAACAGCGACTGAAGCTATGCTATATGGTCATGCAGGATGTAAACCATCAGCTTTTTACAGAGAGCGTTTTAGAGGAAGTCCTGTTAAGTATGCCGGGAAAAGATTCGGATGAATCGCCTGAAAATGTGGCAAAGGCAGAGGCTATCTTGACAGAAATGGATTTGCTTCCGTACAAAGCCTGCCATCCCATGGGGCTTTCGGGAGGGCAAAAACAACGTGTGGCGATTGCTTCTGCGATTGCCTCTGAACGTCCGGTTATACTATTTGACGAACCTACCAGCGGCCTTGATCTTTTTCACATGAGGCAGGTAGCCGATTCAGTCAAAGAACTTGCCGATTCAGGAAAAACCATTGTGATTGTGACCCATGATCCTGAATTTATACTCAGGTGCTGCAATTATGTGATCCATCTGGAAAACGGCAGATTGGAGGAAAGCTATTTCCTCCAGAATACGGAAGGACGGGAACGGTTATTTAATTTCTTTATGATGGAAGGAGGCGGCGGAAATCAAACTGTTTGATGGTAAAATAAACTGCGGCTCAAATGTTAAAAATGTCATTGAAACTGAGGATTGCGTTGTCCTGCAGCTTTTTGACGAGAGCGGCGAGGGAACCATGACAGCCCACAAAATTTTTGATGGCGCTTTTGTGATGTATAGCGATATGCACCTGAAAGAATGTACCTCCTACTTTCAGAGTAGTACGGACAGTTCGCTTCTCTATATAGACCATTGCAGGGAGGGACGGATCGAAAGCGAGATTGGCAATAATGCGTATAGCTATTTGCAAGAGCATGAGATGCGTGTGGATGACCGGCGTTCCCATTCGGGACGGTTCTGCTTTCCACTCTGCCACTATCATGGGATGACCCTGGGATTTGATCTGGACATTGCTGTGCCGGCGCTGAAAGACTTTTTTGGCGGATTTTCTGTTGATTTGTACGAGCTTCAAAAAAAGTATTGCAATGACAAGAAACCGTTTGTGATTCATAATGAGCCAGGAATTGAACATATTTTTTCAGAGCTTTACTTTGTCCCGCAGCAGATCAAAGGTGACTACTATAAAGTAAAAGCCATGGAGCTGCTTTTATATCTGGACGCTTTGCAGTTTTCTGATTCCAAAGAAGATCGCCCTTATTTCTATAAAGGGCAGGTAGAAAAAATCAAAGCGATCCATGATCTTATTACGGCAAATTTGCAGGAGCATTACACGATGGATGAATTAGCTGAACGATTCCAGATTTCATTGACGGGGATGAAAACCTGCTTTAAGGAAATATTCGGAGATTCCATGTATTCCTATCTTCGCCGTTATCGGATGAACGTTGCTGCCACAATGCTCCGGCAGGATTCCCAAAAAGGGATTGCGGAAATTGCCGGAGCTGTGGGATATGAAAGCCCCAGTAAATTTGCAACAGCTTTCCGGCAGGTGATAGGGCAGACGCCGATGGAATACCGAAAATCTTTTTTCTAAACGGTGCATAAATGCCGTTTTGGAGAGGAAAGAAGAATTGAATACTGCTACAATGAGGATGGTTAGCAAAGACTACCCATCCTTTTTTCTTTGCTGACTAAAAAGAAGGAAGGTGATTGTAATGAAGCAGCAAAAAGATAATTGGGTGAAAATTCTGTTTTCCTTCGCTGCACCATGCAAGGGGAAAATGGCTCTTTCGGTATTCTGCGCCATTCTGAGCGTTGCAGGAGGGTTTATTCCTTTTTGGGCTGTATATGAAATCCTGCTGGCATTTATCAATCAGAATGTGACCCTGAATGGCATTCTGATTTGGTGTCTGGTTGGAGCAGCGGGCTACCTGCTGCGGGTTGCCTGCCATGGAATCTCTACGATCCTGGCGCATATTTCAGCCTATACCATTTTGGAAGGAATCCGGCTTAAAATTGCAGACCGGCTGATGAAAGCTCCCCTTGGCGAAGTGATGGGGCGGCGGATCGGCTATCTGAAAAATATCATCATGGATAAGGTTGAGGACTTAGAGCCGCCTTTGGCACACATGATCCCGGAATTGACCTCTAACCTCCTACTCCCTGTTGCAATTTTTATCTGGATGCTGGTTATCGACTGGCGCATGGGATTGGCGGTTCTGATTGCTCCGGTGCTGGCCATGATTCCTATGTTTTTCCTTATGAGGAACTATAACAGCCAGTACGCCGCTTATATGGAGGCAAATAACCACGTCAACAGTATTATTATCGAGTATGTGGAAGGTATCGAGGTTGTAAAGGCCTTTAACCAAAGCACAAGCTCCTATGAAAAATTTGTTAATGCTGTCCAGTCGTTCAAAGAGTTTACCTTGGCATGGTTTAAGAGTACATGGAAATCGATGAACCTTATGATGGCGATTATGCCCACAACGCTCCTGGGGGTTCTTCCTGTCGGCCTTTTGCTGGTGCAGAATGGAAGTATCTCCCCTGCGGAGCTTGCAATGGGGATTATCCTTTCCCTCAGCATTGTTGGACCGTTGATGAAAGCAACCACTTTCATTAACGAAGCAAAGTCTATGGAATATGCAGTAGAGGCGGCAAATGAACTTTTGAACCTGCCTGTACTGCCGGATTCAGGGAAAATCGTATCTATTCCTCACAATGATATTGCGTTGAAGCATGTAACCTTTTCCTATGACGGTTCCGAGCAAAATGAAGTGTTGCATGATGTGAACCTGGAATTGCCAGAGGGAAGTTTTACGGCACTTGTAGGACCGTCTGGCGGCGGTAAATCAACGATTGCCCGTCTGATTGCAAGGTTTTGGGACGTGACAGGCGGCAACATTACCATTGGGGGGAAGAATATCAAAGAGTTGTCTATACGCCAGCTTTCCGAACTGGTCAGTTTTGTGACGCAGGATAACTTCCTGTTTAATTGCTCCCTGAAAGAAAACATCCGTCTTGGAAATCCAAACGCCACAGATGAAGAAGTATATGCGGCGGCGAAAGCGGCCTGCTGTGATGAATTTATTGTGCGTTTGGACAAAGGATATGATACCCCTGCCGGTGATGCCGGAAAGAGGCTGTCCGGCGGCGAAAAACAGCGAATTGCGATTGCGAGGGCGATCCTCAAAAATGCCCCGATTGTTATTTTGGATGAAGCGACAGCATTTACTGACCCGCAGAACGAAGATAAAATTCAGAAATCTATCATGGCGTTATCAAAGGGTAAAACTCTTCTTGTGATCGCCCACCGCCTTTCCACCATTCAGAACGCAGATCAGATTGTCGTGTTGAAAAAAGGCCGGATTGTGGATTGCGGAAAGCAGAAAGAATTGTTGAAGCGGTGTCCGCTTTATGCGGATATGTGGAAAGCCCACATCGGGGCGAAGAATTGGTCTGTGAGTGAAAAGAAGGAGGTGGCCGCTCATGTTTAAGTCTATGAAACGGATCATTAAATGGGCGGAGAAATATAAGGGACGCCTCTATCTTGGCTCTGTTTTTTCCTTTTTCAGCAGCCTGTCTACGGCGATCCCTACAATGGCTGCCGCTTATGCCCTTGATAAAGCAATCGCAGCTTATTGGGCAGGCAACACAATAGAATCCTCCCTGATCTGGCAGACGCTTTGGATTATTGTTGGCTCGATTGCGCTTAACTTTCTACTCTCTTATTTGCGGGCGGTGTTGCAGGAAAGCATTGGTTATGAAGTAGCCGCAGGGCAGCGAATCCATTTAGGCGATGTGCTGAAAAGGGTTCCTCTGGGATATTTTTCTAAAAACAGCGTGGGCGATATTCTGACAGGTGTTACCACGGAGCTATCCACACTTGAATTGCAGGGAATGAAGATGGTTGACATCATCATCAACGGACATGCAAAGTTTATTGCAATTCTCCTGTGTTTCCTTTTCCTGAGTCCAGCCGCAGCAGTGATTTCTGTTGTCGGCGTTGCCTTTTCCTCATTGGCCTTACATGGTATCAGCAGGCATAGTGAAAAGACCGCTGCTATCACGCACCAGGCCATGGAGGATATGTCTGGCTCTGCGATTGAATATATCCGCGGGCTGTCCATCGTTAAATCGTTCGGACAGGAAGGGGCTTCTATCGAAAGTTTCCGCAAGGCAAATACGGATTTGAAAAATATTCATATCAAAGTAGAAAAAGGCTATACGCCATTTAACTGCTTGCATCTGTTCTCCTTAAAACTGGCATCTATGGGGATTGTGTTTATCTGTGCATGGCAGACACTTAACGGGCAAATGAGTCTTGCTTATTTCCTGATGTTTGTTCTGTTTTCTTTCGTAATCTTTGGAAGTGTGGAAAACATTAACGACGCGGCTCACATGCTGGGTCTTATAGATTCCGCTATGAATAAGCTGGAAGCTCTGGAAAATGCAGAATATATCGACCAAGACGGAAAAGATATTACACCGACCTCGTATGACATTACTTTTCAGGATGTATCCTTTGGTTACGATAAACGGACTGTATTGCACGATGTGAATTTCACGATTCCGCAGAATACCACAACAGCGATTGTAGGTCCCTCCGGGAGCGGCAAGTCTACCCTGTGCAGCCTGATTGCACGCTTTTATGATGTTGACGCCGGAAAAATCACTTTAGGAGAAACAGATATTCGAGAATTTACCTGTGACAGCTTACTAAAAAATATCAGTATGGTGTTCCAGAATGTATATCTGTTCCGGGATACAATCCGTAACAATATCAAATTCGGCAGCCCGGACGCTTCGGAGGAACAGATGATTGCCGCTGCAAAAGAAGCGCGCTGCCATGACTTTATTATGGCCTTGCCAGATGGATATGATACCGTCATTGGGGAGGGCGGTTCTTCTCTTTCCGGCGGTGAAAAGCAGCGGATTTCGATTGCCAGAGCCATGCTGAAAGATGCGCCGATTGTTATTTTGGATGAGGCCACGGCCAGCATTGACCCAGAGAATGAGCATTTGATTCAAGAGGCTATTTCCGCACTGACACATGGTAAAACAATCATAACGATTGCCCATAGACTGGCGACGATTGAAAATGCGGATCAAATTCTTGTCATTGATGGTGGAACCGTCGTGCAGAAAGGAACCCATAAGGAATTGCTGGCTCAAAGGGGAACCTATCAGGAATTTATTAAGATTCGGGAACAGGCTGAGGGGTGGAGGATTCAACAATAAGCATAAAGGAGGAACTGATGAAGATTCATGCGTCTGGGGAGGATTATCTGGAGGCTATCCTTGTTCTACAAAAGAAAATGGGCATGGTCCGCTCCATTGACCTTGCCCGGCACATGGGCTTTAGCAAACCGAGTATCAGCCATGCGGTAGGCGTTTTGAAAAATGGAGGTTTTCTGACCGTGGATGATGATGGGTTCCTTCATCTGACCGTCATAGGTCGGGAGATTGCCGAGAAAATCTATGAACGCCATTTGTTTTTTATGGAGCAGTTTATCGCTGCTGGCGTCGATCAGGAAACAGCGGAACAAGACGCCTGCCGGATTGAACACGCCATCAGTGATACATCTTTCCGAAAGCTGAAGGAGAAAGTACAAGGAACCGATTAGCGCACATCGGCTCCGCTCTGCATAATAAGTTATCTGCCCCGTCCGGGGAAAGAAAAAAACCGTTGACTGG